>JBMOPB010000091.1:0-39301 GCA_049325055.1 Bacillota bacterium
TAACCTTAAATATATTACACCGGCATACTCCGAAACAGCAGCGGAGACAAAGGTAGATGTATATAAAGAAAAAAGGCTGGTCAAAAGCGTAGTGTTTGCCATCGGGATTAACGAATACTACGTTGATGGCAAAACCCCCGGCACAAAGATGGATGCCCGGCCCTTCATAAAGGACGGCAGGACTTTCGTGCCGGTGCGGTTCCTGGGTAGCGCCCTGGGGGTTACTGATGATAATATCACCTGGGACAGCGGTCAGAGAAAAGTTACCTTGAAGCTTGGGCAAAACACCGTGGAGATGGTTATCGGGGTGCCGAGAATTACCGTAAACGGCCAGAATAAGGATATAGACGCGGCCCCCATACTGAATGAAGCCGAGGGCAGGACCTACCTCCCGGCCCGGTACATAGCCGAGGGCCTGGGGTTTGAGGTGGGCTGGGACGAGACTGCCGGGACAGTATCATGCTGGCCCAAAGGGGAGGCACAGCCGGACGTGGGCGCTGTCAAACAATATATTTCGAGTATGAAGAAACCTGTGCCGGCGCAAAACCCCGCAATGCCGCCGAACCTTCTGCCCACCGATAATTCCGAGGGCAAACCGGAGGAGGTTAAGCAGTTGGAGTTACAACTTGGCATAATGACTGGGCCGTATAGTTCATACTGGTCGTATGCACCGATTTACGAAAAAATGACATGGGACGAGGATATATGGAGAGAGGCTAATAAAAATAACGGACGTAGTTACTTCACCTTTGAATATTATACCGACGATGGAGGTATCATTGCCACAATTAACTGGATCAGAAACCTATCTGACATCAGGGATGTGAAAATGGATTTGAGTCCTATGGAAAAGGTGCTTAACTGGCGTTTTCCCGACCATCCGGAAACAGTACAGGAAATGATGACCTACGCCTGGCAGGTGGCCGAAAAAACCAGGGCCAGTGACGGAACTGAGCGTGCACCCTGGAAAGATTACAATATAAATGGGTGGAAGGTATCCATCGGGTCAATAGGCGGATGCTTCGTCGAAGCGTTAATTAACAAGGAGGGAGATTGATCGGTGCACAAAAAAACAATAACCTTCTTTCTGACATTAACCCTGTTAGTAACAGGGTTTTACTTTTCCCCGGCCCAAGCAAACAACAATGATAAACTCCAGCGTATTTTGCAAATAACAGGTCAAGCTGCTGAAAGACATGGTTTGGAAGCCCGCCTTGACCGGGATCTCCTTGTTTATGGCCTGCCCTCCGACGTGCCAAACAACCATTGGAAGCCAGCACTTACCTCATGGGAAAAGGATAACGATTATAAATATAACCTTGGCCATCCAGGGAATGAGGAGCCTCGTCACCTTGGTAAGACGTTTGATTGGAACAATTTTGCTAATGACTATTTCCCAGATGACGCTGATTATCATGTTGCTCCAGTACTGCGAGATATTATAAAAGAGCCGTGGCGAAGAGGCTATGAACTAAATAATAACAAAAACATTTCCAACTACTCCTGGGGCCTTATAATCAAGGCTCTCGCTACTTACCATGATAGAATCGGCTTTGAGGGAGACGAAAACGGCTTTGCCAACAACCCGGCTTTTTTCGGGAATTTTAACAACAACGTCAGGAATTATTTCAAAGTCCTGTCCGAACCCAGGCCCGGCATGGCCGGGGCGGTAAGGCACTGGCATTGCCGCCACGACCTGGGAGGAGTGTGGTACGACCCCATTTTCATTCGCTGGGACATACTCCCCAACTTTATGGTGGAGAGCATAGACCCCGGCACACAGGAAGCCTTGCCTGGGGAAACTTACACCGGAAAGGTTGTGTTGAAAGCCGTGCCCGATGGTTCCTTTCTGTCTGACCCGGTAACCGGCCAGTTGTTTCAGTCCATGGATTTAGATCTGGAGCTGTCCCAGGACTATGTGGTGCCATTCGGTGTGGCGGTAAACGGTAAACTGCTGCCGGTTAAGAATTTCCGGCAGATAACCGGGCTGGAGAATATATACCAGTATGAAGTCCCCGCCGGGGTAACAGAGAATACCCTGGAATTTACATTTGAATGGACGGTCCCGGCTACTGTTAATGAAGGAAAAATAGTGCTGGCCGCAGGTGTCAATGAAAGCCTGTATGTACTCCCCAAAGCCGTGTGGGGTTATATGGAGTGGTCGGAAATAAATAGCGTTGATAACGCCAAATCCGTGGAGGTGGATCTGCCGCAGTACGATATAAAGGTGGAAATAGTCCCCGATGACGATTCGTTCTATTCCCTTGACGGTGACAGCGCCACGGTGAGCTATAGCGTCAAGGTTACCAGGAAAGACAGCATACCCGGGGAAATTGAGGTTTCTTTAGCAGTGAAAGACCCGGCCGGGACGCACGTGGAAACATTTAAACTGGACCAGGGCACAGGGCAGATGCCGTATACTTTTAACGCAAAGGCCGGGGCATACACCGTTAGGGCAGAGGCATGGCCGGCGGGAAGGGTGGACATGCACCCGGCGGATAACAGGGACGAGGTTACCGTCCCTGTAAAGGGGAAGACTCTCAAAGTTGATAATAAAATCCGGGGTGACTTGATTGACGGGGGGCCGATATACAATTAACTTAGCTGCCATAAGACTTAGTCTTAATAAGTGCAGGCTTTGTGGATAATTTCCTATACTCGGGGGTTTCAAGGGGGTGTGCCCCCTTGCTGCAGTGCGGGGTTGAGGACGTGATACCGTCCGAAGGGGCGGCAGCCCCTTTTTAATAGAGAGGTGAAATACATGAAAGAGGTTTTGAAGGCTCAAAGGGGATCCATTACCCTGGAGTTCGCGCTGTGCGGCATCATGTTTATGGGTTTTGTGCTGGGGATGGTGGTTATGGGGCTGTGGATGTACAACGTGTCCCAGGTTAACCAGGCGGCAAGAATTGCGGCCTATACAGTGGCGTTGACCGGTGACGCCGGTGATGCACGGAACAAGGCCTTGCTATACCTCAATAAGACCTTACTGGCGTGCCCTGCAAAGAATGCCGCGGCGTTTAGCTCCCGGGACAGTGGTTACGGGGTGGCCGAAGCCGAAATGAATCCACTGTTCCCGGGGTTCATAAAACTGATAGATGCCAAAGGGACATCGGCAATCAACGGTAGGATACTAATCAGAAAGGAGGCGCTGTCAGCACTTGCGCACAAGCTCAGGCCCGAAAACCGGGACCAATACAACTAATTCACCGGCTGACCGGACAGGGTCTATATTGATTGAATTCGCTTTTGCGATAACTATTCTTCTGGTATTCTTCATGGCCACGGTGACGTTCTCCTTCCTTTTTTCGGATTATTACAGCGCCCAGAAGGTTGCCAGGGAAGGGGCAAGAGAGGCCAGCATAACCGGGGAGGAAGATGTTGCAAGGACTAAGGCAATGCAGGCGGCGTGGCTTTGGGGACTGGATCCTGACAGGGTTTCAGTGAATTTCTCCCAAAATGGCACGGCCGTTACCTGCAGTGTGGGATATACATCAATACCTTTCAGCAAGACCTTTCCAACACTGGTAAACGGCAACCTTTTACAGGAATTTACTATTAACACCAGGGCAACTTTTGTTTGGCTGGACAGCCAATAGGGGGGCCAGGATTGAAAAAGGTGGTTTCAGACAGGACTGGCAGCATACTGCCCATGTTTGCGGTGGTGGTAACGGTGGTTTTCATGGTGGCAGCCGTTGCCGTTGATTTTGCCCGCTACGCCCTGGCCTCCGAAAAGCTTCAGACTGCCGGGGACGCGGCTGCCACGGCGGCGTCCGTGACAGCAAAAAGATACGTAAGGGTCCAGATTGACACAGGCCGATACTGGACGAAATGTTGCAGCATGGATAAAGATGGTAATAAGAAATGCAGGCCATGCTGTAAGAAATGCGACAAGGGTACTGTCATAAAGGAAGGCAGGGAAGATGAGCTGATCGATAAAAAGGGATACAAAAAGTACTGCTGTAACTGCGGGTGCGGAAAGGTCAGGATACTGGACAGATGGGTTGAGTATGAGAAGGGCGGAGCGGAAGCGGCCTCAGCCGCAGAACTGTTTTTCAACCTTAATAAGCCCAAAGAAATGGACGAAGAGAATGGCGGTGATTCTTACATCAAATCCATCAGGGTGGTCAATGACCGGGACGACCCGCTGTACCCTTCAGTGATAGTAAAAACAGAAGGCAGAGTTAAAACGCTTATGATGGATTTTATGGATAAAATATGGGGCGCTGATTTGTCGGAACTCAGCACAACAAGGTGCTCCCAGGGAGGTTCTTTCTACTATGATTTCAATGGAAAGTGGCACCGCGCGGCTGAAGAAGGGTGCTACTGACAAGGAGGTGAATAAATGCGAAAAATTCCGGGCGGGAGCTTTTTCGTTGCCGCCGGTGCTTACCTGGCGCTGGTAAAGCCACTGGACGTGTTTACCATAACAGCGGTAATATTATGTGCTGTTCTGGCCGGTCTTTCCGTAACAAAGCACTCAAAATGGGCTATTATCGGGGGAGCATTAATGATTGCCGGGTCTTTTTTTCTGCAGTCAGTTCTTTCGTACAGTTGCATGGATTGCATCAGGGCCGATATATTGATTCTGGCAGGGATAATCAGCCTGTCCATTTTGGAGACGGGCAAAATGAAAAAAGCTTTGCGGGTGATGGTTTCAGTTATGGCAGTGACGGTAACAGCTGCTGTAATGATCCACACGGACATTTCGGGAGTCACCGGCATGGTGGGGTTAAATCAAGCCGGCAGGTACCTGGAGGTCTCCACCCCAAACAATAAGGAAATGTCACTGGACACCGCCGAAAAGCCGGTGTTGTTTTTTTCACCCACCTGTGGGGCTTGTGTCAGGGCTGTTGATGCCCTTGTTAAGATAGACCCGGAGGGAAAACGGTGGACGCCGGTTCAGGCCGGTGAGGGTGACGAAGGGATCAAATTCCTAAAGTACATGGGCTACCGCGGTGAAACTTATACGGGCGACTGGTGGGGAGCCGTTCCGGCCATGGTCAATACAAAGGATGGTAAAACATTTACAGCACACCACATTGAAGAGATGGTTGAGATTGTCGTTAATAAAAAGATAGAAAATCTCCTTTTGGAACCGCCAAGCCCGGAATTACATAAGAAGCACTTTCCTCTATCATTTGCAGAGTTTTCAAAAACAGAACGTAACATTGAAAAAGTATACCTTAAACTGGAGGTTGCCGAGTTTGACCTGATAAGCCAAAAGGCCCGGCAGGCGGGAGAAAACTTCAATCTTCTTCTTTCAAGCACTACGGACAGGCTAACCGGGGTGCCCAACAGGAGGCAGCTGGACAAGCAATTGGAAAAACTGGTGGGAAGGATGGCCCCGTTGTCGGTAATTATGATGGACATTGACCATTTTAAAAAGGTTAACGACATATATGGCCATGGCGCCGGAGATCTGTTTTTGAAGCATTTTGCCAGTACGGTCAAAAGCACTAAAAGGCCTTTGGATTTCCCGGGACGTTACGGCGGGGAAGAATTCATGGTTATCTGCAACACCGGCCTTGGGAATGCGGTGGAAATGGCTGAACGGGTGCGACAGTCAGTATCCGGGAATCCATTTAATATTTCAGAAGGCCATATGTTACCAATTACTGCCAGCTTCGGTGTGTCCGAATTTATACCGGGGGATACCCCTCAAACTCTTTTAAAGAGAGCTGACAACGTACTTTACGAGGCTAAAAAAACAGGGAGAAACAAAGTTGTGAGAGGAGGTCAGCCGCCATTCGCAGGATAAAAACGCCGGTAAAGAACATGAGTTTCTGGGTGGCGGTAATACTGAGCGTTGCAGCCGGCCTTTCAATACTATTTTCTGCCTATAAGATCTACCTTCCGGCCAGGGTTATCGTTCCCAAGCAGGATATCAGCCCCGGAACCGTTATCGGTGAGAATGACGTAGCATTCAAAACCATCTCCAGGATGGATATACATCCTATGGCCGTGACGGACCCCCGGCTTGTTGTCGGAAAATACGCAAGGGAAAAGCTTTACGGTATGGAGCCTGTTCTGACTCCTAAAATAGCATCCGACCCCAAAGACCTGATGGGGGTGTTCGGTAACCTGGGCCAGGACGAAACTTACGTGACGTTTAAGCAAAACGAGGCAAAATGGCCCAATGGCCTGAGATCCGGGGACCATGTTTCAGCGGTAATCGCCGTCGACAAAGGCAAACCGCAGATGGCAGGCGAAAGGATGAAAGTTCTGAGTGTATCGGGAAACAAACAGGTGGCAGGGCAAATTGATCAGATAAAAAATTCAGTGAGCACAAATGAAGTAAGCATCACCGTGGCGATGAAATGGTCCCAGGTGGGGCCTTTGCTTTACGGTAAGACCATGGGCAAAGAAATCTGGATATTGCCTGAACACCCAGGCAAAGAAACGGGAGTGACTGTCTGTGACAGTGATTTTGAGAGAATCAGAAAAGAAATACTTAACGAAGTCAGTGCAGCAAAGCGTAATACAAAAATATAAAAAGCTGTTTCTGGACCCTGACAGCATGGACACACTGCTGCAGAGGGAGGAGGTCATAAGGCAGGAGGTAAGGCTCCTCTTGAATCAGGACAGCCCGGAAACAGAAATGTACGTTATTGACCACATAATTGGATACAAGGATTTGGGTCCCTTCTTCAGGGACCCCGAGGTAACGGACATTTTTATAAACGGTCCATGCCAGGTATACATAGAAAAAAATAACCGTGTGATAAAGACCGGCATTACCTTTGAAAGCAGCGAAGAGGTGGTGAAAATACTCCAAATAGCCGTCCAGAGGGCGGGCCGGAAAATCGACTTCAACCAGCCCCTGGTGAACGTTAGGCTCCCGGACGGTTCCAGGCTCAATTCCGTGATTGTGCCCAACTGTCCATTCCCGGCCATATCAATAAGGAAGTTTGTAAAGAAAAGCTTTACCGCCGTTGAACTTCTAAAACAGGGATACCTCAGTGAACAGATGCTTAATTTCTTTGAATACGCGGTCAGGGCCGGCTGCAACATCGTTATTGCCGGCGGTACGGGATCCGGGAAGACCACATTTTTGAGATTCCTTTGTTCTTTCATTCCGGAACATGAGCGCCTTATCACCATTGAAGATACCTTTGAGCTTGACCTCGACGGCCATGTTATCCCTCTGCAGCAGTCCAGCAGGGTCACCGTTAAGGATCTTATGGAAAATGCCCTTCGCATGAAGCCTTCAAGAATAATACTGGGTGAATTCCGTGGGGATGAAACTTTCGAACTGCTGCAGGCTATGGGCACCGGCCACATGGGGTCCATGACCACCGGCCACGCCAACAATGCCAGGAATGACCTGATCCAGAGGCTGATACGGGCCATGTCCAGGTCCGGACTTACCGACGATGAATTGACCCGCCACATAGTCAGCTCCATCGACCTTACGGTTTTCATAAAGAGGTTCAAAGACGGGAAATGGTGCATCACCGAGGTCAACGAGGTGATTGACTGCCAGGGAAAGCCCCGGTACATGGAAATTTTTAAGTACAACAGGGGCATCGACAGACACGAGGAAAAGAACAGTCTCTCCAATGAACTTTTGGACAGGATGCAGGACGAATTGGGAAACATGAAATTGCCTAAAATTAAGGCTTTCGCCAAGTCAAAGGGTATGGTGGTGTCATTTGAACAATGATCTGATAAGCATGGCGGTTGGGGCAGCAAGTATTCCCGGGGTGTTACCGGCTGCGCTGCTGGCGCCGGCGGCGGTAATTTCAGTTTATGTTTGCCGGAACCCTGAGAAATTCAAAAAGACTCTTACCAGACTCAAAGACATACTGGAGTACGAGGCCGCGGGAGAATCCTTTCTGGATAAGTACCGGCTGACCAGGGATACCGCCTACAAGCTTAAGAAGCTGAAATTTCCCCTTAACTACAACTTATACCTGCTGCTGAATATCGCCATATCAATTTTCATCGCGGTTTTATGTGCCACAGTACTGAAAAATTACATTCTGTCAGGGCTGTCGGTAATCTTATGGCTTCTCTTTTCCCACCAGCTGGTGGACAGGCTGTACCGGGCTTTGGTTAAAGCCAGAATAGACACCCAGGCGCAGCTGGTTCTGCAGCTCCTTGCCGAGTTGTACCAGGTGTCCGACAACCTGGTGCAGGCAGTCGAGAGGGTGATACCTTCTTCTCCGGAACCGATTAAAAGCGAGCTTGAGATGCTCATTATAAAGTACAGGACCAACCAGGATTTAGGCCAGTGCCTCATGGACTTTGCAGCCAATATTGACAACAGGGACATAGAAATCTTTGTGGAAGGGATAATCCTTGCCGAACAATACGGCACCAGCACTCACGAGGTAATTACCCAAAACGCCGAAGTGATAAGGGAAAGGATTTCTTTGAAAGAGGATCTGTTCGATGAAACAAAGGGCAAAAAGACTATACTGTACATTTTTATGATAGCTCTGCCGGCTTTGTTTCTCTGGCTTTTTACAGGGTTTGAGGAGGCCCGGAAGACGTTTGCCGAAACCACCAGGGGACAACTTTTGGTTACCTTCCTGGCCATGGTGGAATACATCTGCTGGTGGTACGACAGCAGGAAAGAGGTGACCGAGGATCTGTGAGTGTATACCTGGAATTACCGGCCTTACTGGCGGCAGTGGCTGTTTTCGCCTGGTGCGTTAGAAAGGCGGATCTTCCGAAGCCGCTAAAAGTACTCGAAAAGCTGGGCAGCTACGGCACCTCAAGGGAAAACTTGAAGGCCCACGGGAAGAAACTTGAAGCTTTAAAGGTGCCTGTTTCTGCGGAAATGTTTTCGGCGGCAAAGGTGGTTTTGACCGTACTGCTTTTCCTCCTGGGAGCTTTTTTATTGTCAGCCCGGCTGTTCGAGGGGATTTTCTTTATTTTTGCTATTCCCATGGCAAGAAAACTCCCGGAAATTTTTCTCGACAAGCTGGAGAAAAAAAGGAAGGAGGAAATATTAAGGGGTTTGCCCCTTATGATTGACCAGGTCCGGATTTACGCCAAGGCTGCCGGATACTACGGTGCTCTGAAAATGGTGTCAAGGGCAACAAAGGGGGCGCTGGGAAAGGAAATGGCGGTACTGGCTGCAGAGATGGAGATAATCGGATTGATTGAGGCTCTAAATAATTTCGCGGCCCGTTGCGGGGTCTCCGGGGCAGCCGACTTCGCCAGGATTATTCAGGTGGAGCAGAGAACCGGGGCGGATATTGACGGGATTCTTTTGAACTACTCTAAGATGGCCCGTCAGAGAAAGGTTTCCCATATCAAGAGGAAGATAAAGGTTGAACCTCTGCTTATGACGGTGCTGCCCGGCATTCTGCTGGTGATCTTCCTCATGATGTTCGTGGTCCCGTTACTCAACACCATTATTGACCAGTTAAATGCTATTAATTAAAAGGAGGGCTATACATGCTGAAAAAAGTCAAGGGATTTGTCGTGGCGTTACATAACAATGAAAGAGGGGGTTATTTCCTGGAGATGGCACTAACCCTGATCGGAGTGGGCCTGGCTATATACGGTGCAGCCAGCGGGCTTTCAAACAACGGCATAAAGCCGAAATATGACTCCATTACCACCGAGGTATCGGGTGTTTCAGTTCCAGACCTTACACCCTAAAGAGAACATGGAGGTATATGAATGTGCTGAGCATAATAAAAAAAATGCACAGGAACCAGAGGGCCAGCCTGTATATAGAAATGGCCCTTTTGATAATCGGGGTCGGCCTGGCTGTGGCCAGCCAAATGACGACGCTTGGATCCACGATGGGGACAAAGATTACCGACATAAAGGGTCAAGTTGAACTTGTGGGGAACTGATATATGATATCAAAATTACACAAAGACAGAAGGGGGCAGATTTTTCTGGAGGCGCTTTTCGTCATCCCCCTTCTATTCATGCTTTTTGTTTTTATCGTGGAAACCGGTTATCTGATGTATAATTGGACAGTTATCAATTTTAATACCTGCAATTTTGCCGTAACAGCCGCAACCAGTGGCCAATTTACAGATGAAATAAGGCTCAGGCTGGCCGATAACATCAGCAAATGGACAGTGAGCAGCCAGGGATACAGCTATGACATCTATGGCACAGCCCTTCCGGCATCTCCGGCCGACAACACCGTCTACATCTACGGAACGGACAGGAGCACTCCGGTGCAAAGAGGGTCTTATATTAGCGTAAACGTAAACTATCCCTGGCGATTCAAATTCTTTCTTATTGACAGCCTTTTCAATTATGTAACCACAGAAAACAAGATCAGAATCAATGGGAATGCTTCGGTGCCCAGTGAGGTGTTTATTGAATGATATTTAAAGATCAGAGAGGGTCGGCCTCGGTGCTGGCCCTCTTTATGATGGTGTGTTTTTTTGCTGTCGGCGCATTTGTTGCAGACGTAGCAAAGCATTTTTCCGTTAAGGTGGCGGTAAAAAATAAGCTGAACATTGCCTTAAGAAGCGCAGCGGCACAGCTTGACGAGAACGATCTGAAAAACGCAAACCTTGTAATTGACGAGGCAAACGCATTTCAGGCGTTCCTTGATGTATTGAAGGCGAATCTTGTGCTGGACGACGGCCTTGCCCCACAAACTGGATCAATACTCAACGCAGGGGCTGTTCAAATTGATTATTTCAAAGTAGTAAAACCGGAGGAAGTTCCATTTACATATACATTTGTTGGTTATACAGAAACCGTGAGCCGTCCGGCGGTGGTGGGAATAATCGGCTTTCCGGTCAAGAGTGGGCTGTTCGCCCGTATGGCCGGGTCTCCGGAGGAGTCCACCATGTACTGCCATGCTACGGTGGCGCCGGAGTTGATCAGCAGGCCGGTGGATCAAATTTAGGGAGTAATTGGGGATGAAATACTTGAAAGGAGCTGCAAGCATTTTATGAGGTTAAAGCTGACCATGTACTTATCATTAATGTTTCTCTGTCTCACTATCGGTTATAGCGGAACAGCATATGCAGCAAATTACTCTGCTCTTATAGGGTCTGGAAGCGCTCATTATTACCAAATTAGTTATTCGGTAGCGGGTGTAAATGTTGTTGGGTTTAATGATACGCAGGATTTTATTAAAATGATACCTGCGGATGTTACCGTGCAATACCGAAGTGCAAGTGGCGGTGGGGCATACGATTTTTACTTAAATTATACCTTGCCGGATGATGGTTCCTACTGGAGAGTCCAAGGAAATGTAATTATATCTGTGGCTAATTCCAGCAGCACTGAAGGCGGGACCGGTTATGGTTACAATATTTTTAAAATAGATATAGCGAACACAACGCCGGGCTCCTTCTCCGGCTACTCACCCAAAACCGCCACTGATGCAGCCAATACTGCTGCAGGTAATGCCATTACAGCAGCAGTAAACGCAACAAATGCCTATAATGCTGCAAACGCTGCCAAAACCTCGGCTGATGCTGCTGTATCATATACATGGGATTTGATTTCTTCAAAATCAGTGGCTACCCTGGCAAGTGAGGCCAACGCCAAGCTTGATGACTTACAGTCATCTATAGTCAGTATTCAGAACAATTTTGGCGGGGATACCACTCCACCGGCTGTTAAACTGAGAACTGTATCCGGAGCCAAGGCAACAAGCGGTAATGCTATTAATGCGGTGCTTGATATCTCGGACAATGCAGCGGGTACATTTCAATTCAGTTTGGATGGTGAGCATTTTTCTCCCGCACCCGCAAGCAAAATAATTTCATTGCCGGTCAATAACCCGGGACCAAATGTAATTACGGTATGGGTAAGAGATGAGGCAGGAAATGTAGGATCTTCTTCCATCACTATAAGAAAACTTTAGATTTAAAGCTTAAAACGGTTTAGTGCCGGTTTTTCTTTTTTATGGGGGTGTAGTCTTTGAATCTGAAGAGGCTGATACTATCGATTTTTTTATGTTTTGTAATTTCCGGATGTACTATGAAAGACAATGGCATAAACAACGTGGAGAAAGAGGTTTTCCCTGTTGTGGATCAATACTTAGAAAACTCGGCCGCCGGTAACTGGAAAGAGGTTTATGAAACACTTTCCGGAGAGGCACTGGCCGAAGCCAGGGCTAACTCCGGGAGAGTAAAAGCTGAAGAAAAAGTTATTACAAAAAATTTTGAGCTGAATCCCGTTGTCCCCGGTGTTGTTGAGGTTACCGCTGATTTTACTGTGAGCGTCGGCGGGGAATTTGACCGGCTTTCATATAAGTTCAGACTTAAAAAGGCCGGAGAAAAATGGCTGATATATAAGACTGAGTATGGCCAGTACATTCACGGCGAACTAAGGCACGGGCAGCTGCCCCCGGAGGCTGCCGATGTTATTGGAAGGTACATTGAAATGCCCTTTAAGGAAAAGCATTTTTCCGGTCAGAAATACCTGGCCGGTAAAATGCTGCAGGAATTCAAAAGGGCCTCGCATCTGCCTGTGGATTCCAAATCCGTGAAGGAACAGGGGAATGTTTCAGTCAGGGTTAAAGCCGTGGAGTGCCTGGGATTATCGGAAGGATTCGCTATGGCACGGGTTAGCTATGAAGTTATAAAAAACAGTACAGCATACCCGATGGAAGTGGCACTTGATGTGCTTGATGTTAACGGCAGCTGGAGAATATGCAGCATGGATGTTTTATAGATGTGAGGATGATACAGGGATGGAGGGTCTGCTGAAAAAGCTATGGCTGTTACCAGTGATATTGCTTTTGCTCTGCCTTGGTACGCCTGTGTTTGCCGAAATTGTTTTAGATGAAGGGTTTACCGATATGACCCGGGTGGACCTTGCTAAAACCACGGCCAGGGTGGATACAACAAACAATTATGTGCTTCTTCCTTCACAGTCATTGGCCGGTTCACTGAGTATGATAGAAAGCGGCCTGGGTTACGCCACGGCCTCAAAAGAAGGAATCAGGCTTTATGAATATGATGACGCCAGCGGAAGGGTGAAACAGAACCCGTTGTACTCATGCTCCTGGGCCACGGACGCCACCGGTGTTTCAATCCGCCAGGACAACCTCAATGTTTGGGCTATTACTCCGGACAGCATAGCATATTACAAATTCAACGGCGCCGGTATGAGCAATGACCCGGCCCTGAAAGTGACAGGCCTTGTGGATGTGCTTTCGGTAACCGCTTTTAAAAACAGAGATTCAGCCCTGGTTCTACAGGACGGGGGAAATAAGTCCAGGATAACGTTATATGATGCCGGGGCCAACCTGAACCCGTCAGTGGTATTTCAGCCGGACATTGAAAATCCGGTGTCGATTTCAATGGTAAACGATTCGCCGGACTTCAGGCTATTTACCAAGGACTCGGTATACTACTTTTCTTATGATGAAGCCGGAGGGACTTATGTTGAGGACCCGGCCAGGAAAATAACCGGCCTTGCGGACATTATATCAGGAAACAGCGATGAAACTGGTAATGCCGTTCTTACACATACAGATTTAGGGTACTACATAAACAGTGACACCGGTGGGGCCTCAAGGGTTGACGTGTTAAGCCCCGGGCCGGTGAGCAACCCGATTGCCGTTTCATTGAAACCTGGTGCCTATGAGCAGGTCTTCCTCGATGAAAATGGTAACATACAATGGTGGACATATGACGATGCGGGAGTCAGAGTGGTCCGCGATCCCAACATGGAGATAACCGGACTGATCCTTAATAAGGGTTACGCCCATCCAAGGAGTTACTACTCTGTTGCTTTAAGCACTGCAACGTCCTATGATGCTGCCTATCTTACCGTATTAGAGGATAAACCCGCCGGCACTTCAATCAGTTATTATGTCTCATCTGATGGAGGCAGTACATTCACGGCGGTAACGCCCGGGAGTTGGACCGTCGTCCCCGGAGGCAGCAGCTTTGTTGTCAGGGCTGTTTTGGATACAACGGACCCACAGCAGACGCCAAAGGTACAGCATGTAACACTTGAAGTTGAAGAAGACCTGGTACTGGAGGGCAGTATTAGCCCTCAGCCTGCAGAAAGGTCAAGGAACGTTACCATTTCCGCCCGGGCGGTGAGATTGACAACTGGTAATATGGTAATGCTTGATTTCTGCTCTGTCAGGTATCCCCTGGAGACCAAGGCCAACGGTGAGCAGGCTTTGCCTGACGGGGAAATGCCCACTGACGCCACCATGACTTTTAACGCCACAAGTGGTTATTGGGAATATACATTCACGGTGCCTGAGAAGATGGTTGATAACCGATGGCCTGATGATGGTATTTACCTTGCAAGAATAAACGGGATTAAAGGGGCCGTACAAAAACAGGCCAACCTGAGTATTGATATAAGTGGAAACATTATGCGAAGATTAATCATCAGAACGTTGAGCTTGTGATTTAGATACCGTTTCAATAAACCTTGACCTGCCATCGTAGGCAAGGGATAACTTTTCCCTCATTTCTACTTTGGTTGTTTTATCTGGCAAGGCAACCGTCCCTGCTTGCTACTGTTTCCTTACCAGTTCCTCGGCAAAGGATTTTAACTCTGCTGAAATATTTTCCAGGTTTTGAATGAAGGACATCACGCTCTGGGAAGAGGCTGCCTGTTCCTCCGAGACGGCGGATATTTCGGAAATCTGGGTTGCCAGGTCCTCGATGTGGCCCTTGATTAAGCCGATTATCTCTTTGATGTCTTTTACCGATGTGTTGGTGCGGCTGGCCAGCTTCCGAATCTCCTCGGCCACAACGTTGAAGCCCCTGCCCTGGTCCCCGGCCCTGGCGGCTTCTATGGCGGCGTTCAGTCCCAGCAGGTGTGTCTGGGATGAAACCTCGTTTATCAACTGCAGAATCCCGTCAGTGTTATGAACGTCCTTCAGCATATCGTGAGTGTTGGTATTAATTGTCTGAACGGTTGAGGAGAGCTGCTCCGCCGAGGCCGACAGGTTGGTGGTATGGGCGGATATTTCATTTACCGCAGCTACAAGGTTTTGTGACAGGTCTTTTATTTTTTCCACCAGTGTCACGGGAAGCCAGAACCCCAGGGTGCCAACCACGTTGTTTTGATCATCCCTTATGCAGGTTACCTTTCCCATGTATGGAAAACCAAAAGTTTCACTTCCTGCCATAACGACCAGACGCTTCCCCTCTTTAAGGCAACGGTAAGTTACGGTGCCGGGGTTAACGGGGTCACCGGACTTTATTTTGTGGTCCAGCACCGTCCCGGGAATGTAGACTAAAAATCTTTCGGTGTCGCTTATGGTAACTGCGTATTCTTCTCCCAGTGTCTCTTTCAGCAGGGGGGCCGTTTTTATAATGCTGTCCAGGTGCTTGTTTTCGCTCATTCTTTGCACCTCCTTAAAAATTTTATTGATACTGCGATACATGGCAGATTTATGGATCCAGAGGGTAATAGTGTCAAAATTTACAAAATATGACACGTTTATTGATCACAGGGCAGCTACAGGATTTTCTTTTATTTATTTTGATATCGAAGTATAAAAACCTTCATTTTTTATTCCAAATATTCATTTTTTTATAAAAAAATTTAAATATGATAAAAGGTAAACTTTTTCTCAAATAAAAAAAACCGCCAGAAGGCGGCTTATTTCAATTTTTTATTTTTTCGCCAGTCCGTACTTGTCAACCAGAACCTTGTAGGTGTCCAGATACTGTTTGGTTACTTTTTCGAACTCCTCGCCGCCCAGGTATGCCGCAGGCTGGCCGATCTTCTTCATGTCCTCAAGATATGCAGGGTCGTTGGCGATTGTCTTGAAGCCTTCCCTCAGCTTTTTCAGCACCTCCGGGTCAGTGCCCTTGGGCGCTGCAAAGCCGCGGCGGATATCTGAAATAAAGTTGTATCCCTGCTCTTTAAAGGTGGGGACGTCTTTTACCCACTCATGGCGGGTTTCGGAAGCGATGGACAGGAGTTTGAATTTGGCAAGGTCACGCATGACGTCGTTGAGGTTTCCTATCATGGCGTCGATGTGACCACCCATCAGGGCCACGTTCTGGTCGGCCGCTCCCGTAAAGGGAACCGGTGTAACCTTGATGCCGAGTATTTCTTCCATCTGGAGCAGGGCCAGGTGGTGAGCGGTAAAGGTTCCCACTATACCTACCGTCATTTTGCCGTTCTTTTTCTTGGCCTCTTCAACAAACCCCTTCAGGTCCTTGATGGGGCTGTCGGCCTTGACCACCAGAAGGTTGGGGTCAGCAACAACCTGGGCGATGTAGGCAAAGTCATCAACCTTGAAAGTGGCCTGCGGGCTGAGAGACTGAATTGCTATGTGCGGCACGTTGATCCCGCCGATGGTATAGCCGTCGGGCTTTGCCCTGACTATTTCGGTAAATCCTACCTGTCCGCCGGCTCCTGTCTTGTAATCGAATACCAGGGGCTGGTCATTGAATTGTTTCTTCCAGTACTTTTCCACGATACGGGCCTGAACGTCGCTGGAACCGCCGGCAGTGAAGGCGATAATCATGTTAACGGGTTTTGTCGGGTACTTGGGGGTGGCAGCCTCTTTTTTGGAACCTGCGCCGCAGCCTGCAACTATCCCTGCTACAAAAAGCGTCAGTACCAAAAGGGAAATCGTCCAAAGTTTCTTATTCATTTTTATTCACGTCCCTTTCCTATATTTTGGCGCTGCGTTATCAAGAAATTCCTTTGCTGTGTGTTTTGTATTTTCACCTCCTTGCCAAAAGACTATTCGGATTCCTCCGCTAAAGCGGCTCCTGCTTTTTCGGGATGTTTAAACCTGGTGTACATTGAAATAACAACAAGTACAAAGGCAACAACAATCAGTGTTAATGAAATCGGCCGGGTAAAGAATATCGCCAACCCGGTGTGGGACATGCTGAGAGACTGCTTGAGCGAAGTTTCGAACATTCCCGCCAGTATCAGGCAGAGGATAAGGGGGCTGGCCGGCAGTTCCACTTTTCTCATCAGCCAACCGACAAGACCGAAGAAAAGGGCCACGCCGATGTCAAAGATCTTGCCGCGGACGCTGTATGCTCCTATTATGGAGAAAACCAGCACCATTGGGGCCATTATTGAATACGGCACCCTTACCAGCTTTGCCCAGAGCCCCACCAGCGGCAGGTTTAACACCAGCAGCATTACGTTACCCACGTACATGGACGCGATCACGGCCCAGACAAAGTCTGCGTTCTTTTCAAAAAGGGTGGGGCCGGGCTGCAGTCCGTACATCATGAAACCGCCCAGCAGCACCGCCAGCGCCGGGCCGGAAGGTATTCCGAAAGACATCAGGGGCACAAAACCGCCGCTGGTGGTGGCGTTATTGGCCCCTTCAGGGGCAGCCACACCTTCCAGAATGCCGGTGCCAAACTTTTCCGGGTGCTTGGAAAGCCTTTTTTCGGTGTCATAGGCCACAAAGGCTGTGACACCGGGGCTGCATCCGGGAAGGAGTCCCATAAAGAACCCGATGACAGTTGAACGCAGCATGGCAGGGGTAATTTGTCGCAAGTCCTTAAGTGTGGGCATCAGGCCGGTGAGCCTGGCCTTGTAAACATCCACAATCTGGTTTTCAACGTTGGAGAGCACCTCTGACACTGCGAACAAACCTATAATCACGCTTATAAAATCAATTCCGGACATCATGTTTACGTTTCCGAAGGAAAATCTGGCATAGCCAGTCATGGGGTCAAGCCCTATAACAGCAATCAGGAAACCCAAAAGTCCGGCCAGTAAACCTTTGACCAGGGACTTCCCC
Organism: Bacillota bacterium; assembly: GCA_049325055.1. GTDB lineage: Bacteria > Bacillota > Desulfotomaculia > Desulfotomaculales > Desulfocucumaceae > BRHc4a. The sequence continues at coordinate 17,651 of JBMOPB010000091.1, forward strand.
GTCAGGTTGACCACAACGCTTAAAGCCAGTATCATCAGGGCGAAATACTCGGGCGGACCGAATTTTAAAGCGAAGCCGGCCAGGGTGGGGGCGAAAAAGGTAAGCCCCACCAGGCTAAGAGTACCGGCCACGAAGGAAGATATGGCCGCTGTTGCCAGGGCCGGCCCGGCCTGTCCTTTCCGTGCCAGTTTATAGCCGTCCATGGCGGTGGGAACCGATGAAACTTCACCGGGAATATTGACGAGAATAGCGGTGGTGGATCCACCGTACATGGCGCCGTAGTAAAGCCCTGCCAGCATGATGATGGCGGGGGTGGGGGGTAGGATGGTGGTCAAGGGCAGCAGCATTGCTATTCCCGAGGTGGGCCCTATGCCCGGCAGCACGCCGATCAGTGTTCCCATCAGCGCCCCCAGAAAGGCAAAAAGCAGGTTTTCCGGTGAAATAGCAGTGGCAAAGCCTTGCATTAAAAGGTCAAAACTGGGCATTGTATCACCTCACATTTCAGCTTAGAATCCCGTTAAGCCCGTTGGCAGGGGCATTTCGAGAAGTATGCGGAACAAGTAGACTGAAACCAGGGCGACGGATAATCCCATAGCTCCGCATTTCCACCAGGCGTACTTGCCCAGCCGGCGTACCAGGAATAGAACCAGAAACAGTGTCGATATGCCGAAACCGAGTAAATCTACCGATATAACGTACAGTACCAGGGCGAGGAACATAAGTAATACACTTCTTGATTCGCTGATGCTGAAAACCTCTTTGGCGGCTTTTTTGTCAAGCAGGGATTCTATGGCAAGGATTATACTTAAAAAAAGTATTCCTACACCCAGCCAGAAAGGCACCACTCCGGGGCCAAGCCCGGACCCCGGCATTTCAGCCGGCATTTTTTTAGCCTCGATCATTACAAAAACAGCCAGTGCGCTCAGCACAATGCTCATGTACAGATTAATTTTTTTCACATACTCACCCCTTAAGGCTCAATCTTCCCCGGACCGGAATATTCCCATTTCATTAATTAGCCCGTATTTTCTGATTTTTTTTTATACGGCGCCCGGAAAGTAATTGCAGCCCATCACCTCCCAGCGTTATCATCCGGCTTTGAGTATTTTTTGTTCTGTATATTACTCCAGCGGCTTTATGCCGAAGTCCACAGCCAGTTTGTTCAGCTCACCCAGGAGTTGCTGAGAGACGGGAATTCCTTCAGTACCCCGTTTCCCGGCGTTTCTTGTGCGCCTTTCACCGGGGATTAGTATTTCATTGACACCCTCTGCCCTGGGTGAGTTCTTTATCTCACCGATCATATGGTCCATTCGGGTAAGGAATTGTGTCATAGGCATAAGCCTGTTGATATCGATGGCCAGGAAAAAATGACCTATATCGACGGGTTCGGTGCTTTCGTCATATATCCAGCCAACCCTTGGGCCGTAAGCGGACCCGCTCAACACCCCGGACAGTATTTCCACCGCCAGGGCCATGGCATACCCTTTCGGGCCTGCCATAGGAAGTACGGCCCCGTCAAGCGCTGCCTTTGCGTCCGTGGTGGGACGCCCCTGGCTGTCTATGGCCCAGCCTTCCGGGATAGGACGTCCTTCCTTTGCCGCCAGTATGATGTTTCCGCGGGCAACGGTGCTGGAAGACATATCTATTACCACCGGCTGTTCTTTGCCGGGGAAGGCGAAAGCAATTGGATTTGTTCCAAAATAGGCCTGCTTTCCTCCCCAGGGAGGGATCCCCGAAGGGGTGTTGGTAAAGGCCATGCCCACCATGCCGCTGGAACTGGCCATCTTACAAAAATATGAAGAAGACCCGAAATGGTTGCTGTGTTTTGTGGCCACCGCTCCTATGCCCGCCTCTTCGGCCAGGTTAATGGCCACCTGCATTGAACGGACTCCCACAAGCTGCCCCAGGCCGTTGTCCCCATCCACATTGGCCAGGCCCGGGGCTGTGCGGTCTACCTTAATGTCAGGCCTGGCATTAATCCTGCCGTTTTGAATTCTTGTGAGGTATATGGGCAGCCTGCTGACGCCGTGGGTGTCAATGCCCTCCAGGCTGGTGTCTACCAGCACGTCAGCCACAATGGCCGCATCTTCCTCCGGAACGCCCGCCCCCGTAAGAAGGCTCTGGCAGAATGCAAAAAGTTTTTCACTATTGAAAAGGGGCATCTTTATATCCTCCCGTCCATAATCATTGGTTTAAAGTCTTACACAGCAAATGGATGCCTTTCCGGTCAGCACTTTGGATACTTCACGGGCCACCAGCACGGATGTGCGGACCTGGGCCTCCTCCGTGAGGCCTGCTATGTGGGGGCTCAAAATTATATTGTCCAGTTCCAGTAAAGGAGATCCCACGGGCGGTTCCTTTGACAGAACGTCAAGGGCGGCGCCTGCGATATGTCTGTTCTTTAGGGCGTGATAAAGGTCGGCTTCATTTATGATACCGCCCCGGGAAGTATTTATTATTACCGCGTTGGGTTTCATGTAGGCTAAAGTCTCTTTGTTTATGAGGTTGCGTGTTGTGTCCGTCAGGGGTACGTGAAGACTTAAGAAGTCGGCCTGAGTCAATACTTCTTTCAAACCGGTCAACTGAACGCCGAAGTCGGAGCATGCCAGTTCGTATGGCGGCAGGAAGGGATCGTAACCTATAAGGTCCATTCCAAATGCTTTGGCGCGGCTTGCGAGGCGGGTGCCAATCTCTCCGACGCCTACAAGACCCAGTGTTTTTCCGTACAGCTCGGATAATGTGAACTGCTTTCGGCTCCAGTTGCCTTTTTTAACATCGGCGGTAGCCAAATCCAGTTGTCTTGAGAAGCCAAACATAGCAGCGAAAACATATTCCGCCACCGATACGGCATTGGCGTTTCTGGCAAAAACCACCTTGACACCGGACTGCCTGCAGGCCTCAAGGTCGATATTGTCCAGGCCCACCCCGAGCCTTCCCACCACTTTTATTTTTGGCCCGGCAGCCAGAAACTCTTTGGTCACCTTTGTCTGGTTCCTTACAATCACCGCATCTGCGTCCCCGATAGACGAAAGCAGATCTTCGGACTTCCAGAGGCCGGGATCGTAGGTTACATCACCAACCTCTCTCAATATCTCGATCCCCTCATCCCAGATGAGTTCTGTAATAATGATCTTCAAGTACCCTCACTCCTAATAATACCATTTTATGGTGCCGCTTCTATTTTTGTTTAACAAAATTATTGGTATAAAGTTATACGTATGTGGTATGACCAATTTACGAACATTTTACAATTTGCAGTCCGGGGTGTCAATGATTATTTTCCCCTCACGAGAGAGCAGGCCGAACTTAAGGTCCCGGGTAATTTAAAAAATATTAAAAAGATTCTTGTGTTTACAAAGGAAGCATAGTATATTTTTGATGGTGGTGGTATTACCTCCTACAAGGTTTATAAACTGGCTTCGGTTGTGTTATTCAGCTTTATTGGACCCTCTCCTGCATTAACGCGCGGAGTCTAAACCAAGGGAGGAGGGCAGTTTAGTTTAACCGGTGAAATATCATAATGGTAGCGCTTTTGTATCCGGTTTAAAAATCAGTAACTTAAATCATGCGGACATTCTCACTCAGCCGGGGCTTATTCGGTAAAATCCAATTTACTGGTTTTCACTGGGTCTATGGGCGGTTTTTGCAGCAATAGACAACGTTTTCAATTTTTTGTTGAAACAGGTAATGGGTTGTGGTAAAATTTATTGGTTAGTTTAGCCCTTATATTTGGAGGTATTTAGCCATGAGCAACAGGTTTCAGCCGGTTGTTACAGAAAGCAGGAGCCGTTCAGAACGGATAGTTTCACAAATTAAAAGCCTGATGTTTGAGGGAAAGCTGAAACCAGGCGATAAATTGCCGCCCGAGCGCGAGTTGGCTGAAATCATGAATGTCAGCAGGACTTCGGTCCGCGAAGCTATAAAAACGCTGTCTGCCATGGGCCTTGTGGCAATCAGAAAGGGACACGGTGTTTTTGTTGCCGAGGCAAACCTTGGTACGGTTATAAACAAGGTGGGCGATGCGTTGATTCTAAAGAAAGACGAAATAGAACAGCTTTTTGAGATACGGAAGGTGCTTGAAACTCAGGCAGCGCACTGGGCGGCGGAAAGAGCCACTGAAGACGAAATAAGTTATATTAACAGGCTGGTTTCTGAGGCCAAGGATGCATGCCGGCACCCGGACACCTGCACAGACATAATAACAAGCCACGATACCAAGTTTCACAACGCGGTTATTGACGCTTCCCACAACAATGTGCTGGGTATGGTAATGAGCGGATTGCTGGAGGCCCTTACCAGAGTGCGGGCAAGGACAATGAGGCTCCCCGGGAGGGTTGCCCAGTCGGTCCTTGATCACGAGGCAATCGCCAAGGCAATCACCTCCAGGGATGGGAATGAAGCCAGCACGGCAATGTACAGGCATATAGAAAGCGTTGAGAAATCGATAAAGGAAAATGAGACGTACAATAATTGAAAGCTATAGCTAAAGAGTTTTGATAACAGGAGAGGGGAACCACAAAGGGTTCCCCTCTCCTGTTGGGGTTCATGGGAAAGATTAGGCCTTTTCCTTGCCCACTGCCTCACAATGGCCGGCAGCCCGGGAATTTGAGTGCCAGCCGTATGCGATTACGAAAAAGGTAATTACAACAGGTACAGCTATCTCAATGATACCAGCAATATTGTTTGAGCTATAATACTGGTGCAGGAACTGGCTCACCTTTTTATCCTCCACCAGCATTTTACCAGCGGTCCATGCCAGTATGCCGGAACCGATATATATTATGATGGGGAATTTTTTCATCAAATAGAGCAGTATCTGGCTGCAGAAAATGATGATTGGAATGCTGGTGGCAAGTCCAATTATTAGCATCAGCCAGTTGCCCTTGGATACGGCGGCGATGGCCAGGGTGTTGTCCAGGCTCATGATGAGGTCGGCGAAAATAATTACTTTTATTGCCTGCGTCAGGCTTGAAGCCGCCTCGCATTCCTCCCCCTCTTCTTCCTTGACTAGAAGCTTGACTGCTATATATACCAGCAGCAGGCCGCCTACGGCTTGAAGGAAGGGTATTTTCAGCAGGAACACAATAATTACTGTCAGAATTACCCTGAATATAATGGCTCCGGCGCTTCCCATCAAAATGGCCGCCCTCTGCTGCTTGGGGGGCAGGTTGCGGCTTGCCATGGCAATAACCACTGCGTTATCGCCGCTTAATACAAGGTTAATCATAAAGATACTCATTAAAATTCCCAAGTACTCCAATTGCATAAACCACCCTTTCTGATTAAATAAGAAAGATTGAAGCATTTTTTAGGGAACAGCAATCCATAATCCGGACGGGTTAACCCCTGCATGGATACTATTATAGGTTATTATACTCAGCCCAGAAAGTCGCCCATTGAATGTATACAATATAATAGAGGTGAATAGAAGTAAATTATGTATACAAAAAACAATAAGTGATCCAAGCTTTTTTTGGCGTATAAATAAAAGAGAAGCGCACGGCTTTCTGGCCGGCGCTCTCCTTGAAAGAATAATGCTGTGTATTCTAAATCAACCCGTGTTTTTTCATCACGGCACTGGCCTGCTCCCGGTATTTTTCCATGTACTTCTGGAAGTCCTCGCCCGACATATACTCCGCGTACAGCCCGGCCTTTTCCATGTCTTTGATGTAATCGGGGTTCTTGCTTATTTTTTCCATGCCGTCCCGGAGCTTTTTAATAATTGCCGGGTCGGTTTTGGCGGGCACCGCAAAGCCGCGGCGTATGTCCGAAATCAGTTCATATCCCTGCTCCTTGAATGTGGGGGCGTCAGGAAGCCACTTATGCCTTTCTGCGGTGGCGATAGCCAAAGGCCTGAACGCATCCTTGTTGCGCATTATATCTGTCAGGTTGCCCAGTTGGGCATCGATATGGCCGCCCCTCAAGGCGGTGTTCTGGTCTGCTGACCCCGGGAATACCACGGGCTTGGCCTTGATGTTCAGAATGTCCATCATCTGCAGGAGGGCTATGTGCTGGCCGCTCAATGTGCCGACGATTCCCACCGTAAATTCCCCGTTTTTAGCCTTGGCTGCCTCAATAAAGTCCTTTATGTTTTTGATTTTACTGTTATTGTTTACCGCCAGTACGGTTGGGTCTACCACCCCCTGGGAGATAAAGGCAAAATCCTCCAGTTTAAAAGTGGCCTGCTTTCCGAGGGACTGCAACACTATGTGCGGGAAGCTGATTCCGCCGAAGGTATATCCATCGGGATTGGCCCGGGCTATTTCGGTCATGCCCACCTGGCCGCCGGCGCCAACTTTGTAATCAAAAACAAGGGGCTGATTGTTAAAATGTTCCTTCCAGTATTTCTCAACCACCCGGGACTGCACATCCAGAGGCCCGCCAGCCGTGAATATCTGGATCACGTTTACCTGCTTGGTGGGGTACTTGGCTTCCTTGCTTTCCTTTTGACCGCAGCCACTTACCGCAAAAACAAAGACGAGAATGGAGAAAAACAATGCAAAACGGCGCATAGTAGTCATCTTCACTAAAATACCCCCTTGTGTTCAGATTAATTGGTTGTTGTCCATTTGCAGGTTTGGATCTTTTGGGGAGTGATCAGGAATCTTGGATCTTCCGGCAGTTCATGGCGCTATATGGACTTTTCCTTGATTAATTCACTCCTTTCGTGAGAGAAAATTTTGAAAAATACAAAAGTGGTCATACCTCATACATATGACTTTGTGGTATTATTATAGAATATAGGGTAACTATACACAATAGATTTCTTCTATTCTGTTAAGTAAAGGGAATTAAAAGGCAGGTATTGGCGAGGTTTAAACGTAAATGGAGTGGTTTTTTGACGTGTGGCAGGGGGCTAATGGCGTACAGTCAATATTACACCGCTTATAAAAATAAGCAGGTTTACATAAAGAATAAACTGTTTTTCAGTAATTTTATTAATCAACTTGCTTCCCAGCCAGCTTCCCAGGAACAATACCGGGGTCAGCTCAAGCCCGGTTATCAAAAGGGACTTGTTAAGCAGGTTCAACTTGGTGTAGGTGAACATTTTCAAAATGTCGCTGAAGAACAGCATTCCCACCAGTGTGGCCACGAAGGAGCTTTTGCTCAAGTTTTTGGTTACCAGGTAGATTGTTACTATTATTCCTCCGGAGTGGGCTATGGCGGACGACATGCCCCCGACCAGGCTGAGGAATACTCCGGCGGGTGTCCCGAGGTTCATGTCTGAAAAATAGTTTGGGTATTTTAACCTGATGATCTGGTAGGCGCTGAAAACCATGGCGATTATTCCTATGGTCAGTTTTGTGAGGGAGGGGGATGCCCAGGCCAAATAGTACGATCCCGCCAGCACGCCGCCCAGGAACCCGGGTGTTAGAATGTTTATGTACTTTAAATCCCACTTGTTTTTGTGCAGCCAGAGGGTGGATATGTCCGTGATCAGCATCATGGGCGCCATTAAGGCCACCACCGTCTTGGGGTCCAGAACCAACGACAATAAGGGGGTAAGAAACACCCCCGCGCCAATTCCGAATGTGGTCTTTATTATTCCGGCCATAAGGGCGGCCACTATTGAAAAAGCAACTTCTAAATCCATATAAGTTACCTCTATAATTAAATATATAAAACCCAGGCTGAACTGGGTTTGTTCGCCAACCCCAGGGACGTATGGCAATCCCCGGGGATTTTATGGGATGGTGAGGTTTTGCTTTAAGTCATACCTCACAGGTATGTGGTAATACCAATATAAAACGCCATTATTGTTTTGTCAATATCCATAACTCAATTATACACATTAATTATATTGATGGGAGACGGCCTGGCCAGTTTTTTCCTGTTTATCTCCCACATACTTTATATTTTAATGAAATTAGTTGTTAAAACCTTATTGCGCCCGGAAAAAAATTGGTGCTATAATAACTTAAATGTATGAGGTCAGAGGAAAGAGGTAATACCAATTCACAAAATGCCCTTAAGTTGTTGGGAGTCAACTGTTGAGCCGTTTAGTTGGTTGGTCTGCAAAAGCCTTGGTTAGGGAGCTTGTATTTTCACCAATGTATCTAAATCCGGAGGAGGTAAGGGAATTGTCTAAGACACCAGTGTCGGATTCTTTTTATGATGTAGTGGAGGAGCTTTGCAAAGATCTGTATGTCAAGGCGCTGAAGGACCTTCCGCCTGACGTCAGGGTGGCCCTCAAGGACGCTTACGAAAAAGAGAAGTCTGAAACGGGCAGGCAGGTTCTTGCCACTATGCTTGAGAACATTGAGGTGGCTGATGACAGGAAGCGTCTGATCTGCCAGGACACAGGGATACCCATATATTTTGTAAAGGTCGGCAACAAGCTCAGTGTGGACTTTGTACGCCTGGAAGAGGCAATTGTAAAGGGCTGTCAGAGGGCCACCGTTGAACACCCCCTGAGGTCCAGCGTAGTCTCCCCGTTCAAGAGGCAAAACAATCAGAACAGCTCGGGATACAGGATTCCTTCGATCAATTATGACGTTGTCCAGGATAATGATAGGGTAGAGATTCTGATGGTGCCCAAGGGATCAGGTTCTGAAAACATGAGCTTCCTTAAAATGCTCATACCGGCCGAAGGTGTTCGCGGAGTAAAAAGATTCATACTGGAGACCGTCGTCAACAATATCGGTGCAAACCCTTGTCCTCCCTATGTTGTTGGTATAGGGATCGGAGGAACGGCGGATATGTGCATGAAACTGGCTAAGATGGCTGCGGTTACCCGCCCATTGGGATCGAAGAATCCCGACCCTGAAATGGCGGCCTTCGAGGAAGAAATGTTTAATGCCATCAACGATCTGGGAATCGGCCCCATGGGGCTTGGCGGGGTGAAGACAGCACTGGCCGTCAACGTGGAACATGCCTACACCCACATTACCCAGAACCCCGTGGCCATAAACATACAGTGCTGGCCTGCCCGCCGCGCCAAGGCCATCATTTCTTCCGACGGGAAATATGAAATAGGTTACTAGAGAGGGAGGGGCAACAATGGCTGAGTATACATTAAAGACTCCATTAAGCGAAGAAGACGTAAGAAAACTCAAGGTTGGCGACAAGGTTACCCTGGAGGGCGTTATCTTCGGTATCAGGGATGCCAATTTAATAAGAATGTTTGATGGAAAAGTTCCCTCTCCGGTGGACCTCAACGGCGCTGCCTGCATACATACCGCGCCTAATGTAAGAAAGGTCGGCGAGGGTAAATACGAGCCGGTATGCATCGGCACAACCACCAGCGCCCGGATGGACAGGTTTACCCCGGGGCTGATGCTGCAGTACGGGGTTAGGGCTGTAATCGGCAAGGCAGGAATGATGGAAGCCAGCATGGAGGCTATGAAAAAGCACGGGGGCTGCTATCTCGCCATTGTGGGCGGGGCGGCGGCATGGGAGACCGAGCGAATAGTTGAGATCGAAGGTGTATGGTGGGAGGACCTTATGCCTGAGGCAATCTGGAAATTCCAGACCAGGAATTTTGGTCCCCTGATAGTGGCAATGGACTCCCATGGCAATAACCTGTATTTTGACGTAAAGGCCAAGGCGGCCTCCAAGCTGCCTGAGATATTCAAAAAGATAGGAGCCGAGTAACGCGGTATTGTGTCCGTGGGCCACAAAGACCCACGGACCTTATGAATAACACTTTCTAGGAGGGAATCAATATGTTCAGCCGGGAGATGGCAACCTCCCAGAGATACAAAACAAACAGCCAGGTCTGGAACGCGGTGGGAATGTGGGCGTGGATGCTGCACCGCATTACAGGTGTCGGCCTGGTTTTATATCTATTGCTTCACGCAACCCTGATGTCCACCTCGCTTATCAGCGGGGCCCAGTCCTTTAACGCAACGCTGACCACGCTTATGACCAATCCTGTGCTTCACTTCATGGAACTGCTTCTGGTGGGCGCGGTTATCTACCATGGACTTAACGGTATTCGCCTTTTGCTTTTCGATATGGGGATAGGTTTCTCAAGGCAGAAGGAGATATTCTATGTAATGATGGTACTGGGCGCAATTATGTGGATTTATGTCGTGGTTACTAAACTTTCCTAAGAATAATTACGGGGGAAGGTGTACTCGTGAACGCTTTGACATGGTTGTTACAAAGAATCAGCGCCGCTGTTCTTGTTATCGTCCTGGGGATACACGTATGGGCCCTGTACGTGCTTAACACCGGTGTTATCAATTTTACCGAGGCCAAGGCCAGGCTTCTCAGCGCCCCTTACGTGACGCTCTATGCTTTGCTGTTGTCTTTTGGTTTGTTCCATGCCCTCAACGGGGTATATACAGTAATGGTGGACATGGGGCTTAAGACAAGAAAAACCACCATAGGAATATTGCTTGCCCTGGGGACGGCTCTTTTTGGAATAGGGCTGTATTCAGTAGTTCAATTCATTATGTAATTTTGGGAGGGCGGATAAGTTGTCTTCACAGGAATTAAATGTCAAGATATTCCGCTATGATCCGGAAACCGACACCGAGCCGAGATTTGATACATATACCGTCCCGGTGATCAGAAACATGGCTGTTCTGGACGTGGTTATGCACGTGCAGAACTACATTGATAAAACACTGGCCTTTCGCTGCTCCTGCAGAATAGGCATGTGCGGGTCATGTGCCATGTATATTAACGGCAGGCCCAGGCTGGCATGCCGCACGCAGGTATCCAGTCTAGGCACGTCCAACATAACCATTATGCCTTTGCCCAACCTTCCTATCATAAGGGACCTGGCCACCGACATGGAGCCTTTCTTTGAAAAGTGGAAGAAAATCAAACCCTTTTACATGGGCAAGAGTGATCTTAAAGATCCGGCCATTATCCGTCCCGATTCAGGGGAGAGGGAATTCATCGACCAGATGCTTGACTGTATTACATGCGGCTGCTGCTATGGCGCCTGTTCCATGGTTGCCACAAACGAGGAGTATCTCGGGCCGGCGGCGCTTAACCGGGCCTACACGCTCATTGCGGACAAGCGGGATGTCATGAGGGTTGAGAGGCTTAAGGTGGTGGGGCGGTCCTACGGCGTGTGGAGGTGTCACGACCAGTTCAACTGCGCCGAAGTATGTCCCAAAAAGCTTGTTCCCACCAAGTCAATTCAGCAGCTGAAGAAGCGCTGCGTGCTGCATAAATTCGGAGTGTTCAAGTAACAGCGGAAATGTTTTTGACAGACGCTTTAAGGAGGGTGGCTTTTTGTGAATGAGATCAAGACTGATGTATTGATCCTGGGCAGCGGAGGCGCCGGTTTGTTTGCCGCGCTGCACGTGTACGATAACAACCCTAGCCTGGAAGTGGTACTGGCCACCAAGGGACTGATAGGCAAATGCGGCTGCAGCAGGATGGTGCAGGGCGGGCTGAACGTTGTTCTCAACCCGGCGGATTCTGTTGAAAAACACTTTATGGATACCATTAAGGGCGGGGGATTTATCAATGACCAGGACCTCGCCTATACACTGGTAAGCGATGCGCCAAAGGCAGTTCATGAAATGGAAGTAAAGGTAGGCTGCTTCTTTGACAGGGCGGAAGACGGCACTATTCACCAGAAGGCTTTCGCCGGTCAGTCCTTTGACCGGACGGTTCACGTGGCTGACCTTAGCGGTATTCAGATAGTTGCCAGGCTAACCGACCAGGTTTTTCGCCGGGAAGACAGGATAAAGATACTGGAGGAAACACGGGGGCTTGACCTTTTAACCACCGAGGAGGGTGACCGGGTGGTTGGCGCTGTGCTGGCCGACATGAGAACCGGCGAGCTTATTGTGGTTAACGCCAAGGTGGTTATTGTGGCAACCGGCGGGGCCTCGTCCATGTATAAGATTTCTGCTCCCTCCTTTGATAAGACCGGTGACGGCATGGCCATGTGTTTTAGGGCAGGGGCCGTTTTCATGGACATGGAGATGATGCAGTTTCACCCCACGGGACTGCTGGCCGGACAGTCAAGGCTCAGCGGAAGCGTTTTGGAGGAGGGCTTAAGGGGTGCCGGCGGGTATCTCATCAACGGCCTTGGTGAGAGGTTTATGGAGCGCTATGACCCCGAGCGAATGGAGCGCTCAACCCGTGACAGAGTGGCACGGGCCGGTTATATGGAGATCATGGCCGGCAGGGGCACCGAAAACGGTGGGGTTTACCTGGTTATGAGCCACCTGGGCCCTGAGTTTGTGGAGAAAAAATTCCCCGGAATGTGCGACCGGGTTAAGGATATAGGCAAGGACCTGGCCCGGGAGCCGGTGGAGATAAGCCCAACCTCCCACTTTATGATGGGCGGTGTGAAAATCGACCCCGACTGCCGTTCAATAAACATTAAGGGCCTTGTTGTGGCCGGTGAGGACTCCAGCGGGGTGCACGGGGCAAACCGCCTGGGAGGAAATGGTATCTGCGAATCAACCACCTTTGGCCGCAGGGCAGGGGATACCGCGGCGGCTCTTGCGGAACAGGAATTATTGAGGCCGTACAGGCAGGAGCAGGTTGAGGAGATCAGGAGGCGTTGGACCAAATTCTTCAAGCGCACTGAAGGTGTCGATATCTACCCCATCAGGGATGAGATCAAAAACCTTATGTGGGAGAAAGTCGGCGTTGTCCGTGATGGTAAGAAACTGCAGGAGGCCATGACAAGGCTGGATGAGCTTCTGGAGATGGCGGACGGGGCATATGTCGCCAACAGGACTCTGTCCAGGTACAACATGGAGTGGAATGATATCTTAAATACAATTAACTGGATAACGGTGGCCCGCATGGTTTCCAAGTCCGCTTCACTCAGGACCGAGAGCCGGGGATCACATTACAGGTCCGATTACACCGAAACCGACAACAAAAACTGGCTGGTCAATATTTATCTCAAGAATAAGGGAAACATGGAAATTGAGAGCTTTATGAAGCCCATCAATGCCACCCGTTTTTCAATCGAGGAGATTCAGAAGGCCAACATCAAGTATTAATGTATACCTGCCAAATAAAAGTTGTGACTGGAGTAGTTATTAGTGAAAGGAATGTTTCAGCCGGTTGTAACCGAAAAGTCCAGCAAGTCGCAGAGAATTGTTGCACAGATACGGGAACTGTTTTCAGACGGTAAAATAAAACCCGGTGACAAATTGCCGTCGGAGCGGGAACTGGCCGGTATATTCAATGTCAGTCGCACTTCGGTAAGGGAAGCCTTCAGAACCATGGCAGCGCTGGATATGGTGGAAATTAAAATAGGCAGCGGGGTGTATGTGAAGGAAGCCATGCTGCATTCCGTTATTAACAATGTGGCAGACAACATTGTGATAAGCAGGGAAGAGGTAAACAGCCTTTTTGAAATAAGAAAGGTTTTGGAAACCCATGCGGCCGCCTGGGCGGCCCGCAGGGCCACAGAGAAGGAAATTGACGATCTTGCCGGCCTTATTCAGGAAGTGAAAAAAGCCTCTTTATCAAAAAAGATTGACCTCTCCCTGGCAATGGAATACGATAAAAAATTCCATTCAACAATAATAAAGGTTTCACATAACCAGGTGCTGGTTAAGATAATGTCAGCAATGTTTGATGTTCTGGACAGGGTGCGTACGAAAATTGCGGTCGTGCCGGGACGGGCGGTTCAGTCAATAAATGATCATGAAGCCATCGCGCAGGCCATAGCCGCAAAGGATCCCGTCAAAGCAATGGAGGCCATGCACAATCATATTGAAGGCGTTGAGAAATCGATTGGAAATGCATAGGTGATTTTATATGGAATTTCTTGGCTTTGCAAGGCCTGACGGCAGTGTTGGGGTCAGAAATAAAATTCTGATTGCATCTATGGATGCCGACATAAACAGACTTTGCCTGAATGTCGCCTCATCCGTAATAAATATGGTGCCGGTCCCGGGATGGCCCGATAAAAAAAGGTATGCAGATTATTTGAGTACCCTTGCGGCAAACCCCAATGTCGCCGGGCTGGTAATACTGGATCAGTCTTCGGAAGGCTTTGGTGAAGCCGTGGCAAAAACAGTGCAGGACATGGGGAAACCGTCCGTTCTAATCAACATCGGCGATTCCGGAGGAATAATTGAGGCCGGCGCCAGGGCGACCCGGGCAGCTATGCTTATGGCCAGGGAGATAAGTACCCAGCGAAGGCAGCCTACCCCTGTTTCGAGACTTGTTGTGGGGTTGATCTACAGGGATGAGTCGGGGACCGGTGACTTGTTATATCACAGCATCGCCGCCCTGGAGAAAAATCACGGCAGGGCATTGATATACAGGGACGCCGCTGAAAAAAAGACATTGATTGGCAAGTTTCCGGTGATAAAAAAAGTTGATGAGGGCGGAAAAGTTGGCAGGCAGCAGGGTTTGTACGAACTCAAGGCTTCGGCCGGCTCTGACGGCATACTTATGACAATGGCCTCACTGGGTGTGCAATTGGTTGTTGACGCCACCGGGGGAGGGTATACCAAGTCCCACACCATAATGCCGGTGATAAACATAACCGCCGACAAAGACCATTTTGAAAGGCTTAGAGACGTCATCGAACTGGACTTGAGTCACCTTGATTTTAGCAACTATAAAATAGAGGATTACAGCCTGCTGATTGTAAACGAAATAATCGCCACGGCTTCCGGTAAGATGACCAAAGCCGAAGCACTGAAGTTTTAAACCTGGCGGCGTTTTTAAGCGCCGGCTGTAAATCATATGCCTAATTCTCCCTTTGGCTGTTGAAAACAACAACAGCCATTTTTTTTGATATTCTTATATTAGAATAAGTGGAGCATGCTTTTTCAGTTGACTAGCTATTTTTCAGGAGTGATAACATGGAGGGCTTACAGACAGAGGAAGGCGGTAAAACAGTCCTTCGCAGGATCGGGTGGCTGCTGACCGCCTTTGCACTGATGGTGGTGGTTTTAATTTGGGATTTTCCGTCTACCCTGAGCCCGCTGGGACAAACAATGCTTGCAGTGCTTGTTTTCGCGATGACAATATGGGTTACATCGGCGGTGGGGTTAGCTGAGAGTTCTCTCTATGTAATAGCCGTGATGGGCCTTCTGGTTACCCTTACTCCTGATCCCGCAAGCACGGGCAGGCTGCTGGGATCAAGCGAAGGGATTGTGATGGCCCTGTCGGGGTTTGATACAGACGCCTGGCTGCAGGTGGTCACGGCATTTTTTATAGCGGCCGCTGCAAAAAAAACAGGGCTGGGAGACAGGATGGGTCTGTGGCTCATCGGCTTAACCGGTTCAGGCCCCCGGAATATGCTGGCCGGGGTTTTGGTAATGTGTTACATAATGGAGCTTTTCATTCCTTCGCCTACCGGGGTGGCAGTGCTTATTATAGCTCTGCTTCAGAGGGTTATGAAAGTCTGTGGATTGGAGAAGGGATCAAACCTGGCCAAGGGTATGATGCTGGCAGTTGCCTACGGGACTGCCACTGCCAGTGTAGGGATTTTGACATCCAACGCTCCGGCGATACAAACGGCCAGTCTTATACATGCGGCCACAGGGAGTGAAATAACCTGGCTGCGCTGGTTTCTTTACGGCGAGCCATTCGGACTGGCGCTTGGCATGGTGGTTTATTTGCTGCTAATAATTTTTTTTCCTGTGGAAAAAGGCGGTCTAAAAAACTACCGGCAAAAAATAAGAGATCAACTGGACGGACTGGGACCCCTGACGGGCCCGGAAAAAAGGCTTTTGATTCTACTGCTTGCCACTATCTTGCTCTGGGCCACCAGCCGAACCTTACACCCCTTAAGCAACAGCAATGTTTCAATAATTACCACGGCAGCAATTTTTCTTCCAGTAATGGGAATAGGAAACTGGCGTATGCTTGCAGAGGACGTTGACTGGGGAATATTGATTTTGTATGGATCCTCTGTTTCACTGGGACAGTGGCTTTTAAAAAGCGGGGCAGCCCAGTGGGTGGCGGGAAATGCACTGGTTGCTTTGGGGTTAGGCACGCTGCCCGAAATGGTTTTGATTGTGTCTCTTCTGGCGGTATTCGGAATTTTCGCCCTGGCATTTTCGGCCCGGGCCGCAGCCGTGGCGGCGCTGGTTCCAACAGCGATAGGTTTTGCCTCAAGCTTGCCCGGTCTGGGAATAAATGCTGAAAATATCGCTCTGATTTCTTACTACACAATACAGACCGCCGCTATTCTGCCCATGCACCACCCCATGGCCATGGTAGCCCACGCCACCGGAAACTTCAGCACCGGTGAAATGATCAGGCTGGGGATTAGCTTCATGGTACTTCAGGTGATCTTTACGGGTATATTTTTCTTCACGTACTGGAAGTTGGTGGGGCTTTTTTGAAGATTTGGAGTTAAAACCTTTCATATAGTTTTCCTAAAGAAAAGGGGCTGCAGAATTATATCTGCAGCCTGTATCATGTAAAGGAATAAGATTGGGTAGTTTTTTGATTGGAAATCTATGCAGCTTTGGCGGCCTGCTGGGCTACTTTTTTCCTGGTCAGGAACTGGAATACAAAGATAGCTCCGGCCAGGATAAAGCCGATGTAGTCGGTGAATGCTCCCGCATGCAGGAGGAAACCTGCGGCTACGGCGACGAGAACCCGCTCAAAGAGCATCAGCTTGCGCAGCATCCAGTTCTGGAAGAAACAGGCGGCCATTATAACGCCAATGGTTACCGATAATACTGTGCGCGCGATTTCCACCGGCTCCCCGATAAGAAGTATGGCGGGCGCATAGGCGAAGGTAAAGGGCATTATATAAAGCGGCTGCGCGAAAATCAGCGATGTCCAGCCGGTTTTCATGGGCTCGGCCTTGGCAATTGCGGCTGCTGCAAAGGCCGCCAGGCAGACCGGCGGGTTCACGTTGGCGATAAGGGAGGCCCAGAATATAATCAGGTGGGCCGCCAGAATGGGAACTCCCAGTTCCTGAAGGGCTGGGGCCGCCAGCACGGCCAGTATGACGTAGGAGGTGGTGGCGGTAATGCCCATTCCCAGGACGTAAGATGATATGGCTATGAGTACAATCGCCAGGAAAAGGTAGCCTCCGGAGAGAGACAGCAGGATGTCCGAGAATTTGAGCCCCAGTCCCGTGAGGTAAACAACGCCGATGATTATACCGATGGATCCGACGGTGGCGCCCACCGTAAGTGACGTGACAGCAGACTTGATAAGGGCGTTGTATATATCCTTGGGGTACATCCTGGTCTCTTTATTTAACCAGCTTGCCGCAACGGACAGTACGATGGCGATAACGGCGGCCATTGGAGGAGAATAACCGGCGATAAGCATGTACACGATAACCACGATGGGAATAATGTAATACCAGCCGGACTTCAGCACCTGCATGGGGTTGGGCAGCTCGCTTTTATCAAGGCCCTTCAGCCCCAGGTTGAGGGCCTGGAAGTCCACCATCAGGTATAGATAGAAATAATACAGTATGGCGGGGATAAAGGATACCTTTACAATATCCCAGTAGGGGATACCGGTAAATTCCGCCATGACGAAGGCGCCGGCTCCCATGATGGGGGGCATCAGCATTCCACCCGTGGAGGCCACCGTTTCAATGGCTCCTGCCATGTGGGGCTTATAACCCACTTTTTTCATCAGGGGGATGGTGAATGTTCCTGTGGTAACCACGTTGGCCGTGGCGCTGCCGTTGATGCTTCCCATAAAGCCGCTGGCAAGAACGGCCACCTTGGCCGGACCTCCGCGGGCCCTTCCCAGGAACGAGTATGGGAAGTCGATAAAGAATTTTCCGGCCCCGGAGGCCTCAAGGAATGTCCCAAAGGCGATGAACAGGAATACGAAGGAGGCGAAAATTGCGGCCACCGAACCGAACAGTCCGTACAGGGAAGAAAAAGTGAAACTTGTTATCCTTGCGATGCTGAAGCCTTTATGGGCAAGCATCCCGGGGAAATAATTTCCGAAATAGGCGTACAGGAGAAAAACCGCAGCGATTATGGCCAGCGTATTTCCCGTGACACGCCTTACAGTCTCCAGGGCCAGCAGTATGGCGATAATACCCATGACCAGGTCGGGAGTGGTCACAAAACCTATGCGGTTGGCCATCTGCGGGTACATGACGATGAAGTATGCCGTAGTAACAAGCGCCAGTATGGCAAGTACGGCATCAATCACGGTTATCCTGCTGCCGGGCGACTTCTTGGTCGCCGGGAAAAGAATAAAAGAAAGAAAGGCGGTTATCCCGACGTAGACACCCCGGTTGGCCTCCGGGGAAATAACCCCGAAAGCGCCCTGGTAAAGATAGAACAGTGAGAAAAGGGCGGCTACCAGAGCTGTAAGTTTGCCGATGGGTCCAGTCAGGTTCCTTTTTTCTGTATTACCCTCATACTGATCTATCATTTTTTCTATTTCTTGTTCTGAGTAAGCTGACTGAACAAGCTTTGGGTCTTTTTCCAACTGTCAAAACCTCCTCCTGAAACCATTCATTGTACATAACTGGCACCCGGGAGGGGTGCCAGTTTGTGTAATGCAGCGTTGTATCTTACCAGTTGACTATTTCTGGACTAAACTGTCAGGAACTTTTACGCCTTTCTCGCTGAAGAACTTGACCGCCCCGGGGTGAATGGGCACTCCCAGCTCGGCAACACCGTTCATGGCGTTCTTGAGGGACATGTCTTCGGCAGCCTTGTTGGTCTGCAGCAGGCGCTTCTGGCCGGACTCGGAGTAAATGGCCTTCAGCATGTCGTAAACCACCTGGTCGGGTACACTCTTATGCACTACAAGGTAAACGGGGTTGCCGTACTTGCTTACGTCCTTGTCCTGGCCCTTGTAGGAACCCTTGGGGATAACAGTCTTGGTGTAGAATGGATACTTTTGTGAGAAGCCTGCTTTTTCACCTTCCACGGTGGGGTCAAGCAGTGTGATCTCGGAAGTTGCGGTGATGTCCATCAGAGCGGACATGGGCACTCTGGAGAAATAACCGAACAGTGCTACCTTTTTATCCTTGAAGGAAGTTGCCGAATCGTCGGGAGGCAGATACATGGGCTGAATCTTGTCCCACATGCCGATAGCCTTCAGGTAGGTCTCGGCGAATACGGCGGCCCCGGATCCCTGCGGTCCGATTGCCACCTTTTTGCCCTGGAGGTCTGCAAAGCTCTTGATGCCGCTGTCTTTATGAACGGCCCAGTGATAAATGGCGTTCCATGAGAAGGCCACCATTCTGAAATCCTTAACGTTCTGGCCCTTGAAGAATTCCTGGCCGTTCCAGGCCCAGTAAATCTCGGAGGCGTTGGCCCATGCCATGTCGGTCTCGCCGGACTGGATCAGCCTCAGGTTTTCGGCGGACCCGCCACTGGTTTCCACGGCTATTTCTATGCCGGTAGCCTCTTTTACCACGCTGGCTACACCGCCGCCCATGGGATAGTATGTACCGCCTGTTCCTGCTGTGGCAAAACTGTATTTATTTTTGCCTTTTTGTGCGTCTCCCTGTGCTTTACCCTGGCCCTTATCTCCACCGCACCCCGACAGGACAATGCTTAACATCAGCAGGGAAGCAAGCAGTACGGAAAATTTTGACTTTTTGCTCAAAAATAGCCCTCCTTAAATATAATAGCGAAAACTGACTTCTTTATCTTATTGAAGACATTTTATTTTGTAATTTTCTTGCAATTCCCCCCCTGTTAGTTTTATCGTTATTTAGTTGTGGTAGGTGGACAGTGGTATAACCTCCAACCTCAGACATCATGCATAAATTATATCAGTTTAGTCGGCCGTATGACAATCCTTTTGCACTATTTCAAAATATTCGTACAAATACTATGGAAATTATATATATCAGACTTTTACCCTACTAGAAAAATATTGCTGCATGATGGAAATTGTGCTATATTAGGTATGATGTAATAGGTATGACCACAGACCAATATTCAGAAAATTGCTTTATTACAAGTGGATAGCCAAATAATAAAATAGCTGGTTACCTGTTTGGTTATCGTAAATTAACTAAGAAAGAAGGTGATATGAAGGGCAAATTTAGCGGCTCCACAAAGATAGATTCGGGGCCGTCAATTTTGCGGCTTGCAAAGAGGGAGCGCTTTTAGATCCAGAGATTTAGAGAAAGTAAACTATTGTCGGCAAACGGTCAAAAATTCTAGTGGAGGTAAAACAATTTATGGCGAAAGAAAAGAAAGTGGGGGTATATTTTGGTATACCGCTGCCTATTTGGGTTGTCGGTTTACTGGCTGTCGGCCTGCTGCTGGGCTGGCTGTTCCCCAAAAATGAAGTGGTAAAGGCCCTTTTTACCAGTGGAACATATTTCCCGAAGACAATTGTTACCTTTGCAGCGTTTTTTATCTTTAACCTCCTTGCTGCGGCCATGGCCAAACTGGTGCTTTTCCACAAGGAAAAGGCAGGAAGGCTGTTCGGCCTCATCCTGGGGATGTACGTGACCATGGGACTGGTTTCTCTTATATATGTCACTCTCTGGATTCCCTTCCTCACCAAGCTGCCCTTTACACTGCCCGGAGTTGAAATGCCCGGCGCATTTGAGTGGATTAGCCAGGTTGGCAAAACATTTGCCGGCGTTCTGTCCAAGCAGCCGCTCCTTCAGGCCCTGGTGGGCGCCATGGTGGTGGGCTACTTTACGGCCAAGATAAAGGCCCTTAACCCTATCGCCTACGGATTTATCAAGGCTGGTGACGTAATTCTCTGGTTCTTTAAAGCACTCCTCTGGTATTACCCCATCATGATTGGCTGTCTTGCCATCGGTATCCCCATGAAATTCGGGACCAAGGGAATGGCCATGTACGGGGAAACCGTTTTTTGGATAGCCCTTGTAACCATGATATGGTCGGTCATCATGATACTTATTGTCAAGTTCATGACCAAGCGATCATTAAAGCAGATCTTCTCCTATTACGGTGCTGTCTGGCCAACCGGCTTCGGAACCGGCGGGTCCTATGACACGCTGGCCGTCAATATTATTTCTGCGGAAAACGACCTGGGGCTGCGCCGTGAAGTGGCTGAAGTTTCCATAGTATTTGGAACTGTTCTTAACAAAAACTGCACAACCATGGCGGTGCTTCTGGTTACCATCACTGTGGCAAGGCTTCTGAACATTCCCATCTCTCTAACAGAAATACTGATGCTTATTCCTCCCGTTCTGATCCTTGGCCTGGAATCCCCGGGAATACCGGGGGGCGCCGGGTTCTTCATGTCGCCGATCATAGGTGTGCTCCTGGCGGCCCCGGATATGAACGCTTTCGTCACCACTTTCGTAACAGTGTACTCCGGACTGATCCCGATGTTCGCCACCGCGGGGAACACAACCGACGACGGTATCGTGGGTGTGTTTCTGAACGACGTGTTTGCCAAATATCTGGGATTCGATGAAATAGCCAAGGTGGCAGAAAACGTTAAGTATTAGGAGGTATCCCGCAATGCGTAAAGTTCTGGGCTGGATTCTTTTTGCCATAGGTTCATGGATGTTGATTTCTCCACAGGCACTGCTGGGGTTAAAGCAGTTGAAGTGGATGTATGATTACGCGTTTCCAGGAGAGGTTCTCATAGGGGTAGTGGTTATGTGTGCCGCCTACTACCTTCTGGACGTAAAAATCGACCTTGAGAAGGCCAGCAAGGCCGGTCATTGAATTATCATAAAACTGCAAAAGAAATTCGACGAGATCCGTGTGCAAGCACGGATCTCGCTATTCAATAAAAAAATAAAAAAGTGGTTTAGATTTTGTTGGTAATCTCATTGACATCAAATAAAAACGGGAGTACAAT
>JBMOPB010000092.1:0-3069 GCA_049325055.1 Bacillota bacterium
CGCACTTTATCCGGAAATCCACTCCGGTACGCATTATTTCCCAGGAGTCCCCCCCGCAGGGATGAGCCTTCCTGGTCTTTACCACATCCCCCACGCTATACTTCACAAGTTGGGACATGCCATTCCCCTTTCCCGGGACAAAACCGTTTTTTTCTGTCAAAACAGGCGCCCCGTTATACGGCCGCTGAATCAAATGCTTTGCATAAAGGACCTGTAAGCCCTGTAGGCCATATAAATATCTGCCTTCCCGGCCACCTCGAAGGGCGAGTGCATGCCAAGGAGGGCCACCCCGCAGTCCAAAACGTCCATATTGTACGCGGCCAGAAGATACGCTATGGTACCTCCGCCCCCCTGGTCGACCTTGCCCAGTTCCCCTGTCTGCCAGTAAATTCCTTCCCTGTTAAACAGCCCTCTTACCCTGGCTACAAATTCCGCCCCGGCTTCGCTGGATCCACTCTTGCCCCTTGAGCCGGTATACTTTGTGATAACCACTCCCCGGCCGATTCTGCAGGCGTTTAGCTTGTCCATCACTTCCTCATAGTTCGGGTCCAGGGCGGCGTTGACATCAGCCGACAGCGCGCTGGAAGAAGAAAGTGTCCTCCTGAGCATCAGGTCGCTGTAGTTTTGATTTTGTGCAGCCAGCAGCTCAGCCACAAAATTTTCAAAAAACGCCGACTGCATTCCGGTATTGCCGGCGCTGCCTATTTCCTCCCTGTCTGCCAGCAGAACCACCGCCGTCCTGTTGGGAGAATATACATCAGTCAGCGCCCTAAGGGCTGTGTAGGCGCACACCCTGTCGTCCTGGCCGTAAGCACCCAAAAGGCTCCGGTCAAGCCCAACGTCCCTTGCCGGCCAGGCCGGCACAGCTTCAAGATCGGCGCTGATGAAGTCCTCTTCCCTGAAGCCGTACTGCTCAGCGATCCGGTTCAGCAGCGCCTGCTTGATTCTTTGCTTAACGTCCCCGTCTCTAACCGGGATTGACCCCACCAGTATATTGAGGGCTTCCCCCGCTATTCCCTCGGACATTTTCTTTTCCATCTGGTCCTTGGACAGGTGCGGTAGAAGGTCGGTAATGGTAAACACCGGGTCGCCGGGATCTTCTCCAATGGCTATTTTCACGCCGGTGCCGTCTTCCCTTGCCACCACCCCGTGAAGAGAAAGGGGTATACCCACCCATTGGTATTTTTTTACTCCCCCGTAATAATGAGTCTTCAACAGGGAAAGATGTCCATCCTCGTAAAGCGGATCCGGCTTCAGGTCCAGGCGGGGTGAATCTATGTGGGCCCCCACAAGGCTAATCCCATCCTTTGTCATGTCATTTCCAATGACCGCCAGGGCTATCTCCTTCTGCCTGTTAACCATAAAAACCCTGTCACCGGGATTCAATTTGTTTTTGTTCCTGAGATCACTGAATCCGGCCCTTTCGGCAATATCAACAGCGAGGTCCACCACTTCCCTCTCGGTCTTGCCCCTGCTGAGGAAATCCTTGTATCCCTCGCAGAATCCGAATATTTCTCCCCTCTCAGAGTCCGTAAGCCTGTCCCACAGCGTAAGATTGTTCTTATCGCCATCAATTTCATACTTAAGTACCGCCACAATCAAACCTCCCGTTTACTGATAACAGTGGAGCCATTCATAGTATTACCAAAAGGTCGCTGTTTACGGCGGGGTCCGGGCGCCTGTCACAGAATCCAGCCCGGAAAATGAATTTTTAGATATTCCAGTGCTTTGAGAAAATAAGGGACCATCACCGATTTCTGCAGCGCCAGTGATAAAAAGGATGTTTTATTTCCGCCGGAAAGAAAAACCGCCGGAAGCTGAAGCGAAATGACCAGGCCAACCAGCACAGTGGATATGATACCACCCTTTGCCGCCCCCAGGAGGATCCCTCCCGCCCTGTCCACAGGACCCAGGAAAACCATTCTGGTCATTTTGCCCACCAGTATACCCAGTATTGAAATAAGCCCGGACACAACCATAAAAATTATTATAAAACTCAGTATATCCAGAATCCCGGACGCCAGTGTGCGGGCAACTGAGTCACCTATGCCGTACAAACCCTTAATGTCGCCCGGCGCCGCCGGACCGGGAAAAAACAGATCCGGGGCCCCCGGAGCTTTCAAAGGACCGGCGGCGGCGGATTTATCCGGGCCCGCAAATATCTTGCTTATGGTTGAAACCAGATTCCACTTCAGATTTACAGCATCAGACAGTGGCTGGTAAAAGCTCATGGCTGCTGCGAAACCGGCCAGCACCCCTATGAGCCTGGAAGCTCCGGCCACCAGCCCTGTTTTCAATCCTGTCCAGGCATTCCAGCCGATTATGGAAATAAAGAGAATATCCAGCCAGTTCAAACTCAACACACCTTGTTGTTAGAATTCAGAAACCAAAAGTCAGATTACATAATTAAATAATTAATTAAACCGATTATAGCAATTTCCTTCTTACAGCCAGTACCGGAGGTATAAATAAAAGGGCAAAAAGCAGAGCGAGGCCGGCATACCCGAAGAGTGGATACAGAATCTTCACCAGATCAGAGAACTTCAGGGTGGATGCGGGAAAAGCCAGCAGCACTGTTCCAATCCCTATCACCCGGTATTTTTTGCTGTCAGGCCTGGCGAACCTGGAGGCAAAGCCATGGGCATCGGCTATGGCGGTGGTCAGTATGGCCAGCCATATAAGAAAGCCGAGAGCCGTTTTAACGGCCTTTCCCAGGTATCCCGCTATATAGAGAAGAGGCACTTCATAACCGGTTATGGCAGGATAAAAGCTCAGCCCGGTGATGGTTACAACCGCCACCACCATCCCCAGCGCCAGCCCGCCCATTACACCACCAGCCAGTCCTGTCCGCAGTGAAACCGAATTGCCCAGCGAAGATAGCACCGCCACCGGAACCACCATATTATAGGAAACATAAAGTAAGGCCGACCAGGCCCAGTTAACCCTTGACCCGTAGGAATCCATCCTGCCGGGCCCATATTCCGTGGAATTAGCGGAATAGGCCAGAGTAAGGCCGCATATAAGCAGAATAACAACTACTTTCAGGGGAACAAGTATTGCGTTGGCCGA
>JBMOPB010000093.1:0-3034 GCA_049325055.1 Bacillota bacterium
TCATAGGGAGGATCTATGAGCGGGACGCAACCTCCGAGACCGGCCTTCAAACTTTTAAACTCTAAATAAAGCCCAGGTTTAAAATTACCTGGGCTTGCATATTATTTCCCTGACCTTTGTGTCGAAGAACTTGTTGGAGTGTGCCGGAAGTATGACGGCGGCTGAGTCCGCTCCTGTGCCGGTGCCGCCCACAGCCATTATTTCCACCCCGTAGGGGATCATTCCCGCGTCCAGGGCCATTGAAGCGACCTCAACGCATACCTTGATCCCCTGGCCGAAAATCCTCAGTGTCTGGGCCATTATTTCGGCGGGATACACTCCGCCGAATTTGTTTCTTATGGCCCTGTCCACACCGGCCAGAAGGTGGGTGGTGGTAAGAATTTTTATGCCCGCCTTCTGCAGCTTTTCCCGTGTGGCGGCGTCCATTTCGTCCACGCCGGGCCCCTCAAAGCCCACATGGTGGGTAACACAGACCACCTCCTGCGGGCACCCTATAAATTTTGAGGCAGTAAATCCGGAACTTGAGGCAACTACGATATGTTTTATATTTAGCTCCGTTGCCTTTTCGATGGCCAGCTTTACTGTGTTGTCGGTATTGTCCGGTCCCTTTTTGATCCAGTACATAAAAAATCCCCCTTGTAAAAAAATAAGCCTCGCCGCATGACGAGGCATTTCCATTGGTGGACGAGAGGGGATTCGAACCCCCGACCCCTGCGTTGCGAACGCAGTGCTCTCCCGCTGAGCTACACGCCCCGGTTTGGATACCGGCGAAAATAATAATAACATAAAGCGGAGCATTGATCAAGGTTGGGATGCTGACCCCAAGAGTTTCATTATAAAGGAAAAACGTCTCCCGGCAGTGAATATAATTTAAACGGCTCCTGTGAAGGAGAGGGTATTTATGTCTTTAAAGTTCAACCCGCTTGAGCTGGTCAATGAAAATGAGGCCCGTAGAAGGGTAAGCATGTTAAAAAAGGCCCACCCGGAAATGTCCAGGCGGCAGCTTTGTGAACTGATTATCGCCAGGAAAACCGCCTGGTGCGCCTTAAGCGGGGCCGTAACCGCCCTGCCCGCATTTTTCCCGGGCCTCGGAACGCTGCTCTCCCTGCTGGGGGGCACCGCTTTCGACATTATTGTACTGATGTATTTTATGTCGGAGTTGGTGGTGGAGATGGCCCTGATTTACGACAGGGACCTGCGCAGGCAGGGGGCGGCAAGGGAGGCGGTATGGGTCTTTCTGTCCTCCATAGGAACTGATGCTGTCAGTAAAAACATTTCCAGGCTGGCGGTAAAACAGATGGGAAAGCAGGCCTTCTTAAAAATAATACAGGATGTGCTTATATCGGCCGGTATCAGGATAAGCCAGAGATCGCTGTTTAAAATAATTCCCCTGGCCGGGTCCGTTATTTCCGGCGCTGTAAACTACTTTTTCTGCCGGAAGATCGGAAAGCTTGTGGCGGATTATTACGATAACAGCGATTCCGGGGAGTGGGGAGGGGTTACCATTGATATCTGATAAACCGGAAGGCCCTGTGCTGGTGACCGGGGCCACGGGGTTTGTGGGTTCGGACCTTGTGGCCCGGCTGCTGGAACGGGGATACAAGGTAAGGGTACTGGCAAGGAACAGTGAAGGCGTTAACTTGCCGGACGCGGAGATAGCCAAAGGTGACGTCACCGACCCGGGATCTCTTGAAAAAGCCTGTTCAGGTGTGGATGCGGTCATTCACCTGGTGGCGGTTATCAGGGAGAGCGGGAATGCCACTTTCGGGGAAATAAACCACCGGGGAACGGTAAACATTCTAAAGGCAGCAGAAAATGCCGGGGCAACACGGTTTATCCATTTAAGCGCCCTGGGTGCTACGGAAAACCCCGCTTATAAGTATGCCTATTCCAAGTGGCTGGCCGAGGAGTCCGTCAGGTCCTCGATGCTCAACTGGACGATTATAAGGCCGTCAGTTATCTATGGCAGGGGCTTCGGTTTCTTTAACAGGCTGATGCAGTCACTGCGCATGAGCCCTCCCTTCCTGGCGCCTGTTCCCGGCAGGGGAGGCGCTCTTTTCCAGCCTATCGCGGTGGCGGACGTGAGCAGGTGTGTTATAAGGGCATTGGAAGATGAAAGTTATATTTACGGTATATACGAGATAGGGGGGCCGGAACACGTATCCTACCGTGAGATGGCTGAGGCCTTGTTGAATGTATTGGGCCAAAGACGCTTAAAAGTGCCGGTGCCGGTATTTCTGATGAAACTGGTAGTTCCAATGATGGGACTGATATTCAAGGACCCTCCGGTTACTCCTGTGGAGCTAAAGCAGCTGGAACTGAACAACATCACGGACGTTGATTCGGTCTGCAAAAATTTTGGGTTCATGCCGGGAAAATTCAGGGAAGGCCTTTTAGAAATTAAGGATTATCTGAAATCGTTATGATGGCTGATAGCTGTTTTCGGGATATATAATGTTTTTCTTACGGCATATGCATCTATCCTGGATTCTGACGGGAAAGCTTTTCAGTATGTTTTCGGGCAATGGCAGCCCTTTTCACCTCCGTTGCCCGGTAATCCACCCTGAGGCCCGGCCCGGAGAGAACCACTCCGTATACCTCGGCTGCCTGTTCCGGCGACACATATCCCTCCAGAACATCATCCCTGACAGTCTCCGGGTCTCTCTCCAGGGGCGACCCGTACCCTCCGCCGCCGGCGGTTTCAATCATCACGGTGCAGCCTTTTTCAAGTATTCCGGTAAATTTTCCGGTACTTACTTTTTGTTCGTGCCCGCTGCATTTTTTAATGAAAACCCTTGCCGCCCGGCCTGGAAGCCCGCCCGAAAGCCCCCAGGGTTCCCTGATATTGCGGTCTGTGCTTACTGTGACGGTAGATCTGTCCAGGAGGGTATAGATGGTTTGTATGCCTAATCCTCCCCTGAACTTCCCGGGGCCGCCGGAGTCGGTGATTAGCCGTGAGCTGTTTACAATAAGGGGGAAATCCCTTTCTATAATCTCAACAGGGGTGCCCATTAGGTTGGAAATACCTGCGCCC
>JBMOPB010000094.1:0-2977 GCA_049325055.1 Bacillota bacterium
AGGGCGCTACCCAGGAACCGCACCGGCACGAAAGTCCTGCCGTCCTTTATGAAGGGCCGGGCATCCATCTTTGTGCCGGGGGTTTTGCCGTCAACGTAGTATTCGTTAATCCCGATGGCAAACACTACGCTTTTGACCAGCCTTTTTTCTTTATATACATCTACCTTTGTCTCCGCTGCTGTTTCGGAGTATGCCGGTGTAATATATTTAAGGTTAATTGTAAGAATGGCCAGGGCAAGTAACAAAATCACAAAGGCTGCAAATCTTTTATTCAATAATACGCACCTCCGGAATCAAAACTATTGTTTTTATTTACGTAACCCAATATACCTTAGACGTTGCAAACGCTATTCCGGTTCCGCCTAACATATTAATGGGATCATATATGGAACCAGCTATCAAATGTAAGGCCTCGTTAATTTTGATGCAGGGTTATAATAATGCCACCGCAAGCGATAACAATCCCAGCAACGCCCCGTAAGGCATCTCTCCGCCGGGCAGTTTGCCTATGGCCACCAAAAGGCCGTTTTCAGCCCGCCCTGTTCTGTACCACGTCAGCGCGAAGCCCCAAAACATCATCACAACCCCGGCCAGTATAGATCCCAGGAGGACAGGCTCCATACCAAGTAAAAGAGAAAGCGCAACGGCCAGCTTCAGGTCCCCACCGCCCATTTTCCCCCCCAAGAAGAACAAAAAATAAAAGAAAAAAATAATTATGGATCCGTATATGTTCTCATGCCGGCTGTTGAACAGACTCAAAAACAGGCCCGTTATTATAGCCGGGTACGTAACGTAGTTGTATATCATCCTGTATTTGGCATCGGTCCAGGTACAGGCGGCCACAAGCACCCCGGCCGGTAAAAGATCGAGATTTGGAACCAATTGTTTAACCTCCTCCATTAGTTAGTCACCAATGGTTTTTAAAATGTCAAAGATCCTAATATCGTTTTCAGATATTGCTCCCGGTGAAAGCTCAACAACTGTCCTGGCGCCCTTAATTATTCCACTGAATTTAAATGGCCGCATCTCTTCTATGCTGTAAATCACCATGCCGAGCCTGTCAAGGAAAACCACGTCAATGGGAGTTCTCATAAAAAAGGTGTGGATCGAATTGCATGGTTTCAGCATTAATGCAACCCCCTCAAGATCCTTCTCCTTACCGATAAGTCCAACCAGGCGGCCTGCAAACCCATCTGCAATCTCAACTCTGTCTGCTATGACCTGACGGCCCCTCACTTTCACCAGTTTCATAAAAAACCCCTCTAAAATAAAGAGAACCTTACCCGTTTTCTTTCTACGGATAAGGTCCGCCGGTTAATATATGCCGGTAGATTATTTCAAGGCATCGGCAGCATCTTTGATTTTTGAGCCCACCCCGGTACCCAGGGCCACAAAGCCGGCAATGCAAATAACTGCCACAAGGGCTATTATAAGCCCGTATTCCGCCATGCCCTGCCCGCACTGGTTGCGGTGAAGGGCTTTAACATGATGGGATATTCTTTTCCGCAATAGCTTCACCCCCTTTTGAGAATTGAGATTCACCCAAACACCTTCCCTTCCGGTGAGGGCGGCAGCCTAATTACCAAATACCGTCAGCATATTCCAGACAATGGGATAACCTATCAGGAAAAAGAGGGGCATTAATATGAACAGTATAATAGGGAAGAGAAGTCTAATGGTAAGCTCCCCGGCCACCTTTTGTGTTTCCTGTTTCCTTCGGGTGAGTATTTTTTCAGCGTGGTGAACCACCACCGGTTCAAGGGGGCTGCCGTATCTGGCGGCCTGCTGTATCCTGTTGACAAGTCCCGTAAGCTCCGGTATGCCGCACCGCTGAGCCATTTTGTTCAGCGCCGCAACCCTGCTGTCACCTGTAGCCATATCAGCCAGCCCCTTGTTTATCTCAGCGGACAGATCCCCCGGCATGGACCTGGCAACCATCTCAAGGGCCAGGAGCAGGTCAGCCCCCCTAAGCGCATTGCCCAGCAGCATACAGAACTCGGGGATATCCTTCCTTATTGCCTCAATCCGCGCCTTGGCCTTTTGATTCAGCCACAGCCCCGGTATAAGGAACGATATGACAGCAAACACCACCCCCCAGTAAAAATCCAGCCAGCCCAACAAGGCCGGCGGTATAAAAACGGTGAGTACGATTACGGGAAGGGCCAACTGCAGCCCGGCAAAATATTCAGGCTGTATTTTCAAGTCCGCCTGTATCAGTTTCTTTTGCAGGACCGTCCTGGATATGTCACTGCCAATTTTCCTGCCGGTCTTCTCCAGCAATTCATCGGCCCTTCCTCTTAACTCCACTCCACCGGGAATCTTAAGCCTGTTTCCTGCCGCAGCCAGCATTACAGAAGAAGCCGTGAGCATCGCCGCTGCCAGTGGCACGTTAAGATCTTTCAAATACTCAAGCAATGCCTACACCCCCTGTCCCAGGGCTTTTTTGATCATCTTCCTGGTTATAATGTTTCCCAGGGCAATCCAGGCCGTTATCATAATAAACACCATCCAGCCCACTACGTCACCAAACAGCGGATCGGTAAACCCGGGCGCCATAAGCCTGGCCAGTCCGATAAAAAGAAATGGCAGGGCTGTGAGAACCTTCATTGTCATAATGTTCTGGGACACAGCAGCAGAAACAATGCTCCGAAAGCTCTCCTTGTCCTCGTATGACTCCATGGTATGTTTGCAGATCTCTCCAAGGTCGCCCCCAACCCGGTTATAAAGGCCCAGGGCTATGGACAGGACCTTCAAGTCCTCCCAGCCGGTCTCTTTTCTTACATCATCAACCGCCTTTGCCAGCGTATCGCCGGTTCTCACCCTTTTCAGCACCTCGTAAAAAACATCCCTTGCCGGCCTCGGCATGTTTGGAATGGCGTCTTCCAAGGCCTGATAGGGGTTCATTCCATCATATAGCGCGCTTTCCAACTGACCAAGCACGTCTACAAACTGGGTCTTTAAAAGATCCATGCGCTCC
>JBMOPB010000095.1:0-30632 GCA_049325055.1 Bacillota bacterium
AATATTTTGGCCAACAGCAAAAAATGAAGTTTTCCCTACATATTTCTGAAAACATATGAAGGCCGCAACTCCTTTGTTTACAGGGGGTTGCGGCATATTTTTGCCCTCATATGCTGTTAAAGTCAGGGTATAACACGAATCAAAATAATTAGCAACTGAATATCATTGACAATAAATATCATTTCCCTGTACAGTTTCCCGCCGGGTGAACTTTGTCTAGCCAATAATAATACGCTCTTTTACATAATGATACCTGTCGGTGTTCTGCTGCTTTCGGACTATCAGGAGCAGGGACACAATGCCTATACGGCCCACAAACATGAGTAAAACAGGCCCAGGGCTTCCCAGAAGGGGATGCTTTTAATATAATGTATTAAATTCCCTTTCATTTTTCAAGTCTCGTCCTTTTACATGCAGGAAAATCCACTGCCCGGAAGGAAAAATCATGTTAGATTCAGGTATATTGAAAAAACATATGACTATAAGGGGGCTTATACTGTGCTTGTAATCGACCGCTTCGAGGGCGAATATGCCCTGATAGAATACAAAAAGAGAATATTTCATATTCCCAAGTCTCTTATACCCAAGGGGGCCAAAGAAGGTGACGTCATAAGGATTCAAATCACCATTGATAAAGATGCCAAAAAGAAAGAGGGGCCCGGCAATTCATAACCTATACAACAGCATAATACTAAGATAAAAAAACCTCCCTTCCGCGGTCCGGCACAGGCGTGTACGGAGGAGAGGTTTTTCATTTTTCAGGCATAAATCTGTTTCCACCCTTGCGAAAAAGTGAGAATAATGTCAAGATGGATAATGGATCCATTATTAAACATGATTGACATCGGGAGGTAGGCATATGGATGATTTGTTTTCCCAGATTAAGCGGTTTGTCGAGCCTGAGTCCGTGGCTATGATAGGAGTTTCCAGCCGTACCGGCCCCGGAAGTTTCAATGGCATGGAATATCTTATTGAGCGGGGCTACAAGGGAAGGATTTACGCGGTAAACCCACGGGGGGGAGAGATATTGGGCATAAAGGTTTACCCCACCGTAACCGATATTCCGGAGGTGGTGGACCTTGCCGTTATCTCCACCCCCCGCACGGCCGTGCCGGGCATTGTCAGGGAGTGCGTGGCCAAGGGAATTAAGGCTGTGGCCGTTATTACCCAGGGATTCGCCGATGCCGATGACGAAGGCAAAAAGATGCAGTCAGAGATCGTTGAATCCATAAGGGGTACCGGAACGAGGATAGTTGGCCCCAATACCCTGGGCATGGTAAACGCCTTTGAAAATTTTTACCCGTCTTTTGTCAATTATACCAACCGGGTTGCCGCAAACGGGGTAGTTTGCCAGTCAGGCGTATTTCTGGCGGGGGCACTTGACTTTTCGGCAGGGGTTGGTATAGGCATAGATATTGGCAATACTGCGGACATTGATTTTGCTGACTGTCTTGCCTACTTTGAAATGGAAAACAGGGTGCGGGTGGTTAATCTCCACATGGAAGGGCTTCATGAAGGCAGGCGCTTCATGGAGGCCGCCCGGCGGGTGAGCCGCTTAAAACCGGTGCTGTGCCTGAAAACCGGGAGGAGCGAGGAAGGGGCCAGGGCGGCCAGTTCACACAGCGGTTCCCTTGCCGGCGAGGATGCTGTTTACGATGCTGCCTTCCGGCAGGCTAGCGTCATCAGGGTAAACGATGTCGGGGAGATGAACTGCCTCAACAAAACATTCATGACATACACCTCTATACCTGGGAAGCGGGTTGCCATTGTCACCATATCGGGCGGAGCCGGTATAGCCATGGTTGACGCCTGCTCCCAGTACGGCCTTGATGTGGCCGATTTTTCCAAAGAGACCCTGGAAGCGCTGGCTGAAGTCTACCCGAAGTGGATGGAGGTTGGAAATCCGGCTGATATCTGGCCCGCCGGAATGTCCAAAGGCTATCTTCCGGTCACAAGGATGGCTTTGGAAAAGATTATGGACGACCCGCAGGTTGACGCGGTAATATGTATCACCCCTGCTTATAAAGACCCGGACCGGGACCCGCTGGATATAACATGGCTTTTCAAGGACATAGCCGGTAAATACCCGGACAAGCCGCTGGCGGCATGGATTTTCGGACCTCACCGCCGCCAGTATGCCCAAAAGCTGGAGGAGGAAGGAACCATCGTTGTCTATCCTTCACCCGAGCGGGCCGCCCGTGCGCTGGCTGCGCTTTACAACTATCATCACCGTATTAAAAACGCCCCTGCCGTGGTGGAGGACCATCTGCCCGGCTTTGAATCATCAAAAATAGAAGCGCTGATTATTGAAGAAAGAAAAAAAGGGTCCGAAATACTTGGCGCCGATGCCCTTGAAATAATCCGATCATGCGGCATCCCTTCGGTGAGATCGGTCATAGCCTCCAGCCGGGTGGAAGCGGAGGAGGCTGCGCTTAAAATAGGCCTCCCGGTGGTGATGAAGCTGAATAGCCCCGATGTTTCCCATAAGTCTGACATCGGCGGAGTAAGGGTTGGGCTGAAAACAGCGGAAGAAGTGGCCGAGGCCTTCGACCAGATCATGAAAAACGCTGCGGAAAAGGCTCCCGGCGCCAGGCTGGAGGGAGTGCTGCTGCAGGAATACCGCACTAAGGGAACCGAGGTAATCATAGGCGCAAGGCGTGACGAACAGTTTGGCCCGGTTGTGGTTTATGGCCTGGGCGGTATTTATACTGAAATATTCAGGGATGTTTCATTCCGGGTTGCCCCGGTGGGTACCATGGAGGCGAAGTCCATGATAGCCGAGACCAAGTCGTATAAAATACTGCGGGGGGCACGGGGACATGCGCCCGCCGACATCAGTGCCCTGGCTGGGGCTATAACCCGGCTTTCCAGGCTGGTCAGTGATTTTCCCGGAATCATTGAACTGGACATCAATCCACTGCTGGCAGGTCCGGAAGGAGTGGTAGCCCTGGACGCCAGGATTGCCTTATCCGGGGAATAAAAAATAAAGGGGTTTTTCTTTCAACCCGTATTGGTAATTATACAATGCGGGTGTTTTTTTATATCAGGGCGTTGACCCTCACGCTGCGTTATGGCTTATGAAATACTCCTTTTTAAAGAGCTTGGATTTGGCCTTCAGGAAATAAAAACTATCATGGACAGCCCGGGCTATGACAGGAAACAGGCTCTTTTATCCCACAGGCAGCTTTTGATGGAAAAAAGGAGAGGATTGAGGATTTTATCGTTTCGGTAGAAAAAACAATTGACGCGGTGGAAAGGGGAATAGATATGGATAAAAGTGAAATGTTTGAGGCATCTTTATGGAAATAATTGTATGATATATGCTATGTAAATAAAGCATATGTGCCATTTTATGATCCCGGTGATTTTTGTGCACTCGGCGGTATTAAATATCCCCCTTGATAAATTCCTCTCCCCAACCTCCAAATGTTGAAGGAAGGTTATTGTTTTTACTGCAAAAAACTGCTATACTTTGTACTTTGGAGGTAAAAAGTGATGCTTATAAAATCTGGTATAAGAAATATAGCCATAATCGCCCACGTGGACCACGGCAAGACCACGCTGGTGGATTCCATGCTGAAGCAAAGTGGTATTTTCAGGGAAAACGAGCAGGTGGTCGAAAGGGTCATGGACAGCAACGACCTGGAGCGGGAGAGGGGAATCACCATCCTGGCCAAGAATACTGCTGTCCGGTACGGCGGCACCAAAATCAATATAGTTGACACCCCGGGGCACTCGGACTTTGGCGGCGAGGTGGAGCGTGTTCTGAAGATGGTTGACGGGGTGCTGCTGCTGGTTGACGCCTTTGAGGGGCCCATGCCCCAGACAAGGTTTGTATTACGCAAGGCCCTGGAGCTGAACCTCAAGCCCCTGGTGGTGATAAACAAAATAGACCGGCAGGACGCCAGGATAAGCCAGGTGGTTGACGAGGTTCTGGATTTGTTCATCGAGCTTGAGGCCGGCGACGACCAGATTGATTTTCCGGTTGTATACGTGTCGGCCAGGAAGGGCACGGCGTCTTTGGACCCCTTGGCCGGGGGGAAGGACCTTCGCCCCCTGTTTGACGCCATAATCAGTCACGTGCCAGCGCCCGGGGGAGATCCGGACGGGGACCTTCAAATGCTGGTAAACAATGTCCACTATGACCAGTACCTTGGGAGAATGGTCCTGGGGAGAATCTGCCGGGGGACTATTAAGTCAGGACAACAGGTTTCTCTTATTCGCCATGATGGGGCGGTGGAAAAAGCCCGAGTAGGGCACCTGTACGTATTTGAGGGACTGGAAAGGGTGGAGGTGGGTGAGGCCCCCTGCGGGGACATAGTCACCTTTTCCGGACTGGGGGACGTCAATATAGGGGAAACGGTGGCCTGTCCCCTGAACCCGGTGCAGCTTCCCCCCATAACGGTCGACGAGCCCACTCTAAAAATGACCTTTTCGGTAAATGACAGCCCCTTTGCCGGCAGGGAGGGAAAGCACGTCACCTCACGGGAGCTGAGGGCAAGGCTGTTTAAGGAGACTGAGAAAAACGTCAGCCTCAGGGTCTTTGAGACTGAAAACGCCGACGTTTTCCAGGTGCACGGAAGGGGAGAGCTGCATCTTTCCATACTGATTGAGACAATGCGCCGGGAGGGCTTCGAACTGCAGGTTTCCAAGCCCGAGGTAATACTGAAAAAGAAGGGTGACACGGTTTTAGAGCCGGTGGAAAATTTGACGGTGGATATACCGGAGGATAAAATGGGGCCGGTTATGGAGATCGTTGGGTCAAGAAAGGGAGACCTGCTTGACATGCGATCCCTGGGAGGAGGGCAGCAGCGCCTTTTATTCAAAGTGCCCGCCAGGGGGCTGATCGGCTTCCGGTCCCAGCTTTTGACTGAGACCAGGGGCCATGCCGTGATAAACCACGTTTTCGCCGGGTACGAACCATACCGGGGGGACATCCAGGGACGTAACAGGGGGGTGCTGATCGCCTTTGAAACCGGAGAGGCCACCCTTTACGGACTGCACTCTATACAGGACCGGGGCGTGCTTTTTATCTCCCCGGGCACAAAGGTATACGAGGGTATGATAGTGGGAGAGCACTGCCGGGAGCAGGATCTGGAGGTTAATGTCTGCAAGAGAAAGCACCTTACGAATTTCCGCTCCAGCACCGCCGAGGCCGCCATGCGCCTGGAAGAACCCCGCGTCTTGAGCCTGGAGGAGTGCCTGGAGTACCTCGGGGACGACGAGTTGCTGGAGGTAACACCCAAGGATTTCCGCCTCCGTAAAAAAATACTGAACAAACATGACAGGCAAAAATACTATAAATACACCAGCCTGGCCTGAAAATAATAACGCATTGAAGGAAAATGATTTCTTCCGGGAATGTCACAGTACTTTTTATGTAAAGCTCCGGCTGGGACCGGAGTTTTTTGTTAAAAAAACAAACCGGCACCCTTAAAGGGGTGCCGGATGAAAGCCGGGTTAAATGTCATCAGTAGTTATATTTTTAGGTCTGAAAGTCTGGCAGGCGGTATCATCCGTTACGCTGGTCAGAAAATCCGGGTTGGTTGGTTTGACGTGAATGCTGGATGCCTTGCATTCTGTTCCTTCCTGGTACATACAGTTATTTACCGAACACTTTATTCTGGGCAATACACATACCTCCTTTAAAGTTGTCAAAAATTATTTTCCCCTAAGTTTTTTAGAAGTATAAATGTCAATACGTGGATATAAAATATGAAAATACCATAGCTGGGTAATTTGTCTAAAAACATCATAATAAAGTGGTGATACCGAATTAATACTGAGCCTTGCCCGCTGTGCAGAAATAAAGCTGAAATAATTGAGAATCCGGACTGCCCGGTCTATTTCCACTGTAATAACTGTGATTTGATATTTGTCAGCAAAGAATATATTCCTAATGATGATTTGGAATTACAAAGATACAAAAAGCATAACAACTCCCTGGAGGATCGGGGATATGTTGATTTTTTATCAGGATTCATAAAGGACGCGGAAATTGACAGAATGAACAGGGTTGACAGGGCCCTTGATTTCGGCTGCGGGCCAAGTCCTGTTTTGAAGGTTTTGCTGAACAGTCTGGGAATAAGCGCCGATGTTTATGATCCTTTCTTTTTTCCTGATAAAGTGTTTTTAAATAAAAGGTACCAACTGATTACATGCACCGAGGTTTTTGAACATTTGAAGAACCCTTTGGAAACTATAGCACTGTTGGGGTCACTGCTGGATGACAATGGCGTTTTGGCCGTGAAAACCTTATTTCATACCACATGTAATGACTTTAACAAATGGTGGTACCGGCACGACCCAACCCATATCTGTTTTTACAGCCCCAGGACCTTTGAGTGGATAGGGAATAAATTCGATTTAAATATAAAGAAAATAGATAACCACAGTATTTGTGTTTTTGGAAAAACATGGTGAAATCTATGAAAGGCTCCCAATAAAAAAAGGGGGTTTTTTTATTTTTTGCGGCAGGGGTCAGGCAAAAGCGCACCACGGTGTTGCGCTTTTGCCACAGATATGCAGTTTAAAGTTTACCCATTTCATATCTTTTTAACTTGCGCGATAAGGTGGAATGGTCCACTCCCAGCACCTGGGCGGCCTTTTTCCTTGCCCACCCCGGATTCCCCGGTGACCAGCACTGTGGAGTCAACCCGGGCGATGTGCTGTGCCGTTTCGATAACATGCCTCATCTGCGG
Organism: Bacillota bacterium; assembly: GCA_049325055.1. GTDB lineage: Bacteria > Bacillota > Desulfotomaculia > Desulfotomaculales > Desulfocucumaceae > BRHc4a. Next base: position 6,702 of record JBMOPB010000095.1, read on the forward strand.
ACTTTCAAATACCAATTCCTCCATGGCCAGAAACCGGGACCTCAGCTGCTGAAGCTCGGAAAAATAGCGGCTGCTGACGGGTGGTTCACCTGTGTACCGGCTTGAAACATTGTGCCGGTACGGGGACTGCCGCAGCGGCATCAAGCATGTGGCATGAATATTGTATAAATATTTTGTAAACTTCTCAAGGGGGTGTTTGGCTTGGAGTCCGGAAACATGGATCGCCTGCAGAAACTGGAGCGGGAATGGAAGACCATGGTTAAGATTGCGCACGATTTCTTTCATAACTGGCGGCAGGCAGTTTGCGAAAAATATGGAGATCAGGACTTGGAAGAACTGACGCTGCGCTTTTGGGAGCTGGTGGGCAAAAATACCGCCGCCCAGTATGCCAGGGCGGGAATTGACGGATGTGACGTGGAGCGGATCGCCAGGGCGGCGGGCCGCAGCAGCGAGATAATGGGTGAAACTGTGCGGGTTGAGCCTGACGGGGAGGCCTGGCTTCTTTTACACGACGCCTGCCCGTGGATAGATTCTTACCGGAAGGCGGGGTTCGAAGGAAAGTGCGGCCCGGGGTGCCAACGCTGGTTTGAGGCCACGGTCAAGGGGCTGTCCCCGGACCTGGCGGTGGACACCCTGGCCTGCCTGGCCGAAGGTGATAAGCAGTGTGTGCGGAGATTTTATAAAATAACCGGTTAAGAAAGGGGTGTTCACTGTGCTTAAGAGCGAAAAAACCGAATTCAAGGCACTGTTTGAGAAGGTTAAAGTGGGCAGGTATGAAATGAAGAACAGGGTCAAATACGCCGCCTGCTGAGTGTCCAACTACAATACCCGGGACGGGTATCTTACAGATCGGGAAATGGAGCGGGTGCGTGTAATATCGAAAACAGGGGCTGGAATGATTACCAACCAGGGGGCGTATCCCGACCCCAGGGGGGAAGGCAAGGCATATTTCCGCCAGTTGGCGCTGTATGACGACAAATTTCTGCCGAAGTACGAGCAGATAGCCGCCATGTTTAAAGAAAACGGGGCTGTGGCCATACAGCAGATTTTGCACGCCGGTCGTTACGGGGGAATCGATTTGGGGTATGCCGTGGCCCCGTCGGTGGTCCCCCAGACGCTGCCGCATTTCCGGCCCCCCAGGGAGATGACCGGGGAGGAAATAAAGCAGTGCATCAAGGACTTCGTGAACGCTTCCAGGCGGGCAATCAAGGCAGGTTTCGACGGGGTGGAGGTTACCAGCTTCATGGGGTACCTGCTGGCCAATTTCAATTCCCGCTTTACCAACCGCCGGTCCGATGAATACGGAGGGTCCCTGGAGAACCGCGGCCGGTTCATGAGAGAGCTTATTTACGCCATCAAGGAAGCTATAGGAGACCACCTGATGATTGTGCGGCTGAACGGGACCGAGCTGATGGAGCGCTACGGCGGCAGCAGTGAGGAGGAGTGCCTTGAGTTTATAAAAATGGCCGCCAAGTGCGGTGTGGACATGATCAGCGTGTGCGTGGGCTGGCAGGAGTCTCCGGATTCCTCCATCGGAAGGGACATTGGGCCGGGGTATTGGAACTACCTGGCCGCCCGGGCCAAGAAGGAAGTTCCCGAGGTGCCTATCGCCTTCGGCGTCCGGCTGCCCGGGGCGGTGATGGCCGACAACAGCATAGCTGACGGACAGTTTGACGTCTGGGAAGTGTGCCGGCCGTTCCTGGCAGACCCCGAAAGACTGCATAAAACCGCCGAGGGGCGCTTCGAGGAAATCAAGCCCTGCATCGGGTGTCTTCTGTGTCTCTCCAGGCTTTTCCGGGACCTGCCCTACCTGTGCACGGTAAACCCGGTGCTGGGCCACGAGGTTGAGCCCGAGTACGCCATCCGCCCGGCAGCCTATCAGAAGAATGTTATGATCATCGGCGGAGGGCCGGCCGGGCTGGAGTGCGCCATTGCGGCCTCGAAGCGGGGGCACAAGGTAAGTATATACGAAAAAGCAGGCCGCCTTGGGGGGCAGTTGCGCACCTGCGCCAATCACGACCTGGCCCACCGGCAGGACCTGGAGGACTTGCTTACCTACTATCAGGCTACGATCCGGAAATTAAACATTGAAGTTAACTTAAACACTGAAATAACGGAAAAACTGTTCCGCAAGATGCTGCACCGGTATGACGTGGCAGTGGTTGCCACCGGATCCGGTATTGCGGCCGACATCCTTCCGGGGTCGGAAAAAGCCCTGCTGGCCCACGATGTGATGGATGACAGGGTAACCTGCGGCAAAAAAGTTGCGGTCATCGGAGGGGGTAAGATAGGGCTAACGGTGGCCGAGTACCTTTCCGAAGCCGGTCACCAGGTGACTGTCATTGAGGAGGGAGACCGCATCGCCGGCGATGTCATGCCCACCTGGAAATGGCGTCACACCAGCTGGGTCGAGCAGATGGAGATAAAAACCGTGACCAGGGCAAAGATCAGGGAAATAACCGGCAGCGGCGTCAAAATAATCAGGGACGGCGAGGAACAGCTTATTGAGGCCGACAGCGTTGTGCTGGGGTGGCCGCGGAAGCCCGCCCAGGAACTGCTGCACGGCCTGGAATACATGGTGGATGAGCTTCACGTGGTGGGCGACGCGGTGTCTCCCAGGGGGCTGTACCAGGCCATCCACGAGGGTTACCGGCTGGGTGCCAGAATATAAAGCGAGGGCGGGAGGGAACTTTCGGTGGATGCTTTTAATGCGCTGCTGGACACCTTGTCCTGGCAGGAGTTTTTGAACCGGCAAAAGCACGCCATTTCAAAGATAAGTGACGGCGGGAAGATAGGCATACTTCTCAAATCCGGCACCGGCGGCGGCGGGGAAAACCCCCTGCTGGTGTGGACGGTGAGGGAAGGAAAAGTCTCAGTCCACCATGAACCCTTCAGGGGATTCAGGGAGTGCGGCGCCCATCTTCTGTTCGTGGCCGACCCGCCGGCACTGGAAAGGGTATACCGGGAACTGGAAAAAGACGCCATGGCGGAGTTGAAAAAACAAATAAGGCACGGTGGGGTTGTGTTCTTCGTGCTGAAGAACAGGGATGAACTGCTTGACCTCGGTTTCGAGGATTTTATCGAGAGTGTCGGAATACCATGGGTCGGGACATGCCACTGAATAATTTGGAAAACTGTAATTCTTATCCCGTCCGAATCCAGAATTCTTTCATTCATCTGCATGGAGGTCTTGATTTCGAGTTGCAGCCCCCGCCGGGCGGTTTTCATGGAAAAACTGCCCGGCGGGGGGGCTTTTCCTTAATTTTACCGCTAAGCTGCCCTCCTCCACCTGTGGGGCACCTTGGCAGTTATCACCCTAAGTAAGTTCCATTATTAAAAATTTTTTCAAAAAGAAAGACCCCTGCCCCGTAAAATCAGGGCAAAGGTCTGTAATTATTCACCGGGAGGACATAGGGGCGCCGTGGGGTCAGATGGTCAGCTTGCCCAGTACCGGCGCGTACACCCCCACCAGCAGAAGCAGGTAGAAAATGAAGAAATGTCCGATCAGGTCGGCCAGTGCGATCAGCCCCACCACGAAGGCTCCCCCCGAGGCGCCCAGGAACAGTGTCAGGGTCAGGGTGAGGATAAACCCCACAGCCACCACAAGGCCGTAAAACATGGTGGCATACTGTCCCTTAAGGAGCAGCCTTAGTGACTCCCGGGCGGTGGCGGTGGCGTTTGCCAGGCTGGCAAGGTAAATGGCCACACCTATTAAGTTTATGATGATCAGTGCGGTTTCCAGCGTTTCCAGGTCGATCAGCGGAGTGATGCCGACCCACCCTCCGTAAACCAGGAAAAAGAACACCGAAGTTCCGCCCAGCAGGGAATAGAGCAGGAACAGGAAGGGCAGCATGGGTGTGTTCCAGAGGGGTATGGCGGGGGAGTCATTCATGATAAATCCGTCGGTTATAGCCACCACCACCCCGCTGATAAGCGCCAGCACCTTGAAAAACTGCCAGGCCGGGCTGCCCGCCGGCATGACCAGATAAAGAAGGCCGATTAATGTAAAAACCCCCATCACCCAGACAGTCCTGGAAATCCATGAGCTTTGCGGGCGGGTCATGGCCCTCCAGAATCTTTCGGGCCGCCCCAGGTGAATGAGAAGCGCACCGCCCTTGCCGACATTCTCAATGACCAGCCCGGCCAGGGCAATCAGCGGGGTGTTCAGCAGCACCGCCAGTATGAACATCCCCGATCCCACTTTGCCGAAAAAGAAGGCCAGGGCAATCCACTTGCTCCAGACGTTCTGCTTCCTGAATCCCATTACAAATTCTTCGCCCACCATCGGTACCGTTTGACCGGTCATAGCAAGCCCTCCTATTCAAGATAATATACCGAAGGATCGGTATTGGCCTCGGACATGGGCTGAAATCCGCCACGTTGCCGGATCAGCCTGCTGACCTTGCTTTCGGGATTGTACAGGTCCCCGAACACCCTTGCTTCGGCCGGGCAGGTGTTGACGCAGGACGGCTCCAGACCCTGGTCAATCCGGTCGCTGCAAAAAGTGCATTTTACCACCACGCCCTCCTGGAATTTACTGTATTTGATCTTTTCAAAGGGGGTCAGGTGCCCCTTGAAATGACCTTCCCTGAGTTTACCCTGGATCATCAGCTCCCTGTTTTTATAGGGACAGGCCACCACGCAGGCCTTGCAGCCTATGCACTTATCATAGTCCACCAGCACAATGCCGTCCTCCCGCTTGTAGCTTGCCCCGGACGGGCAGACCCTGACGCACGGCGCGTCCTGGCAGTGATTACAAAGAACCGGTATATACTTCTTTTTCACAATGGGATACTGGCCCGCCACCTGCTCCAGCACCTTGGTGAAAAAAATTCCCGGCGGCGTTCCGTTTTCGGCCTTGCAGGCCAGGGTGCAGGCGTTGCAGCCAACACACCTCTTGAGGTCCACAACCATGCCAAACCTTGCCATTTACACGTCACCCCCTATATTTTATTTATCCGGACTTTGACGGCGGTTTCCTGGTGGCCCGACACAAGGTCGGTGAATTCCAGGCTGGCCGGCAGCAGCCGGTTGAAGTTGACGTTCATTTTTCTCTCCACCGGATGCATGGTCCAGCGGGCAATGGCGTTTGACATGCCGATGACACGGGGATGGATCTCCTCAATGACCCTGGCAATCCCCTCGACCCTGCCGAAGGGGGATTCGATGCTGATCCGGTCGCCGGTTTTGATGCCCTTTTCCCGGGCAGTCCTGGTGTTGATCAGCACACCCTTGTGGATGGGTATATTGCTGACCAGCTCGTTTATCCAGGGAATGGTGGTGTTTTCGTGGTGGTTGATGACGGCCTCGGCCTTGAAATTTATTGCGTAGAGATCGTATTCTCCGGGTATACGGTGCAGTGGGTGATCATCGCTCCATACCGGGACCGGAAGGTAAGAGGATGTGTCCCATTCCCTGCCCGCCGACCGGAAATGTGCCTGAAGCTCTTCGGCCACCTGCAGGAAGTATTCGTGGTAAATAGAAATGCGCATGCCCTCCCATGGCATATACATCTCTTCGGGCTTTTGACGACGTACGGCGTTGCTGTTTTGTTCGAACCACTCCAGCCCCTTTTCGGGGCCGTAAATGCTTTTGGCCATACGGTCAAGGCACTCCAGGGCGGTATACTTGCGCCCGGGCTCCAGGTAATACTCCGGCTTTAAAAACATAGTGAAATTAAGCAGGCCGTTAAATTCATCAAGGCAGCCGCAGCGCTCTGATATATCGGTAATTATGTCGTGAGCGTCCCTGGTGTCGTACATCGGATCGACCACCGGCTGCCGCAGGGTGTGCCCGGTGATCACAGGCGGCTCGCAGAGGGTCATCATGTATGACTCCAGATAGCTGTGGTCCGGTAAAACTATGTCGGCCCACTCTGTGGACTCATTGGGCAAAATGTCGATGGCCACGATAAAGTCCAGCATCTTGAACACTTCCAGCACTTTGTCGTAGCCGTTGATGTTCTTCAGGGGGTTGGCATGGTAGATGAGCGCCGCCTCGGGCTTGAAGTCGTAACCCCACTCCTCCGGGTTCAGTATGTTGTGTGCCACCAGATGTGCCGGGTCCAGCCCTATGGGGAAGAACTCCATCATCTGCAGGGTCTGGGGCGGATAGCTGAAGGGCGCCGGAGGGTGAAGGATGTGCGGCTGGGGCTTCATCATCCCGTCGGGGCCGGGCTCGATGAGCAGCAGCCGGTGGTCCAGTCCCACTCCCAGGTGGCCGCCCGGGACATCGATATTGCCTACCAGCATGTTCATCAGCTTGATGGCCGCGTGGTCGTGGGTCCCCTGGCAGTGGCCGATGGCCCCCCGGTAGAAATTTATAGCAGCCGGACGATACGGGTATTGTTTTCCCCCGATCATGACGGTGCTTCCAATGCGGGCTGCCTCCACAAATTCTACGGCAATGCGCCGCATGGTCTCGGCCGGGACGTCGCAAACACGGGACATTCTCTCCGGGGTGTGGTCCTTCAGAGTGTCCTTGATCACCTGGAAAGCCGGCCTGACTTCGGTGCCGTCCACCGTGTAAACGCCTTCCAGCGCGAAGTCCCTGACGGTGGGGTCGTCGTAAGCTTTGGCCATGTTGTCCGCGCTGTCCCATACCATAGGCTTTTGGGTTTCCCGGTGACGGAACAGGCGCCCGCCGGGGGCGATCAGGTACGGCCCGTTGGTGTGCTGCTTGATGAAAACGGCGTCGAAGCGGTTGATCTCGTGCAGCATTACGTAAATCATGCCCAGAATGAAGGCGCGGTCGGTGCCCGGCAGTATCGGTATCCATTCGTCGGCCTTGGCGCAGTATGAGGCCATGCGGGGGTCCACGGCCACCAGCTTCATGCCCCGGTCTACCCTGGCGTCGGCCATGCGCTTGATGGAACCGGCAACGTGCAGGTGGGATGCGAAGCCGTCGCCGCCCCCCATCTGTATCCAGTAGTTGCAGTATTCATAGTCGTTTACCGAGGCGAAGGCTCCGTCGATTATGCCGTTGATGGGGTGGTAGGCGGCCCCGCAGAACTGGCCGGTGGTGGTGAAATAGTGCCCGGTGCCGAATGCCGCCCCCCATCCCCAGAGGTGAATGCGTTGAAAATCGTTGATGGCCACCAGTAGTTTGCGCGGGTCCTCCTGACGTATTTTTTTCAGGCGCCTGCCCACAATGTCCAGTGCTTCGTCCCATGAAACCGGCTCCCAGCCGGGGTTCACACCGGGACCCCGGTTCGGGTTTGTTCTGCGGACCGGGGTCTTGATCCGGTTGGGATCGTAGTGGCGCATGATTCCCGAGTGGCCCTTGGGGCATAACTTGCCCATGTTATTCAGGTTGCCAGGGTCGCCCTCTATTTTCACAATCACTTCGTCCTGAACGTTAACCCTGATGCCGCATCCGTGCAGGCACATTTTACAGGCGGAATTAACCCACCTGCCTTTGTCCGCAGGGGAAGAAGCTGCCTGTGCCATCCGGCATTCCTCCTTAATCCGTATTAGTCTGATAATTGCGAGATTTCGGTTAATTATCCCGGTGGTTCAGATCACCGGTAAAAACTCCAAAAACCGTAGGCTTTTGGAGTTCGGTTAACGGGTGTCCAGTTGGGCGAAAATCCCTCTCAAAACTTCAGGGTAACGGGCGGCGCAGGTACCTGCCCGGCGCATGTCCCACCACCCGGCCGTCTTTAACCACCAGCCGGCCCGACTTGATGGTCATTACCGGCCAGCCCTTCAGTTCCTCTCCGTCGTACAGTGAGAAATCGCAGTATGACCCCAGGTTTTTATGGTCAACCTTCACCGTCTTTTCCAGGTCCACCACCACCAGGTCGGCGTCGGTGCCGGGCGCGATCACCCCTTTTTGAGGATAGAGGCCGAATATCTCGGCAGGCTTTCTACTCATCAGTTCAGCCACCTTAAGCAGGCTGACGCCTCTTTTGTTCACCCCATGGTTCAGAACCACCGGCAGGTGGGTGCCCAGGGCGGGATAGCCGGGCATGGCTCCCCACATACCTTTCTCTGCCTGTTTGACTGCCAGTGTCTGGCTGACGTTGTCGGTGCCGATGGTGTCAACCACGTTATCCTTTACTCCCTGCCACAGCGCATCCACGCTGGCCTCCTCCCTGAAAGGCGGCACCATTTTGGCCAGCAGCCCCTTGTCGCTTAACTTTGTGACCGAAAGGTACGGCGAGGTGGTTTCCACGGATATTCTGGGGTTGGCCGGCTTTATGGCGGAAAGTGCGCGGATGCTCTCTCCGGTGGAAATATGCACGAAATACAAACGGTTGCCCGCCAGCCCGGCAAAATACGAGGCCCGGCGGACAGCCTCCTCCTCTGAATAATTGGGCTGGGTGTCCGACCAGTCGGCCAGTGTTCCGTCCGCCAGCCTGCCCTGCACCTCGGACCTGGTGGTGGCGTTGATCTGCGGGTTCTCGGCGTGGACGCAGATGATCACGCCGTCGCCTATTGCGGCGGCCGTTTCAAAGGTTCTAAGCAAAAAGCCGTCGTCCACGTCGGGGATCAGTCCCGGTATCCCGGACATGTACATCTTGAAAGAAGTGATACCATAATCTTCGATCAGGCGGGGAATCTGATCTTTTTGGTCCGGCGTCATTATGCCCAGGTGGAAGAAGAGGTCGGTGTTAATTCTCCCCTCGGCCAGGGCAATGGTGTCCGAAAATTCCGGGTGGTAGGGGTTTGGCCCGCCCATGAAGCACCCCACCGTGGTTACGCCGCCCATGAGTCCCGAACGGGTCTCGGTCTCCATTTCCTGGGCCAGATCCCCGAAGATACCCAGGTGAATATGGGGGTCGATGATTCCCGGAAGTATGTATTTGCCGGATGCGACAATCTCTTCGCGGCCGGTGAGGCCGCTTCCCAGGGCGCTTATCTTGTCGCCCTCAATGGCTATGTCGGCTTCAATGACACCTGTTCCCGGAATTACTACCTTGCCTTCCCTGATTACCAGATCAGCCATGAGACTTCATCTACCTCCTTGAAATGGTCATTGTATGCACAGTAAAATAGGGTGTCCATACCGTCCTATGCAAGTCCTGTTCCGCTTAAGCAGCGGGGGGAAAGATGGTGGCCGAAACGGTTAAATAGCCAATTAATCAGTCTCTTTTCCGCCGTCAGTGGAGAGACGGCATTGAACGTCCGGTCCCTGAAGGTAATACCCGGTACAAAACTCTACCGGCTGAATGATTCCGGAAACTGAACAAACCTGTTTTTCCCGGGTGCGGCGGTACCGTTTTGTACCGGGTCTGAAGATCCTGGGACAGGGGTGCTATAACTTGTACTTCTGGGCCTTGCGGATAACGGTGGGGTGGGAGACGCCCAGTATTTTGGCGGCCTTCCTGGTGCTGCCGAATAACTGCAGGGCCTTGGCGATGAGCTTCCTTTCCAGTATTTCGGAAGCTGCCTTGAGGGGAATGGGGTTTTTAAGGTCGATGTTGAATCCCGAGGTGTCAACGCTGTCATTGCTGAAGGGCAGGTGGTGAAGCCCTATTATCTCCTCGTCGTTGATAATAACCAGCCTCTCTATGAGGTTTTCCATTTCCCTTACATTGCCGGGCCAGTTATGAAGTTCAAAGGCCAGCAGTATTTCCGGCTCGAACCTCTTATTGGTTTTGTACTTGGTGTTGAATTTCTCCAGAAAGTGAATGGCCAGTGGGATTATGTCGTCGGCGCGGTCTCTCAGGGGCGGTATGTTTATGGGCACCACATTGAGGCGGTAGAACAGGTCGGCCCGGAATTGGCCGTTCTTTACCATTTCCCCCAGGTTCCGGTTGGTGGCCGATATTATGCGCACATCAAATTTAATCGGGGTTGTGCCGCCGATTCTGAAAATCTGGCGGTCCTGAATGGCCCGCAGCAGCTTTACCTGAAGGTTTAAAGGCATCTCTCCGATCTCATCCAGCAGCAGCGTGCCCCCATTGCAAAGCTCGAAATAGCCCATTTTGCCGCCGCTCCTGGCCCCGGTGAAAGCCCCGCCCTCGTATCCGAAAAGCTCAGACTCCAGAAGAGCTTCCGGAATGGCGCCGCAGTTTATCTGGAAAAAAGATTTTTGGGCCCGGGGACTGGCCTTGTGAATTATTTTTACGATGATTTCCTTGCCCACCCCCGACTCCCCGGTAATCAGCAGGTTGGAATCAACCTTGGCCACTTTCAGGGCCAGGTCGAATATTTGCTGCATGGCCCGGCTTTTGTAGACAAACTCGCCGTGTAACAACTGCCTGGCCCTCAGCTCCATCAGCTCCAGCTTATCCCTGTTCTGCTCATTTTCGTCCAGTTGTTTCAATATGTTTAATTCGTTGATATCCCGGATATTGCACACAACCCTGTATATACTGCCCTTTTTGTCAAAAACCGGGCTTCCGGTGATGAGAACTTCCTTGCCGGTCTTGATTTTTTGTACTATAGTGACCGGCTTTTTTTGCTCCAGCACCATTAATGACACGGCCCTGGATACCGACCTCTCCTCCTGCAGATCCCTGACGTTTCTGCCCACGTTGTTATCTTTTTTAGAAAGTCCGGTAATCCGCTCATAGCTGGTGTTCACCCTTAACAGCGTTCCGTTGCTGTCGATTATGCCTATACCGTCATAAAAGGATTCCATAATGTCTTCCAGCTCTTTATTCAGGGCTTTAATCCGGCTGTTTTCCGCCATGACCGATTCCAGTTCCGATATGTCGTGAAATAAGGCCGCGGCGCCGCTTAATATGCCGTCTTTAAACACAGGAACAAAGCCGGCATTTACCGTTATATTGTTTATTCTTTTCTTTTTCCTGTTTTTTGGCCCGCCGGTCCGTAAAACTTCTATTATATCCGGGCCTATTTCCGGGAGCTTCACATCCACCTTCTGGTTTACTATTTTTTTGGCCTGTTTTCCGGTAATGCTTTCGGCCTGCCTGTTGCAGAACACTATATTTGCTTCGGCATCGGTGATCACTACGGCCTCGTCCAATTCATTCAGAAAATCGATATCCAGCATACCATTCCCTCCATTAAGAATGATATATTTTTATTCCAGGCAGAACGTTTAATGCTGTTAATGTGTGAAAATTCAGATAACGGGGGTTGAACAGTATAGCGATATTAGTTTCTATATTAAGGGGGATATTCCTTTTATTCTATGAACCTTTTTAATCCTCACCTGGAAATTTTTTCTTGAGATATAGGAAATTATGCTGGAAGGAATTCTGAGTATAATTTCCTGTACACGGGGGTTTCAAGGGGGATGCCCCCTTGCTTTAGTGCGGGGATGAGGACGTGATACCGTCCGAAGGGGCGGCAGCCCCTTTTTAGGTAATAGTAAGTGGTACATTTTTAAACCACCATCAGGCGGTTCCTGCTCAGGGTCAGAGATGTCAATTGTCAACGGCAATTTGAAAATATTGGTCCGGGCCTCCGGGGATGGTAAATATTTATACCACCCCGGGCCGGAAACACGGGGCAGTAAATCTGTAAATAACCGTTGGCTTTTTTATAAGCACCGCTTATCTCTTATTTACGGCGGTTAAAATTCCAGCTTCTGTCGTTTGCTGCTCCCTGGAACGGAGTTTGCTACTTTGCCAGTGCAGTCCGGTGAAGCCCGGGTGTTGGTCAAAAACGGCAATTCATAAACGGCATCAGGGTTATTAGCATTTTCGCTTTGGCAGGAGGTGTACTGGTTGCTGCAGTTTAGAATCCAGGGACGGGGCGGCCAGGGGGCGTTAATGGCCGCCGAAATTCTAGCCGAGGCCTTTTTCAGGGAGGGGAAATACATACAGGCCTACGCCACGTACGGGGGGGCCAGGCGGGGTACCCCCGTCAGTTCTTTTGTCCGGGTGGACGACAAGCCAATCCGTCTGCGCTGTGATATCGATACCCCCGACGTGATAGTCTGCTTTGATCCCAGCCTGCTGACCGGCGCCCTGCTGCAGGGGGCGGGCGAGAGGACAGTTGTGCTGATCAATTCCTCCAATACACCGGATCAGTTTGCCGATCTGGGGAATTTCAAAATCTTTACAGTGGATGCCATTGCCATCGCATACTCCAACAATCTGGGCCGGATAGTGAATACCACGCTGGTGGGCGCCTTCACCGGGCTGGTGAACAAACCCCACCCTGACACACTGGCCCGGGTTATCGGGGAAAAGAGCCCGGCCAAGGCCAATCAAAACGTCAGTGCCTTTTGGGAGGGTTATGGCGCTGTGACTGGAGGGATGAAATGAGATGACCGCAGCTGTAAAAGAAATTCCGCCTGTTTGGACCACCGGGTGGACTGAAGAACTGAGCACCGGCACCTGGCGCAGCGCCACGCCGGTGCACCAGGAACGTCCCTCACCCTGCCGGAACGCCTGCCCGGCCGGCGGGGAAATACCCTTTTGGATCAGGCAGGCCAGGGAGGGGCAGTACCATCTGGCATGGCTGACACTGGTGGCCCAAAACCCGTTTCCGGCTGTCACCGGGAGGGTCTGCCACCACCCCTGCGAGGGTTTGTGCAACCGGGGGGAATACGACGGGGCGGTCGCCATCAACGCCCTGGAGCAGTTTATCGGGGACATGGCCCTTAGGGAGGGGTGGCCGCTGCCGGGACCGGAAGCCATTAAGGATACCAGGGTGGCGGTTGTGGGAAGCGGCCCGGCCGGGCTGTCCTGCGCCTACCAACTGCGCCGGCGGGGGTACCGGGTAACGGTGTTTGAGTCCCAGCCGGAGCCGGGAGGTGTGATGCGCTACGGCATACCGGCTTACCGCCTGCCAAAGGAAGTAGTGGCCGGGGAGATAGACAGACTGCTGGCCGCCGGCATAGAATTGTGCGCCGGGGCCGCAGTCAGGGGGGAAGAACTGGCTTTAATGAGAAGAGAATATGTCGCCCTGTGCCTGGCCACCGGGGCGTCCAGGGCAAAGGGGCTGCCGCAGTTTGACGCCGCCGGCGGAAGGGTCTTGAGCGGCCTGGAATTCCTTGGAGGTGTCAACCGGAACAGCATTCCGGCCATAGGCCGGCAGGTGGCTGTCATCGGCGGGGGCAGCGTGGCCATGGACGTGGCCAGGACGGCCCGGCGGCTGGGCAGCCAGGTCAGGGTGCTGGCTTTGGAGGACAGGCGGAGCCTGCCCGCCCAGGACCGTGAAGTGCAGGAGGCCCTGGAAGAAGGAGTGATTATCCGGGACGGGGTGATGGTTAGGGAAGTGGCCGAGGAGGGCGGCGGCCTTAACCTGACCTGCGTCAGGGTGGTTTTGGACAATTCGGCCCTGCCAGGGGTGTTAAGGCCCATAGTCATACCAGGAGTCAGCTTTACGGTTTACGCCGATACGGTAATTCTGGCGGTGGGGCAGGACCCGGACCTGGAGGGTTTTCCAGTCAGTCGGGACCATGTGGGGCTGGTGGAGGTTGACCGCTTCCAGTCCACCAGCGGGGCCGGGATATTCGCCTGCGGCGACGCGGCCAGTAATGAGAGATTTATATCAGCAGCCATCGGCGGCGGCAAGCTGGCAGCCCGGGGTATGGAGAGGTTTATTGAAGGCCGGGGGGGGGACGTTGGCGTCACAGCAGATGCCGTGGAGGTTTCCTTTAAGGAAATTAACACTTTTTACTTTCCCATCGCCCCCAGGGCTGAAAAGAAAGCGGTGGACCCCGGAATGAGGCTGAGGGATTTCCGGGAAGTCAGGCTGGCTTTGTCCGAAGGGGAGGCCTTAAGCCAGGCCGATCGCTGCTTTAGCTGCGGGCACTGCCTGAAGTGCGATAATTGCTACTATTATTGCCCGGACCTGGCCGTGATCAGGGAGCCCTCCCCGGATAAAAGCTACGGAATAGAGGACCGGTACTGCAAGGGGTGCGGCCTCTGCGTGGAGGAGTGCCCCCGGGGGGCGGTAGTGCTGAAAGAGGTGAGAAGATGAACGGAGGAGCAGCCCGCATGCTATTGAACGGCAACCATGCCGCCGCCTACGGCGTCAAGCTGGCCAGGCCCAGGGTGGTGCCGGTTTACCCGATAACGCCGCAGACTCCCATACTGGAGAAGATCTCGCAGTTCCAGGCCCGGGGGGAAATGGAAGTGGACATCATGACCATGGAGTCCGAGCATTCGGCCATGGCCGCCTGCATTACCGCCTCCCTGACCGGGGTGAGGGTATTCACGGCCACCGCCTCCCAGGGGCTGATGCTTATGCACGAGATGCTGCACTATGCTTCCGGCGCCCAGGCCCCCATAGTCATGTGCAACGTCAACAGAACCATAGGGTCCCCGTGGGGCTTCTGGCCCGACCAGACCGACAGCCTGGCCCAGAGGGACACCGGCTGGATCCAGTATTACTGCGAAAGTGCCCAGGAGTCCCTGGACACTGTTTTACAGGCCTTCCGGGTGGCCGAAGAGGTGCTTCTGCCGGCCATGGTGGTGCACGAGGCCTTTTACGTTTCCCACGCCCTGGAGGTGGTGGAGGTGCCGGGACAGGAAGTGGCCGACCAATACCTGCCGCCCTTCAGCCCGCCCCACCGGCTGGACCCGGAGATCGGTGAGTCCTGGGGCAACGTGGTCAACCAGGACATGTTTTACCGCCACCGGCAGACCCTGGGCAGGTCCATGGACCAGGCGGTGGAGGCCGCCGTCAGGGCCGACGCTCTCTGGCAGAAAATGACCGGCCGGGGTTACGGGGTAATTGAGGAGTACCGCTGCCAGGGCGCCAAGACTTTAATTGTCACCATGGGCTGCATGGCAGGCACCGCACGGGAGGCTGTGGACCAGATGCGGGAGGCCGGGGTGCCGGTGGGACTTCTGAAGGTCAAGCTGTTCCGTCCATTCCCGGTGGACCTGGTGCGGCGGGCACTGTCCGGAGTACCCATGGTGGTGGTTTTGGACCGCAACTTTGCTCCGGGCACCGGCGGCTTTTTGCACCAGGAATTAAAGGCGGCCCTTTACGGACTTGAGGGCGGGCCGGCAGTCCACGGCTACCTTGCCGGGGTGGGCGGCACCAACGTGTCTCCCTCCAAAATCTCCACCCTGGTGCGGGAGGCAGTGGAGGAGAAGACGTCAGTGTATTCGGTCTGGAAGGGGTGATTATAAGTGGCTTACCAGTTCGCTGAGGAAAAAATTTTCTGTTCCGGTCACCACGCCTGCCCCGGCTGCAACGCCGCCCTGGCCATCCGCTATATAGTGAACACGCTGGGGAAGGACACTATCGCCGTGGTCCCCCCGTCGTGCATCGCCATCATATCCGGCCCACAGCCACTATGTTCCATGCGCATACCGGTTTACCAGACCACCCTTGAGGCCAGCGCCGCTTCGGCGGCCGGCATCAAGAGGGCGCTTAAGGCCCAGGGGAAGGGCCATGTCAATGTGGTGGCCATAGCCGGGGACGGGGGGACCTACGACATCGGTTTTCAGTCCCTTTCCTCGGCGGCCGAGCGAAATGAGGACATTATCTATATCTGCCTTGATAATGAGGGATACATGAACACCGGGGCGCAGAAAAGCTCCTCCACGCCCTACCTGGCCTATACCACCTCCACCCCCGGCGGCAAGCTCTCGGCCAAAAAGAGCATTGCCGAGATAATGGCGGCCCACCGTATTCCCTACACCGCAACGGCCACCACGGGCTACCTGGACGACCTGGTGCGCAAGGTGGGCAGGGCCAAGGAAATAAAGGGAATGCGCTTTATCGTGGTGCTTATCCCATGCCTGGACGGCTGGGGCGTGGCTGACCACGAAGGGGCGAAGATGTCCCGCCTGGCGGTCCAGACCGGCATATTCCCGCTTTATGAAGTGGAGGACGGCAGGAGGTACATATTAAACCACGGTCCCCAGGGAGTTCCGGTGGAAGCGTATTTAAGCCGCCAGAAGCGCTACCGGCACCTGACCAGGGATCAGATGGACGAGATCCAGGGGCTTGTGGATTCCGAGTGGGAGTACCTGAGGAAGAAGTTTGATTAAAGCTCTAGGTATCCTATCTCCAACCCGCATATACGGCCTGGAACCTCCTTCGGCAGGCGGGGCACAGTTCGGCAAGGGGCCCGGCTGCATGAAATGATTTTTGAAGTGATTCCCACTGCGGCCGGGGGCCTGTGGCGGCACCGCACCTTGGGCAGTAAACCAGTTCTGTTTCGGCCTGCCAGGGCAGAATGGCCATCCCTCCCGGGGTTTCCACCACCCTGATCAGGCCGGCTGGGCAGACATTTTCGCAGGCCCGGCAGCCAAGACAGTGGCGGGGCGGCCGGTCAAAGGGAACAGCGACCCGGCGGGTCCTGCCCCGGCCTGAAAACCCGATGACGTTTTGGCCCACGGCCCGGCAGGCCCTTACACAAAGTCCGCACAGCATGCAGCCCGGGGCGTCGGGGCGGGGGGGGAATTCCATTATGCCCAGCTTTTGGGACAGCTCCAGCAGCGGCTTTGCGTCGGGGCACCGGGCCAGCAGCAGCCCCAGCACCATGCGGCGGGCCTTTTTCACCCTTTCGGTGCCGGTTTCCACCACCAGTCCCTCTGTAGCGGGAAGCGCACAGGATGCGGCCAGTCCAGGCCTGCCCCCGGCCAGTATTTCCACCAGGCAGAGGCGGCAGGACCCGTAATGCCCAAGCCCGGGGTGGCAGCAGAGGGCGGGGATCTCAATCCCTTCGGCCCGGGCCGCCGTCAGCACGGTCTCACCGATTCTGAAATGTATAGAAAGTCCGTTAATGGTCATCCTGGTCACCGGATATCCCCCTTCCCGTAAAAAATACCGCCCCCTGGGGACACATTTCACGGCAGGCGCCGCAGCGGGTGCAGCTTTCCCGGTCGATGGCCCGGGGCTGGTCATCCAGGCCCCGGATGGCCCCGACGGGGCATTCTTCGGCGCACAGCCCGCAGCCGGTACAGAGATCGGGGTCAACGCGGTAGATTGCCAGGTTCCGGCAAACCCCGGCAGGACAGTACTTGTACTTCACGTGAGCCTCGTATTCGTCCCGGAAGTACCGCAGTGTGCTCAGCACCGGGTTGGTGGCCGTCTGCCCCAGGCCGCACAGTGAGGCGTCTCTGACCAGCCGTGACAACTGGGCCAGGGTGTCCAGGTCCTCCGGCCTTCCCTGGCCCAGAGTGATGAGGTTCAAAATGTTCAAAATCTCCGCCGTGCCTTCCCGGCAGGGGGTGCATTTGCCGCAGGACTCCCCGGCCACAAAGGACATGAAATAGCGGGCCATGTCCACCATGCACACGCCTTCATCCATGACCACCATTCCTCCGGACCCCATGATGGTGCCGGCCCCGGTAAGGCTTTCGTAATCCACGGGCAGGTCAACCATGGACGCCGGTATGCAGCCGCCTGAGGGGCCGCCTGTCTGTACCGCCTTAAGACTTTTACCCCCCTCCGGGCCGCCCCCTGCCGACAGGACAATTTCCCCCACGGTGGTGCCCATGGGAACCTCTATCAGCCCGCTGTTTTTCACCTTGCCCACCAGTGCGAAAACCTTGGTGCCCCTGCTGCCACCGGTTCCGAAGCCTTCAAACCACCGGCTTCCCCGGCCCACGATCACCGGGATATTGGCCAGGGTCTCCACGTTGTTGATGCAGGTGGGTTTTCCCCAGAGGCCTTCCCGGGCAGGGTAGGGAGGGCGGGGCCTCGGTTCGCCGGGCCATCCCTCGATGGAGGCGATCAGCGCGGTTTCCTCGCCGCATACAAAGGCGCCGGCCCCCCTGACCACCTCAACATCGAAGCTTATGCCGGAATTCATTATATTGTCGCCCAGAAGCCCCTGTTCCCGGGCCTGGCTAATGGCCTGCCGCATGGTTTTCACCGCCAGCGGGTATTCCGCCCGGACGTAGATGATTCCGTGACTGGCACCCAGGCAGTACGCGCCGATGATCATGCCCTCCAGCACGCTGTGCGGGTCGCCCTCCAGTATGCTGCGGTCCATGTATGCCCCGGGGTCTCCCTCGTCCCCGTTGCAAATAATGTATTTTTCACCAGCTCCCGCACCGGCGGTCACTTCCCACTTCACACCGGTGGGGAATCCTGCGCCGCCGCGCCCCCTAAGGCCGGAATTATTGATCTCCCCGATGATTTCAGCCCGGTCCTTGTCCAGTGCTTCGGCCAGTGCCCGGTAGCCGCCCCGGCCGATGTATTCCTCGATGCTGAAGGGGTCTATGCAGCCGCAGTTCCGGGTGGCAAGCCTGACCTGGGGGCGGTAAAAATCAAGATGGGCCATCAGTTCCAGGCCTTGAGGCAGGGGGCCAAGGATGACCCGGCGGTCGTTAATGACCATGTGGTCCTCAACTTCGGCGCCCAGTGCACGCTTCAGGTAAACCTCTCCGCCGGCCAGGGCCGAAACCAGTGATCCGGCGTCATCCGGCGTAAGGCCTGAGTAGTAAATCCTGGCAGTTCCGGGCGCCAGCACTGTCACCAGGGGCTCCCGGCTGCACAGTCCGGGGCACCCGGCTGGTACCAGTAAAGCGTCCATGCCCCGTCGTTCCAGTTCATTCCCGATGGCCCTGAATATACTCTCAGACCCGGCGGCCCTGCCGCAGGAGGCCATGGCCACCGCTATCCTGGGCCGGCCGGGGTATAAACGGTCCAGGCCGATCTCTTCCAGGCATTGTAAATCGGGGCCGGATCTTATTTGGTATTTCACCACGCCCTCATTCACCGGATTCACCCCCCAGTTCGGCGGATCTCAGCAGTTTTTCCACCGTCTCGGGCCTGATGCGGGCATGTACCTCCCCGTCTATGCTGGCCACAGGGGCCAGGCTGCAGCAGCCCATGCATTTTACCGTTTCCAGGGTAAAGCGTCCGTCGACGGTGGTTCCTCCCGCGGGCACGCCCAGTTTTTTTTCCAGCCCGGCGGTAATGCGGCCTGCCCCCTTCACATGACAGACCGTGCCGTGGCAGACGCCGATTATATGGTCTCCCCTGGGCTGCAGGCTGTAGGAGGCATAAAAGGTGGCCACCCCGTACAGCTGGATCAGCGGCAGGTCCAGTTCCTTGGCTGCCGCCCGCAGGGCTTCCTCGGGCAGGTGCCTGTATTTTTGCTGAAACTCCTGAAGTATGCTTAGAACCCGGCCGTTTGGCGAAGTGTGCCGGCTTATGATGTTGGTGTATTCTTTTTCTTTTATAATGTGTCACCCTTTCCGCAGGCCGGACAGAGGGGTTCCCGGACAATTGGCCGGGTGGTCCACTCCATGAAGGCCAGGTCAAAAAATATCTGCCGGCTCCCGGCGGGCCCGCCTATGCCGGTCAGATGGCGGATGGCCTCGGCCGCCGAGATAATCCCGGCCTGGCCCGCTGCCACTCCGATGACGGAATTATCCCCCTGTTCCGGAAAGCTTTCGTCCACCAGGCAGTTGAGGCATCCCCCGACCCCGGGGCTGAAGATAACGTAACCGCTGAAATTCTGCACGTACGAGTGCACCGCCGCCTTACGGCGCCTCAGGCAGGCCTTGTTTACCGACAGCCGGTGCCGGTTGCGGTCGAAGCAGTCCACCACTACCCCGGCGCCGGCTACCAGACTTTCTATCTCCGGGTCACCGGCGTGAACATTAAAAATCTCCAGTTTTATTCCGGGGTTCAGTTTTCTCAGGGTTTCCGCCGCCGCCTCCACCTTGGGCCTGCCCACATCGGAATAACCGTACAGTATTTGCCGGTTCAGGTTGCCGGCTTCAACCACGTCCCCGTCCACCAGGGTCATACTGCCCAAGCCGGCAGCGGCCAGATAAAGCGCGGCGGGGCAGCCTACACCGCCCACCCCCAGTATCAGGGCGTGGGACCCGGCAAGGGCCTGCTGGGCCTCCGGGCCGAAGCCGGGAATGCCCAGCTGCCTCTGCCACATGGCGCTGAAAACTTTTTTCACAGGTTTCATCATTAGGCTGCCCCGCTGATTACCCCGAAAGACACCACGTCCCCGTTTTTGAGAACGGTGCTGAGGCCGTCGGGGTAAGATTTTTTATCGTTTATGTCACGGCTGTTCAGGTTGGCGTTGCAGTAAAGCCTTTCGCTGTACAGCGGCCTGATGAAGCATAAATCTCTGAATTTGTAGCCGTAGCGGGCGGTAAGGCGGTCTATGAGTTCCTGCAGGGTACAGCCGTCCGGCAGTGCCGCCTCCTCGTAGATCTTACCGGTTAATGAGCTGACAAAGCCGTAATAGCGCAGCGTTATTCTCAATGCCGGCACCTCTATTTGTCAATTTTTTCAAGGTAGGCCCGGCGGTAGGGGGCCAGCTCCTCCACCAGATCTTCCAGCCCGTGGTCCCGCAGAACCTCGTCCAGCGGGAAGCCTGTGTCCTGGTCCCACCCGCGCACTTTATAATAAAGCGGGAGCAGTTCTTCAAAGGGGAATACGGTGCCCTTGTTGGGCCCCACCGGCATGGGATCGCCGGTGAACCGCTCCGGCACTGTATCCTCCAGCCGGCCCACCAGAAGGCGGTTCCAGTAAGCCCTCTCCAGTGTGGCTATGCGGCTGCCGGTTTTCAGCAGGTCTTCTACCGTGTAATCAATGCCGGTGCAGGCTGAAAGCAGGTCGGCCATGTCCTCGGGAAGTACGGCAAAGGACCAGGAATGGGCGAAGGTGCACATGGTCAGGCTGTCCCCCACGGCCTTTACTTCCTCCTGGTACTTTTGCATTTCCGGTTTCTTTACCGGGGAAAGGCGGCTTTCGGCCTCGGAGGTGCCCAGTATTTTTTCCACCAGGCCGGGATAGAACTGGCCGGTCAGCTCAAGGCAGGGCAGGCCCTGCAGGTGGTCTGCGCCGCGGCGGCCGGTTCCGAAGCCTATGCCGAAGGCGAAGCCAAGACCCCGGGGATCGTCCTGGGACATGTCGTTGCCCTTGACGGTCATGGTGTACTGGAAGCCCCGGTTGAAATGCAGGGCGGCACGGTAGGTGCCCTCGGCCAGAATATCGCCGAGGCCCTGCCGGTAGACTATCATTTTGATCAATTGGTCCACCGTTTCCTGGTCGCCCCACTCCAGGGACAGCCCGCCGGTTTCTTGGGAGGTCAGAAGACCCTTTTCCCAGCACTCCATGGCCCACCCTATGGCGCCTCCCAGTGAGCAGGAGTCCATGCCGTACTCGTTTACCAGCCGGGAGTTATGTATTACCGCCTCGATGTCCAGTATACCGATCCTGGGGCCAACAGCGGTAAGGGTTTCATATTCCGGGCCGCCGGTTTTTTCCCCGGCGTATTTCCCTCCGGGTATTTTGCTGAAGCGTCCGCAGGAAATGGAGCAGGCGAAGCACCCCTCCCGGTGGGCCAGGTAGTTGTCCCGGTGTCTTTCGCCCCTGAGCTTGTCGGCCTCTGGGTGGAACCCGGTCTGGAAATTGCGCCAGCAGAACCATCCATGCTCGTAATTGGCCGGCATGGTTAAAAGCCAGGTTCCCTGGTCGTAAAGCATCTGGACCATGATGTCGGACTTCATTTTTTCCCGAACCCGGGCGCATACCTCGTAAAACTCCCGGGGCCGGGCTACATTCACCGGCCTCGTTCCGCGCACGGCCACCGCCTTCAGCTTTTTGGATCCCATTACCGCACCCATACCGGTGCGGCCGGCCGCCCTGGAAACATCGTTGAGAACGCAGGCGAAGCGTACCAGATTTTCGCCGGCTGGACCGATGGCGGCAATGTGAATGTCCGGGTCCTTAATATCCTCCTTGATTACGGCGTCGGTTTCCGACAGTGTTTTTCCCCATATGTGGCCGGCATCACGGATCTCCACCCGGTCATCGTCAATCCACAGGTATACCGGCTTTTCAGATTTTCCCTGTATAACCAGCTGGTCGTAGCCGGCGTACTTCAGCTCGGGCCCCCAGTGCCCGCCCATGTTGGCGTCTCCGAAGCCGCTGGGATACTGAAGGGGGGACTTGGAGGTGATGGTGGTGCGCCCGCTGGATGGGGAAAAGGTCCCGGTCAGCGGCCCGACGCCAAATATAAGGCGGTTTTCGGCGTCAAAGGGGTCAATATCAGGTCCCACCTCCCGGTATAGAAGGGCTGAATTAAATCCCCTGCCTCCCAGCCACATGTTCCTGAAACTGGCGTCTATGGACTCCACCGTTATTTTGCCGGTACCGAGGTCCACCCTCAGTCTTTTGCCATTCCAGCCGTACATCAGTGATCACCTCCCTCGATAACTTTTTTGTAAAACTGCCTTCTTTTGGCCATAAGGGACTGGTCGACGGTGGTGTAGTCAAGGGCTCCGGAGGGGCAGAATTTGGTGCAGGCTGGGTCTCCGTCGCAGAGGTCGCACTTGATGGCGATGCGCTTTTCGGGGTGGAAAATGGCCTGGCCCAAGGGGCATACCATTGAGCAGGCCCGGCAGCCGATGCATTTGCTCCCGTCCATGATGAGGGCGCCGGTTTCTGACTGGACTGAAACCGCACCCACCGGGCAGACCAGCATGCAGTACGGGGTGGTGCAGTTGGCGCAGGTGGCCGGGACGCTTACTCCCCTGGCTTCCCACTTGAGTACCCTGACCCGGGACAACTGGGGACTGCATTTGCCTTCATGCCGCAGTGAGCAGGCCATTTCACAGGTGCGGCAGCCTGTACACCTGCCGGCATTGACTACTAGACTTTTCAGGGCCAAACATGATCACCTCTTTCTTGAACTTTTTTTAAGACACTGTGGCAGCACATTCCGGGCATACGTTTTTCGGTAACCGGACTAGCAAATAGAATTCCAACCGGGGAATGAAGCAAGGCCGTGAATGTTGTCAAAACCGGAGGCACCTGCACTGGTAAAGAACCGTACCACTTAAAATGTGCATCCTGCTTTTTCCGGCCTGTTCCGGTTTTCTGAAAGGGGTAAATGATCCTTCATAAATGTACCGCCCACGGGTAATAAGTGTACCACCGCCGTCAAGTGTACCAGCCGGGGGACCATCTCCCCAATCACAGGTAAAGGGAGCCGGCCAGGGTCAGTCATGCAAAAAACCACGGATCGGTCATCCGTGGTTTACTGCCTGCTATGACAAGGAATTGCACAGTTTTTTATTTACAATGGCGGCTACCGCGTAAAAAACACGATGTCTCCGAAATTTGCCCCGGCCACCTTGCCCACGCTTTCGCACTTTATTTTAAGGAGGAAGAAAACCCGGCCCCTGGCCAGTTCCTCATGTTCCAGTGACTCAAAGTTGGCCTGGCCTTTTGATATTACCAGGGACGATTCTTCCAGAAGCTTTTTTACCTCACCGGATACCTTTTTCAGGGGCACGCCCAGGTAGTTGGAGCCGGTGGTGATAACCCCGGCGGTTTTATTCATCCCGGACTGTATGGCGTCTTCCATGGTAGCGTCATTCAGTATCGGCCCGCCCTTGACAATGTAGGTGACCCGTTTGCCCAGGCGGGAGAGTTCTTCCGCAAGCAGCCTGTCGAAAACGATTTCACCTGCGTTGTCTCCCACCATAACCACTTCTTCGGCATGGTCCAGCTTTTTTGAAAATATTTCAAAGTCATCCCTGGAGAAGCCGGTATTAAGGCTGTGCTTCAAACTGGCGTTTATATCGAAACTCCTGTTAATGCCCAGGTCGATAACGTTGCCAGAAACCGAGATTTTAAGGGCGTCACGGAGCCTGTCCCCGGAACTGTCAAGGAATTCCCTTAAAACCGGGTACAATTCCAGCGCCATGTCATTTGACTTTTTTTTAACTTCCCTGTAAGGGTCGGCGCTGTTTATCAGTTCATATACCTTCAGCAGTATTTCCGTTGAATTCTCCGCCGGCGTCCTGCGACGTTCCATGACTTTGATATCATCCATAATCTCAAAAAGAATACGGTGCTGACTGTCCTCGTCTATGCCCGCTATGGTCATGCAGGTCACTGACTGCTTGAGATAACAGTGAACACAGTCCACGAAAACTTGCATACTGTAACCCCCGTTTTGTGATGGTCAATAATTTAGTATAACACAACGTTTTTCCGGTTAGCATAGAACCCGGCCATCCAATTGTGTGGTAAACTGTGATAAAGTTATTATTGATTCTTTGTAATCATATTGCGGACATGGAAAGGAAGGGAAAGGGCAATGAAAAAAAGC
>JBMOPB010000095.1:30732-35789 GCA_049325055.1 Bacillota bacterium
AACGTTTTTCCGGTTAGCATAGAACCCGGCCATCCAATTGTGTGGTAAACTGTGATAAAGTTATTATTGATTCTTTGTAATCATATTGCGGACATGGAAAGGAAGGGAAAGGGCAATGAAAAAAAGCAATGTTTTGAATTATGATTGATACTTGTTTGGCGGAGCAGGGAATATTATCCCTACCGTGTATCAAACTGGCTCATCTAATACGACAAACTATTTTTTGCAAATTATTGTGAATACCGGCAAGAAAGAAAACTATATGCTGTGCCGCGCATCCCTGAACCAGGTTGTTGGCCAGTTACCATGCGCACTCGTCCACCTTGCACGCTTCCCGGGCTATTTTTCAGTGTAGAACTGCCTTGAGGTTATTTAGTCTTGAGGCAGTTCTTTTCATAATAAGCCTGTACGCCGGCAGTCTTTCCACACGCTCACCGGTTATCAGCCCGGTTTCGGCCACAGGCTCCCCCATAACACTGACCAAAATCCTCCCCACCGGGAGACCCGGATCCACCGGGGCTTCAACATTGTGGTCGAGGGTGACTACTTTTTCCACCACTCCCGTCTCTCCCGACGGTACCGTCACCACTATATCCTCCGAAAAAACAACGGCAACCCTGTTTTTAACCCCGTCCGAGACATTTATTGAGGTCAGCTCCTCTCCGCTTCTGGCAACCGTCCGGTTTCTAAAGCCTGTAAAACCGTAATCCAAAAGTTTTATAGAGTCGGCGTAACGGTCGTCACTGTGCAGGACCACTGAGATAAGCCTTCTCCCCTCCCGGCTGGCGGAAGAAACCAGGCAACGCCCGGCGGCGTTGGTGGTCCCGGTCTTTACTCCGTCGGCCCCCGGGTATTTCCAGAGCATTTCGTTAGTGTTGCTGAGGCGGCGGCGCTGTCCCACCGGACTGCTTATGCTGTATTTCCTGCTGGCCACAATACTGTTAAACACCGGGTTTTTAAGGGCATGCCTGGTAATCACGGCCAGGTCGTACGCCGACGAAAGGTGTTCTTTGTGGGGGAGGCCGTTGGTGTTGCTGAAATTGGTGTTTTTAAGCCCCAGCATTCTGGCCTTTAAGTTCATCCAGCCAACAAATATCTCTTCCCTGCCGGCTATGTGATCGGCTATGGCCACGCAGGCGTCATTGCCCGACCTCATCAGCGCCCCATAGAGCAATTCCTCCAGGGTAAGCCTTTCACCGGCCTTCAGGTAGATGCTGCTTCCTTCAACCCTGGCGGCACGGGGGGTTACCGTCACCACCTGTTTCAGATCTCCCAGCTCAATGGCTAAAAGGGCGGTCATTATTTTGGTGGTGCTGGCGATTGGCCTTGGCTGGAGGTGGTTTTTGGCATAAAGCAGCTGACCGGTGTCCGCGTCCATAACCACCGCAGCATCGGCAGTTACCGATATATTCCTGTTTGTTTTGTTTTTGTGAAAACTGCCTGCCGGGACTGATGAAGGGGGTGGGTCGAACAGCATGATCACATCGTTTTCGGGCTCCGGGGGATACCCCGATGCTGCCCCTCCGGCCGGCGAAAGGATTAACAGAGTAACCGAAACCAATAACAGCCACAGTGTTTTACCGGACAAAATACCACTCCCGAAAAAGATTTGACTTTTTTTAGAGTGCCCCCCGTACTGCAAAATATGAGCGGGAAGTGGTATTATACAAGCCGCATTCATGGAAATTCCCGGATTAATGAATAAAGGGCAGCGTCTTGTGCAAATCACTATTTTAATCCGGCCGGATGGCCAGGCTGGTCCGGGCGGAAAGAGGATAAGGAAGAGCGTTATTTTAGATAATTCCTTGACGACTACCTGTGCCTGTGTTATTTTATTCATAACAACTGTTATATTTGGAGTGTGCTCATTGGTCGAGTGGATATTTTTGATATATAAAATACCATCGGAACCCAGCCGGTACAGGGCCTCAATATGGCGAAAAATAAAGGCTGCAGGGGCAATATATTTACAAAGCTCTGTGTGCGTGTTGCCGCTAAACCGTAAAACAGAAAAGAGTCTTCGTGTTCTGAGACACGAAATTGAAAGTTACGGTGGGGAAGCTTATTTGATAAAAGGAGGTTTTTTACTGCAGGAACAAACCGTTATCGACATGTTTAACAAAGCCAGGAATGAAGAATATGACGAGGTTATAGACAGGTGCCAGGATTTCTTTAAGGAAATAGATAAAGAAATCGCAAGGAAGCATTTTACCTTTGGTGAATTGGAAGAAAACGAAGAGGATTTTGAAAAGCTGAAAAAGTGGTTCGAGAAAATTAGGGATCGTGATTTCTTCCAGGCAGGCCAGGCCCAACTGGCGCTGGAAATGTTGGAAAAGTGCCAGGAAAGAATAGATGAATTTGGACAGTATGTGTTCGCCCACGAGGAAATTGTTGATGAACAGGTGGAGAATACAGAAGGTTAACACCACTACCCGGATCTAAGGGGTAGGGCGATGGAGTTCGCCTAATGCTTCTAAAGCTGATGACTCCTACCTTTACGGTAGGAGTTTTTTCATAATAAGGCTGTCATATGCATGGAGGTGGTTAACTAGAATTTGGTTAAAACCAGTTTTCAGGCCGGACAAAGAACCGGTTAACTCTGTAATTACTAATAGTAAGGAGGCCGATTGATTTGTTTGACCGGATCAGGGTGGCCTTTGACAACTCGGTTCATGCCAGCAAGGCTCTAACGATGGGTTATCATATTGCAATAGAAATGGAGATTTCATAAAAAGAGGCGATAACGTGTTTAATATAATCATAATCGGGCTGGTGAGTTTATTAACCGACATCAGCAGTGAGATGGTTTATCCACTTTTACCTTTGTATCTGGTTAACAGATTGGGGGCCACCCCTGCTGTGGTCGGTGTCATCGAGGGCATGGCAGAAAGTCTTGCCAGCCTTTTAAAGGTCTTTTCGGGATATTACTCCGACAAGTTCAATAGTCGAAAGCCTCTGGCCATTTTCGGATATGGATTTTCAGGACTTTCGAAGCTTTTAATTGTTTTCTCAGTTTCGTGGACATGGGTGTTATGGGGCAGGATAACTGACCGTTTTGGCAAGGGCGTTCGTACCGCCCCCAGGGATGCGCTCATCGCGGAATTCGCGGAAAAAGGCAAATTGGGGTGGGCCTTCGGGCTTCACCGGGCAATGGATTCGTTTGGGGCAGTGATTGGCGTCGCCCTGGCGTACTATTTTATCACAGCGTATAAAGGTAATTACCAGGCCGTATTTTTATGGTCCCTTGTTCCCGCATTTGTCGGGGTCGTGTTGCTGTTCCTTGTAAAGGACAGGGTCTCAAAAAGTGCAAAACAGGTTAAACAGCTGTCTTTATCCTGGTCCGGGCTTGATCCCCGGTTAAAGAGATTTCTGATTGTTGTTTTCCTATTCGCCCTGGGCAACTCGTCCAACCAGTTCCTGCTGCTCCGGGCGCAAAGCCTGGGCTATGATACGTCAACGGTAATACTTCTATACCTGGTGTTTAACGTGGTGTATGCACTGGCTGCCTTCCCGGCCGGGGCTTTGTCCGACCGCATCGGCAGGAGAACGCTTCTGGTGTTGGGGTATACATTTTACGGCCTGGTTTATCTGGGATTCGCCATGGTCACAAACAGCACCTACCTGTGGCTGTTTTTCGGGCTTTACGGTTTATATAGCGCCGCCACCGAGGGAGTGGAGAAAGCATTGGTGGCCGAAATCGCCCCTTCCGGCCAAAAAGCCACCCTTATGGGACTGCACGCCACCCTGGTGGGAATAGGGCTTTTACCGGCGTCGCTTCTGGGTGGCGCCCTGTGGAATTATTTCGGGGCCAGTGCGACATTCTATTTCGGTGGAACACTGGGGCTTTTAGCTGCATTTGGACTTACAGTTGTCCTGTCGGATGTAAAAACAAATGGGGGTATAAAAAAATAAAACCCCCGAAGGAGTTAGCTGATTCATACAATCAAAGCAATTTTGTCAGCCATGCGCAAGTTATTATTCCTAAACCGATCTAATAATAAAGGTGCCCAGTGGAAAATTCCCTTTCCAGTAATTATTGATATATTTGCTTAAAAGATAGCGGGCCGACGCTCCCAAAAAACCGCCGGCCCCTACAAGAATTATGCTGTTCAAGTATTGCCCTCCCCGGCCCCGATTTTTTCATCGATTAGTGAGGAGACGGCTTTGCCCAGTTGTCTGCCGGCAAAAGCCAGTAAAAGTCCGGCGGAAAAGCTTATGCCTATATAAACAAAAAGTAACAAAGGAGTTTTGCTGGCGAGGTTTACCGCCTCAACGCTAACAGATGAAAAAGTGGTAAAAGCTCCGGTAAAACCTGTTGATACAGAAAGCACCAAAAAAGATTTATGATAAAAATGTCTTAAGGCCACGGTCAGGAATAAGGCTAGAAAAAAGCTCCCTGCAAGGTTTACTGTAAGGGTTCCCCATGGGAATAACGAATTGGAATTTAACGGTACATATATATAGTAACGGGCAAGGGCTCCCAAAACCCCACCAATCCCAACGCTTAATAAATTCAATTTCCAAATCTCCATTATCATTTGCTAGTATTGTTCTTTAACCAAAGTAACCGGGCACTTTGCGGAGTGAATAATTTTACTGCTAACGCTTCCCAGCAATGCTCCCTGGATATTTCCCAATCCCCTCGGTCCGATGACAATATGGTCGATATTGTTTTGTTCGGCATACTTTAAAATCTCTTTGGCAGGATTCCCCTCTATGATTAATGAAGTTAAAGGAGTACCTGGGTCTTGAAAAATGGCAGTAATATCTTTAAAATGCTTTTCGCTAAACGCCTTTTTGGCGATTTCAAAGTCCTGGTCAGATGCCCCCAAAAAACGTGCTTCCTCCTTGGTAAAAGTTAAAACTGTTATTACAGTGCATTTTGAGCCAGGTACAACTTTAGAAATCTCAGCTGCAAATTTTGCCGCATTGTATGAATGACCAGATCCATCAAAAGGTATAAGTATATTATTAAACATAATATTCCTTTCTAAAACATTGAGTTTTTTATTAACCGTCAAAGATAAATATATATCATGACATTGAATTTTTCAAGT
>JBMOPB010000096.1:0-2636 GCA_049325055.1 Bacillota bacterium
CCACCGACTTCCGGTACATTTCATCCCGTTGCTCCCGGCTGCTAATTAGTGCTTTTTCAACAAACTCTCCGGATGGAGCAAAAACCCTGGTTTCGGTCATTAGATTTTGCACACTGCCGACTGACATATGTACCCTCCTTAAATTTTATATGGTTTTTATAAATAAAACGTTGTTGTAAAAAGCCATCGGCATTTGGTTTCATCATAAAAAACGCTGTACCATATTTATATCTCATAACAGTCGGAATGTTAAGAAAAATCAGGTAAAAAGTATTTATTCTGGTCCTAAAGTTGTCCTTAAGAGGTTGAACAGCATAAGGGCGTTTTTTTAGGGTAATGCAGGGAAATCTTACGGTGCTTGGAAAGGAAATACTTATGTATTAATCCCTCAAGTTATTAAATGCCTGACCGGCTTTTGGCACAAACCCTTTATTCATGCAGATTTTTGCAATGTAGTATATTGTTAATACAAATCCAAAATCAAATTGCCTTTAGTTATAGCTGCCATAAGTATAGATAATACTTTTATCCAAGCATACAATTTCAAGCTTTAAAGGTTTATAAAGAGAATGAATGGTGATTGGCGGTTATGCCGGGCAATGAGGGCAAAGCCTCCCCCAGCTCATAATGGGTATTTTACCTTTTTGACCGGGACAGCCACTTCTATTTTGCATACCGGGGCCTTGGTGAAGAAGGACAGAACGGCAGATACAAGAAGCAGCGCCCCGGAGATAATGTAGCTGGAGCTGTAACTTCCCGTAAGGTCTACCGCCCTTCCGGCGAGGATTGGCCCGATTAGGGCTGCGGCGCCCCAGGCTGTAAATACTAATCCGTAGTTGACCCCTGCGTTTTTGAGGCCAAAGTAGTCATATGCTGCAGAAGGGAACAGGGAAAGGCATGATCCGTACGCCAGTCCTGTTATTATTGAACCAACCAGAAGAAGGGTGGCTGAATTATAGTACGGGAAAAGAAACATGTTGGTGGCCTGGAGGCAGAATACAAACAGCATTGTATTGGTGCGGCCAAGGGTGTCTGAGAGCCATCCCGCCATTACCCTGCCGCCGGCGTTGGCCACGGCCAGCACGGCCACCAGAATGAATCCCCAGTTGATTCCTCCCTGGATCTGTGAGATCTTCGCCAGGTGGCCGATAATCATCAGCCCGGCTGAAGCGGCGAAGCAGAACATAATCCACAGCAGGTAAAACTGAGGTGTGGCCAGCATCTCCCTGGGGCTGAAGTCAGTTTTTGACGGCGTGGAAGCTCCGGCTTTAGACTGGGGAGGCTGTCCGCCACGGGGGACAAAGCCCTGGGGCGGGTAGGACAGAAACTGGGACAGCACAATAATAACGGCGAAAAATAATATTCCTTCAATGATAAAGGACTTGGATATTCCGAAATTTCCCATAAGGTAATTGGTCAAGGGTGCAATATATACCGATGCCAGTCCGAAACCTGCCACCACTATTCCTGCTATCTGGCCCTTTTTGTGGGGCTGGAACCACTTTATGGCGGCCGGGGTGGGGGCGGAGTATCCAAAACCGATGGCGGCTCCCACGATAAGGCCGAATCCTATGGTTATACCCGTAACGGTTTGGGTAAAGCCTGCCAGAAGCATACCGGCGCCGGCAAGAACCCCGCCTATGGTAGAAATAAGCCTTGGTCCGACCTTGTCAACCCACCGGCCTGCGATTACCATGAATATGGCAAACACCACACAGGCCAGGGTATAGGGGAATTGTGACTCGGTTTTTGTCCAGTTCAGCTGGTCTGTAAGGGCTTTGGCAAAGACGCTCCAGCTGTAGAGTACGCCCAGGGCCAGGTTCACCCCCGTGCCCGCCGCCACCACTGACCAGGCTTTGCCCGCACCGGGCTGGGATGGAGTGTTCATGATTATACCTCCACGTGATAATTGTTTTTTAATAGTGCTCCTTGAGGCCGGTCAGTCCAGAAATCTCTCCCTTTTTTCTCCGCTGCTTAATCAGTTTTTATCTTTATGGATAACTGCCCATATCCGTCTGTAAACAACCGGTCCCCTTGAAGATCGCTTTCAGCGGTCCCCTTGCGTTAATGCATGTGACTCACCTCCCGCCGCTTTGTTGCACGCAATGAAACGATGTTTCAATATCAATATAATCGATATTTGTTGTGCAGTTAAGAAAAATCATTCAAGTGGGAAAATTTTGAGGTTTTAGTATCTTTAAGAGGGGTTGAATGGTTGTGCACCGGGATTATGTTTCACTAGGCGGGAAGTGGTTGCAAATCCTTTTTTAGTGTGTGGGTCTTATTTGATTGAATTGCTGATTTAGAAGGTGGCGGTAAAATGAAAACGCAGTTTTAAAAATAATAAGCTGGACGTTTGATTGTCATCACCAAGAGGTGATTATCACCAAACATCCAGCTTAGCTATCTTCCGGTCGTTCATACCATCTTTATTGATGCTGCCACAATCATTAGGATCGGTGTAGCCGCCCTGGTATCACTTGAAGGTTTATCGCAAGACAGGTTTGTGCCTCAATATTTACTGCTTTCCTTCCACCAGGGAAAATACCACCGTTGGATCGGCCAGGGTGGAGGTGTCGCCGAGCTGGTCGATATCGCCGGCGGCAATTTTCCTCAAGATTCTCCTCATAATCTTA
>JBMOPB010000097.1:0-34231 GCA_049325055.1 Bacillota bacterium
TTGTTTCCCTTTCCCCCAGACTGGTGGTGATAAACGCTAGCGATCCTGCCGCCATTACCATCCATAAAACCACAAGGGCCCATTTCCACCACTGTATGGTCAGTCCCCGCTCCCGCGACCACTGATTAAGGCCAAGTACGGCCAGCACCCCGCCGGCCCCGGCCACAAACCAAAGAAAACTCATCGTATCACCCCTTATTTTTCACTCTCAAAAAAATCTTCCGCCCGGAAAAACCACGGGGCCTCCCGGTAAGACCCCCATTGAGGGTCCTTGAACCGGCTTACGTCGGGAATGTCGTAGAAAACTCTCTGAGCCCAGGTCAATGTTTTGGCGGTCAGTCCCGACCGCTCACGCGGCAGTATCTGCTTGGTGGCTTTATGAATCCAGTTGCCTTTTCTGCTCCAGGGGCATACCGTGAAACAGAGCCGGCATCTTTGGGATGAAGGGACTGACTGCCTGTACGCATAGCATTTATCCGCGTTGATAAACCACCCTTCGATTCCCCTCCCGCGCATCTCCCCGGGGTAATCTTCAAAGGGGATGGCGCCGGCCGGGCAGATTTCGGCGCAAAGCTTGCAGTGCCTGCAAAACTCACGCACGCCGATATCTATGGGCTTATCCGGCTCCAGAGGAAGGTTGGTGGTAACTATAGCCGGCCGGATATTGCCCCCGAATTCCGGCGTTACTATAAAGGAAAATCGGCCCTGCTCACCCAGCCCGGCGTCCACCATTATGGGAGGGAAAACCACCTCATACCTGGGAGTGTCCGGGGCATGCAGCCGGGCCGGGTATCCCAGGGATTTAATATAATGCTGAAGCCGGACTGCGGCTAAGCTGGACCTGATAGAGGCGTCCCTCTCACCTCCATATGCCGGGTTTGACGACATGCTGTCCCATTCGTGGGGAACACCTACCACGATGGCGAATCTCCACCACTCCGGAACTTTGATGGGCTCCCCAACCTTATATCCCCGCCCCCCCGAGGAAGTTGCATAAACCCAGGCGGGGTTAAGCCTCGCGATACCCACCAGTGACGCGCCGAAGGTGTGTGCCACTTTTTTAATCAGTTCCGACATCCGCTTGGGGTCCTTAATTTTGAATGCCGGCTTGCGCACACCGGCCCAGTCATCCACTTCCGGCAGATTTTTGGGCGCCTGGGGCTGCACCACGGTCCAGGCACTGTTCCAGGCCTCAGAAATGGCATAACGGATTCCCATCCGTTTTTCCACCTCTTTGCGCTGGGGGTTGATTTTTTCATGTATTAATTTGTCCGCCGCAAGTTTTTCCGGGTGTCTGTCGTAATAATCTTTAAGGGCTCCGGTTACCCCTTCAAAACCCTTTTTATCCAATTCCATTTTTGTGATCAGCCTGTGCCTGTCGCTTATCGCATCCAGTCCATCTATCCTCTTGATTTCCGGCCTGAGAATTTTGTACGAAGGCTTATCCACCTGAAAAGGGGTCCTGTCGAAATACTGAATCCCTTCAGTGCCCTCCCACCCGGAATAGGTGCTGAATGATCCCCCGTTTATATAGCCGGCCCTGGCCACACTGACCAGTCCCGCGCCTATACCGACCAGCCCGGCAATCTTAAGAGCGTCACGCCTGCTAAATAAATTTTTTTGTTTCTCCTCCTGGACGGTCATTTTTTACACTCCTCGTTTTAATTGGTCAATGTTAAAACGAAAGCAGAACTTACGCTGCTACCAGTCCCTTTTAATTATGACTCAATAAAATCTTCAGCACGGAAGAACCACGGGGCCTCGCGGTAAGATCCCCACTCGGGGTCCTTAAAGCGGCTTATGTCTGGTATATCGTAGAACGCCCTTTGTGCCCAGGTCAGTGTTTTGGCGGTCAGCCCCGAACGTTCCCGGGGTAAAATCTGCTTTGTAACCTTGTGTATCCAGTTGCCCTTTCTGCTCCACGGGCAAACGGTAAGGCAAAGGCGGCACCTTTGGGATGACGGAACGGACTGCCTGTAGGCAATACATCCTTCGACATCTATAAACCACCCTTCCACACCCTTGTCGCGCATCTCTCCCGGTGAATCATTGAATGATATAACCTTGGGCGGGCAGATTTCGGCACAGAGCTTGCAGTGCCTGCAGAACTGCCTCACGCCGATATCTATAGGCTTGTCGGGCTCCATTGGCAGGCTGGTGGTTACCACAGCGGGACGCACATTGCCACCGAATTCCGGAGTCACAATAAATGAGAAACGTCCCTGCTCGCCCAGCCCCGCGTCAACCATTATAGGCGGCACCAACACTTCAAACCTTGGAAAGTCCGGGCCATGTACTCTGGCTGGATACCCCAGTTGTTTTATAAATGACTCCAGGCGGACCGCCGCCATGTTACTCCTGACGGCAGCATCAATTTCCGAAGCGTAAGTGGGGTTTGAATACATGCTGTCCCACTCGTGGGGAACCCCCACAACGATGGCATACTGCCACCACTCCGGAACATTAATGGACTCGCCCACCTTGTAACCCCTGCTTCCGGAGGCCGTGGCATACACCCATGCCGGGTTCAGCTTTGTAATTCCCACCAGCGAAGCACCAAAGGTATGAGCTACTTTTTTAATCAGTTCATTCATGCGTTTGGGGTCTTTAATTTTGTACGGCTTTTTGCGCACACCCTCCCAGTCGTATACCTCCGGGCGCCCCGGCTGGGGTATTTTTACCGCCGCCCAGGCGCTGTTCCAAGCTTCCGAAAGCACAAACCGGTTGCCCATCTTTTTTTCTACTTCCTTGCGCCGCGGGTTTATTTCTTTTAATATCATTTTGTCTTTGGCCAGCTTGTCGGGGTACCTGTCATAGTACTCTTTGAGGGCTCCCGTAACTCCCTCCAGCCCTGTCTTGTCCAGGCCCAGTTGCTTTATCAGGTAGTGCCTGTCACTGGGGGCGTCCAGCCCCTCGGTCCTCTTTATTTCCGGCCGGAGAATCTTATACGGGGGCTTGTTCACCTGGAAAGGCGTCCGGTCAAAGTACTCGATCCCCTCGTTGCTTTCCCAGCCGGAATAGGTCTCGTAGGACTTTCCGTTGATGAAACCGGCCCTTGCCACGCTGACCAGCCCGGCGCCCAGTCCCACCAGGCCGGCCAGCTTTAACGCGTCCCTCCGGCTAAAAAGTTCTTTTTGTTTCTCTTCCTCTTTGTTCGGCAATCAGCATTCCTCCGCTCAAATAAGCTTAGAAAAAATAAATACCCAGGATTCAGATCCAACCCAAATTCTTGGCAATAACGGCCGCTGCTAAAAGCATCACTGCCGTATAGCCAAGTCCGAAACACATTTCCCTGAAATCCACAGTTCTTCCCCCCGACAGGCGCCTGGCGGTTCTTATCCCCTGGCCTTCAATGTCAGCTTTGACTTTAATCTGGACCAAACAGTCACATACCGGTCTCCCAATTCTCTTTTCAAGGCCTCACGTTTTCTTTTCCATTCCACCAGTTTTACAACACTGGCGCTGGCTTCATAGATCAGGTACATTGGCGCGGCCATCAACAAAGGAGTTATGATATCCGGTGATGGAACTATTGCGGCAGAAATCACTACTATAACCACGATGGCCATTTTACGCTTTTTGGCCATGAATTCATAAGACAGCAGGTTCATTTTAGCCAGAAGGAAAACCGAGAGCGGAAGCTCGAAGACCAGGCCAAAGGGCAGCAATAACATGATGGTAAAGGAAATATACTTGTCTATTGTGAGCATTGGCACTAAGGCCGGGCCGCCCAGCGCCAGGAGAAAATCAAGTGCAAACCTCAGTACGAACAGAAAGCTGAACAAAACCCCCCCGATAAAAAAGATATAGGACAGCACGATAAAAAAGGTAAAGTATATCTTTTCGGTTTTATACAGTGCGGGCATTATAAAGCCCCAGAACTGCCATAGAATAATCGGCAGGGCCAACAGAAATCCCAGGAACAGACAAATCTTGATTTTAGTCATGAGCGCTTCGGTAACGCCTATGAAAACCATTTCATTTCCGGTCCTGGTAACCGGGTCCAGCAATATGCCCAGTATCCGGTCGCTTATTACCCAGCACGCCACAGCCGAAACAAAGGTTGCCAGGATAGATACGATTAGTACCTTCCTGAATTCCTCAAGGTGCTGTATCAGGGTCATCTCTTTTTCACCGGACATCTCAATACTCCTTTTTTATCGGCAATAGACTGCCATTATGTCCCGGCCTGCATCATTCGCCTGGAATCAATCCCATTTTGGGAAAGCTTGTTTTACGCTTTTTCTGCCTGCGCCTCGGTCTTTTTCTGTTCATCAATGGCATCATTGGTGGCTTTCCGGAAATCGCTTATTGTTTTGCCGATGTATTTGCCGACTTCAGGAAGCTTCCCCGGTCCAAAAATAATAAGGATGACAATGAGTATCAGTATAAGGTGTGTCGGTTGAAATAGACCGTTAAAAATAACGTTCACCTCCCTCCCTGCATAATCTTACCTTGAAGCGAAGCTATGTTGCCTTTGCATTCAGACGGTACTTGCTTTATCCAACTGGTCAGCCTTTTTAATGGCTGCAAGAAATAGCCTTTCCAGCATCAATACGGCCCGGGAAACGGCATTGCATGGAGAAAACCCTTCTTTCCCAATGGTTTCCCTGAATATAACTTTCGCTTCATCAACAATTAGCGGGGAAAATTTAATACCTATACCCAGTATTGCCCCCAACCTCTTTACATCCAGCCCCATAAATTTTAAAGGGCTTAAAATGTATACCAGTCCTCCCACCAGTTCCTCCCGGCCGGTGGTGCGGGTGAGCAGCAGGGCCACCATCGTCATAAGAAATATCCGTAAAAGGTTCAAGCCACATGCAGACACCCAGCCAATGTTAAAGTCTCCAGAAATAGGCCCGATAAGCGCCGAAAAAAGGATGAAGGGGGCAAATGCAAGAATACTCCTGGCCACCGCAGCCCAGGATATCCCGCTTAATATTAATAAAACAGTTAACGGCGGCACAGCGGACAATAAAAGGTACGGGTTTCCGGAACTTCCAATGACAGCCAGCAGTATTGCCGAGCAAATTATTTTAATCCTGACGTCAACGCGACTGATTATTATTCCCCTCCCCTGTTTAATCGAGGTCCCCGGAGATATTCCCAGCCATATCACTCGGTTTTTTAGCGGAAAGAGTATTCCTTTTTATCCGTATAAAACCGGTATATTTGTTTACCTTCCTTTTTAAGCCTGCTATGGCATCCAGCACCACCTTGACAGGGCAGGCATACCGGCACCAAAAACGGTAAACCATAAGGGACATAACCATTACGGCAGCCAACAGAGCCCATTGTATATTGTTGCCCTTAAAGCTGAATGCTGTCCCAAAAGGCTCGTAACTGCCCATTGACGGCACCCCGGTTATCAGGGCCGCGGCCAGCGCCAGCCAGAACAGCGTGTGCTTGCAGAACTGGAGGGCTTTTTCGAGCCTGCCGGCTGCTAAAACCTTGCCGGAACCCGCCAGGGCCAGTAGTTCCTGGATTCCTCCGAATGGACACATCCATACGCAGTAAATGTTTCTTCCCAAAAGCGCGGTAGTACCCAGGACCGTAACCATCATAATGTACCAGATCAGGTATTCCTCAAGCGGGGGAAGAAACCCCAGGCTCAATCCCACCAAACCCGACAGGGTGACCGGTGACTTCAGCCAGTAGCCGATTACTATTATTCCTCCGGCAAGAGTCAGCCAGCGGAACCTGTGCTTTCTGAATTTTTCCAGCAGTATGACAGCCGGCCAGATTAAAAACAGAGATACTTCCCTTATCCCCACCTGAATATTTTTCTCATCCTCTTCCTTTATCCTGACCCCGAATTTAACCTCCGCCACGGCATGACTGCCCCTGCGAACGGCCTCCGTCACCCCCCGGGAAGAATAGGTGGCCCCTGTCACCGCCTCGACATCGTGTGAAAGCCTCAGCGGGTCCGTAACCGATTTGCCCAAAAACTGTTTATAATACCCCCCGGATGAGAGTATCTCAAACCAGGCGGGCCATTCCTTGTGTTCCACCACCCTGGCGGCAATTATCCGGCCTTCGGAATCAGTTGCCACTATTACTTTAAGTGAACCGGAGTATCCCTGACCGCTTTCCAACACGACATACCCCAACACTTCACCGTTACCCTGACTTTTTGACACCTGGTATATCACCGGATTGGATGATATTATTTTCGTGGCCGGCGCTCCCGGGAATATTTCATTGATATGGCCGCTCAAATCTATGCCCGGCTTGAAAAAATTTTGGCCCCAGGCCGCCAGAATAATTATTGCTATTAGTAAAGTAAGTGCCTTCTTTTTACTTTTTTCGGAAAAACCGCATCCTGATTGGTTTTGATTATTGCTCATAGATCTCTTCTCTAATTTGAAATATTTATTTAACATTTGGTTAACACAGCAATCCCGATGCCAGGCGGACAAAAAAGAAAAAAACCGGAAATGCCCGGTTTTTAAAGGATCTTGGTGGCTATAAAAAACTATGCTTGAGGGAGATTTGACATATTTGTCACTTTCGGTGACCTATATGTCACAACCCCAGGCTGTTAAGCTTGCGGTAAAGGTGCCGTACACTGATACCAAGCGCTTCTGCCGCCTTTGCTTTATCGCCGTTAACAGCCGCCATGACTGCGGCCACATGCGCTTTTTCCAGTTCCTTCAGGTTGGCTACGGTGGTTTTTGTTACCCTTTCACCGCCGAACAAATCCTCTAATTCTATATACAGCCCCTCAGCCAGAAGAGTTCCTCTCTCGATAATGTTGGCCAGCTCCCTGACATTGCCCGGAAAATCATAGCAGCAAAGAGTATTCATGGCTTCCTCACTTATTTTACTGGCACCTCCCCTGCCGTATTTCTTCAAGAAAAACGAAACAAGGAGGGGAATGTCCTCCCGGCGTTCTCTCAGCGGGGGAAGACAGATTTTGATAACATTAAGCCTGTAGTACAGGTCTTCCCGGAACCTGCCCTCTTTAACCTCTCTTTCCATCACTCTGTTGGTGGCAGCCACCACCCTTACCTGCACCCGCTGAAGGCGGTTGCTCCCCAGCCGCCTGAATTCCCCGGTTTCCAGAAAACGAAGCAGTTTAACCTGTAGAACCGGGTCCATCTCTCCTATTTCATCAAGAAAAAGGGTGCCTCCGGCCGCCAGTTCCACAAGCCCCTCCTTGACCGAAGTGGCCCCGGTGTATGCGCCCTTTTCATGCCCGAATAATTCGCTCTCCATCAACTGCAGCGGCAGTGCGCCGGCGTTAACAACTATAAACGGCTGGCCGCTCCTGCAGCTCCAAAGGTGCAGTGCCTGGGCCACCAGTTCCTTGCCTGTACCGCTTTCACCTTCCACAAGAACCGGCGTGCTACCGTCGGCCACCTTTTCAATCATTTTTATTACCCGGCGCATCTGAGGGCTTTCCCCAATTATCACATCGCTCCCTACCTTCCGCTTGAGAGCGGCGGACAGCCCCTGATTGCGCCTCATAATATTTCTTTTTTCCACGGCCTTTTGTAAAACCAGTTCCAGCCTGGCCAGGCTGCAGGGCTTGGACAGGTAATCGTATGCTCCCAGCTTCATTGCCTCAATGGCGGTATCCACGGTGGCATGACCGGTAAGCATAATTACTTCCAGAAAAGGCTGTATTTCCTTTATTTTCTTCAGCAACTGAACCCCGTCCAGGCCGGGCATTTTTATATCAAGTATTGCCGCATCGTACTCTCTCTCCCGGACCGCCTCCAGCGCCTGCATCCCTCCGGACACTGCGGTAACGCCGAATCCTCTTTCATTCAGCATCTTTTCCAGCAAGTTTCTGAAGTCATCTTCATCATCTGCCAGAAGAACGTATGCAGTTTTGTTATTGCTGTCCATCCCCGGCTTGTTCCCCCTTCGCTGTTGCTGCTGCGGGAAGCCTTACCGTTACAGTGGTCCCGGCTCCTTCCCGGCTTTCAACCTGTATCTGCCCCCTGACCTTTGTAATTAATCCATAACTGATAGAAAGCCCGAGGCCTGTCCCCTGACCGACCGGCTTGGTTGTAAAGAACGGCTCAAATATATGGGAAATGTGTTTCTCGGATATACCGTGCCCGTTGTCGCAGATAATGACCTCAACAAGGCTGTCCGATGCGGACACCGAAACCGACAGCGTTCCGTTCTGTCCCAGTGCGTCCACGGCATTTGTGATCAGGTTAAGAAAAGCCTGCTGCAGGTTGGAAAAATCTGCTTTTACCAAAGGTATATTTTCAGAATAACTCTTTACAGTCCTGATTTCTTTCTTTTGCAGTTGGTATTTTAAAAGTACCAGAGTATCTTCCATAAGATCCGTAATATTAATCTCCTCCACGCGATCTACCGTATGGCGGGAGAAATTTAGCAAATTGCGGGTGGTGGTGGCACACCGGGAAATGTGTTTCTGAATTATTTCCAGGTACTGGCTGAGTTCACCCGACTGGCACATGGCACACAGTCCGTTAATTCTCAATTTTTCCTGCATGTAGCCGGCATAGGCTGCCACCGTATTGAGCGGGTTATTAATTTCATGGGCCACACTGGAAGCCAGCAGCCCGACGGCTGCTAGTTTATCGGTTTGAATCATGGCCTCTTCTATTTCCCTTTCTTCTGTAATATCTTCTATTATCTCAAGAAAGAGAGGGTTTTCCCCTGCGTGCTCCAACCGGTACACCCGATGGCGAAAGGTTCTCTTCCTGCCACTGATCACTGCCCATGTCAATATTTCCTCCCCGTAACCGGGCAGAAGATCACTGCCGGTGACCGGACAGCCGGCACAGGGCTGATCCAGGTGGTTGATGGCCCGGTACAGGCACTCTCCCGTATTTTCTATTAAATTCCACTTGAACACCTGCGGGTTTGACCACTGAACCCTGCAGTTTATATCTACAATGACAAGCCCCACACCAATTCCATTCACAATGGTATTCAGCCGTTCCTTCTCGAAATTCAGCCCGTCGGTTTTTTTCTTCAGTTCCCTTGTCATCTGGTTGAATGTTATCACCAACTGCCCAATCTCATCTTCCCTCTCCACCGGAATGATGTAATTCAAGTCGCCCCCGCCGACCCGCTTTACCCCCCTCTCCAGAACTTCTATCGGCTGTGTAAAACGGAGGGCGAAAAATATGCTTATGGAAGTCACGATAATTATAACCACCGCTGTGGCCAGCAAGAATTTTACAATCAAAAGCCTTATAGGATCAAATGCCTGATCAACAGCCTGTTCAATAATTATTCCCCATCCTGCACCCTGGACCGGCGCAAAAACCCCCAGTACTTCCTGACCGGTGTACGATATATATCGGTTGGGCACCGGCAGGCTTTCAGAATCCACACCGGCGGTGAAGTCCCGGACGGAAGCACTGCCGGTGACATTGCGGTTCTTCAATACCTGGCTGAAGTCTTCATGGCCGATTAATCTTCCCTGAACATCCACCATAAATATATAGGCCCCCCTGCCTATATGCAGGGAAGTAATCTTGTCCATAACACTTCTAAGGCTGACCTGCACTCTAAGGCCCCCCAAAATAAAGTCCCCCGCCGGACTTTTAAAGGCGGCAACCATCTCCACTATGGGGCCGCCGTCGGATTTCAGGTATACGGGGCTGATATATATCCCTTCCTTTAACAGCTTTTGAATATCCAATTCCATTTTTCCCCTGAGGTCTCCGGGAGATATAACCTCATGCCTTGACGCCCTCGCAATTTCCCTGAAATTCATGTCCAGTATACTGGCTTCCTCAAAATACGGGGACATTTTAAGAACAGATAGCAAAAGCTTCTGGTTTCCTTCCCAGGTCTCTTCCAGCACCCCCGGTTCCTTCAGGCGGACCACTGCCTTCAATATCACGGTCATACTGTCCATCAGCCGGCCTGCTTCTTCCGCAGTTCTCTGGGCTACCAGCATATTGTGCTTCTGGATGGCCCTTTGAAGGTCGGCGTTGCTGGTTTTGATCTGAAAGTATCCCAGCAATAGAAACGGTAATATGGACATGGTGACCCCGAAAGCAAGAAACCGGAATTTAATTTTATTCAATTTATTACCACTAAACTTCATAACAGGCCCCTAATCGCTTATAATAATGTCCGCCAGGCGCAGCGCTTCCGGGCTCAAACTCAGCCCCAGCTTTTTAGCCACCTTTAGATTAACCGCCAGTTCCAGCTGATACGCCTTTTCAACGGGTATCTGAGACGG
This sequence comes from Bacillota bacterium, assembly GCA_049325055.1. Classification (GTDB taxonomy): domain Bacteria; phylum Bacillota; class Desulfotomaculia; order Desulfotomaculales; family Desulfocucumaceae; genus BRHc4a. The sequence continues at coordinate 10,190 of JBMOPB010000097.1, forward strand.
GTCCTGACCCTGCAAGACTTTAGCTACAAGGCTTGAAGCCTGATAACCCTGGTTGTAATAAGAAGGGCCGTAAGAAACCAGGAACCCCCTGTCTGCCTCGTCCTCATAAAGCCCGGCCACCGGGATTCCGTAATCAAGGCCGTAAGAGCAAATAAAAGGAGAGTTTTCCCACACAAAGCTTGGCAGCAAAAGAATGGCATCATATTTGTTTTCTTTGGCATTTTCCAGTATCACCCTGACCTCTTCCCGGGTTTGAACCGGGGCTTCAAACAGTTTTACACCAAGCTTGGCGGCGGATGATCCCAGGTAATTCAGGCTCGGCTTTCCGGATGGAACCTGCGGGTCGTATAAAATCAAAACCCTGGAAACGCCAGGCACCAATAACTTTAAAAACTCAAGCCTCTTTCCGGCCAGTTCCGACTGCAAATTGTCAACCCCGGTGAGGTTTCCACCAGGAAATCTGTAGCTGTCAATCAAACCTCTTTCTGAAGGCAGTGCTACACCTGCAAATACAACGGGAACTCTGTTCTCCAGGGTTAAACCTTTTAGAACGTCCGCTTCGACCCCCCCCATAGCGATTATTGCGTCGGGACGCTTTTGAATCAGCTGCCGCGCCAGGGGAACAAGCCTTTCCCTTTCATCCTCGGCATTGAGTATTACAAATTGAACGTTTTCACCTTCACGGAAACCATACTTTTTCAGCCCGTCCTTCAAGCCCGGAAGTTTTTTAAGCCGCGTTTCATTTGCCGTCAATACGCCAATAACTATCTGGTCAGGCACCGGTTTCGGAACGTTCAGCAGGAAAACCACAAGAAGAGCTAATCCGGCCAAAACCATTAAGACGATCTTTTTCAATTAAAACCACCCTCAAATATCATCCGGTTTTTTCATCATTCGATTGATTAACCTTTTTTCCTTCCGAATTCTTCTTCGACAGATGGCTGCGGCAAAGGGCTTTTTAATACAAAAAAGGCTGCCCCTTTCAGGAACCAGCCCTTTCGCAATAAGTCTGTTCTTAAATTATATCTTTTTTTTATTTGTTGTTAAAAGAAGGTTTCCTCTTTTCCAGGAACGCACCAATGCCTTCCTTTCGGTCCTCGGTGGTGAACACCAGGCCGAATAGGTCGGACTCAAGGGCAAAGGCTTTTTCCAGGTCCATTTCAAGACCCATGTTGATGGCTTCCTTGGTCAGCCTTACCGCCACCGGCCCGCGGGCGGCAATTCTCTGGGCCATGGCCTTGCAGAAGCCCATTAGCTCCTCGGCGGGAACCACATGGTTAACCAGTCCCATCCTGAGGGCCGAGGCCGCATCGTACTGGTCGGCTGTAAAGAGTATTTCCTTGGCCAGGCCGGGATTCACCAGCCTGGTAAGCCTCTGGGTGCCGCCAAAGCCGGCTATGAGCCCCAGCTGCACCTCCGGCTGTCCCAGCCGGGCCTTCTCCGAGGCTACCCTTATGTCGCAGGCCATGGCCAGCTCGTTGCCCCCGCCAAGGGCAAAACCGTTAATGGCCGCAATAACGGGCTTGGAAAGATTTTCAATCTTGCTGAATACCTTCTGTCCGATCCTTGCAAACTTTACGGCTTCCATGGGATTCAGCTTGCTCATGAATGCTATGTCGGCCCCGGCCACAAAGGCTTTTTCGCCTGCCCCGGTCAAAATGACAACTCTCACCTGGTCATCGTTATCAACCTCATCGAAGGCCGCTTCAAGCTCCTTCAGGGTGTCGGCGTTCAATGCGTTGAGAACCTTGGGCCGGTTAATGGTAATTATGGCTATGTTGTCTTCCCTATCCAGGATAATATTTTCATAACTCACGAAAATTACCCCCTTTATCTTCTAATAACACGGATGTCCGGATCCCTATTTCCCGTCATACACGTAAAACCCGCGTCCGGTCTTTCTGCCCAGCCATCCGGCCGCCACGTACTTGCGCAGGAGAGGGCAGGGTCTGTACTTGCTGTCTCCCAGCCCCTTGTGAAGCACCTCCATAATGTAAAGGCAGGTGTCAAGACCAATCAGGTCGGCCAGGGCCAGGGGTCCCATAGGGTGGTTCATGCCCAGCTTCATTACCTGGTCCACGGCTTCGGGAGTGGCCACTCCTTCATAAACGCAGTAAATGGCCTCATTGATCATTGGAAGGAGAACCCTATTGGAAACAAATCCCGGGGCGTCATTTACCTCCACCGGTATCTTGCCCATTTTCTCGCTGGCTTCTTTTATTATTTCATAGGTTTCATCCGATGTGGCCAGTCCCCTTATAACCTCCACCAGCTTCATCACCGGCACCGGGTTCATGAAATGCATGCCTATGACCTTCTCCGGTCTCTTTGTGCTGGCCGCAATCTCGGTTATGGGCAGGGATGAGGTATTTGAGGCAAGAATGGCGTGGGCCGGACATATGCCGTCAAGATCGCCGAATATCTTCGCTTTGATGCTCATGTTCTCAATTGCGGCCTCTATCACCAGGTCACAGTCCGCGGCGTCCTGCAGGGACGTTGAAGGGGTAATGCGGGACAGTATTTCAGTCTTCTGATCCTCGGTTATCCTGCCCTTTCCAACATCCTTGGCAAGGTTTTTCTGTATTATTCCAAGTCCCCTGCTGACAAATTCATCCTTGATATCGTTTAACGCCACGCTGTACCCGGCTACGGCGGATACCTGGGCGATACCGGATCCCATCTGTCCGGCTCCGATAACCATTATTTTTTTGACTTCCATTCTTCTCCCTCCCGAAACTATTTGATATTCTCAACAACAAGGGCAGTGCCCTGGCCGCCGCCGATGCAAAGGGTGGCCAGCCCGTATACGCTGCCCCGCTTTTTCATTTCATGCAGCAGTGTTACCAGTATCCTTGCCCCGCTGGCCCCGATGGGATGCCCTATGGCCACAGCTCCCCCGTTGACGTTTACCTTTTCCTGGGGCAGCTCCAACTGCTTGACTACGGCGCAGGCCTGTGCCGCAAAGGCCTCGTTGGCCTCTATCAGGTCAATGTCGGAAACGCTTAGGCCCGCTTTCTTCAGGGCTTTCCGGCTGGACGGAATGGGGCCCAGCCCCATATATGCCGGGTCAACTCCAGCGGTGGCGGTTGACCTGATTGCAAACAGAGGCTTTAATCCCAGTTCTTGTGCCTTTTCGGCGGACATAACCACAAAGGCCGCCGCTCCGTCGTTGATTCCGGAAGCGTTACCTGCCGTAACAGTTCCTCCCTTTTTGAAGGCGGGGGGGAGCTTGGACAGGGCCTCGGCTGTTGTTCCCCGGCGCGGGAATTCATCGGTGTCAAAAACCACCGGGTTACCCTTCTTTTGAGGAATTACCACAGGAACTATTTCATCGCGGAACCTGCCGGAATCAATGGCCGCAATGGCCTTTTGCTGGCTGGCGGCTGAAAACAAATCCTGGTCTTCCCTGGTTATACCGTATTTTTCCGCGATATTTTCCGCGGTTATCCCCATATGTACATCGTTAAAAGCGCACCATAGCCCGTCCTTTATCATGGCGTCAACAATTTTTCCGTCACCCATCCTCATGCCCCACCTGGCCCTGTCAATAAGATATGGAGCCATGGACATATTCTCCATACCGCCCGCCACCACTATTTCGGCGTCACCGGACCATACCTGCTGGGCAGCCGTGCCCACGGCCTTCAGCCCTGATCCGCAGACAATGTTCAGTGTCCAGGCCGGAATTTCCTGCGGCAAGCCGGCCTTAATCAGGGCCTGCCTGGCTGGGTTTTGTCCAAGGCCAGCCTGAAGCACATTGCCCATTATAACTTCGTCAACCAGTTCGCCACTTACGCCGGCCCTGTTCAGGGCCTCTTTAATCACGAGGGCGCCCAGTTCCACCGCCGGAATTCCATTTAAGGCTCCGCCGAATTTTCCAACGGCCGTCCTCACACAACTGACAATTACCGCTTCCTTCATTTAGACTTCTTCCCCTTCCTAGGTTTTTTTAAAAGATAAACAAGCCCAGGGGCTATACAAAATACACCGGTAAATTTTCTATAGCTCCTGGACTCATTCCTTTTTTTATTGCACTGGCGTCCAGCAAGTCAAGCAATATAACTTGCAAGTTAGATGCCAATAATATTTGCAAACAACCTATTACATTCAGACGGTTAGTTTTTGAGGGTTCTGTACTACAGGCTCTCTCTCAAAATCTCGCTTATATCCTTTACAGTCATTTCCTCGTCCTTATTCTGATTCTTGAGACTGTCCTCAAGCATGACAATGCAGTACGGACAGGCGGTGGCTATTACCTGGGCGCCGGTCTGGGAGGCCTCTTTTACTTTAACATCGGAGAAGCGCTGCCCGGCCTTGGTTTCCATCCAAATCCTTGCCCCGCCGCCGCTGCAGCACAGGCTGTAGTCTTTGTTTCCGCTAAACTCCACCATGTCAACTTCAGGAACAGATCCGATGAGTTCCCTTGGCGCGTCAAACACCCGGCTGTGTCTACCAAGGTAACAGGGTTCATGATAGATGACTTTACCCGCCACAGGCTTGGAGAATTTCAACTTGCCCCCGGCAGAAAGTTTTTGCAGCAGTTCGGTATAATGAACAACCTCAAATTCAGCCCCAAACTCGGGATACTCATTCTTAAATGTGAACAGGCAGTGAGGCGAGGTTGTAATTATCTTCTTTACTCCCTTGCTGTTGAAAAGGTTGATATTGTATTCCGCCAGCTTGCCGAATTCTTCCTCGGCGCCTATCTTGCGGACCGACTCGCCGCAGCACCTTTCTTCGTTGCCGATGATACCGAAGCTTACACCTGCGGCCTTCAGCAGATCGACAATAGACCTGGCCACTTTCTGGCTTCTCCCGTCATAGGCGGATGTACAGCATACGTACAGAAGGTATTCTGTTTCCGGGGTAAACAGTGGAACATCAAATCCCTTTGTCCAGGCTGTTCTTTCATCCTTTTCCTGGGACCAGGGGTTGCCCTGGCTGTTTATGCTTCCCAGCACAGCCTTAAGGTTTTTGGGTATCCCGCCGGTTTCGGCAATAACACTGCGCATTGACCTTACCACGTTGGGTATTTTAATACCCCTGGGGCACTTTACCGCACACTGATTACAGGTGGTGCAGGCAAAAAGGAAGTCGTCGGACTCATACCCGTCATAACCCAGCCTACCCATATGGAACATCGCCCGCACGTTGAATTCGGACTTTTCTTCCATCCTGCCCCAGGGGCAGGAACCGGAACAAAGCCCGCACTGCATGCACATCTGTATCTCTTCGCCACCGCTGGCAACTATGACGTCCCTTACTTCGTCAAATATCATTAATGGCTCGGACATTAATAATCCTCCTTATCCAGTAATCTGCCCGCCCTCCAAAAAGCCCGATGCAATTCTGCAAGGAAGCCATGCGATTTTGCATTGGATCTATTACAGACAAAATGGAACGGCAGCCCTTCCCGTTTACAGAAAGGGCCGCCCATTACAATTTATGCCATAATCTTCTTGAATTCTTCGGTCAACAGGGGAACGACCTCGAACAGGTCCCCCACGATCCCGTAATCCGCAACCTTGAAGATGTTTGCCTCGGGGTCTTTATTGACTGCCACTATGCATTTGGAGGAACTCATTCCTGCCAGGTGCTGAATGGCCCCGGAAATACCGCAGGCGACATACAGAACAGGAGAAACCGTCTTGCCGGTCTGCCCCACCTGAAAGCTGTGAGACTTCCAGCCGGCGTCCACCGCCGCCCTGGAAGCGCCTACGGCCGCGCCCAGAACATCGGCCAGGTCTTCCAGCAGCTTGAAGTTTTCCGGGCCTTTCATCCCGCGGCCGCCGGAAACGATTATATCGGCCTCGGTAAGCTCAGGCCTGGAGCTTATTTGCAGCACCACGTCCTTAATAATCTGGCGAATATCGCCGGCGTTGGCGGCGGCGCTCACCACCTCGGCAGCGCGGCCTGGCTGAGTTCCATCTACGGCAAGCACGTTGGGGCGGATTGTGGCCATTACAGGCCTTGCCTCGGGGCATGCCGCCTTTACAAAGGCCTTACCGGCATATATCGGACGGGTAAATACCAGCTGGCCATTTTCCAGAGCCATATCAACGCAGTCGGTCATTAGGCCCGTGCCCAGCTTTTGGGCCACCTGGGCAGCCAGGTCGCGCCCGGTGATCGTGCAGCCCATCAGAATGGCGGTGGGTTCGTTTTGCTTCGCCAGGTCGGCCACTGCGTTCGCATAGCCGTCTGTTGTATATTTTTCAAGGGCGTCGCTTTCCAGCACAAATACCTTGTCAGCGCCGTATTCTCCAAGGGCGGCTGCCAGTCCGGCAACTCCTTTGCCGGGCAGCACTGCGCAAAGCTCTTCGCCAAGGCTGTCGGCAACCTTGCGGCCTGCACTTAAAAGTTCATATGTTACTTTCTTGATTTTTCCGTCACGTTGTTCAACAAAAACCCAGATTCCCTTTGCCATTTTCCTTAACCCTCCTATCTTATGCTATTGATTAAACTACTTTTGCTTCTTCCCGCAGGGCCTTCACAAGGTCGCGGGCCGCATCCGCAGGCTCACCGGGGATAATCTTGCCGGCAGCCCTTGCTGAGGGCAGGAAATAACTTAAAGCTTTGACCTTGCCGGTTACCTGTCCGGCATCAAGGCCCAAATCACCGATGCCTATTTTTTCCATGGGCTTCTTCTTGGCCTGCATGATACCTTTCATGGAAGGATAGCGGGGCTCGTTAAGTCCTTTCTGGGCAGTGAACACCGCCGGCAGGGCAACTTCCACGGTCTGGCTGCCGCCCTCGATTTCGCTGGTGGCCGCAGCCTTTCCATCTGCAATCTCAAGTTTTACAACCATGTTCACAACGGGCAGTCCCAGCATTTCGGCAACACGGCCGGCCACCTGTGCAGAACCGTCGTCAATGGCCCTGAACCCGCCAAGAACCACTTCGGGAGCCATTCCGGAAATAGCCTTGGCCAGAATGGTGGCGGTGGTAAACTCATCCACCTCGTCAACACCGGGGTCAACCAGCACAGCCTTGTCCGCGCCCATTGCCAGGGCCTGCCTCAGAGCGTCCTGGACCTCCGGGCCGCCGACGGACACCACGGTAACGTCCCCACCATGCTTTTCCTTGATTCTCAAAGCTTCCTCCACGGCGAATTCGTCGTAGGGGTTCATGATCAGGCTGACACCCTGCTTGTTGATTTTGCCATTGCCGTCAATGGCAATTTTTGCCTCGGTGTCAAAGGTTTGCTTCATGCAAACAACGATTTTCATACTCTTCCTCCTTTGCAACTGCTTTATTGACTAAATGATTTATTTAACTGCCGGTATCCAAAAATCCTCTTTGTCAGGGCTAACCCTTTAAAATGTTGGCCGCTATAACCATGCGCATAACCTCGCTGGTGCCCTCATATATCTCTGTAATCTTGGCGTCGCGCATCATGCGCTCCACCGGGTACTCCCTGGTGTATCCATAGCCTCCGAAAATCTGTACCGCCTTGGTGGTTACTGCCATGGCCGTCTCCGATGCAAAGAGCTTGGCCATCGCAGCCTGCTTGGAATACGGTTGTTTTGTATCCTTAAGGTATGCTGCCTGGTATATCAGCAGCCGGGCCGCCTCGATCCGGGTGGCCATGTCCGCCAGCATCCACTGCAGTCCCTGGTTTGCCGAAATGGGCTTCCCGAACTGTTCCCTTATTTTACTGTAGTTGAGGGCCTGTTCGTATGCGCCCTGGGCAATGCCCAGAGCCTGGGAGGCTATGCCGATACGCCCGCCGTCAAGGGTCATCATGACTATTTTAAACCCCTGACCCTCCTGACCCAGTAAGTTCCCGGCCGGAATCCTGCAATTTTCAAAAACCAGCTCATATGTGTAGGATGCCCTGATACCCAGCTTGTGCTCTTTCTTTCCAAAAGTAAATCCGGGGGTTCCCTTTTCAACTATAAAGGCTGATATACCTTTGCTTCCCTTGCTTCTATCCGTGGAGGCAAAAATTACATACGTTTCGGCAATGAATCCGTTGGTTATAAATATCTTGGTTCCGTTAAGCACATATTCGTCGCCGTCTTTTACGGCGGTGGTTTTCAGGGAACCCGCGTCCGACCCGGCCGAAGGTTCGGTAAGGCCCATGGCGCCCACTTTTTCACCGTTGCACAGGGGTACCAGGAATTTTTTCTTCTGTTCCTCGGTGCCAAACGCGTATATAGGCCATAAGCAAAGGGACGTATGGGCAGAAATGAGTACGCCGCTGGATGCGCAAACCCGGCTGAGCTCTTCCACTGCAATGGCGTAGCTGAGGTTGTCCATGCCCGCTCCCTCGTAATCATCAGGATACGGTATGCCTGTGAGTCCCGTTTCCGCCATTTTTTCCCACAGGGTCATGTCATACTCTTCTTTCTCATCCATTTCCGCAGCCTTTGGCGCAATCTCGGACTCCGCAAAATCACGCACTGTTTTCCTCAACAGTTCCTGCTCTTCATTAAGCTTGAAAATCACAGCGACTCCTCCTTGTTACATCTCTTATCCATTATCCAACAAGCCTGCTCAAAATTACAAATGCAAATATTGTACCACAATAACCACAAGCCATAGGAATCACTGAAATTTAAACTTAAAGCTGCAGCCGTTTTTTGTTTTGAGTTGATATATATATTATACATTTACCTTGCATTTTCCTTTTTTATAGTTTATAAGTAGCCATCTTTTAGATCGTCCGAAATATTGACACCGGAAACAATCGCAAACAATCCTTTCCGGGCAATCACCCCCCAGCCCTTTTCCACAGTCACCTGTTCACAAAAACATGACTGAACAATCAGTCATTTTATTCAGTATAGATCATTTCGCATCATAATAAAAGACCAAAGACACACAAAATACGACCCAATTAACGCAAATCAAAAAAATAAACCGGCCTCACATTTTCAAAGGCCGGCCCCTGATTCTCTTCCATGCCTCCCATCCCTTTCCCGCATACTTTTTTCTATAGATTATGAAACCACACCTTAACTGGAAGAGAGTCAGAGAATATTCTTCTATATTTATTTTTGGGTAATATCAATCGATCACTATTGATGCAAAAATGCAGCACTATAAATATAACATGCAAATTACCTGCCAGTATTGAATATGAAAAATCAGCCGGAAGAAACCGGTCTTTATAAGAATAACGGTTTCATACCCCGGAAAAATGTATACTTTTGTTAAAATCACAAATTCCGCCGGTCAGATTGCCGGTCTTAAAACAGCAGCAGCATTGTCCATTATAATTTACATGTTTAAAATATGAGACAACAAATCACTGTAAACTGCCGCAAATTTTAAAAAGGGGGCCTTCCTTCAAAGGAACCCCCTTTTCATTCTCAGGCAATCCTTGCCTTCTCCAGGTGCCTGCTGATTGCCTCCTGGTATAGCTGCAGGTATTCCACCCCCGAGCGGGCCCAGGAAAAGTCGAGGTCCATTGCATTTTTCACCAGCCGCAGCCACTGGCCGGGATCGTCCCTGTATACTTTTAGCGCCCTGGCAATGGCATGGTACAGCGCCCGCCCGGTATATTCGGAGAATACAAAGCCATTCCCCGATCCGGTCACGGGGTTGTAGTCATGGACGGTGTCAGCAAGCCCCCCGGTGGCCCTGACGATGGGAATAGTGCCGTATCTCATGGCTATGAGCTGACCCAGGCCGCAGGGCTCAAACTTTGACGGCATTAAAAACATGTCCGCCCCGGCGTAAATCCTCTGGGCCAGTATGGCATTATACCCTATATATAAGCCCACCTTTTGCACGTACTTTTCCTTTAACTGAGTGAACATGTTTTCGTAATATCTGTCACCGGCGCCCAGCACCGCTATCTGTATATCCAGATGCATCAGCTCGTCTGCTATCTCCGATATCAGGTCCAAGCCTTTCTGATCCACCAGCCTTGAAACCAGGCCGACAACAGGGACGTCCTTGACGGGAAGACCCAGCTCCTTCTGCAGGGCATACTTGTTTTCCTTTTTGTTTTCCACACTGCCGCGGTCATAATTCCGGTGTATGCGGTGGTCGGTTCTGGGGTTGAACTCATGGTAGTTTATGCCGTTCACTATCCCGTACAGGTCATGGGACCGCTTCCGCAGCAGCCCATCCATCCTTTCCCCCAGCTCAGGACGCTGTATCTCGAAGGCATATGTGCGGCTGACGGTGTTTATAATGTCAGCGTAGGTAATCCCCATCTTCATATAGCTGACCGTTCCGTAAAACTCCAATTTATCGGGAACAAAGTATTCCTCCCCGGCGCCCAGTATTTCCAGTGTCCCCTTGGGGAAGTTGCCCTGGTACTGCAGGTTGTGTATGGTAAACACCGTTGATATCTTGGAGTAAAAAGGATCCTGATGGTACTTAGTCTTGAGGAAAAAGGGAATCGGCCCGCTCTGCCAGTCGTTGCAGTGAATAATGTCGGGCTGCCAGTTAAGCCTGGGCAGCATTTCCAGCACTGCCCTGCAAAAGAAGGTAAACCTCTCGGCTTCGTCCGGAAACATATACATGCCGTCCCGGTAAAAATAATGGTGATTATCTACGAGATAAACAGGTATTATTTTGTGATCCCCTTTATACTGAGCTTCGATGGAGGATTGCCTTATTATCGCGCTCTCAGTCCTTCCGCCGAACTGAACCGGAAAGTCAAGGAGATATTTGCCGCCTTCAACACCTTTATAGTGTGGCATCGCCACCCTTACATCATTAACCGTGCCATGATTGCCGGCCACTGCCAGGGCTTTTGGAAGAGAGCCGGCCACATCCGCCAGCCCACCTGTTTTTGCGAAGGGAACCACTTCCGATGAAATCAGCAACACCTTCAACGGCCTGTCAAACATACCTCTCCACCTCATTTACTTTTTTATTGAGTGAAGCGTCATAAACCATTACCGTTTCCTTAGGTTCGGCTGCGGCCAGATCAGGCGGGGTGGGATTGAGTATGAGATCCTTTCTCCATTCCGGCAAATAAATCCCCCATTTCCTCATTCTCAACAATATTTTGACTCTGGCGATATACCGGTTTTGGCAAGTTGAACGTATTTAACTTGAGCTTTCCGCAAAGATGTTTTTTTTATGCAGATGTCTACCTGTGAAGATAACAGTAGGCAAAAGAGGAATTCTGCATTGTTTAATCGAATAAATGCGCGAGAAAAATTTTTGAAAAGTGGTGGCCGCCATGTCCCAGGAAGCCGTAAGCATTAAGGGAACTAGAAACGGACTTGTGATAATTTTTAACCCGGACGGAGATATTGACGAGATTAAGAATAACCTGAAGATGAAAATGGAGACATCCGGGGGGTTTTTTAAAGGAGCCAAATTTACGGTATACGGTTCAGGGTCTGACATAAACCACATGTTTATTGCCGAGTTGGAAGGGATATGCCGTCAGTACGGACTAATACCTTCCGGAGAAGTAACCTGGCCCCCCTCCCTGGCAAGGGATGAACCCAAGGCGGCGCCCAGAAGAAAACAGAGTCAGGTTATACCCATAAGGCAGCAGCAACCCGGCGGAGAACAGGCCCTCTTGATAAACAGGACTATAAGGTCAGGCCAGAGGGTAACTTCGGATCATAACGTGGTGGTTATGGGCGATGTAAACCCCGGCGCGGAAATAATCTCCGCAGGCAGCATATACGTGCTGGGAAACTGTAAGGGGAGCGTACACGCCGGCTGCAGCGGAAACCTGATGTCGGAGATATTTGCGCTTAAACTTCAGCCTTTGTCCGTACGAATAGGTACTATAGCGGCAGATGGCAAGCCCGCTTCTCCTGATGGCCCAGGGGTGGCCAGGGTAAGCCGCGGCAGAATAATCATCAGCAAGTTTTCTGCAAATAATATGCATGAATGCTAACATGGGCTACAAAAAAACCCGGGAGAGGTCAACATTGCCTCGTTCCGGGTTATTTCGCCTACCTGTCCATTTCCCTTTTTGCCGCCAATATTCCTATAATGGTTTTGGCGTCGCATATTTCCCCCCTGTCGATCATATCCAGCGCCTTTTCCAGTGGAACACGGCTTACTTCTATAAACTCATCCTCATCCGGATGGTTTTCCAGGCATTTAAGACCCCTGGCCAGGAAAATGTGTAATTTCTCCGTTGTAAAACCGGGGGTGGAATAAAAGCTGAACAGCAATTTCAATTCCCGGGCCTCACAGCCCGTTTCCTCGGCCAGCTCCCTGGCCGCGCAAACATGAGGCTCCTCCATCTCTTCGATCATCCCTGCCGGCACTTCCAGTAAAACCTTGCCTACCGGGTACCTGTACTGCCTGACCATCAGCAGATTGTTTTTTTCATCCAGGGGCACCACGGCCACGGCCCCTCCGTGTTCCACCACTTCCCGCTTTACAGTCTTACCGTTGGGCAGTTCAACATCATCTACCCTCAGGTTCAAAATCCTTCCTTTATAGACCATCTCTTTGGAAACAGTTTTTTCGGACAAACCCATCGATGCATCCCACTTTCTATCAGTTTTCGGCCAGCTTTTTCAAAAGGAATATGGCCAGGCCCGGCAAGAGGGCATAATCCTCGGTTTCCAGATGGAAAGGAGCCGAAGAATCAAAAAGAATATTGCCGCTGGGAGGGAACTCATCGTCACCCTCCCACAGCACAAATGTTATTGGTATTTTGGGAAAAACATTCAGCGTAACAGCGTAGTCACCCATATCGGCCTTTTTCCCACCTATTTTTTCCGCTGCTTTCACCAGCATATCGGGCCTGCTTCCAAATATGGACACAAGAGGCCTTATAGCCCTGTTATTGAACGGGCCCACATAAATCGATCCGTTGGGAAGCTCCTTGAAAGTAACATGTCTCCCCGTCAGCGAGCAGTCACTGGCATGGGTAAGGTAGTGAAGTATGCAGACCTTGTTGGTAAGTGCCACTTCCCCACCCTCTTCGGTGGTTATCTCCCCGCCGGGAAAGCTGACAATATATCTTTCATTTAAAAAAGGAACTGTAAATAATCCGGTTTCCGGGTTATATTCCACCGCAGCACGCCTGGCGGCCTCTTCGGGGACAAGCCTGACAAATGCCTCCAAAGCCTTTTCGTGAGCAGGGTTTAGATTGATAAGCGCCATGTTGAACCTCCGGAAATTTTTTCTAATAAAATGTTATTACGACATTATGACTATATTTCCTTCTCAATGGGGACGGCCCCATACTAAGCTGCGGCAGGAACTTACGGGTGCCATTTTTCACTAATGTAGGGCGCGTTGACATTATTTTTGGAGGAATTTATTTGTGACTATAGAATAATTTATGTTGCTGTGTAAACCGGTATATTATTTATTTGACAAAATATGTATAGTCCAAGGGGGTTTTATGGTTTGGCAGCCCGTGTAGGTATACCCAGTTCGCTATTTTATTATGTTCACTTTCCCATGTGGCAAACATTTTTTTCCGAACTGGGCGTGGAAGTGATTACTTCAGGGCAGACAACCAAAGGACTGCTTGACCAGGGAGTCAAGGAGGCCCTGGCCGATGCCTGCGTTCCCATAAAACTGTTCTTCGGGCATGTATTGACCCTGAAGGACAGTGTCGATTATCTGTTCATACCCCGTATTGTCTGCCTGAACCGCAAAACCATATACTGCCCCAAGTTTTTAGGACTGCCCGACATGATCCGTCACGGCCTGACCGGCATGCCTCCCATTATTGATGTGCAGATGGACTCAAGGGAGGGATTTATGACGCTTTGGAAATCCTACCTGCAAATCGGACGGATTTTTGGTTTCGGCAAACTCCAGATTTTCAGGGCATACCTAAAGGCCAGCGCGGCGGCCAGACGTTTCCAGTCACTTTTAAGGGCGGGGCTTCACCCCCCCGAAGCAATGGCTATAGTTTTAAAAGGCGGGGAGAAGATAAGTGTTCAGCAGAATGAAAAGAGCGACCTGACTTTTGCCGTTTTAGGATATCCTTACGAGGTTCACGACCAGTTTATAAGCGTGGGCCTGGTGAAAAAACTTAAAAAAATGGGAGTCAGGGTCATCACCATGGAAAACCTTTCGCCCAGAAAGGTTTCCCGGGCTAACATACTGGAAAAAAAGATGTTCTGGACCTTCAGCGACCTGGCGTTGAATTCGGCCTATTACCTTTTCAAGGAAGGCAAGGTGGACGGCATAATACACCTGACCGCCTTTGGCTGCGGCCCTGACTCAATGGTTGACAAACTTATGGAAATACAGTCAAAGGACTACCCCGGAATACCGTTTATGAGCATTACAATAGACGAGCATACCGGGGACGCCGGGATATCAACCCGCATTGAGGCCTTCGTGGACATGGTGAAAAGGAAAAAGGAGGTTAAATTGGATCAATGCCCAAGGTAACATTTCCCCGTATGGGTGAATCCTACCGGACTTTTAAAATGCTGATGAACGACCTGGGCAATGAGGTGATTTTACCTCCCAGGCCAAATAAAAAAACACTGGACTACGGAGTCCGGTATTCCCCTGAATTCGCGTGCCTCCCTCTAAAGATACTTACCGGCACCTATGTGGAAACCTGCATGATGGGAGCGGAACTAATAGTCACCAGCGGCGGTTCAGGCCCCTGCCGTGCCGGCCTTTACGGCCAGCTGCACAAGAAAATACTCAACAACATAGGTTTTCCGGTGGATATAATCGTGTTTGAGGCGCCCAAGAGCCACCCCATTGACTTCCTGCGCAAGGTGAACCGTCTCAATACCAGCCGGCTTTCTTACCGCGCCATATGGGAGTGTATAAAAAGAGGATGGGAAAAGCTCAAATACCTTGATGACGCCGAAAAGGCCACCCATAAGGTGCGCCCGAGGGAAGTGACCAAAGGAAGCACCACAAAGGTTTACCGTGAAGTGCTGGAGTGGATAGATAGCGCCTATACCATGAATGAAATAAGGGAAGCCGGCGAGGCCGCCCTGCAGGCTATAAGATCGGTCCCCCAGGATAGCAAAAGGAGAATTCTCAAGGTTGGCATGGTAGGCGAGATATATGTGCTGCTGGAGCCGGCCAGCAACCTTGAGATTGAAGAGACCCTCGGCAATCTCGGGGTCGAAGTCCACCGCTCAATGTTTTTAACGGGCTGGACCAGGGACAATACAGTCAAGGAGTCCGACGAGGCGCATTCAGTCAAGGACGCCGCCAGTCCCTACATTCCACTCTGTATAGGCGGCCACGGGCAGGAGTCCGTCGGGCACACTGTGCTGTACGCCAGGGATGGCTATGACGGGGTTATACAGCTGGCGCCTTTTACATGCATACCGGAAATAGTGGCAAGAACCATACTGACCCGGGTCAGCCGTGAACACAACATCCCTGTGCTTACATTCTTCCTGGATGAACAGACCGGCAAGGCCGGCATGACCACCCGGCTCGAAGCTTTTGTAGACCTGATGCGCAGAAAAAGAAATGCTGATGATATATATCAAAACCAGACGGTAGTCGGTTAATAATATAATTAACAGCAATCAGCGGAAAGGATACGATATGAAAGCATACCTGGGAATAGACGTCGGCTCCGTCAGCACCAACATTGTTGTAGTGGACCATTCCGGAGAAGTAATGGCCGACCTTTACATAAGGACCCGGGGAAGGCCCCTGGAAGCAATACTGGCGGGGCTTTCCGAGATTTCCGACTCTCTTCCTGCCGGGATTGAGATTTGCGGTTCCGGCACAACGGGAAGCGGAAGATACCTGGCCGGGGTGATGATAGGCGCAGACGTTATAAAGAATGAAATAACCGCCCACGCCGTTGCCGCCACCATGTACGTTCCCGACGTTCAGACAGTGCTGGAAATCGGAGGCCAGGACTCAAAAATAATTATAATGCGCAACGGAATCGTCACCGACTTTGCCATGAACACCGTGTGCGCAGCCGGCACCGGGTCATTCCTGGACCAGCAGGCATCAAGGCTGAACATACCAATAGCCGATTTTGGCGAACTGGCCCTAAGCTCCACCGCCCCGGTCCGCATCGCCGGCAGGTGTACTGTTTTTGCCGAGTCGGACATGATACACAAACAGCAAATGGGCCACAAGCTGTCCGATATAATAAACGGGCTGTGTGAGGCCCTTGTCAGAAACTACCTTAACAACGTCGGCAAGGGCAAGGAAATACTTTCCCCGGTGGTTTTCCAGGGGGGCGTGGCGGCCAACGCCGGGATTAAGGCGGCCTTTGAAAGGGCCCTTAAGTTGCCCATAGTAATCCCGAGGCATTTCAGCGTGATGGGAGCCATAGGCGCTGCCCAGCTTGCCCGTGAAGAGGTGGAAAAAACCGGGCAGACCAGGTTCAAGGGATTTAAAATAGCCGGCCTCCCCTACCGGACAAGCAGCTTCGAGTGCAGCGGCTGCCCCAACAACTGTGAAATAGCGGAAATTTATGAGGAAGACAGGGTAATCGGAAGATGGGGAGCCCGTTGCCAGAGGTGGGACGTTATGTGATGGCGCATCGTTTCCCATTTTACGGCCAATTATAATAAAGACCTGTTTTTGATTCTTTCCAGGAAACTTTTCAGTATATTTTCAAGTTAGAGGAGTATATGTTTTGAATCGCCTGCTGTTGGCAAACGTTGTATACATAACAATACTGGCCATAATGATAATCTCCGCCATATGGGTTATGGCGGACGCCCGTAAAAGGGGCAGGCCCTGGGGTGAGACACTTGTCTGGGGGCTGTTTGCCGGGTGGTTTTTCGGGCTGGGCCCCATCTTCTATATTTTTTGGAAAAAGAAAATAAAGGATTGATCAGGGCCGCGCCAAGCGCGGTCCAGTTTTATGTAAACGATTATATACACCTATTTATATGTTAACTCATGTTTACAGCAATTCATAATGGATATCCCAATAAACCCCGCAAAACCCCCCCGGAATGCCTGCCGTGTGCAAAAACAGCATGGCATAAATATTGCAGGAATATTATAAAAAGTTAATCAAATGAATGAAATAAAAATAATGTTTCAGGAGATGGTGCAGGTGGCAAAATCAGTTATTTTGAGCTTTAGCCGGACACCTTTCGGAAGGCTGGGCGGAGGCCTTCAATCCCTGAAGGCAACTGAACTGGGCGGAATTGTAATAAGGGAAGCTGTCAAAAGAGCCGGAATCGAAAATAATTCCATTGATAATGTGATAATGGGAATGGTGCTGCAGGGAGGCGCGGGCCAGATACCTTCCCGCCAGGCCACAATAAATGCCGGACTGCCGTGGGAAGTCCCGTCGGAAACAATTAACAAGGTTTGCGCCTCGGGGCTTAGAAGCGTGACCATGGCCGATCAGGCCATCAGGGCGGGAGATGCCGGATTGATAGTGGCCGGCGGCATGGAAAGCATGAGCAACGCCCCTTATTTTGCAAGGGCCAGGTGGGGCTTTCGCATGGGTGACGACAAATTTACCGACCTTATGATACACGACGGGCTCTGGTGCGCCTTTCACAACAAGCACATGGCCGTCCACGGCGGAAAAGTGGCCAGGGAATACGACATTTCCCGTGAAGAACAGGATCAATGGGCGCTGAGAAGTCACCTCACGGCCATTGCGGCCCAGGATAAAGGACTTCTTGACGATGAGATTGTTCCTGTGCCGGTGCCGCAGAAAAAAGGCCAGCCTGTTGTGGTTTCCAGGGACGAAGGCCCACGCCGGGACACATCAATTGAGGCTTTGAGAAAACTGCCTCCCATCTTTGACCCGGAAAACACCGTCACCGCAGGCAACGCCCCGGGTGTAAACGACGGGGCCGGCGCCCTGGTGGTGGCCTCGGAGGAAAAGGCGGCGGAATTGGGAATTCGCCCGCTTGCGACCATACTGGGACATGCTTCGGTTTCCAGGGAGGCGTCCTATATCGCCACTGTGCCCGGGCTTTCCATCAACAAGCTGCTGTCGGCCAAAGGTATGAATGTTGACCAGGTGGACCTGTTCGAGATTAACGAGGCCTTTGCGGCTGTTACCCTGGTTAGCGCAAAGATATCCAATATCAGCTATGAAAAAATAAATATTTGCGGAGGCGCCGTGGCGTACGGCCACCCCATAGGCGCCAGCGGCGCCAGGATACTGGTGACCCTCATCAGCCAGCTGCGCCGCCGGGGCGGCGGCATAGGGATTGCCGCCATATGCAGCGGGGCCGCACAGGGAGACGCGGTTATGATCCGGGTAGAATGAATTCCAATGTTATTCCGACCATAAAGAATTACTGTAAAGGAGTATCAACATGCCTCTATACCTGACAGAGGAACAAAAACTGATGCGGGACATGGTCCGCAGGCTGGCTCAAAATGAAATCGCCCCCCGGGCCGCCCACTATGACAGCACCCATGAATTCCCATGGGAAAACATAAAAAAAATGTCCGATCTGGGGCTTATGGGAGTACCCATTCCAGAGGAGTGGGGCGGCGCCGGATGTGACTTTCTTTCCTACATCATTACAATCGAGGAGATATCAAGGGCCTGCGGATCCACCGGGGTTATACTGGCGGTACACACCTCTGTGGGCACAATGCCTATATTGCTTTTCGGAACCGAGGAACAAAAGGCAAAATATATTCCCAAGCTGGCCGGGGGTGAAATGATCGGCGCCTTCGCCCTGACCGAACCAGGGGCCGGTTCGGACCCGGCGGGCCTGACAACCACCGCCAGGATTGAAGGCGACCACTATGTGGTAAACGGAAGCAAGATATTTATAACCAACGGCGGCGTGTCGGGAGTATACATCACTTTTGTGCGGACCGAGCCGGGCAGCAAGGGCTACAGGGGAATCACCTGCCTTGTAGTGGAAAAGGACACTCCCGGTTTCTCCATCGGCAAAAAGGAAGAAAAAATGGGGCTAAACGCTTCTCAAACCACCGAGTTGATTTTTGACAACGCCCTGGTGCCCAGGGAAAACCTTCTGGGGGTGGAAAATGACGGGTTTAAGGTGGCCATGGCGCTCCTTGACGGAGGCCGCGTAGGAATAGCCGCCCAGGGTCTGGGCATCGCCCAGGGAGCCTATGACGTGGCGCTGGCCCACGCCAAACAGAGGGTACAGTTCGGCAGGACTTTAATAGAGCACCAGGCCGTAGGGTTTATGCTGGCCGATATGGCCACGCAGATCGACGCCGCCAGAATGCTGGTATACAGGGCTGCCAGGCTGAAAGACATGGGACTCCCCCACTCCAAGGAAGCGGCCATGGCCAAGATGTACGCCACCGACACCGCCATGACAGTCACCACAAACGCAGTCCAGATACTGGGGGGGTACGGATACTGCAAAGAATACCCCGTGGAAAGAATGATGAGGGACGCCAAGATTACCCAGATTTACGAGGGAACCAACCAGATACAGCGTATGGTTATAGCAAAGAACCTGATGAAAGAATAATTGAGTGACAAGAAGGGTGGTTTCTGCATGATTCATCCGAGGAGAGGCTGTTTGCAGGTATACACGGGCAATGGAAAGGGTAAAACCACAGCTTCGCTGGGCCTGGCCATGAGGGCTGTGGGCCACGGGCACAAGGTCATGATGCTGCAGTTCATGAAAGGAAGCTCCAACTACGGTGAGCTTTCCACCGCAGCAAAATACCTTCCCGGCATAACCATTGAACAGTACGGCCTGGAAACATTTGTGGACAGGGAAAACCCCTCCCCCGGGGATATTGAAATAGCCCAAAAGGGTATCGACAGGGCCAGGGCCGTGCTGACCGGGGGCGGCTACGATTTGGTTATACTGGATGAAATCAACGTGGCTCTTGATTATAAGCTGGTTCAGCTGGAACAGGTTATGGAGCTGATTAAACTGAGACCTCCCGATGTTGAACTGGTGTTTACCGGCAGATATGCCCATGAAAAAATAATTGAGGCAGCAGACCTGGTGACTGAAGTCAACCTGGTAAAACACCCCTTTTACCTGGGAGTGGAGGCCCGTGAAGGAATAGAATACTAAAGGGGTGAGATCATGACGGATCATGTTGAGAAGCTTTTGGAGGGCAACCGCAGAAGCGCAGCAAAACTTATCACACTGGTGGAGAACGACTACCCCGAAAAGGAGGAAATAATCAGGAGGATTTACCCCCATACCGGGAAGGCCCACATAATAGG
Source organism: Bacillota bacterium (assembly GCA_049325055.1). Taxonomy (GTDB): domain Bacteria; phylum Bacillota; class Desulfotomaculia; order Desulfotomaculales; family Desulfocucumaceae; genus BRHc4a. The sequence continues at coordinate 30,198 of JBMOPB010000097.1, forward strand.
AGTCACCGGGTCCCCGGGGGCCGGCAAAAGCTCGCTGGTTGACAGGCTGATCGGACTTATCAGGTCCGAGGGCGCACAGGTCGGGGTAATCGCCGTTGACCCAAGCAGCCCGTTTTCAGGAGGAGCCCTGCTTGGTGACAGGATACGCATGCAGGAACACGCACTGGATAAAGGGGTGTTCATCCGCAGCATGGGTACCAGAGGAAGCCTTGGGGGGCTGTCCAGGGCAACCCGCGATGTCGTTAAAATACTGGATGCCTATGGCTGCGGTGTAATTATTATAGAAACCGTGGGTGTGGGCCAGTCGGAGCTGGATATAATGCACTACGCCGACAGCACCGTGGTGGTGCTCACCCCCGGCGCCGGCGACCATATCCAGACCATAAAGGCCGGGATAATGGAAATAGCAGACATATTTGTAATCAATAAATGCGACATAGCCGACGTCACCAGGATGAAAACCGATATTGAAAACATGATCGACTTGAGCCCGCTTATTAAAAGCTGGCGTCCACCGGTTTTGGCCACTTCCACCTTCACAGGAGATGGAATGGACCTTTTATGGGAACAGATCAAAAAACACAGGGCCGTAAAAATAAAGGAGGAAAATACCGGGGAGTCAGCGCACAAGCTCAGGATTGAACTTATGGAGATACTGAACGGCAAGGTTATGGAAAAGATATTCGGCAGCGTTTTATCCAACGGAAAAATGGAGGAAATATTGAATGATGTTATGAACCGCCGGGTTGACCCCTATACTGCGGCGGACATCCTGATAGAGAAAATAATTGCTTTTCGGGAAGGAGCATGTGAGTATGAGCCAAAAAATGGATGAAATTGCCAGGGCCAAAGAAGCATGGCTGGAGTCCAGAAAAAAAATGCAGGACCGGGATTTTGTGTTTGAAACTGTTTCCTCGATGCCCGTCAAAGACCTCTATACTCCCCAGGATATAGGAGAATTTGATTACATTAAGGATCTGGGCATGCCGGGACAGTACCCGTACACCAGGGGGGTTCAGGGAAACATGTACCGCGGAAGGCTCTGGACCATGCGCCAGTTCGCCGGGTTTGCCACCGCCAGGGAGTCCAACGAAAGGTACAAATACCTGCTTGCCAAGGGCCAGACCGGACTTAGCGTGGCCTTCGACATGCCCACCATCATGGGCTATGACAGCGACCACCCCAGGTCTTTCGGGGAGGTGGGGCGTGTGGGGGTGGCCATTGACTCACTGCAGGACATGGAAACCCTGTTCAACGGCATACCCCTTGACAAGGTGAGCACCTCAATGACCATCAACGCCCCGGCCTCAATATTATGGTGCATGTATATCGCCACAGGGGAAAAACAGGGAGTGTCATCGGAAAAGCTCACCGGCACCATCCAGAACGACATTCTCAAGGAATACATCGCCCAGAAGTCGTGGATATTCCCGCCGGAGCCCTCAATGCGGCTGATTACCGATATATTCGCATACGCTTCAAAACACGTTCCCAAATGGAACACTGTCAGTATAAGCGGCTACCACATAAGGGAGGCAGGGTCAACCGCCGTACAGGAGCTGGCCTTTACTCTTGCGGACGGCTTCGCCTACGTGGAAGCCGGAATGGCCGCCGGGCTGAACGTTGACGATTTCGCTCCCAGGCTCTCATTCTTCTTCAACGCCCATATCGATTTCTTCGAGGAAATAGCCAAGTACAGGGCGGCAAGGCGCATATGGGCCAGGCGCATGAAGGAAAAGTACGGCGCCCAAAGCCCCAAGTCGTGGATGCTCCGCTTCCACACCCAGACCGCGGGCTGCAGCCTGACCGCACAGCAGCCGGAAAACAACATTGTCCGCACTGCCTATGAGGCCCTGGCCGCAGTCCTGGGAGGAACCCAGTCACTGCACACCAACTCAATGGACGAGGTGCTGGCACTTCCCACCGAAAAGGCAGTGCAGATAGCCCTTCGCACCCAGCAGATACTGGCCTGCGAGACAGGTGTGGCCAATGTTATTGATCCGCTGGCGGGATCATACTTTGTTGAGGCCCTTACCAACAAGATGGAGGAAGAGGCGGAGAAATATTTCGAGGAAATTGAAAGGCGTGGCGGAGTATTGGCAGCCATAGACCAGAACTTCTTCCAGCAGGAGATTGCCGACGCGGCTTACCAGTTCCAGAGGGCTGTGGACAAGAAAAAGAGAATAATGGTTGGTGTCAACGAATTTGTTAACGAGGATGAAAAGCTTGATATAGATTTACTGAAAATTGACCCGCAGATTGAAAAAGATCAGGTATCCAGGGTACAGGCGCTGCGCAGGGAAAGAGACAACCTCCGTGTGGGCGATACCCTTGACGCTTTAAGGAAAGCGGCTTCGGGGACGGAAAACCTGATACCATACATCCTGGAATGTGTCAGATCTTATGCCACTGAGGGAGAAATCATCCAGGTCTTCCGCGAGGTTTTCGGCGAATACAAGGAAAAACCCATTTTCTAAAAACGGCCGTTTCGGTTTACTACATTATTTAACGGTGAGGTGTGATTAATGGCCAGAAAAATAAGAGTACTGGTGGCAAAGCCCGGCCTTGACGGTCATGACAGGGGCGCCAGGGTTATCGCCAGGGGCCTGCGGGACGCAGGAATGGAAGTTGTATATACGGGGCTTCACCAGACCGCGGAACAGATCGTTGAAGCCGCTATACAGGAGGACGTTGACGTGGTGGGCTTAAGCATTCTTTCGGGAGCCCACATGACCATGTTTCCCAGGATATGCGAATTGCTAAAGGATAACGGCGCCGGGGACATAATGGTTATCGGCGGAGGTACCATACCTGACGACGATATAGCCGCCCTAAAGGAAAACGGCTGGGCAAAGGAGATATTCACCCCGGGCACCACCATTGAAGCCATTGCGGAATGGATCAATTCCAATGTAAAAACTGACTAGCCGGGATTAAGGGTCAGAATACGGGAGCCAGAATTCAGAATAATGTCGGCCGCAGGGAAACCTGCGGCCAAATAAATTTTCTTCCCCTAAAGGAATACCCAAACCATTCTGGATTCTGACTACTGGTTTCTGGATTCCGCCCCCTATTTCCAGCCACCTGGGTCTAGAAATCAACACCCGCACCCTCCCTCGCCCTCCGGGAGTTTTATGTTCTTTCGCACTATCTCGTCCAGAAAGCCCAGCACACTGTCTACCTCATTTTCTGTGTTGAAAAAAGAAAAACTGAACCTTACCAGCTTTTGATCGAAGGTCCCCAGGGTGCGGTGGGCGTCCGGGGCGCAGTGCAAACCGGCCCGGCAGGCCACGTCATAGTTTTTGTCCAGCACCCCCCCTATCTCCGCCGACTTTCTGCCTTCGACCAGGAAAGAAACCACCGGCGCCCGGTTTTCAGTGCCCGTCGGGCCGTAGATCTTGACACCCGGTATTTTTAAGGCCCCTTCGATGAACCTTTTGGTGAGTCCCAACTCGTGTTTCCTTATAGTTTCAATTCCCTTGCCCAGAATAAAATCGATACCCGCCCCCAGGCCTGCAATGCCGGCTGTATTGAGAGTCCCGGCCTCGTACCTTTCTGGAAGGGTTTCAGGCATTCCCGCCAGTTCGGACTGGCTGCCGGTCCCCCCCTCAATCAATGTCTCCAGCACAATGCCATCTCTTATATAAAGCCCTCCGGTGCCGGTGGGGCCCAGCAGGCTCTTATGACCAGGGAAGGCCAGCAGGTCAATGTTCATCTTTCTGACGTCAATATCTATCACTCCGGCGGATTGGGCTGCATCCACCAGGAAGGTTTTACCAGTCTCCCCGGCAATCCTCCCTATTTCCTCTATGGGCATAACAGTTCCGGTGACGTTGGAAGCATGGGTTATGGCGATAAGTTTGGTGCCGGGATGTACGGCCCTGCGGATATCATCGGGGTCAATGCTCCCGTCTTCACGGCACTGCACCCTGGTCACCTGCAACCCTGTCTTTTCCAGCATATTAAGCGGCCGGACAACCGAGTTGTGCTCCATGGAGCTGGTTATGACATGGTCGCCCCTTTTTAACAGTCCC
>JBMOPB010000098.1:0-18484 GCA_049325055.1 Bacillota bacterium
TGTATCTCATATCATAAACACCACTTAAAAAACCTGACATGTCAAATATTTCCTTTTACCTTTCCATCTCTACCTCAATTTTTAAGCCCTATTTATAAAATCAATTTCATTACTTATGTTCTTAAAAAGAAAAACCCCACCGCTGATTTCTTTCGCGGTGGGTTAACATAACATCCTGAGGCAATCATTTTTTATAGAATTTATCAATACTTTTTTGTCCGAATCCTGTCCGACTTTTGTCCGACACCTTGTCCGACTAGTCCCGGAAACCCGCGTAAATCAAGGGGTACTTGCGGAACCATCGGCCCGGCTTCCGCAAAATATTAATGCCCGCAAACCCTTGATTTTAGCGGCTTCGCGGGCATTTTACTGGTGCGCCCGGCAGGAATCGAACCTGCGCTCCCGGCTCCGGAGGCCGGCGCTCTATCCCCTGAGCTACGGGCGCAATATGCTGCAAAGGATATTATATCCGAATCCTTCCCTTTATGCAAGGAAAAAAGCCGGGAAGGGAATATGTAATTTCTGCAAGGGGCGCAGATTTTATTTCAGTGCAGCACTGTGTTCTGCACCTCCCTGGCCGCGTTTCCACCTACCTGGTTGTAAGCCGCAACGGGCCTCTCCCCGCCGAAGTCCAGGGTCTCCAGGGCCTCTTTAATCACACCGGCCGAACGCAGCAGAGCCTCTTTTTCCTCCTGCGACACCGGGACCTCCAGTGCCCTGACCCTCCCCATTCTGTTTACCAGGGAAGGCAGGCTTATGCAAACATCCTTAAGCCCGTACTCGCCGTCCAAAAGCCCGGAAACGGTCAGCACCGAATTTTCGTCCCTTATGATACCCTCACAAATCCTCCGCACCGCCAGCCCTATGGCGTAGTATGTGGCGCCCTTCCTCTCGATTATTTCATAGCCGGCCCGGCGCACCTGGCCGGAAATCTCCTTTTTGTCCAGGCAGGGTATACCGTGCATGTGGCAGAAGTTTTCAACGGTTATGCCGGCAATGTTGGCCAGGCTCCACAGGGGAACCTCGGAGTCTCCATGCTCCCCCACCACGTAGGCGTGAATGTTGCGGGCCTCAACCCGGCACTTTTCACTTATGAGATAGCGGAACCTGGAGCTGTCCAGAACGGTGCCGGATCCCAGCACCCGGTTAGGGGCCAGTCCTGTTATCCTCAGAGCTGCGTAAGTGAGCACATCAACAGGGTTTGACACCATGAGCAGTATCGAATTGCTTTCAGGGCCAATTATCTTCGGCAGTACGTCCTTCAGCACGGCCGTGTTTTTATTTATCAGGTCCAGCCTGGTCTCGCCGGGCTTCTGGTTGGCCCCGGCGGAAAACACAATGATGTCCGCATCGTGGCAGTCTTCGTAATTACCGGAGTATATCCTTATGGGGCTTACAAAGGAAGCCCCGTGGGCAAGGTCCATGGCCTCCCCCTCGGCCCTTTTTTTGTCTATGTCCACCAGCACCATTTCACTTACCAGCCCGCTAATCATAAGAGCGTAGGCCGAAGCCGAACCCACCGACCCCGTTCCAACCACCGCTATTTTTCTTTTGTCCTCCACCAGCATGATAAAGACCTCCGCAATTTTTTGTTATGTTTTCCAACACGGGGCCTATATTATTCGAAACATATCAATTCTTGTCCCATAATATATTAGAATTAAAACATTTGTCGTTGCGGACGGTTTTTTGCGGAGGTATTATAGAGGTGTCGTAAAAAAACACTAAAGGAAGGCTGGTCAATGAAAAAGACCGTACGGTTTGCGGCAATAGCGGCGCTGCTGATAACTGCCGCCATTTTGTTTTTGCCGGGATGCTCCGGAAAGGAAAATAACCCGGGTGTCGAGACTAAAGGAGAAACACAGGTTGCGGCCTCCGGCGGCAATTCATCACAACCAGTCAACCAGCCAGCAAAAAACGATAACCCGCCCGTAAAACCGCCGTTACCTGTACCCAAGGCCGAGGTGGGGGTGCCGGCGGCCGAGGCCAAAACCACTGAAAATAAAGGCAAGGTGGCCTATCTCACCTTTGACGACGGGCCCAACTCCCACTACACCGGAAGAATACTGGACATTCTCTCCCAGAAAAAAGCAAGGGCAACATTCATGGTTGTAGGACAAAACGTGGTAATAAACCCCTCCGTAATGCAGCGTATAAAGGACGAGGGCCACGGCATAGCCAACCACACCTTCAGCCACGACTACAATAAAATATACAGCACGCCGGACGCCTTTATCGCCGACCTGGAGGAAAACAACAACGTGCTGGCCCCTTATACCGGAAAACCGGTAAAAGTGTTCAGGGCCCCGGGAGGACCTCAAAAGCTGGGCCCGGCTTTAAAAGAAAAACTCCGGACAGGCGGATACACATCGGTGAGCTGGAACATCTCCTCGGCTGACAGCGACCCCCGGGGGGTTACCCGGGACCAGGTTTACCAGAACATAGTCAGCGGCCTGGAGAATGTGGAAAACATGAAGCTGACTCCAATAGTGCTGATGCACGACGGCACCCAACTTACGACAACGGCGGCAAAGCCAGGAACCGCGCATGCCGCCTACGTCCAGAGCAGGGAAGCGGTGGTGGAGGCCCTGCCCGCAATCATAGACCACTTCAGGTCAAAGGGATACACCTTCGGGGTGGTGGACGAAAAAACTCCACCAGCCTGGTAATCAAAATTATTAATGATACAAATCCCGAATATCAGGCATCTGCCCATCATGGGCTTGTTTGCCGTATCCCAGCACAATAATCAGGGCATAAATGGAAATGTTGTCAAGTGTGATACCAAGCGGCGGCAGGAAAATCAGCCCCACCGCCATGGAAATAGGGATGGCAAAGGCAATAATGACGCAGTGATGAGGTTAAGACCTAGGGCACAGACAAAAAGCACCGCCGCGATGGCGATAATCATCTCCTTAATTAGAGGAATACCCCACCATTGTCCGTCTTGCAGATTACTATGTAAACCAGGATATGGATAAACAGTTTCAGTTCGGGCTTCAGGTCCTGCTTGACGGCCTTGCGGCCAGGCTGACTGCAGGAACGGAGGGTGCAATCCAATCGAAGATCGAATAAAAACCAGCGTTCGGCTGGTGAAATATGTCACAGCGCACCAAGATCCGGCGACTGATGACTGATGACCGCTACTATGCTCTCTACTGCTCCATACCATACCTTAGGAGCTTGCGGTATAGCGTGGTGCGGGATATCTTCAGCGCAGCACACATTTCCCTCCTGGTGGCGTATCTCTCCATGGCCCTGGACAGCACCGTCCTCTCTATCCCTTCAAGACTGGGAAAGTGGTCAAACCTCAGAGACAGGCCGGCATCCGGTTCCTCCAGCGCCTTCCTGGAAATAAACGCCGGCAGATCCCCAACACTGATACTTCCGTTCTCGGCCACAATCATCCCCTGCTCCAGTATGTTTTCCAACTCTCTCACATTGCCGGGAAAATGGTACTTGCGAAGCGCCTCCAGGGCTTCAACGGTCAGTATCGGCAAATTCTTATTCAGTCGGCGGGCTATACGGGCCAGAAGCACTTCCACCAGTGCCGGCAGGTCCTCCATCCTCATGCGCAGGGGGGGCAGGTGAAGGTTTACAACCGACAGGCGGTAAAACAAGTCTGATCGAAACAGTTTTTCGGATATAGCCTTGTCCAAATCCTGGTTTGTGGCCGCGATAATCCGTACGTTCACCTTTTTCCACTGGGTGCCGCCCACGCGGATTATCTCCATGTCCTGCAGAACACGCAGCAGCTTGGCCTGAAGGGCTGGAGCCGTCTCGGCAATCTCATCCAGGAAAATGGTTCCGCCGTCAGCCAGCTCAAAGAATCCTTTGCGCCCTCCCCTTCTGGCGCCGGTAAAAGCCCCCTCATCGTAGCCGAAAAGTTCGCTTTCCAGCAGGTTTTCCGGAATGGCGGCGCTGTTCACCGCAATGAAAGGCTTTGCCGCCCGGTGGCTCCGGGAGTGGATGAACCTGGCCAGCACTTCCTTGCCGGTGCCGCTTTCGCCTCTGATCAGTACTGTTGAGTCCACCCCGGCTGATTTTACAGCCAAATGGTAAACCTTTTGCATTTCGGGGTTTTTCCCCACGTAGGGGGTGTCGGGGTAGTCCTGTGGGCCGCTCAGCTTCCTGGAAAGGTGATCGATGGTGTTGACAGCCTCGGCCAGGGAGCCGGCCAGGCTCATCATTTCGGTAAGGTCCTGAAAAACGGATATGGCCCCTATAATCCTTTCCCCGCTGCGGATGGGCATTATGTTTGAAACCACCGTCTTGTCCCCCACCGTGGTCTGGATACCGGTCATTTCCCGCCCGCTGCGCAGTACGTGCAGCAGCATGCTGTCCGGAACCACGTCGGTTACTAACCGTCCCACCGCCTGCCGCGCCGTTATACCGGTAATCCGCTCATTTGCTTTATTGACGAACACCACCCGGGCGCTCTGGTCTATAATAACCATTCCGTTGTATATTGAGTCAAAAATGTCCCGTGCCCTTTCCACCAGGTCCATCAAATCCATGCTCCCGCCTCCCGCCAAATCAGTCCAACGTAATTTTACACCACCTTGGTTCAAAATGAAACACCCACCTTTTAAGGCTTGAAGCTATCTTTAAAACAACAGTCGGCTACCAGCATTCATACATTATAAAACCACAGAGTTCACCGAGAAAACAGAGTATAAATCAGCTTTCCTTCCAGCTCTCCAATATCTCTGTAATCTCTGCGTGCTCTGTGGTTTAGAATCTTTCCGGCAACGAAAGAACGGTACAGAAACATCTTAATCAAGCTTAAGCTTTGCGGTAAAATGCCTCAGCACCTTCGGCTCCTCTGTTATCCTAACTCCCCGGACCCTGTCTCGCCGCTGCCATATATTGACCAGCGCCCCGGCCACGTAATCCATGTGATTGTTGGTGTAAACCCTCCTGGGAATGGTCAGCCTTAAAAACTCCAGGGGGGACTTGAGCTGGTCCCCGCTCACCGGATCGCGCCCCAGCAGGAACGATCCGATTTCCACCGCCCTTACCCCCGCCTCCAGGTACAGCTCTATGGCAAGGGCCTGGCCGGGAAACCGGTCATAAGGAATATGGGGCAAAAGCTTTCCGGCATCCACAAACACGGCGTGGCCGCCCACAGGCTGCTGAACCGGTATGCCCGCCGAAAGGAGCTTGCCGCCCAGGTACTCCACCTGGCCGATCCTTGCCCGGAGGTATGACTCCTCCACCACTTCCCGCAAACCCCGGGCCAGGGCCTCCATGTCGCGGCCCGCAAGCCCTCCGTATGTGGGAAAGCCCTCAAGGGGAACCATGCCGGCCCGTACGTTGTTGTACAGATCCAGGTCCTCTTTTATGCCTATAAGCCCGCCGATGTTGACGAGCCCGTCCTTCTTGGCGCTCATGGTAAAGCCGTCCGCCAGGGAAAACATCTCCCGCACGATTTCCTGAATTCCTTTATCTCCGCAACCTTCCTCCCTGGCCTTGATAAAATAAGCATTTTCCGCGAACCTGGCCGCATCCAGAAACAGCCGCAGGCTGTACCTGTCCGCAACCCTGCGCACCTCGCGTATGTTTGCCATTGATACCGGCTGTCCGCCGGCGCTGTTGCAGGTGACTGTTACCAGTATAAAGGCGATTTTTTCCGGGCCGTTCTGAGAGATTAACTTTTCCAGCCGGTCAATATCCACATTCCCCTTGAAGGGCGCGTTTACCGATGTATCGTAAGCCTCCTGTACAACGGAATTGACCGGCAGCCCGCCCTTCAGCTCTATATGGGCCTTGGTGGTGTCAAAGTGCATGTTGCCTATCACCAGCTGACCGGGCTTTATCAAGAGCGGGAACAATACATTTTCCGCCCCGCGCCCCTGGTGTACCGGCACCATGTACCGGTGTCCGAATATATCCCGGCAGGCTCTTTCAAGATTGTAATAACTTCGGCTGCCGGCGTAAGCCTCATCCCCGTACATCATACCCGCCCACTGATTGTCGCTCATGGCGCCGGTGCCACTGTCGGTGAGAAGGTCTATGAATACATCCTCCGCCCTGAGGGCAAACAGGTTGTAATGGGCCTCCGCCAGCTTCCTCCGCCTCTCCTCCGGGGGCATCAGGCTGATGGGCTCCACCATTTTGATTTTATAAGGTTCCGGCATAATCACTTCTTACCACTCTCCCTCGAAAGAATCCCGTGCTTACAAAAATGTACCGCAAAACCCGTGCCACATGGCTGTCCAGGCTTCCCCGCGGCGGCAAGGTCTCCCATTTGCCTTGTTTAACGCAGTCCAAAGGTATTATGTAATACTCAGGCAATGGCTGTATAAAATACAAAGGCACCGATGTTACATATTGTAACTTTATTATGCTTCTTATTGAAACTATATGCCCCGTGTTTTTTTAACCGTCAATTTTCCAGGGGCATTGGAAGGCGTTGCAGGAATAGTTGTTGTACCCGGCGGAATTCGGTGTCTAGCTTAAAAAATACCAAGGCAAACAAACGAAACCCAGGGTTCTTTTCCCTGGGTTTTGTCTGTACCTGTTTAACAACTTAACCGGGTTGAACCAGCCCGGAAGATCAGGCTCACCCTCCACCGCCGCCGGCTATAACCCCCGCGAATCCAACCCCAAGAAGGGCCATAGCCCATCCCGTGGGGATGTCGGAGGCAATTGCAAATATGATCAGGCCAAGTCCCGCCAGCCGCAAAACAGTTTTAAGAGTTCTGTTCATGTCTTATTTCCTCCTGATTATGCATTTAGCTCTAAACGGCTAACCGCGCGGGTTTGCTAAAACAGCCTTCGCCATCGCATGCTAGCGGTGAGAAAACCTGGGATCCCTTTTTTCAATAAAGGCGTTAACTCCCTCACGGCAGTCCGCAGTCTGAAAAACGCTGTCAAATAGTTCCCGCTCCAGGCGCAGCCCCTCCTCCAGCGTGGTTTGCACGCCCTTGTCCACGGCCTGCTTGATGAAATTAAGTGCCACCCCGGGCCGGGCCGCTATCTTTTTGGCCAGGTCCATGGCGGATGACATTACTTCCGGCTGCGGCACAACCCTGTTGACCAGCCCTATCCTCAGGGCCTCCTGCGCCGGGATGAAATCCCCTGTGAACATCAGCTCCTTGGCCGCGGCTTCACCCACAAGCCTTGGCAGGCGCTGTGTTCCTCCCCCACCGGGGAACAGCCCCAGCTTTATCTCAGGCAGCCCCAGGAGCGCGTTTTCCGCTGCCACCCTCAGGTCACAGCAAAGAACAATCTCACACCCTCCCCCCAGGGCCAGGCCGTTGATGGCGGCCACAGTGGGCCTGGGGAAATTGTCAAGGTAATTGAACACGGCATGCACCCGTTCTACAAACCCTCCGGCGGCCCCGGTCTTACCCAAAAACTGTGGGAATTCCTTTATGTCGGCGCCGGCCACAAAGGCCTTGCTTCCGGCCCCGGTAAGAACCACCACCCGTGCCTCCGGGTTTTTCTCAATCTCTCCGAGACACCGGCTTATTCCGGATATAACCCTTTCACCCAGCGCGTTTACCGGTGGGTTGTCAATTGTGATCAGCCCCACACCTTCCACCAGTTCCCAGTAAACCAACTCCCTGTCAGACATTACTCTTCAACCTCCCCTGATAACACCTACTCAAAACCCCGCTCTTCTGAGGTCCAGCCACATAATTATGGCGTCTTCATTGTTATCCGAGTAGTATTTCTTGCGAATTCCCCTTTCCACGAAGCCCATGGACCTGTATAAGTTTCTGGCGGCAATATTGGAGACCCTTACCTCCAGGGTTATTTTAACGGCACCCATTACGGCGGCCCTGCCCACCAGCTCAACCATCAACGCCCGCCCGTAGCCGGTCCCCCTGTATTCCGGGTGCACCGCCACGTTTGTTATGTGGGCCTCGTCCAGCACTATCCACATACCGGCATACCCGACAACCTTACCTTCAATCTGGGCCACGATATAAACGGCGAAGTCGTTCTCGGTGACCTCAAACTGAAAGGCCCGTAATGACCACGGGGTGGGAAAACTCCTGGTTTCTATATTCAGCACCTGGTCAAGGTGCTCCGGTAACATAACTGAAAATGTAGGTTTTATGCCGTGCACTGGCTGCCGGTCGTTTCCTGCCTCTGCTGCCACTTTACTTCAGCCTCCGAAAGACGCACATAATCGGGCAGAAGGGCAATCGGGTCCAACCCTTCTCCCCTGTCCAGCTTGTTCCAGCCTATCCAGGCCACCGACGCCCCCCGGGGATGGGAAGTCATCCCTGGTACGAAGCAGGCCCTGGCTCCAACCAGTTCCGCCAGTCTGTCCCGGTATTCGTCCACACCGTCTCCCATGAAGGTTACGGACCTGTCTGCCCAGCCCGTGAGAAGCTTTGCCAGTTCCTCGGGCTTTAACGCCAGCGGGCCCGCCAGTTTTTTCAAATTCCCGTCAGCCCCGTCATAAACCGCGGTATAGACTTCATTTTTCCTGGCGTTTAACACCGGGCAAATCAGGTTGGCCAGACCGGTCAGCGGGTAGGCCAGTGCTTCCAGCGTACTGACCCCCACCACCGGTACCCGCCATACCTGGGCCAGCGTTTTGGCGGTACTCATTCCGATCCTCAGCCCGGTAAAGGACCCGGGGCCTGACGAAACAGCGACTCCCCCTATATCTCCCGGTCTTATGCGGGCCTCCTCAATTACGGACTTTATCATGGGAAGCAGGTGTCCTGAATGTGTCTTCCTGCTGTTTATCATCCTTTCGGCCAGCACCCGGTCTTTATATACAACCGCCACACCTGCCACCGGGGTGGCCGACTCAATCCCCAGCACGTACATTTCGTTTCAGCTCCTCAAGCAGGCGAAGGTATCTGTTCCCCCGCGGTGTGAAGGCAATTTCCCTGCTGTCTTCCCCTGTCCGGGCTATACTTATTTCCAGCCTTTCCTCCGGCAAAACGTCGGCCACCAGTTCCGCCCACTCCAGGAGGGTGACCCCCTGCCCGTAAAAGTATTCCTCGTAACCCAGGTCGGACATTTCTTCGGGCCCTCCCAGCCTGTAAACATCCATGTGGTAATAGGGGACTCTTCCATGGTGCTCATTAATCAGCGTAAAAGTGGGGCTGGTGACCCTGCCCTCAACACCGAGGCCGGTCGCCACCCCCCTGGCAAAAACCGTTTTACCGGCCCCCAGGTCCCCGCTGAGACAGTACACATCGCCGGGAGCGGCCAAATTGCCCAGACTTTGTCCCACCCGAAAGGTGTCTTCGGGTGACAGGCTTTCCACCACTAACATCACTTTTACCCAATCCTCCGCCAAGCCGTATACCGGTAATATTATCATAATACATCAAAATGGTATGTCAAATATACCCGAAAGCCTAATTTATCCGGGCTTTTGGTTTTCCCCCTTAAAAAAGCCAAGAACCACCCTGTAAGGTCCGGGGGTTCCATGGGGAACGAAGGCAATCCGGTCGCCGGGGCGGACAATGCCCTCCAGGCCGCCGGCAACCCCGTTTATAAATACAGCCTCCAGCATGCCGGCGGGAATATCGAGCCTTTCGGCCAGATCTGCGGCCGTACACTCACCCTTTAAGTCGAATAAAAATGGAAAGGGCAGTCCCCTCCGGTCAAACAGTTCCTTGATGAAGGAAAACCCCCTTACCTCAACCTTGCCGCCCTGTCCGGCGTTCACGATCAGCACCCCTTCCTATTTACTTTGCCCCGCAGGATGGACACGACGGATCCCTGGCCAGGGCTATCTCGGTAAAAAACGCCGTCAGTGCGTCATATACCAGAAGTCTACCTTCAAGCATCTCCCCTATGCCGGCCAAGTACTTGACGGCCTCACAGGCTTGAAGCGTCCCGATTACCCCCGGAACGGCCCCCAGAACACCCACCGTGGAGCAGTCGGGAGCGCCGGTCTGGGGCTCCCCGCGGTAAAGGCACCGGAAGCAGGGCCCCCTGCCCGGTACTATGGTCATCAACTGCCCCATGTAGCCCAGCACCCCGCCATACACAAAAGGCCTGTCAAGGCTTAAACACACCTCGTTTATAATGAAGCGGGACTGGAAGTTGTCGGTGCAGTCCAGCACAATATCATACCCGGCTATCATTTCACCGGCCACATCGGCCGTCAGGCGGCGGTTATGTATTTCAATACCGAGGCCAGGGTTGAGGCGCCCAATCTTTTCCCCTGCAGAAACGGCCTTGGGCCTCCCCAGGTCCGGGGTGCCGTGCAGTATCTGCCTTTGCAGGTTGGACAGGTCCACCGTGTCGGAGTCCAGTATACCAATCCTTCCCACCCCTGCGGCTGCCAGATAATAGGCAGCGGGAGATCCAAGCCCCCCGGCCCCCACCACCAGCACGGACGATTTTAAAAGCTTCTCCTGCCCCTCCGGGCCAAAACCGTCCAGCAGTATATTCCGCCTGTACCGTTCCAATTGTTCCTTGTCAAGCATTAATCCATTCCCCCCTGAACCTGAGGTCTCAAACATCGAATAGGCCCTTCAGCCCCAATGAATGTCAAGCCAGGGATTATTCTGGATTCTGGATTCTGAATTCTGGATTCTGACGGGAAAGACTTTCAGGATAAGATAGTATAACTATCTCATGGCCCACTTTCACAGGCCCCCCCGTGATCACCCTGACAAAAATTCCCTCCCTGGGCATGACGCAGTCGCCGGCCTGGTAGTAAATGGCGCACCGGTTGTGACATTCCTTGCCGATCTGGGTCACTTCCACCAGCGCCTCAGGACCTATTTTCATCCTGGTTCCCACAGGCAGACTCACCAGGTCAATCCCCTCGGTGGTGAGGTTTTCGGCAAAATCACCGGGACCGACGTTCAGGCCCATCTCTATCATTTTCTGTATGCTCTCGGAGGCCAGCAGGCTTACCTGCCTGTGCCAGCTCCCGGTATGGGCGTCCCCCTCCAGTCCGTGTTCGGCCACCAGGAGGCCCTCACCCACGTTCTTCTTGCGCATTCCCTTTTTGGGACTGGTGCACACAGCCACTACCTTTCCCACGGTTCCTCCCCTTCCCTGCGGTATGTCCCGCTCTTTCCGCCTGTTTTCTCCACGAGCCTGATGTTGTTTATCACCATTCCACGGTCAACGGCCTTGCACATGTCGTAGACGGTCAGGGCCGCCACACCGGCGGCAGTCAGGGCCTCCATTTCCACCCCTGTTTTTCCGGTGGTGCGGACCCTGGCCTCAACCTGCACGGTGTCCGGCGCCTGGAAAAGAAAATCCACGTTTACGCCGGTAAGATTTATTGGGTGCGCCATGGGAATAAGCCTCCCAGCCTCCTTGGCCGCCATAATGCCTGCCACCCTGGCAACACCCAGTACATCCCCCTTGGCCATTCCCCCGGCCTTAATAAGCTCAAATGTTTCCGGCCTCATTGCTATCTCAGCCCTGGCCACCGCTTCCCTCCGGGTAATATCCTTGGCGCTGATGTCCACCATGCGGGCATTGCCCCTGCTGTCGAAATGGGTTAATTCACCATGGGACAAAAAAATCAACCTCCGATTTGTGACATTATCCTTTTCTCGTCCCGCCAGCCGCCCTGCATGCAGTGCCTGTCCGGCTTTCCTGCCACGGCCAGCCTGAAAATAGCCGCCAGTTCCTGGTCAGCCGCTCCCCGGCGAAGGGGCCCCTTCGCGTCCCACTCCCTGGCGCTGTGCAGGCAGGGCCTTATCATTCCCTCGGCGGTAAGCCTGAGCCGGTTGCAGCTCTGGCAGAAATGGTCGCTTAGCGGGCTTATGAAACCTATGGTTCCGGGTGCCCCGGAAAGTCTCAGGTATCTTGCCGGCCCGCTTCCGGCGGGCTTGTGTGCGCTCTCAAGCTTACCCAGGCCGGCCTCAATTTTCTCCCTCACCCGGGCAGCAGGCACATGCCTTTCCAGCGCCCAGGCGTCCGAAGCCCCCACCGGCATCAGCTCGATAAACCTGACGTGAAGGGGGTATTTAAGCGTAAGGGCGGCCATCTCCTCTATTTCATGATCATTGTACCCTTTCATTACCACAGTGTTTATTTTCACCGGGCTAAAGCCCAGTTCCAGGGCGGTTTCAATCCCCCTCCAGGCCTGATTCAGATCCCCGTTCCTGGTTATAGACCTGAAAAGTCCGGGGTCAAGCGTATCAAGGCTGATGTTTACCCTGCGGAGGCCCGCCCTTTTAAGATCCTTTCCCATTTCCGGCAGCAGGGCCCCGTTAGTGGTCAGGGCGATATCGTCTATCTCGGGGATTTCATTTATAGCCGCCACCAGGTCAACCAGACCCTTACGGACAAGTGGCTCACCGCCGGTCAGCCTTATTTTTCTTATGCCCACCAGCGAGGCGGCCTTTATTAACCTTACAAACTCCTCGTTTCTCAAGATTTCCCCGTGGGGTAAAATTTTTACCCCGCCGGGAGGTATGCAGTACACGCAGCGCATGTTGCAGCGGTCGGTGACCGAAACCCTCAAATAGTTTATTTCCCTGAGATAGACGTCTTGCAAGAGGTATTCTCCTTCCATGGTCCAAATCCGTTTTGAAAAAAAGTCTATATGTTTATATTAACATAACGGCCACATAAAAAATATCGTCTGCATTACAATCCGCCGCTCCAATTTTTCAGCAGCCTGTCGGCCTCTTCCCGGAATTTGCCGAACCTTTTCACCAATTCCGCGGCCTCCCCGGTCAGTTTTGATCCGCCGCCGGTTTCCCCGCCCACCCGGGCATTCACCAGCCTTATACCCCACCTCTTTTCGGCGGCCCTTATCTTGCCCCAGGCAGCCCTGTAAGACATCTCCATTTGGCTGGCGGCGCCGGATATGGACCCGGTACTTTCAATCAAAAGGAGAAGGTTGTAAAGTCCCTCGCCGAACACCTCGCCGTCTTTTTCAAACCAGATTTTACAGGCCGGACGAAAACCCAAATTCATCCCGATATTAACCTCCTCCAACCGGCGGGAAAAATGCCACCCGGTCCCCCGGGTTCAGTACGTATTCCCTGCTGGCATGGACACCGTTCACCAGCACTGTAAAAACGTCTTTTTCCGTTATTTTCAGCACCTCCAGCAGGCCTGCCACCGTTGTGCCCCCGGGCGCCTCCATCTCAATGGGCTTACCGTAGATGGCGCCGGGTATTTTTTTTTCCAGGCCCCCAAAGACCCTAACTTCCAGTATCACCGTCACACCTCCGGGAAAAATGCGGTTCCGGCGGGCGAAAAAGCCCGCCGGAAAAGGTTATTATTTATTTATGGCATATAGCATATTGTAATTTATTTTGACTAAAAGTTGAAGACTCCGTCCAGGTCGCCTTCCGGCACATCAAATTTAGTGTTGTGCGGAGGAAGTTCCTCGTTCTGGAAAAACTCGGGAAGACGGTCGTCGGCACTGCTAAAACCGGCTTGCTTGTTGAACTCCCGCTCCACCTTCAATATCTGCTGTCCCAGTTTGCCCACGTCGTCGGTGGTAAGCTCAACGCCGTACTGGGCATTGATCATATCCACAACCGCAGGCAGGGCCTCGGGGTTGTCAAGCACCGCAAAGGCCACGAACAGGCACAGCCCCGTCGAATCCACGGCCGCGGTGGCAATTTGGAGATTGCGGGACAGTTCCGCCTGTCCTTCGGGAAGCAGCGGATTTACGTTGCCGCCGCAGCTTAGTATATTGGCGGTCACGGCATAGCCCGCGGTGTGATCGGCCCCCATGGGAGAGGTGGCGTAGGTCACACCATTGCCCTTGCATGACCTGGGGTCATAGGCCGGGATGCCCTGTCCCTTGACCGCCGGTATTCTGGTAACACCATAGGCTTTCCCGGCCAGCACCGATCCGCTGCCTAATATCCTGCCAAGGGGAGTGCCCTTGCCGACTTCCTCCAGGGCAGCGATTGCGGCCTTCCCGTCTCCAAAGGGAATCACCCCGGCCTCCATGAGAACGCCCAGGGTGCAGCCGGCCTCAATTGTATCCAGGCCTGCATCATTGCATATATAGTTCAGTTTTGCCACATCGTCCAGGTCCCCTATCATCAGATTGGGGCCAAAACTCCAGGCTGTTTCGTATTCAACCGGGGCACATACCTTGCCGTCCGGCATGGGGTAAACATTTGAGCAGCGCATCACGCAGCCGGGATGGCAGGCGTGAGTCGCCTTTCCTCCCCTTGCCACGGCAACTTCAGCCAGTTTTTCCCCGGAAACCTCGGCAGCCCTGTCAAACCTTCCATACTTGAAGTTGCGGGTGGGCAGCGTTCCCGCTTCATTGATAATGTTCATCAAAACGTTGGTGCCGTACGCCGGAAGCCCCTTACCGGTAATTGGGTGTTCCAGCAAAATGGTGGAGAATTTCTTTGCGGCGGCCTTAAATCTTTCAGGGTCTTTTACCGGAGCGTCAAAGGTGGTTGGGCTGTCCACCACTATCACCTTAATCCTCTTGGATCCCATAACCGCCCCGAGTCCGCCCCTGCCGGCGTAACGGCTGCTGTTTCCATCGCCGTCATTGTTGGCCACCCCCGCCGACAGCATCTGCATCTCCCCGGCAGGGCCGATTGTGATTACCCCCACCTTGGCCCCATAGCGCTCCCTGCACAGCGCGGTAACCTCGTACGTGCCTTTTCCGGCGAGGTCATTGGCGTCAAACAGCTCGGCCCCGCTGGAGGTTATCTTGATTCCATACCAGTCGCTTCCCCCGGCTTTGCCTTCCAGCACAATGGCCTTGATGCCCAGGTTCGCCAGCTTTTGAGAAGTGATCCCGCCGGCGTTGGCTTCCTTAATTCCACCTGTGAGAGGGCTTTTGCCTCCCACCGACAGGCGGCCCGATGAAGGCGCGCTGGTCCCCGAAAGAAGGCCCGGAGCTATTATCAGCTTGTTAAAAGGCCCCAGGGGGTCACAGGCGGCGGGCACCTCGTCAAGCACCATCTGTGATGTCAGCGCCCTTCCGCCCAGAGCGGAGTATTTCTCGGGAAAATCCTCAAATTTCAGCTCTCCGGCCGTCATGTTGACACGCAATATTTTATACACTCAAAGCCACCTCCTTTGTTATGGATCACAAGTAATGGTATATTCTCCGGGTACATATGTATTTCCTCCGGCACCCCCTGCAATTACCATAAATTTTTATAACTGCCATTGATTTTCTCTCCCAATTTTAGTAAAAACTAAGGCAACCGGTTCATTTATTCCGGCCGCCCGTTATTACATCATATGCCCAATATTTGCAAGTCAGGGCATCTCCCTTATAAGCCGCTCAAGATCCTCCCCGTTAAAGTGGTATTTTTCCCCGCAAAAGTGGCAGCGCACCTCGGCTCCGCCTCTGTCCCGCACCATATCGGCCAATTCCTCACTTCCCAAACTTACCAGCAAGTCCTCCACCTTTTTCTTTCCGCAGGAGCACTTAAAGCTTACCGGGGTCTTATCCAGCACATCGATCTCAAACTCTCCCGCCACCGCCCTGGCTATGTCCACGGGTGAGGCCCCGCCGTCTACCATTGTACTGACCGGCGGCAGGCCCGCCAGGTTTTTCTCCAGAATTGCGGCCACTTCATCCCCCGCCCCCGGCAGCATTTCCAGCCAGAAGCCGCCCGAAGCCTTCACCCTGCCTTCACCGTCCACCAGCACCCCCAGCGATACGGCCGAAGGCGCCTGTTCGGATGTCACAAGGTAGTGCGTCAGGTCCTGGGCAATTTCCCCGGTCACCAACTCAACGCTTCCAGTAAAAGGCTCCTTAAGCCCAAGGTCCCGGGTGACGCTGAGAGTACCCCTTCCCACCGCCGCCCCTACCGGCAATTTCCCCTCTATCTCCCGTGGAAGATCCACGTGCGGCTCCTGAACATACCCCCTGACCTCTCCCCCGGCGTTGGCGGAAACAACTATAGCACCCAGGGGACCATCCCCGGTCACCCTGATGGTTATTATATCCTGTCCTTTCAGGTTTGCCCCCAGCAGAAGGGCCCCGGTCATCACCCGCCCCAGCGCCGCCGTGGCGATGGGCCACGTATCGTGCCTGAGGCGTGCATTCTCAGCCACATCAGTGGTGACAGCCGCGAAAACCCTGAAATTCTGCCCTTTGTCTATCGACCTTATCAAATAGTCCATAAGTCACCGCCTTCTTTCTAATTTTACAATTATACATACAACCTCCAATAATGGCAAATGTTTTGCGCCCCTCCTACTTTCGGCATAATAAGAAGGATTTCGTCTTATCCTGCCGAAATCTTGTAATAATACGATATTCAGGCTGGTGCGGCATGAAGATGAATCGTTTGACAACAGTTATTATACTGGTGGCATTGCTAACCCTTTTACTGGCGGGATGCGCTCAGATAGAGGGCGAAACCAAAAGCGCCGCCGCCGACAACTATTCCGCCAGGGATAATTACTCAACCACTGACAACTCCAGGTCAGCCCCGGCGCCGCCCGTCACAGCCATGCCCCCTGAAACCGGGACGGATTTGCCTGCCGCCCAGTCATCCCGGCCCGTTACCGTTATCTACCCCCTCCCTGAACTTGTAGCTTCCGAGGCCATAGAGATCAGGGGAAAAACAAGGCCGGGCAACAAAATATTTATTGAAGGCGTGGAAGTACTGCCGGGGCCTGGCGGGGAATTCAGCCTGCAGCACTATTTGAAGGTGGGTAAGAATGAAATCAGCGTGGTAACCCTGGGCAAAGAGAAAATACTGGACACACAAAAAATTGCCATTGAGCGGCGTCCCCTTCCCCCGTCCCTGACGGTTATTGCGCCTGAAAAATCAGATTCCGAATACCTCACCATAACAGGACAGACCGACCGCGGGTGCGTAGTCTACGCCAACAGCACACCGGTCAGGCCCGACCGTGAGGGTGGCTTCACCTCCACCGTACAGCTCAACGAAGGCACAAACCGCATAAAAATCACCTCCACCAACAGGGAGGGGGGGACTGCCGTGGTTGAAAAAACCGTAAGCTTCACACCCCCCGCACCAAGGCTGGAGGTTATTATTCCCGACGAATCAAAGAGCAAACAGGTCACAATAAGCGGAATAACCGACACCAATGCCATTCTGGTGCTTTTTGTAAACGAGGTCAGGACAAACATCAACCAGCAGAACGGAATTTTCAGCGGCGCCATATCCCTGGAAGACGGCGTCAATACCGTTACCGTCACCGCTATCAACAAATGGGGCAAGAAAAAAACCGTTTCCGGCAATATATTTTACACCAGCCCCTTATAACCCGGAGGTTTAAGCCCATGAAAAAAGTGCTGATATTTTTCATAACTCTATCCTTTATAATGCTTGCGGCCGGCTGTGGAAACAAAAACGCCGGCGCCGTCAGCCAGAACGTCAAAACACTGGTGGAAGGCTTCCAGCAATCCATGGTGACATACTTCGATATTAAAAACCTCCAGGACAACTCCCTTCTGTTGAACCAGATAAACGACAATCTTAAAAAGGTTGAAAACAGCAAAAAGAAACTGGAACAGCTCAGCGGGCTAAATGAAAATATTACCGACGAAAAAATGAAAGCCGAGATAGCCAATTTTATAAACCTTGGGCGGGAAAGGGAGAAACTGGTGTTAAAATACCTGGACGACATCCGCCGGGACCTGGATTTAAAGTACAAAAACCCCGACGCCCAGGTAAACATCAATAAATACATCGCCAACGTCCCCAACAACCTGCTTGACCTGGAGTACCGGTCGGAGCAGTCCACACAACGGCTGGGAAAACTGCTGATAAAAAAATAACCGGCCCAGAGGGCCGGAAATGCGGGTCAGAATATAGAATAAATTATTGAATTCTGGATTCTGACGGGAGTTTTTACATTTTTTGTGTGGTATTATTTTTTGCTCAGTTCCCCGGCCAAAAGGGCCGCCAGCTCAGGATGGCTCTTTTTTACCATGGCCAGGTACATGAATACGCTTCCGGGGTAATGTATATTTTCAGCCAGAACTGTATTTTCCATGCTGGCCCTCACCAGGGCCACCACACAGTCCGGGGTGTGGTTATCCCGGCATTCCTTGCACTGACGGCATGTCTCGGCCAGAACCGGGACCACCAGTTCCGGGTAGTAAGGTTTAAAATCCTTTTTGGGAATAAGGCTGGAAGCCCCCGGAATATCCAACAGCCCCTTCTGCCCGGCATAGCCCAGAACCTTGCGCGAAAAGCCCACCAGGCATTCGGACTCCTTGCAGTCGGGAGAATCGTGATAATCACACTGGGAGCATATCCTGTCCAGAAAAACGACGATTTTTTCGAGATCTATTAATGCCGGTTCCAATGTTCTCATTACAAATCACTTCTTACTTTTGAATACCTAAAAATTTTGTAAAATCATCCGGCACTTCATTTTTGCTTTCCGCTACATAAGCCGCCGGCGGCATAAAAGGTTGGATTCCCAGGCGCGAAATTGATCTCCCCAGCTTTTCACCGGGCTCCCCTTTCCTCATCAAGAACCGCCACCACAGTCTGCCGGGTGGTCAGCTTGAACCGGAACACTCCAAATTCAGCAGTTGCCCGGGCCAGGCCCGAAAACTGATCCGGTGTCATAACCCCGCAGGCGGCAACAATAT
>JBMOPB010000098.1:18584-23437 GCA_049325055.1 Bacillota bacterium
TTGAAAATACCTTCTCCCATACTAATCCCCATCCACTGTTGCCTTCGGCAAAGCCTGAGACCATTTACCCGATACAACACTGGTAAATTCATCGATATTCATATCCGGACCTATATTAAAACGTTTTAATGTCATTACCGGGTCTCCCGGACTGACATAACCCCTTTCAATGGTGAAGCCCAATCTGTAGCCGGCCTTGGAGGCGGCCTCAATGGCCACCGGCCCCGCCGCTCCGTATGGATAGGCAATGGCGCTGGGTTTCGGCAGGCCGATCCTGGCCATAAGCAGGTTAAACTTGTCAAAATCTTTTTTGATAAGGGAGGCCGGGAGGGTTTTAAGCGCCGGCTCTCCATTTATCTCCCTGTGGTAATCGTAAGTGTGGCTGCCTATTTCCACCAGTCCATTGGAGGTAATATTCTTGATCTGAAGGCCGGTGAGATGAGGCCTGGCCTTCTTGGGAACGCTCCCCATCAAGAAAATGGCGGCCCGGAAGTTATACTTTTTAAGGTAAGGGTAACAGTATAAATAATTGGACTCGTACCCGTCATCAAAGGTAATGACCACAGTTTTGGGAGGCAGGATCCTGATTCCACGGACGTACTCTTCCAATTCCCGCAGCGAGGCCGTGTAATAACCGTTATCATGCAGATAGTCCATCTGCGCCGCAAAACTTGAAAGGGACAACACCGAAGGATTGCCCGAGTCATTTTCACTTACATGGGGGAGCACATCGTGATAGGTAATCACCGGAATGATGTCAGCCCCGGGAGTCTCAGGAACCTCCGCCCGGGCCGGCCCGGCGGCCACACCCCCCCATGACAGGGAAAAAGCCAACAGTATTCCCACCGGTATGGCCCTGAACCGTTTTAAAAGTATAAAAAGATTTAATCCAACCACAGCTTTACCTACCGAAAGCAGATTTACAACTGACTGATTGCCTGTTTTCAGCAAATATTCGACATAATAATTACCAATCCTTCATTACCCTGCCAAAAAGATATTATTAAAACACAGAGCACAAAGGGATTTCAGCGGCTTTTATCTTTACCGGAAACACCGCCGGCACTTATATTCCGCCCCGTGGAGGCCCTTATTTCTTTCCCGTCGCATACAAACAACACCAGCCCGTCCCGGTCGGTCCGGTACACCGGCCTCCTTCCGGCGCCCACCATGGCTATGGCGCCGGGATGCGGCTGCCCGAAATTGTTCCGGCCAACTGAAATCACCGACACTTCCGGGCTCACCCTCTCCACCAGCTCCGGCAGCAAATACCTGCTGCCGTGGTGAGGCACCTTGAGCACGCTGTGTTTCAGGTTTACCCCTCTCTCAAGCAGCCCGGCCTGCCCGTCTTCCTCAATGTCCCCGGTAAAAAGGAATGACTTTTTACCAAACCTTACGGAAAGGACCACCGAGTTGTTGTTCAGGTCGGACCTGGTGCCGGCCAGTAAGGCCGTTCCCGGCCCCAGCACCTCCACCCTTACACTGGGGTCCATTGCAATGATATCTCCGGCAATAATCTCCCTTACGGGAATTTTTTTGCCCATGGCCCGTTCAATCAGTCTCTTATAGGCCGGGTCCGGCCTCTCATACACCTGGTCACCCCGGTCATCCGGAGGAATCAGAACAAACCCTATGTCAAAACGGTCCAGGAGAAAACCGGCCCCGGCCGCATGGTCCTCGTGCGGGTGTGTTATAACCAGCGTATCCAGCCTGCCTATCCCCATCCGCTTCAGGTAAGCCGCCACAACCTCCCCGGCCCCACGCCCCTTTTCAAATTCACCCTCCCATCCCCCGGCGTCCACCAGCATGTTTTTCCCGTTGGGGAAGCGCACCAGCATGCTGTCACCCTGCCCCACGTCTATCACATGCACCTGCAGCTCATCACGATTAAAGAGGCCTGTGCCAGCGAAATAAAATAACAGTGACACGGCCAGCAACCCCGCAGCTATAAAGCGCAGGCCGGACCGGCTCCTGCCGCCGGATTCCGGCATCCCCGGCAATAAGGCTAGAAAGGCATACCAGGCCGCCATGGCCGGAAAGGGCGGTGGGGAGACATTTACCACTCCCCCCGGCAGGCCATGGATAATGCCGACGATAAACATCATCAGGTCCAGCAGCGCCGCAGTGGAAAAATTAATGATTACCGCGGCCTTTAAAGAAAGCAAACCCACCAGAGGGGCCAGTATTCCCAGCGGCAGTATCAGCCCCACCAGGGGCACCGCCAGTATATTGGCGGGAATGGAAATGATGGAAAAAATGTTGTAATAGTAGGCCACCAGTGGCAGTGTTCCGGCCTGGGCCCCCAGGGAAACTGAAATAATTCCCCTCACCCATGGCCTGTTCAAGCCTTTGGACTCCAGCCAGTTGTCCGCCACGGGTCCGAGGTGAAGTATTCCCCAGGTAGCCGCGTATGAAAGTTGAAAGCCCGGATCGAACAGTGAGCGGGGAGAAAACACCAGTATAATTAGGGCCGACGCAGCCAGTGTGGTGGCCCAGTCCCTTTCCCGGCCAATCTTTTGTCCCAGAATGCAAATCCAGGCCATAATGGCGGACCTCACCACCGCCGGCCCCATACCGGTTATAAAGGCGTATATGGCCAAAACAGACGTCAGTACCGGTAATTCCATGCGTCGAAGGCCCGTAAGGGCCACTATCCCCATAACTCCGGCCGCCACCAGGCCCACATGGAGGCCGCTTACCGACAAAATATGGACAACCCCGGATTCGTTGAAAATCTCCTGGGTGCGCCTGTCTATTTCCCCACGGCATCCGAACACAATTCCGTTGACCAGGGCGGCGTGTTCCGCCGAAAGGGTAGACCTGTTGATCTCTATCAGTTTTTGCTTCACACTGAGGGCCACTCCGGCAACAGAATTGCCGTTACCGGTCCCTATTTTTTGAACGCTGTCCCTGTCTTTTACCGCCAGTACTGCCCAGATCCCCCTGTCCGACAGGTACGCCCCATAGTCAAACTGCCCCGGATTGCCCGGACTTGAGGGCAAAAAGAGCCTCCCCCTGACCCTGACAACATCACCGTAACCAAGTTCGGCCTGACTGCCCGAAACGTATAGAATCACGCGGCCCCCGGTTTTGAAGGACCCGGTGCCGTCCTCAACCTTTAAAACCTCAATTATGTAAACAACCCTGTCCCTCCTGTAGTCCGGGTCCCTGCATATATACCCCTCCAGATCCACCGTCTTTCCCAAAAACCTCTCCGTTCGGCCCGGGTCTTGCTTTTCCGGGGATCCCGCCACCATTCCCATCAAAAGGAATATCACCGGCAAAACTATAAACACATCCCTGCGGAGAGCAAAAAAAACCGCCGCCGCGCCCACCGCCAGGACAAGGGCGGCAAGGAAGGCTAACAGCGGCGACAGACCCACCGTGCCCGACAGTGCTATTCCGAAAGAATAGGCTAAGGTTATATACAAAAGCGGCCTGAAAACCATTTATTACTCCCTGAGCTAAAAAATTTCTACATTATTCTCCATCAAACCATTTATTTCCTCCTTATCCTGCCAATAGCTCTCATTCCTGAGATTTCATTATGACAATTAATTTTACTGGTCCTTTTCCAGGTCCTCAAACAGGGCGGGGACGGAAACCTTCTCGTCCTTACCTTTGTCCGGGGACAGCAGTGGGCCGGCCGTGGTATAATCCACCCTCCACCCGATGTTTTCCCGGTAAACCATCCCCACCGTTTTTTCCCTCCTGCGGACGGTCTCCCCGCTCCTGAATTCCACCTCCAGGGTAACTTTAAAAGCCCCACCTTCACCCCGGGAAACCTGCTCTACATTTACCTTCTTGATATCCGAGGCCCTCCCGAACAGGCTCAGTAAATCCCCGGGGCTGTTAAAATAAGCGGTCCTGGCCGTTATATTCAGTTCCCCCTGGCCCAGCGCGGTAAAGAAAATTTTCAGCACCTCCTCGGAGGAGCTTTTAACAATAAAATCCTCCAGCAGGCCGGCGGCTTTAAGCACCATTATCCGGTGCGCCGGGTCCTCACGGCCGTTTAAATGCAGCCTTGACCCCTTAAAATGTATACAGAAGTGCCCCGGAAAATGGTTGCCCCGTATATGTCCCCCGCCGTGAGGCATACCGTTCATGGACCCGGCGATTTGCCTGCCGCCCGCCAGCACCAGGACGGCCCGCCTCTTCCAGCTCCACTCTCCACCGTATATTCTTTTCATTATTTCGGTATCTTCGGCGGTCAGGGGCTGAACATCGGCGTGATACGTCCCGCCCCTCCTCTGAACGTTAAACTTCAGGCCGGTATCCAGGTCCAGCACCGTGGCATTGCCATACTTTGGAAAGATATTTCTGACCTGCTGCCAGTCCATGTATTCACCGTATGAAGTACTGTCCTCCTCCGGTTTTTCCGGTTCAACCAGGCCCCAGTCCACGAAAGGGAGAGCTATCATCAAAACCAGCACAGCAAAGGTTATAAAAGCCCTGATACGATTGTATCTGGCGCCGGCGCTGCTGGAAACATCCATTCCGTCATCCCACCCCTGATAATTACACGTCTACCTATAGTTTTATTAGCTCCCCGGAATGCCTATACCCATAATATGGTTTATATGGCTTTATTTTTCTCTTACCTCGATTTAAAGGGGTTTCGAGGCTTTTTATAGAAACATTAAAAAATTCTAAATAAATATTCAGGTAATCTCCTTGGAGGGAGATATTGTTGAAGATTAAAAGCATAATGCCCCCCCTTTAGTGGTTCCCGACGATATGACTGTAAAAGAAGCGGTATTCCAGATGCACCAGTCCCAGAGCGGCTGTCTGGTGGTTGTTGACGGGAGTGGGCAGCCCGTGGGCATTTTTGGTCCCGAGAACTTACTGAAGTA
>JBMOPB010000098.1:23537-34191 GCA_049325055.1 Bacillota bacterium
TTCCCGACGATATGACTGTAAAAGAAGCGGTATTCCAGATGCACCAGTCCCAGAGCGGCTGTCTGGTGGTTGTTGACGGGAGTGGGCAGCCCGTGGGCATTTTTGGTCCCGAGAACTTACTGAAGTATGCCGAGGGTTACTGTGGGCCCAACGAACGGGTGGGGATCCTGGCCGAAGGATTCCACCCCGTAAGCCCGGAAGAAATTTTAAGTGAGGTGAGCAGCGGCGGCGCCCGCTAACTGCTGGCCATAAAAGAACAGAGGCCGGTTGGCGTAGTCGCCCTGAGCCCGCCCGTGGCAAGGCTGGAAAACTATATAAACCGCCTGAAGGCGATGCTTGACGCTGCTTACAACGGAATTATAGAGGTGGACAGGGACGGCCGGATAGTGACTTTAAACCACGCCATGGAAAAGATTATAGGCGCCGGTGCGGCGGAACTGATCGGCCGGCCTGTGGTGGACGTAATCCCCAACACCGGGATGACCGAGGTGCTGAAAGAAGGCCGCCAGCAAATAGGAAAACAGATCACCATCGGCGACAAAACATACATCAGCAACCGTTCCCCCATTTTCCAGAATGGAACCGCCATCGGGGCCGTGGCCGTTCTGCACGACGCAACTGAACTGCAGCAGGTTGTTCATGAACTGGCCAGCGAACGCAACGACAAAGAACTGCTGGAGACAATACTTGACAGCACATACGAGGGCATTGTGATTGTGGACGACCAGGCCAGGATCACCAAGATCAGCCAGGCCTACGCAGAATTTCTGGGAGTTAAGCGTGAAGACGTCATAGGAAAGGACGTCAGGGACGTCATTGAAAACACCCGCATGCACATAGTGCTTGAAACGGGCGCCCCCGAACTGGACCAGGTGCAGCGTATGTCAACCTGTTTATGCTGCGTATTTTCGGCGTTATGAGCGACTACATAATTTACATATTTTTACCGGCCCAGGATCCGGTTTATTTTTTCAAGGTAATAAATGGTCTCACTGTATGGCGGCACTCCCCCGTATTCTTCCACCGCCCCCGGCCCCGCATTGTACGCCGCCAGGGCGAGATTGACATCTCCGAACCTGTCCATAAGCGATTTCAGGTATCGGGCGCCTCCCTCCAGGTTCTCCAGGGGATCGTACGGGTTCTTTACTCCCAGGGATGCTGCAGTTTCGGGCATCAGCTGCATTAGCCCCGTGGCCCCGGCACTGGAAACCGCCAGAGGGTTAAAGTCCGACTCCACCTTGATGACGGCCATCAGAAGGGCAGGGTCAAGCCCGTGTTTAGCTGCCGTCCTTTCCGCGAGAGACTCGATACCTGATGAATTAACCTTTTTATAATTCCGCCCGCCTCCCGGCTTAAGTCCGCGGCCTGAGCCCGCTTCCGCGGCAGTGACGGAATTCCCGCTTTTTCCGGCGGACGCCTTTTGAAAAGGCTTCATGCCTGCATTTGTTGCCGGGGAATCCATAAGCGCCGCCAGAAGAAGGGCGAAATTGGGCCCGCCCACCCCCCTGCTGCGCTTCTGTGAACCTTGGGGGTTGGTAAGCATCTGCATTTGCATCAGGCGGACCATCAATTCCATGTCCATGTTAACACCCCGCCAATCTAGTCAACTGAAATAGAATCCTTTATCTGTTCGTACAACTTTTCTCCTATACCCGGGACGTTCTTGACATCTTCCTCCGAGGTGAAGAGCCCCCTGGTCTCCCGGTGCCTTATAATCCTCTGGGCCAGGGCAGGCCCAACTCCCGGCAATGATTCCAGGTCTCCCGCCCCTGCCCGGTTTATATTTACCTTTGCCGGCCTGCCGGCCGGCTTAACCGCCGGCGCAGGAGTCTGAGGAACAAAAGCAACATCCTGGGAGCCGTCCCGCTTTTCAGGGACCACTATCTTTTGCCCGTCCTTAAGGGGGGCGGCCAGGTTAAGACCCTGGATATCGGCCTTTGGTACGGGTACAGCTTTTTCCAGCGCCTCAGACACCCTGGTTTCCCTTGAGAACCTGTATACACCCGGTTTTTCCACGGCGCCGGACACGTGCACCACTATTTCCCTGCTGGACTCGTAGACCACTGCAGGGACGGCCACAGATTCATTTCCGGACTTGCCGTCCCGGGCGCCGTACCACCCGGCAACCTTATATCCTGCGGTAAAAAGGATCACAGCAGAGATTACAAGCAAAACCAGTTGCTGATTCCTGTCCACCTGAAACAAATAGATCACCCGCTTAACTGGACTTGTCTGTAAATTCTACCAATAACCGCCTAATTCCTCCTTTTTTCGTCCAGTTATTATTTTATAATACCTTTGTCCGCCCCGTTTATCAAAATACTTCCATCCTTTTCCATGGTGGCGAGAAAGACCTTCCCCGGATCGGTTCCATTCTCTTTAAGCCTCTCCAGGAGCCAGGCCGTGTCATATCCGCACCGGTGAAGATGTTCGCAGAAAACCTCCCCGTCCATTATAACCACCGCCGGCAAACCCTCATAACCCGTGGACAGTCCCAGGTCTTCGGGGGTAACCGCCCTTTTTGCAGATTTGGGAACCACGCTGAGCCTGCCAGAGGTCTCAAGCACCGCCACCTCCACGTCTTCCGGCCGGGGATAACCTTTTTCCCTTAATTGCGCCATAAGGTCGTCAAGGTTGTACCTCGCCCTTCTCAACTCATTCTTCAAAATCCTGCCATTATCGATAACCACCTGGGGCTTTCCGTCCAGAAACAGCCTGAGCTTTCTGCTGTGCAGCGCCGCAAAGCTAAGCCCTATTTCCAGAAGGGCAACCACCAGCATGGGGACTATCGAGTGCCATATGGGAAATGACGGGGACTGCATCGGCATAGCGGCAATTTCTGCTATAATTATGGCCACTACGAAATCAAAGGGGGAAAGCTGCCCTATTTCCCTTTTTCCCATTACCCTGATGACAATTAGTACCACGAAATAAACAAAGATGGTGCGGTAAACCAGTTCGGTCAGTTCCACCGGCTCATCCCCCAATGCAACATCAATATTTTATTATTTTTCACCCCGCCCGCCGGCATCTCCCGCCGCCGGCGGGCGGTTTTATTTTACCCCCTTTCCTTCATCCCCAACAGAATTCATTAATCTTTCCACCCCGTCTTAACGGTAATAAAACAACGTTTCAGCCATCCAAACCTGCCATTGAAAAAAGATTCTTTGCCTTAGTCCCATAAAAGGGTTATATTAATTATATATTTATACAGTATTCAGAATTTTCACTCCCGCCTACTGCAAAGGAGGCTCAAGCACATGGCCGAGCATTCCCCGGAAAACCCCGTACATTCCGTTGAAAGAGCGCTGGCAATATTGGAGGCACTTGGTCGCAGGTCGCAGGGATACGGGTGCACTGAGCTGGGTCAATTGCTGGGCCTGCATAAAAGCACCGTGCACAGACTGGTCTCCACCCTTCAGGCATATGGTTTTGCAGAAAAGGACCCCAGCACCGACCGTTACAAACTGGGTACCAAGATAATGCTTCTCGGCCTCGAGGCGCTCAACAGCCTGGACTTCCGTAAAGTAGCCATTCCATACATGAAAGAACTGGTTGAGATATCCAGGGAAACTGTACAACTGGCAGTGCTGGACGGGGGCGAGGTTCTCATTTTGGAGCGGGACCATTCTCCTGAAGCAATAACTGTAAACCTGGGCCTGAGGGGCCAGGCGCACTGCACGGCCGAGGGGAAAGTGCTGCTTGCCCACCAGCCCGCTGAAAGAACCTTGGAAATACTAAAAAAGCAGGAGATGCGCCAGTACACCATAAACACCATAACTGAAATCAACCAGTTCATTTCTCATCTGGATAAGGTTATTTCACAGGGATTTGCCATCAACGCGGAGGAAATGGCGGAAGGCGTCCGGGCCATAGCGGCTCCGGTTTTCAATCACAAAGGCCAGGTCATCGCCGCCCTGAGCATTACCGGTCCCAGTTCCAGACTTACGCTGGAAAGGATATACCGGCTGGTAACCGTTCTAAAGGAAAGCTGCACTTCCATTTCCATGCATTTAGGCTACCACAGCGAGGTGGCGGAAATTAACAATGACAAATAATTCCTCACTTAAGAACCCAAAATAATCACTATTTGTATAAAGGGGGTGAATCCGGGTGAAAACAGACCGCCCACATGGTACTGGGCCCAGCATCAAACATAACCTCACTGATTATGGCAAAGAATACGCCACCTTTAAATGGAGTCAGGCGGAACAGAAAATCGGCTGGCAGGATCATGACAAGGTTAATATCGCCTATTCCTGCACCGACCGGTTTGTTCAGCACGGCAATGGAGACCGGCTGGCTCTGATTTTCGATGAAGATTCGGGTAGGCGTGCATATAGTTATAAAGACCTGGCCAGCCTTACCAATAGATTTGCCAACACGCTAAAAAAACTGGGCATCCGGAAGGGAGAGCGGGTTGTGCTTTTCCTGCCTGCCAGTCCGGAGTTTTATATAAGCCTTTTGGGCGTGGTGAAAACAGGAGCCATTGCAGTGCCCCTGCACTGCAAATACATGACCGACGCCGTTACAGGTTTCCTGCAGGACAGCGAGCCGTCGCTGGTGGTAACCATTTCCCCTTTGCGTGAAAGAATCTCGGAAGGCTCCGTGCCATCGATCAGAAAAGTAATAGTGGTGGGGGACAGCGGACACGAAAACGACTGGCAAACCCTGATGGAATCATCGGAGGACGGCCCGGCCACCGAATGGGTGAACAGGGAGGATCCCATGCTTCTTCAATACACATCCGGTTCCACGGGAAACCCCAAGGGAGTTATCCACGTTCATGAAGGCGCTCTCCAGTATTACCAGACGGGACAGTGGGTGCTTGACTTAAGAAAAAACGATATATACTGGTGTACTGCCGACCCGGGCTGGGTCACCGGGATTTCGTACGGAGTCTGGGCACCGTTATTAAACGGGGTAACCGTTATGGTCTACAACGGCCCCTTTGACACCGGCCGTTGGTACAGCCTGCTGGAAAAGAACAAGGTCAGCGTTTGGTATACCACTCCCTCTTACCTGAGAATGCTTATGTCTTCCGGAAGCAATATTTCCAGAAAATATAATTTTAAGTCCTTGAGAAAAATTTTAAGCGTAGGGGAACCTCTAAACCCCATTGTCAACCGCTGGAGCCAGACCACCTTCAATCAGCCGGTCTATGACAGTTGGTGGATGACCGAAACCGGCGGACTCATGATTGCCAATTTCTCCTGCCTTCCTGTAAAACCGGGTTCCATGGGAAAACCCATTCCCGGTGTTTACGCAGCAATTATAAACGAACAGGGAAAGGAGCTGCCTCCCCTGGAAATGGGTCAACTGGCCATAAAAACCAGCTGGCCTGCCATGATGAGAGGCATCTGGAAAGATCAGGACAAATACAGCGAGTACTTCCGAATCCCACCGTGGTACCTTACCGGAGACCTCGCCTACAAGGATTTGGAAGGCTATTACTGGTTCCAGGGCCGTATCGATGATGTCATAAAAATTAACAGCGAAAGGGTCGGCCCATTTGAAATAGAATGCAAGCTGGCGGAACACCCTGCCGTTATGGAGGCGGGGGTAATCGGAAAACCTGACCCCCTGCGGGGTGAGG
Source organism: Bacillota bacterium (assembly GCA_049325055.1). GTDB lineage: Bacteria > Bacillota > Desulfotomaculia > Desulfotomaculales > Desulfocucumaceae > BRHc4a. The sequence goes on from JBMOPB010000098.1 coordinate 29,134, forward strand.
TAATCAAGGCATTCATAGTTCTAAAAGAAGGGTTTTCCTGGTCCGATGAATTAAAGCAGGATATTCGCCATTTTATAAAGACAAAGCTTGCTCCCCACCTGGTGCCGCAGGAAATAGAGGTTCGGTCCGACCTGCCACGGACAAAGAGCGGCAAACTGATGCGCAGGGTATTGAAATCATTGGAATTCGGAATCCCCGCAGATGAAATTGTCACCACGGAGTAATTATCCGGCTATTCCTCATCCCGGTATAATTTTAATTAAAACCTTACGGTTCTGAATCAAGTCCTCCGAAAAAAAATTCGGGGGCTTATTTTTACATTTCCCGGAATCTAAGATCTCAACGGCTACCATTAGCCCCTTTGTAGTGTCAAACAGACCCCATTTATATCCTTTTAACTGAAATTTCTTAACAATCAAAAAATTATGCTGTATAAATAACATTAGACCTCATAAATGAAACCTCGTTTTTCAACACAAAACACCATTCACCAATCCTATCACGACCGCTCAATAACATCTAGCCGGAGCAACTTCACTTTTTTCATCAGAAAGCCTTTGGCAGCCTCGTCTCTTAGCCGTAGCGATTTGAGGCTGCAAACTGATCCACCGTTCAAAAAATAAAAGAAGGAAGGTGAATAATGGGATTTAAAAAAACGTGGTTATGATTTCCATTTGTTGACACCAATGCCATTTAGAGGCATGCATGAGCCGGGTCCCCATAAAAAAATAAAGACATATAGAATTCATTCCCGGTCGGCACAGAAACGCGAGGGCCACAGTCAAATACTGTCCCTTCGCAACCAGTGAAAAAGTTTTTGCGAAAGGAGTGTATCGCATGGATACCAACACGCCGGTTCCCAATCAGAACCTGCCAAAACCCAAGGTTCGCCAGTTCATAAACTTTTTCAAGCCGGAAACAGAGGGTATGCGGGCTGAAGTAAAACTGATTTCCATCATCGTCATTATCTGGGCGCTAATCACTTTCGGCTTTCAGTTCCTTATTCTGGCTGCACAGGAAAGCCCGCTGGGAGAAAGCTTTATAACCCGGGCAAGGTTCCTGGGGTTTCCCTTCCATTACTGGTTTACCGGGCAGTTTTCCATCGCCGCCTTCGTCGCCCTTTGCGTTATCTTCAGCAAAAACGTAGAAAAGATATACCAGAAATACCGCAAGTAAACCACGTATCAATTTTTGAAAGGAGGATGTAACGTGGAAGAATTGACAAGTTTTGTGGTAACGCATAGTTTCAAACCCATACCCGCCATTATAATGTTTGCCACTCTGGCGCTTTTCATCGTGGTGGGACTGCAGTCAATGGTAAAGAAAACCGAGGATTACTGGGTGGCAGGCCGTTCCATCAGCACCATTCAGAACGGTATGGCCATCGGCAGCAACTGGATGAGCGCCGCCAGCTTCATGGGAATGGCGGGACTGGTATATATGCAGGGTTATTTTGGGCTGGGCTACGTTATCGGCTGGACCGGGGGCTACGTGCTGCTGATGGTGCTGATGGCAGCCCAGATAAGGCGCTTCGGTAAATATACCGCTCCCGACTTTGTCGGAGACCGCTACCACTCCCAGGGCGCCAGGGCTCTGGCGGCCGTCGTCACGGCCATAATCGCCTTTGTGTACTGCACCGGCCAGTATAAGGGCATAGGAATGATATTCGCCTGGATATTCGGCTGGAGCTACACCACATCGGTAATAATAGGAACGGTGGTTGTTCTGGCGTACGTTCTAATCTCAGGGATGCTGGGAGTGACGAAAAACCAGGTTATTCAATATATCATACTCATTGTGACATTTCTTTTCCCGCTCTTCTTTATAGCACACAAGCTGGGGTATTTTTCCCTTGTACCTCAAATAGGCTACGGCGCAGCGGTATACACCGCAATGGAGGCCGATCCCAAATACGCCCTTCCCTGGGCCATAAAGGACGCCTACCAGTGGATAGCCCTTGTATTTACTCTCATGGTGGGCACCTGCGGGCTCCCCCACGTGCTTACCAGGTTTTACGTCACGCCGGATGAGAAAAGCGCCCGCATGTCTGTGGCCTGGGGACTGTTTTTCATCGGCCTCCTGTACTGGAGTTCTCCGGCCTACGCCGCCTTTGGAAAGCTTTTGAACCCCACCGGGGGCCAAAAGGTTGCCGATATGATTATTCTTGCAGCCTCGGAGCTGGCGGGGCTTCCCACATGGTTCATCGGGTTCCTGGCGGCGGGGGCCGTATCAGCCGCCTTCAGCACGGTGGCCGGGCTTTTGATGTCGGCCGCGGCAGCGGTATCCCACGATATTTACTTCCGCATCATCAACCCCAAGGCCACCGCTCAGCAGCAACTGCTTGTCGCCAGGATAGGAACACTGGTCCTGGGAGTACTGGTCATCATCGTGGCCATCAAGCCCCCCGCCCTCATAGCCCAACTGGTGGCCATGGCCTTCGCCATCGCCGGCAGCACCATGTTCCCAACCATTTTGCTCGGCATATGGTGGGGCCGGTCCAATAAATACGGCGCCATCGCGGGTATGCTGGTGGGCCTTACCGTATCGGTCCTGGCACTGTTCATGGGTAAAAACCCGTTCTGGGCATATTACATCCCGGCGGTGGGTTCCGCGCTGATTGCCGCACCTCTTAACTTTATCACCAATATTGTGGTTTCACTTATGACCGCGCCTCCGCCCAAAGAAGTTGACGAGGTGTTGAAAAAGGTGCACATGTCGGCCTGATCCGCGCTTATAACTTTGGAGGGCGCCAAAGGAGGCATTGCCGAATGGCTGGCGGTTGCGGCATAACAATAAATATAGTTTTCAGACACTCATGTTGCCCCAAGGCTGCCCTCCCTTCTTCTTTTTATAATCACCCATTGTATTGCCCCAGTGCCTGGGGTCACTGAAGGCGCTGAGGAGGACCGGGTGCTTGCGCCGCCCGGTGAATTGACGGCCCAGGCAAATATAAAGGTAAAAAAACCTGTATAAAATGGCGGAGAAAGAAAGGGAAAGGATTCTGGGCTGCCATGGCCGGGCGCCTTGACCGGTTACAGAAAAAGTTTTTGGAGTATAATTAACCAATGAGGAGGGTAAAACATGTCAGTCGGCAGTGTGCAAAATCTAATGACCGAAACCAGGGTTTTTGCTCCATCCGGAGAGTTTGTTGAAAAAGCACTAATTAGCAGCCGGGAGCAACGGGATGAAATGTACCGGAAGTCGGTGGAACAGCCCAATGAGTTCTGGGCGGAAATGGCCGAGGAGAACATTGAATGGTTTAAGAAATGGGAGGCCGTGGAGGAATTCAGCTTCAAAGACGACATCTATATCAGATATTTCCGGGGAGCCAAACTCAACGCTTCATACAACTGCCTGGATCGTCATTTAAAAACCTGGCGCAGGAATAAGGCAGCCCTCATCTGGCAGGGTGAGCCCCAGGATGAGTACCGCATTTACACCTATGACCAGCTGCACCGGGAAGTCTGCAAGTTCGCCAATGTGCTTAAAAGCATGGGGGTCAAGAAAGGAGACCGCGTAACCGTTTACCTCCCCATGATCCCGGAACTGCCCATCACCGTACTGGCCTGCGCCAGGATTGGCGCCATTCACAGCGTTGTATTCGGCGGCTTCAGCGCCGAGGCCCTGCGGGACAGGATCTTGGACGCCAATGCCGAGACACTGGTCACCAGCAACTATGGACTGCGGGCCGGAAAACTGCTGAACAGCAAGGAAAACGCCGACAATGCCATGGCCCAGTGCCCCATGATAAAGAACTGCATTGTGGTCAGAAGGGTGGATAAGGACTGCAATATGGTGGAGGGGCGCGACCACTGGTGGCATGAAAAAATGGCCCGGGCTTCGGCCGACTGCGAGCCGGAGCATATGGATTCCGAAGATCCCCTGTTCATTCTCTACACCAGCGGCAGCACCGGCAAACCCAAGGGTGTGATGCACACAACCGGCGGGTACATGGTTTACACCACCACCACCTTCAAAAACATTTTTGATTACCGGGATGAGGATGTCTTCTGGTGTACGGCTGACATCGGCTGGGTGACCGGCCACAGCTATATTGTCTATGGGCCCCTCTCCGCAGGGGCAACATCCCTGATGTTCGAGGGGGTACCCAATTATCCCAAGCCGGACAGGTTCTGGGAAGTGGTGGAAAAATTCCGGGTAAATATATTCTATACCGCCCCCACAGCCATCCGGGCCATGATGAGGGACGGCGAGCAGTGGCCCCTTGGGCGGGACCTCAGCAGCCTGCGCCTGTTGGGCACGGTGGGTGAGCCCATCAACCCCGAAGCCTGGATTTGGTACCACAATGTGATAGGCAAAGAAAAAACCCCCATTGTGGATACCTGGTGGCAAACAGAAACAGGCGGAATTCTGATCACCCCGCTGCCCGGGGCAATCCCCACCAAACCCGGATCGGCCACAGTACCCTTCTTCGGTGTCAATCCGAAAATTATCCGGCAGGACGGCAGCGAGGCCGATGTCAACGAGGGCGGATACCTGGTCATTACCAAGCCCTGGCCCGGAATTATGCGCGGCGTCTACGGAGACCCCGAAAGGTTTAAGAACACTTACTTTGTCCAGTATCCCGGCTACTACTTTACCGGTGACGGCGCCCGCAAGGACGAGGACGGCTACTTCTGGCTCATGGGCCGCGTGGATGACGTGCTTAACGTCTCCGGACACCGTCTGGGCACCGCTGAAGTGGAAAGCGCCCTGGTGGCGCACCCGAAAGTGGCCGAGGCCGCCGTGGTGGGTTTCCCGCATGATATTAAGGGCGAGGGCATTTACGCCTATGTAACATTGAAAGAGGGATACGAGTTTTCCGGGGAGTTGAAGAAAGAACTTGTGGCCCACGTGCGCAAGGAGATCGGGCCTATCGCATCCCCTGATAAAATACACTTTGCCAATGCACTGCCCAAGACCAGGAGCGGTAAGATTATGAGGAGAATCTTGAGGAAAATTGCCGCCGGCGATATCGACCAGCTCGGCGACACCTCCACCCTGGCCGATCCAACGGTGGTATTTTCCCTGGTGGAAGGAAAGCAGTAAATATTGAGG
>JBMOPB010000099.1:0-33168 GCA_049325055.1 Bacillota bacterium
CTTCCCTGATTACCTCAACCCTTCACTGGCTGGGTGAGACCATCAATGTCATCAGGCAAGCCTATCCCGACAGGCCCCTTAAAATAATGGTGGGCGGGGCCCCGGTCACCCAGGACCTGGCAGATGAGATCGGCGCCGACGGGTACGGCAAGGATGCCCAGGAAGCAGTGGAAAGGGCCCTTTCCCTTTTAAACATCGCTTAAAAGACTCAAAAGGAGAGATACGGTTTTTTATGCTGAAAACAGTAATTTCCAGCCCTTCGGGCAAAGAGGTGGTTATAGGTCACGGCCTGCCCACCGTCATCATCGGTGAGAGGATCAACCCCACGGGAAGAAAAGCCTTTGCTGAAAAGCTAATCAAAGGAGACCTGTCCCTGGTGCAGGAGGAGGCCGTAAAACAGGTGCGCGCCGGGGCCGACATACTGGACGTTAATGTGGGGGCGGCCCAGGTGGATGAGATCAAAATGCTGGCCTCTGCGGTTGATCTGGTAAGCCGGACGGTGGATGCGCCGCTGTGTATAGACTCCAGCAAGCCCGAGGCTCTTGAGGCGGCCCTTAGTGTCTACCGCGGCAAGGCGCTGGTCAATTCGGTAACCGGCGAGGATCACTCACTTGACCGGGTGCTGCCTCTGGTTAAAGAATACCGGGCGGCCGTCATCGGGCTTTGCATGGACGAAAACGGCATTCCGGACAGTCCGGCCGAAAGGCTCAGCATTGCCCGGAAGATCGTGGAGCGTGCCGAAAAGGAGGGGATTCCGGCCGAAGACATTGTTATAGACTGCCTGGCCATGACTGTATCCTCGGACCAGCAGGCCGCCTTAACCACACTGGAAACCATGAGGCTCGTTAAAAAGGAACTGGGTGTGAACATGACCCTGGGGGCCAGCAATGTTTCATTCGGCCTTCCGGACAGGAAGATACTCAACATGGCTTTTTTCGCCCTGGCCCTCCAGGCCGGACTGAACTGTCCGATAATGGATCCCACCGCCCAGGGGCTGAGGAGGCTGATAAGGGCCACCGACCTTCTCCTGGGGTATGACGAGTGGGCCATGCGCTATATTGGCGATGTGAGGGGGTACCCGGAAGAGTGACGGATGACTGCGCCATTATCTCGTGCGAAGTGTTCAGGCCTGAACTGCGGCATTTGACGGGAGAACAACCGGATCGGTGTTACTTTTTGCCCCAGGGGCTGCACCGTCATCCCCAGGTGCTTCGCCGGACGCTGCAGGGCATAATTGACGGCCTGGACGCCAACGGTAGGGTGGATACCATCCTTTTGGCCTACGGGCTGTGCGGCAACGGCCTTGACGGCATCCGGTCTAAAAAAAGCCGCCTGCTAGTCCCCCACTGTGAAGACTGCATTCCGGTCCTGCACGGACTGAGCAGCTTTGGGGACCCCGGGAGAATTGACAAGACGGGGACGTATTATCTCAGCCCGGGCTGGATCAGGTACGGAAGCGACGCCTACAGGGAATACAGGCGCTGCCTTTCCTTTCTTGACAATGAGGAGGCATTCTGGGTGACCAGGGAAATGATAAAGTCCTACAGCAGGTTTGCCCTGATTGACACCGGGCTGGATTCCCTGGAGGATGACCGGGCTTACGCGCGGATGGTGGCGGCCTTTTTTGGCCTGGATTACTTGGAAGTGAGGGGTTCGTTGGACTGGCTGGCCGGGCTCCTGGAAAAGCCGGTCAGTGACCCCAGGTATGTCCGGGCCGGCCCCGGAGAGGAATTGACCGGGGAAATGTTCCGCCGTTGTATTTCAATGAGCAAGCTGGCCCAGTAAAATTTCAGTTTAAGAAAACTTAAAGAGGGCGAAGGATGAACGAAGCATCTGTCACTTTTTTACCAGGAAATGTAACAATTAAAGTGCCGTCGGGGAGCACCGTGCTGGATGCCGCCCGGGATGCGGGAATTCCGGTGGAAGCCCACTGCGGGGGCAGGGGCACCTGTGGAAAGTGCCGTGTACTGGTGCGTAACACCGATCAAAAGCCGACCTCGGCGGAACGGCAGGCGCTCAGCCGTGAAAAAAGCCGATCCGGATGGCGCCTGGCCTGCCAGGTCAGGCCGGGTAATGTTCCCCTGACGGTGGAGGTCCCCGTCCAGGATAAACCGCGCCTTGTCAAAGCCGGAATGTCAGGGGCCGTCTGCCAGTCGGTAAATCCACCGGTAAAAAAGTTTTCGTTGCTGCTGTCGCCGACTGATCTGGAAAAACCGCTGGGATACTGGGAGCTGTTGCAGGAAAGCCTGGCCGGGAGGGGTATTGACGCGATCCCGGGTCTGAATGTATTGCGTGCAATGCCGGGGATGCTTAAAGACCGACCTGGGCATGTGACTGCTGTAATATACGGTGACCGGATTATCGCCCTGGAGCAGGGTGACACTGTGGCCGAACAGTACGGGCTGGCACTGGACATAGGAACCACCACGGTGGCCGGGAGCATTGTGGACCTCCGCACAGGAAAGGAACTGGCGGCCGAGGCCGATCTAAACAGGCAGAATCAATTCGGCGCCGATATAATATCCCGCATTGATTTTTCAGTGGCCTCTCCCGCGGGACTGGACAAACTTACCACACTGATCCGGGATGTGGTCAACGGAATCATCAAGAAACTGGCCCGGCGGGCCGGCATAAGGCCCGATTCAATTTACGCGGCGGCTGTGGCAGGGAATACCTGCATGCTGCACCTTTTTGCCGGTATCAGCCCGGGCAGACTGTCCGTGCCCCCTTTTAACGGCATTGTACACGGGTCATATACAGCCGGCGCTTATGAGCTGGGAATAGGCATCTCACCCAGGGCCCCGGTGCTGTTTCTGCCCGTTATTTCCGGCTACGTGGGGGCTGATACCGTGGGGGTCATACTGGCTACCGGAATGCACCTGAGCAAAAAAATTACTCTTGCCATCGACATAGGCACCAACGGGGAGATTGTACTGGGCTGCCGTAACCGGCTGCTGGCATGTGCCGCCGCTGCGGGACCCGCTTTTGAGGGGGCGAATATAAGTTCCGGCATGAGGGCCGCGGAAGGGGCCATCGACCGGGTTGTGCTGGACGGTGATGAAGTGATTTGCTCGGTTATTGGAGGGGGTAAACCCAGGGGCATTTGCGGTTCCGGTCTAATCGACGCGCTGGCCGTCATGCTGGAAGCTGGGCTTATCGATTCAAGCGGGCGTCTACTGGAGGCTGAGGAGGCTGCTTCTGTGGCGGGTCCCCGGTTGGCGTCCAGGATAAGGCAGACTGAAAGAGGCCGGGAGTTCTTGCTGTCGGGAGGAGTGGCCATCACCCAGAAGGATATCCGGCAGGTGCAACTGGCGAAAGGAGCTATGCGGGCAGGCATCAATATTTTGCTGGCGAGGATGGGTATTGGGGACAGCGATATTGAAGCGGTGCTGCTGGCGGGTTCCTTCGGCAGCTATATCGACAAAGCCGCGGCCCGGCGGCTGGGGATAATACCACCTGTTCCCCTGGACAGAATCAGGCATGTTGGAAACGCGGCCCATCAGGGGGCCAAAATGACTCTTATTGACAGGGAGGTGATGGATCAGGCGAAGGATGTATGCCGCATGGTTGAATATGTGGAACTGTCCGCGTGGGAGGATTTTTCCAGGGAATTTAGCGAAGCCATGTTTTTTGATCCCCACCCGGTAGGGGAAAATTAAGACCTTGCCAGGGCGCCATAATTTTCCGCCTACCAAGGTTGCTTCAGGTGGGGATTCTTAAAAGAAAGGAGGATAAAATATTGAACGCATACGGGGCATGGATACTTGGAATGGCAGTAATGTACACGGCCGTTCTAATTATAATTGGAAACATAGTTAAAAGCAAGGCCCAGGGGGGTGAGGGGTACTGGGTCGGCGGGCGGTCCTTCAAGCCTTGGATGGTTTTTGTATGTATTACCGGACTATTCTCGGGATCTTCCTTTATCGCCATTATGGAGCTGTCCTATGTCAAAGGTATATCAGCAGGCTGGTACGGTGTTGCCGAAATGATACATGTTCTCATAATAGCGCTGTTACTCATCGGTAATTTCCGCCGCCGCATGATGGTTACGGTGTCGGGCCTTATAGGCGACCATTTCGGGAGGCTTGCCATGGGTCTGGCCGGACTGATAACAGCTTTCACCTTTCCCATGTGGACGGTGGCCAACGCCCTTTCTTTTGCGGTGGCGCTGAGCGTTCTGACCGGCTTTTCACTTCCGGTGACGGTGATTATAAGCGCCGTTCTGCTGTTGATTTTCCTGCAGGCCGGGGGGATGTGGTCGGTTGTGGTGACCCAGACCGCCAACAGCATAGCCTTCGCCATCATGTTCATAATTGGTATATACGCATTTTTCGTAAAGCCCGGCCCCGCCGGCCTGTCCCAGCTTGCCGGCGCCCGCCCGGAACTGTTTACGCTGGATAATGCAGGGCTGCAGCTCATCATAGCCTGGTTTGCCACCTTCCTGATCAACGTTGTGGTGGCCCAGGCCGCCTTCCAGATGGCCCTGTCCTGCCGGACCCCGGAGGAGGGGCGCAAGGGACTGCTATGGGCCTTTGGCGGGAACATCATATTTATTATCTGCGGAGTTCTGTTTGGACTTGCCGCCGCAGTGGTGACCCCGGGCGGGAAGGGCGGAATGGCAAGCGTTCCTCTGTACCTGAGCCAGGTGTTGTCCCCTCCGCTGGTGGGGTTGTTTTTCATGGGCATCTGGGCCTGCGCCCTGGGGTGGGGAGGTCCCTGCCAGTTTTCCGGCGCCACCAGTATGGGCCGGGACTTTGCGGGGGCGGTTAACCCGGGCCTGACCGATGCCCAGAAGGTGAAATACACAAGGTTGTCCCTGGTATTGTTGACCGGCGTGGTGGTTATACTGTCCCTTTTGAGAAGTGAGCAGGCGGCTTGGTGGAACGTACTGGCCTGGACATTGCGCAACGGGGCCACCTTTGCTCCGGTGGTGACGGCCCTCTTCTGGCCCCTGGCCACCCGCCGGGCGGCTGTGACGGCCATGGCCGTGGGATTCGTCAGCGGCCTCTCATGGTACTACCTGGGCAACTGGAACCCGGCCAAGTTCTATATGAATGTACACCCGGTATTCTTCGGTATGTCCATGAACATACTGACCATGGTCACCATTAGCCTGGTGGAAAAGGCCGGCCAGTGGAGCTTTGGTAAAAACCTTTCCGCCGGTCGTCGTACCCTGGCCTGGACGGCGATTGCGGGAGCAGTGGTTTTCGGCCTGACTGCCCTGACCAAATTCTCCTGGCTGTTCAAGATGGGGCTGCACGGCCTTACCCTGTTCCTGGTTGTAGTTTCATTCTTCGTGTTTGTACTGTCCGTGGTGGTGCCAAAGGGACAGAAGTATGAGGAAATGTCAGCCCTTCCAAATATAAAAACAGTTTAGTCCCAACCTCACCTATCTCTGCTTGCACACGGCTGCCTCGGGCAGCCGTGTGCATTTTAAACCCTGTTTCAGGGTGATTAGATATGTTATATATTATTAGGAGGGAAGAGTAATGAAAGTGATCGCATTCAGCGGCAGCCCCATAAGAAACGGAAACCTTGAAAGTGCCATCGGTGAAATACTGGCCGGATATGGCGGGCCGCCGGAGTTTGTCCGGCTGGCGGAACTACAGATCCGCCCGTGTATCGGCTGCTTGAAATGCGCTTCCACAAACCGCTGCGTTCAGAAGGACGACATGGGCCGGTTACTGGATAAAATGGAGGCGGCGGATTTCTTAATAAAATCTTGATATTATTTTGATACAATTAGGCCGGATCTTACAATAAAGCGGCCCGGAGAGTGACAGCCGTGGGGAATAAAGTTCTGATAGTGGATGATGAAGAGAAAATACTGGACGTGGTTGCCAACTTTCTGGAGTCTGAGGGATACACCGTTTCCAGGGCAATGGACGGAAACGAGGCCCTGGCCAGGGTTGAAAAAGTGCAGCCCGACCTTATCCTGCTTGACTGGATGCTGCCGGGAAAGAGCGGCATCGAGGTCTGCCGGGAGGTCCGCAGCCGCGGCGACATCCCCATCATAATGCTGACAGCAAGGGTGGATGAAAGCGACAAGGTTCTGGGGCTGGAACTGGGGGCGGATGATTATATCACCAAGCCCTTCAGCCTGAGGGAGCTGGCCGCCCGGGTCAGATCGGTGATGAGGAGGTATTCCCTTGCTTCCGGAAACGGAAAAATTGCGGTTGAAAGCAATATCATCCGACGCGGCCCACTGACCATCGACACCGAGAGATTCGAGGCCTGGAAGGGTGACTCCTTGCTGAGCCTGACGGCCACCGAATTCAAGATTCTGCAGACCCTGGCCCAGCGGCCCGGCGTGGTGTACAGCAGGCTTCAGCTTATGAGAATAGCCATGGGTGAGGCCTATGTGAACTACGAAAGGTCCATCGACACCCATGTGAGCAACCTTCGCAAAAAGATTGGTGATTCGCCGGGCGAGCCCAGGTTTATACTTACGGTCTTCGGCGTGGGTTATAAATTTACCGACCGGTTATAGGCGGGTGAATGCGTGAGTCTCAGAAGCAAGCTTCTCTTAAGTTCCCTTATGGTCATTCTGATCTTTTCGGCACTGTACCTTACCCTTTCCTTTGCGGCTACAAATGTCGTCTTCGGCCGGTACGAGTCATACGTCCAGAAGCAGATCACCGATCAGATACACAGTGTGCTGGCGGCATACTATGTTAAGAACGGGCGGAGCTGGGAAGGCATTCATGATCATTTTCAGCCGTACCTGCCGCACAAGGAAAAGCATCCAAAGCGCAGCCCACTGGCGCTGCTGGACGAAAACAATCAGCCGGTGGCTGTATGGCCCAAGGGGTCGGAAGATCGCTGGAAAGAAGTCTACGAAAAAAGCAAGGGGACATTGATCCCCATAACCGTCGGCGACAGACAGGTTGGTACACTGTGGGTTCCCACAGGTAACTCCTTCGGGGTGGAGAATATACGGTCAAGGGTATCTTCTTCTATTTTGCTTGCCTTTGTTATATCCGTGCTTGCCAGCTCGGCCATTGCCTTTATAATAAGCTATATTCTTGCCAGCCGCATCTCCAGGCCCCTCATAAGCCTTTCGGGGGCCGCCCGGCAGGTGGGCCGCAGGCGCTTCGGCCTGCGACTCCCTGTGACTTCAAAGGATGAAATAGGGGTGCTGATACAGGCCTTTAACCAGATGAGCGAGGAGCTGGGGCGCAGCGAGCAGGCCCGCCGCAACCTGGTAGCCGACGTGGCCCACGAGCTGAGGACTCCCCTGACGGTGATACAGGGCCAGCTGGAGTCCATACAGCAGGGTATAATGCCCGCCTCGGTGGAGACCGTGCTTCCCATACACGACGAGGTGATCAGGCTCAACCGGCTGGTGGACGACTTAAGGCAGCTGACCCTGGCCGAGGCAGGCAAGCTGCCGCTGAACCGTATCCCCACGGACCTGACCCGGACCGTGCGGAAAATAGCCGACAACTTTCTGCTGGAGGCCGAGGTAAGGGGGATTGAACTTAAAGTTACCGGGCCAGGCGCCCCAAATGATCTGCCGGTGGACCCGGACCGGTTTACCCAGATAGTGGTAAACCTGCTGGGCAATGCCCTTAACTACACTCCAGCCGGCGGTACAGTCTCGCTGGGCCTGGCGGGGGTTAATTTTACCTCGGATAACGACCTGGCAGCCTGGTGTGAGAATTTCAGCTCCGCGGGCGATCCGGGGGAGTATGAACCAGGTGACTCCCGCCGGCCGGGTGGATGGAGCGGTGTTGTGGTCTGGGTGGCCGACCGGGGGCCGGGTATAGCTCCGGAACACCTGCCCTTTGTTTTTGACCGGTTTTACCGGGCCGACCAATCCAGGGACCGGGGAACCGGCGGAGTTGGTCTGGGGCTGGCCATAGCCAGGGAATTCGTGGTGGCCCACGGTGGGCAAATAACAGCTTGCAACAGGAAAGCCGGAGGAAGTCTGTTTGCCTTTTACCTGCCTGTTTTGGAGGTTGGAAGTAATCATGGAACCCACGGCCTTTGATTATAATGTCTGTCAATATTGTTGTTCATATTTTACAGTGAACCGGATCTTCAGGTAGATCCGGTTTTTTTACTTTCTTATAAAATTCTTGACATTTCTCCTTTATAATTAAGAAGGTGTGTCCTTTAGTAGGCTACTTAAGAAAAATTGCGCGAGGTGGACAGTCCTGTGCGGAAAAAATTGTTATTGGCTGCAATTGTTCTCTTTTTGCTTGGCACAGCCACAGCCTGCGGAAAGAAGGAAGCCCCGGCCCAGGGTGAGGCCAGGGTTCAGACGGTATCGGTGATTAAAGTGGCAAAGTCCGATATGACCAGCAATCTGACTATCGGCGGAAAGATATCACCTTTGGAGGAAATCAAGGTTGTTCCCAAATCTTCGGGAAAGGTGGCCAGGGTAAATTGTGATGTAGGACAGGCCGTGGCGTCGGGGACGGTGCTGATCGAGCTGGAGAATTCGGATATACAGGCCAGGCTGGATTCGGCCAGGGCCGCCCTGGCGGTGAGCGAGGCCAATCTTGAAAAAGCCCGGGCCCAGCTTGAGAAAAACCGGATACAGGTTGATGACGCCAAGCGCAGCTTTGATCGCAAGAAGGCGCTCTTTGAAGCAGGCGCCATCTCCCTGAGCGATTTCGAGGCCGCCAGGAGCGCTTATGAAACGGCACAAAAAGACTATGATATAAACGCGGCCGGACTGGCCTCCTCCCAGGCCTCCGTCAACCAGAGCCGGGCGTCGCTAAGGCAGTCCGAGGTGGATATGGAAAACTCAGTGGTCCGGTCTCCCATCAGCGGAATAGTGGCCAGCCGGAGCGTAAATGCGGGGGAATTCGTTACAAACAGCACCGCCGCTGTGGTGGTGGTAAACATCGACTCAGTTGAGGTCAGCGCCAGCCTTACGGAGGAGGAAATAAACCACGTCAGGGCGGGCCAGGAGGTCAACGTGGCGGTTACGGCAGCCTCCCCCTCGCCATTCAAGGGGAAGGTGACCAGAATAAGCCCTGCGGCCGACGCCAAAAGCAAAACATACCCCATCTGGGTATCCATTGCCAACCCGGAAAAATTGCTGAAGCCCGGGATGTTTGCCGAGATAAAGCTGGTTTCAATAAAACGCCAGGGCGTTCTGGCGGTGCCGGCCGAAGTTGTGCTGGAACGCAACGGCCACAATGTGGTGTTTGTGGCTGAGGGGGAAAAGGCGGTGGAGCGCAAGGTAAAGGTAGGCCTGACGGGTGAAGGTAAAAAAGAGATTACCGAAGGATTGGCCGAGGGAGATAGCCTGATAGTCACCGGCCTGCAGGGTATAAGGAACGGCGCCCCGGTCAAGGTGGCCCCTCCCAGGGAAAAGGGCAACTAAACAGATCTTAACGGATGGGCGGTAGCGTATGAATATAACTGATTTTTCAATTAAGCGGCCGGCCGGCATCACAATGATAGTGCTGTTTTTCGTGGTGCTGGGGATATACAGCTTTAACCGAATAGGAGTGGAACTGCTGCCTGCAATCAATACACCCTTTGTAACCGTCCAGGTGTCATATCCCGGGGCGGGGGCCGAAGAGGTGGAAAAGCAGATTCTAAAGCCGCTGGAGGAAGGCCTGTCCTCCATCTCCAAGTTAAACAAGATGCAGGCAATGGCCAGCCAGGGGGCGGGCTTCATCATTCTTGAATTCGACCTCACCGCCAATGCCGACCAGGCGGCCATGGACGTCAGCAAAAAGGTGGACAGCATAAAGGGGAGGCTGCCGGATGGCGCCGGGGATCCTGTGGTTATAAAAAGGGATATTAACGCTATGTCCATAATGTCCCTCAGTGTAAGCTCACCCCAGTCAAAGGTGGAAACTTACAATGTGGCCAACCTGGTTCTGAAGGACAGGCTGCAGCAGGTGCCAGGCGTGGCCGAGGTTCAGGTCTTCGGCGGCAGGCAGAAGGAAATAGCCGTTGAGGTTGACAGGGAAAAGCTGGTGTTTTACAACGTTTCCCTCAATACGGTGGTCAGCAGGATTGGGGCCGAAAACGCCAACAACCCGGCTGGAAAGCTATACAGGGACAAGGACTATGACCTGCGGATCATAGGTGAGTACGAGAAACTGTCCGACATAGAGAACATTTCAATCCCCACCGGGGACGGCGGGGCCGTACCCTTGAAAAGTCTGGCCACGGTCACCGACAAAATTAGAGATGTCCGCAGCATCACCCGCTTAAACGGCGAGGAGTCGGTGGGCATACAGATATTCAAGCAGAGCGACGCCAGTGTGGTGGACGTGGGCGAAGCTCTGAAAGTAGAGATAGAAAAACTTAAGAAAGACTTCCCGGACTACACTATATACATAGCCAACGACGCCTCCAAGTATGTCCGTCAGTCCCTGAACAGCACCCAGCTGAACATTTTCGAGGGTATTTTAACCACCGCCTTCGCGCTTCTGTTCTTTTTAAAGGAATGGCGGTCGATGGTGGCCGTGCTGGTGGCCATACCCACCTCGCTTATATCCACTCTGTTCGCAATTTACATTGCGGGGTTTACCTTCAACATGATGTCACTGATGGGGATGGCGCTGTGCATCGGCATACTGGTGGACGACTCCATTGTGGTGCTGGAAAACATCCACCGCCACATGCAGATGGGCAAGGACCCCAAAAAGGCCGCACTGGAAGGGAGGATAGAAATAGGCACCGCCGCCCTGGCCATTACCCTTTGCGATGTGGTGGTATTCATGCCCATCGCCTTCATGGGAGGGATGGTGGGACAGTTTTTCCGGCAGTTCGGCCTTACCGTGGTGTTTGCCACCCTCTTTTCACTGTTCGTTTCTTTCACCCTTACCCCGATGCTGGCCTCAAGACTATATAAAAACGGGCATTCGGAAAAGAAAAGGCCAATCTGGGGCAGGGTGGACAGTTTCGGGCTGAGCTTTAAAAACAGGTACGTATCGATATTGAACTGGTGCCTGGAGCACCCCAAAAAGGTTCTGGTGGCTGCCCTGGCGATGTTCGTGGCCTCCTTGAGCCTTATTCCCCTGAAGGTTGTGGGAGCCGAGTTTCTGCCCAACTCCGACGAGGGCTATTTCACAGTCACCGTTGAACTTCCGGTTGGGACTCCCTTTGAAAAAACCGACCAGATGGTGCAAAAGGTAGAGGAATATATAAAGACCATCCCCGAGGTTGACAATTCCCAGTCCAGGATCGGCAGCCCCGGAAACCAGGGGACGGTAAACGTCCAACTGGCGGGCAAAAAAGACCGCAAGAGGACAATATGGCAGATAACCGACGAGGTCCGCAATTGGACCAGGGAACAATTCCCGCCGGGAACGGTGAGGGTGACCGAGGCTTCCGGGTCCATCGCCGGACTGCCTGGGAGGGGCGGCCCGGGAGGCGGAGGAAACGTACAGATCGAGGTGCTGGGGCCGGACAACGACAAGCTGGTTGAAATCTCCGAGGAGGTCATGGCCATACTGCGCCAAACCCAGGGGGCCAAGGACATAAACACCAACTGGCGCCTGGGCCAGCCCGAGATACAGGCTGTAATCAACCGTGAACGGGTAAAGCATTACAACGCTTCACTAACCGATATCACAAGGACACTGCAGACCGGTGTCAGCGGCACAACCGCCGGGGTTTTCGTGGAAAGCGGGCAGGATATAGACATAAATGTAAGGTTTAAAAACGGAGATAAGATAAGCCCCTCCGAACTGAAAACGGTACCGGTGTATACCGGGGGGCAAAACATAGCCCTGGGCAACCTGGTGGACTTTAAAGAAGGGGTTGGGCCCAGGACCATCAGGAGGGTGGACAAACAGAGGGCCATTACGGTCACCTGCAACCTTACCGACCGCCCGCTGCAGGACTTTGTAAGTGAGGTGGAGAAAAAAATACGGGAAAAGGGATTTGACCCGCTGTACACTGTGCGTTTCGCGGGCCAGGCCCAGAGCATGAGGACCGCCTTCACCGAGATGATAATGGCCCTGGGCCTCGCCATAACACTTGTCTACATGATACTGGTGGTGCTGTACGAGTCCTTCCTGACGCCGTTCATAAGGATGTTCTCACTGCCGCTGGGGTTTATAGGGGCCCTCGTGGCCCTGGCAGTGACCGGAAACAGCCTGAACATGTTTTCCATGATAGGCATTATTATGATGGACGGGCTGGTGGCCAAAAACGGAACACTGCTCCTGGACTACACCCTGACCCTGGTGGGCCGGGGGATGTCTTACCGGGAGGCTGTAATAGAGGCCGGCAAGACACGTCTCAGGCCGATAATGATGACCACCATCACCATGGTGTTCGGCATGCTGCCCACGGCGCTGGCCTTGAGCGAGGGGTCGGAAAACAGGGTGGGAATGGCCTGGGTGCTGATAGGCGGGCTTCTCACGTCCACATTCTTTACCCTGGTGATAATCCCCATAATTTTCATTTGGCTGTACAGGTGGAAAGACCGGCTGGCCGGGGGTGTGGGGATTAAAATACCATTCATAAAAACAAATAATGCTACAAAGATTTGAATCTATACCGTTCCGGGCCCTGGCCCTCCGACTTGATTTCCCCCCGCTGATGGGGTAAATTAATGGGAGGGAGTTTGACCGGCGGCCGGTTGAGTCTTCCCGGCGCAGGCATGGGTGAAAAGGCGGACGGTGACAGCTTTGAACTTCATAGTTTTCTTCATCCTTTTTTTTGTAATATATATTCTGATGAACTGGTGGGTAGGTCTCAGGGGATGGCAATCTTTAATAAGGCACATACCCTTCGTTGAGAGTTATGTTTACTGGCCTTTATTCTGGCTGCTTGCGCTTTCATTCCCTGCCGGAAGGTTCGGCAGGGATTTTCTTCCCTCCGGGGTCGGCAGTGCGATTACTCTGGCCGGGTCGTTCTGGTTTGGGGCCGTACTTTATTTCGTAATGGCGCTGCTGGCGGTGGACACCATACGCTTTTTGGGCAGGGTGACGGGCTTAATATCCCGGGATTTTTCCATAGGCATACTGGCGGCCGCCATTACCGGGCTGGTGGTGGTTATACTGGTATCGGGCGTATTTGTTTACGGCTGGTGGAACGCCCGCAACACCAGAATATCCAATTACCAGATACATATTTCCAAACAGGCCGGGGAACTGGAAAAAATGAGGGTGGTGGTGGTTTCGGACCTGCACCTTGGGACCATAGTGAACAGGAACAGGCTGGACCGGCTGGTTGAAATGGTAAACAGACTTGAGCCGGATCTGGTGCTTCTTCCCGGAGATATAATTGAAGAGACACCCGGGCCCTTTGTAGACCAGGATATGGCGGCCTCATTACGGCGGCTGAATACACGGTTTGGGGTTTACGCAGTGCCCGGCAATCATGAGTACATAGGGCGGAAATTTGATGAAATAGTAAAAAGCCTTCAGGAGGCCGGAATTGAGGTGCTGGTGGACAGGCACATAAAAGTGGCCGACAGTTTTTACATAGTGGGAAGGGATGACCGCAGCGGGGAGCGCTTTACCGGGAAAAAACGCAGGGACATGACGGACCTCATGGCCGGGCTGAATCCGTCCCTGCCGGTCATACTGATGGAACACCAGCCTTCCATTAAAGGGCAGGAGCCGGAAAAAGGGGTGGACCTTAAAGTATCCGGGCACACTCACCGGGGACAGTTTTTCCCCTTTAACCTGATAACATCACGGATGTACGAGATTGACTGGGGACATTTGCGAACGGGAGGCTTCAACTCGGTGGTCACCTCCGGTTTCGGCACCTTCGGGCCGCCCATCAGGGTGGGAAGCAGGCCCGAGGTGGTTAAACTGGACATAGTCTTCGGAAAGGAATAATAGTCCGTGACACGGCATAAAAAACACTTGACAGCCAGCATTGGGGTGAATATAGTAAATAATAAAAGTGGACTAATATGGTATACTATAGCCCGGAAGGGAGTACTTAAATGAGGCTTAACCAGGCAACGGATTATGCATTTCGGGCGGTTCTGCACCTGTCCAGGCTTCCCCGGGGAAAGGTTGTGGAGGCAAAGCTGATAGCCGGGGAAGAACACATACCCATACGCTTTTTGCTGAAAATTTTACGGTACCTGACCAGGGCCGGAATAGTGGAGTCTTACCGGGGTGTCAGCGGCGGCTACGCACTGGCCAAAAGCCCGGGGGACATAACCATGAAGGATGTGGTGGAGGCGGTTGAGGGGCCCATAAGGATCAACAGGTGCCTCATTGACCCCGGGGAGTGCAACAGAAGGCAAACTTCCTCGTGTGTTATGCACAGGGCACTATTCTCCATACAGCAGGCCCTTGCCAGGGAATTGGAGAAGTACGATTTTGAAGCCCTGAGCAGGATGACCCCGCCTGGAAAGCTACCGGGTCAGAATCCAGGATCTGGGGGCCAGAATCAATGATAATCTGAATTCTATTACAGTAAGACTTTTATGCCCAAAAGTATACCATAATAGTCTACTTTAAAAGTTAATCATATTTTTTTATCGCAAAGTACACCAAATAAGTATAGTATTAATAATTCAGGAGGGAAAGAATTATGAAAATGTGTGTTTCTGCGGACAGCAAGCTTATCGAGTTCATGCAGTCCAGGCCTGATGTTGAGACTTCGTTCAACCGCATGCCTAACCAGTCCGTCAAGTGTGGCTTCGGAATGCAGGGGGTGTGCTGCCGCCTGTGTTCCAACGGGCCCTGCAGGATCACTCCCCAGTCTCCCAGAGGCGTGTGCGGTTCCAGCGCCGACACCATAGTGGCCCGGAATTTCTTGCGGGCGGTGGCGGCCGGTGCGGCCTGTTACCTCCACGTGGTGGAAAATGCCGCCAATGTTTTACGCCAGGCCGGGGCGGAAAACGCCGGGCTTGCCGTTAAGGGGCCGGGGGCGCTGCGTGAACTGGCGGATCTGATGGAGATAGGTGAAGGGGACCCGTCCGGGCAGGCTGTGAAAATAGCGGACCGGGTTCTGGAGGACCTTTACCGCCCCCGGGGGCAGGCCATGCAGCTTACGGAAAAACTGGCCTACGGGCCCAGGCTCCGGCGCTGGCGGGAGCTGGGGATTATTCCCGGGGGAGCCAAGTCGGAGGTGTTTGACGCCATCGTCAAGACCAGCACCAATCTTTCCAGCGACCCCGTGGATATGCTGATGCACGCCCTAAGGCTGGGGATCGCCACAGGGCTGTACGGGCTGACCCTAACCAACTATCTGAACGACATAATTTTAGGCGAGCCTGAGATCGCAGTAGCCAGGGCGGGCTTTTCGGTGGTTGACCCTGACTATGTCAACATAATGGTCACCGGGCACCAGCACATGCTGTTCTCCGCGCTTCAGGACCGTATGTCCTCCGGGGATGCGGCCGAAATGGCCGGCAAAGCGGGGGCCAGGGGGTTCAGGATAGTGGGATGCACCTGTGTGGGCCAGGACATGCAGCTAAGGGGAGCGCACTGCAAAGAAATATTTGCGGGGCATGCCGGTAACAACTTTACCAGCGAGGCACTGGTTTCCACAGGGGGAATCGACCTGGTGCTGACCGAGTTCAACTGCACTGTTCCCGGGCTGGAGCCCATCTGCCAGCAATTCCTTGTCAAACAGATCTGCCTGGATGACGTTGCCAAAAAGGCCAACGCCGAGTACATCCGGTATGATGCGGCGGACGGCCGGGCTATAGCCGACAGGATACTTGCCGAGGCTGTAAAGAGTTACTCCGGACGCCGCCCCGTGGTCCGGGTGGATGTCCCGGACCACGGCTGTGACGACGTTTTAACCGGTATAAGCGAAAAGTCCCTGAAAAAATTCCTTGGGGGCACCTTTAAGCCGCTCATAGACCTTATTGCCACCGGAGCCATAAAAGGTGTGGCCGCGGTGGTGGGGTGCTCAAACCTCACGGCCAAGGGGCACGATGTATTCACCGTGGGCCTGACCAGAGAGCTGATCAAAAGGGACATAATCGTGCTTTCGGCCGGCTGCACCAGCGGGGGGTTGGAAAATGTGGGGCTGATGTCTCCCGGGGCCGCCGAACTGGCCGGTGACAGCCTGAGAAAGGTATGCAGAAAGCTTGGGATCCCCCCGGTACTGAACTTCGGCCCCTGCCTTGCCATCGGCAGGCTGGAGATGGTGGCGGCCGAGCTGGCAGGCGCGCTGAACATTGACATACCCCAGCTGCCCCTGGTGCTCTCGGCCCCCCAGTGGCTTGAAGAGCAGGCCCTTGCCGACGGAGCTTTCGGCCTTGCCCTGGGGCTCCCGGTGCACCTGGCCATACCTCCCTTCGTCACCGGCAGCAAGCTGGTAAGCAAAGTGCTGACCGAAGATCTGGAGCAGCTGACCGGAGGCAGGGTGATACTGGAGGGAGAAATAATTCCCGCCGCCGACAAGCTGGAAGAAATCATCATGCAGAAAAGAAAAGGCCTGGGGCTGTAGGGGGGATAATAATGAAGCGCATTATGATAGACAGGGATCTGTGCATGGGCTGCAGGAACTGCCAGCTGGCGTGCATGGCCGAGCACTGGGAGGGAAAATCGGTTTTGACACTGGACCTTGAAAACCCGGCCAATCAGCCCCTTAATCTGGTGGAGGCCGGCCCGGGCGGGAGGCCGGTGCCGCTTTTGTGCCGGCACTGCTCCTCACCGGACTGTGTAAAGTCATGCATATCCGGTGCGCTTTCCAAAAGCCCCGGGACCGGGGAGGTTTTAATCGACCGTGAAAAATGCGCCGGCTGCTTCATGTGCGTAATGACCTGCACCTTCGGCATGCCCCGGCCGGATTATCACGCCAGAGTTTCGGTAAAATGCGACTTTTGCCGGGGCAGTTCCCATCCCCGCTGCGTGGCCGCCTGCCCCACCGGGGCCCTTTGGCTGGGGGAGCTGGGGCCGGAAGGGACTGTCGGTAAAATAACGCCTGGGGAAACAAATCTCTGCGGAGCCCCGGAGGAGGGATTGCGGTGAGGTATTTGATACTGGGGGCCAGCGCCGCAGGGCTGAGCGCGGCCAGGGCCATAAGGGAGGCAGACGCCTCCGGTGAGATAACGGTGGTTTCAAAAGAAAAGGAAATCTATTCCCGCCCCATGCTGCACCATGTAATCAGCGGCAGCAGGACCCCGGAAGGGATCGGTTTTGTGGAGGGAGGATTCTTTCACGGTCTGGATGTAGAGTGGCTATCGGGCAGAGAGGCGGTGGGCCTGAACACCGAAAGTATGGCCGTTACCCTTTCGGACGGGCTGGAATGCCGGTATGACCGCCTGCTGATTGCCACCGGGGCATCGCCGGTGATGCCGCCGGTGGAGAACCTGGCCCGGGGCAGGCAGGTGTTTTCACTGCGCACCCTTGAGGACGCCCGGGTAATTGTCCGGCT
This sequence comes from Bacillota bacterium, assembly GCA_049325055.1. Lineage (GTDB taxonomy): Bacteria > Bacillota > Desulfotomaculia > Desulfotomaculales > Desulfocucumaceae > BRHc4a. The sequence goes on from JBMOPB010000099.1 coordinate 17,287, forward strand.
CTCGGAAAAGGTATCCGGGGCCGTGGTGATCGGGGCCGGGCTGGTGGGAATGGATGCCGCCTGCGCGCTGTCCGCCAGGGGAATAGAGGTGTCGGTGGTGGAAATAGCCCCAAACATACTGCCCCTGCAGTTGGACCGGGGAGCCGCCGGGCGTTACGAGAAACTGTGCCTGGAAAACAATATCAATCTGCTGCTGAACGATTCGGTTTTGTCGGTTGACCTGGACAGCCGGGGCAATGTATGGGGGGTAAGGCTTAAAAGCGGCAGGCTGCTGCCCTGCGGCATGGTGATTGTGGCAGCCGGTGTAAGGCCCAACACGGATTTCCTCCGGGGAACCCCTGTGGAGGTGGGGCGGGGCATAAAGGTGGATGAGTTTCAGCAGACTTCTGCCGGGTGGGTGTATGCCGCCGGGGATGTCTGTGAGTCCATGGAAGCCTTCACCGGAATGGTTGGTCTTACTCCTGTTTGGCCCTCGGCGGTCAGGCAGGGGGAGGTGGCCGGGCGCAATATGGCGGGAATACCGTCCAGGATGGAAAAGAATTTCGCCTGCATGAACTCAATGAATTTCTTCGGTATACCCACCGTTTCCTTCGGCCATGTAACCCCGCCGGACCGTAGCTTCAGGGAAATAGTCCGCCGGGACTCAGATACCTACAGGAAAGTAATCCTCCGGGACGGCCGCATCCGGGGGGCCATACTGCAGGGGGACATCTCCAACGCCGGCCTGTACGGGGCCCTTGTCAGGGACGGCGTTGACATATCTCCTTTCGGGGACAGGGTCTTGGACCTCACCTTCGCGGATTTCTTCGGCCAGAGGGAAGACGGTGAGTTCTGCCTGATGCGGTAGAGTATTTCTGTCGCTTCGGGGTCTCTTGCGGGCCGGGGTGAGTGGTTTAATCCCGGCTGCATGGATCTTCGGCTGTAACAGTCTCTAAACTCGATCGCCAAAGGACTGCCGACCGCCTTCAACGCCGCGTCCATGCTTCGGTTCAGGCTTCCGCCCGCGTCCTGCGGCCGGCTCGTCACTCCTTAGGCTCGGTCGTTAAGAGACTGTAACAGCCTCCGATAAATTCCGCCCGGGCTCAAATCACTCCCCCCTCACGTGCATGTCGCAATGGGGTCGCTAATAGGCTACAGGGCAGCCCTAGTTGTAGATTCCCAGCTATTCTGCCTCCTGACTACTGTCTACTGTCTCCTAGTCGCTCGCAGAACGACTTTGTTCTTTCACTATGCGCCATAGTTCCTAAGAATGGCCTCGGCCGCCGCCAGGCCCAGCACGTCGTTGGACCCGTCTTCGATAAGGGCCGCCCGGGCGCAGGACCTCTTTGGCGAATTTGTGCACCGATTTTTTGAGGTCCATCTGCTCGTCGCTGAGGTTCATGTCCAGTTCAAGGTATTCCATTTGCATAATCTCCTTTACCGGAAATTTTCAAAACCATAGATGTTGCCGGCACCGGGACTGAACTGCTCCCGCAGGACCCGGTCCAGGTGCTTTTCGGAAATGGTTTTGGGGATCTCGTCAACCACCTGTATATATGAAGGCACAGAGTTTTTTTCCAGCCCCCTGACGCAGGCGTCAAACAGTGTCCTGGGGTCAATGGAGCGCCCGGCAAAGGCCACCACCGCCGCCACAAGGTCGCTTTCGCCTGGTGCGCCGCTGGCGGCCGGGATGCCGTAAACACAGACCTCGGAAACATCGGGGTGCTCGGCGATGACCTTTTCCACGTAGTCAGGCTGTATAAAGTCCCCCTGCCTCCGCAGGCCGCCGCCCTTGCGGTAATCGAAGAATAGCCAGCCGTCTGCGTCCCGGTGGCACATGTCACCGGTGCGGAGCCAGCCGCCCCGGGTTTTCTCGGTGGACGCCTTCTGGTTCCCGTGGTAGTCCACCCGGGTCTCCCCCTGCACCATGCGGCAGATTAGCTCGCCGGTTTCCCCGGGATCGCACTCGGTATCGTCTTCCCTTACAACCTTCATTTCCATCAGTCCGGGCAGAGGCTTGCCGAAGGACCCGATGGGCCCCGCCCCTGGAGGCTTGTGGGCGAAGCCTCCTTCCACCGCGCCGTACCATTCGTGTATTTGCAGATTAAAGCGCCTTTCAAATGTTTCCCAGACCGAAGCCGGGGTGCCGGCGCTTAATATCATGCGCACCGGGTTGTCCCCGTCGTTCTCCCGGGCGGCCTCTTCAAGTCCTATATTGCCGCCGCCGTTTTCCCCCAGGCCAAGGCGGGCACCTTCAACCTGCCTGGGACCGGCCTCGCCCCGCAGTTGTGTGATAAGCTCGTGGACCATGGCCAGTCCCGAAGCGCCGATGGGGTGCCCCCTTGACTCAAGGCCCCCGGAGGTGTTGATGGGAATCCTGCCTCCCAGCCTGGTGGCCCCGGACTCGGCCAGCAGCCCTCCCTCCCCTTTGGCGCAGAAGCCCAGGGCCTCGGTCTGGTGCAGCTCGCCAAATGCCGTAGCATCGTGCACCTCGGCCAGATCCATGTCCTCCGGCCCGGCCCCGGCGAGGCTGTATGCCTGCCGGGACAGGCGGGCGTCTATCTCATCTTCCCCGGATGGATTGTCCATTCCGGACCCCAGCACACAGGCGCGGACCTTCACCGGGCGGGGGCCGGCCAGCTTCTTCAGGAACTTTCGGGAGCAGAGCACCGCCGCAGCCGCGCCGTCACCCACCGGGGAGCACATGGCCCGGGTCAGGGGGTAAGAAACCAGGGGATCGGCCAGTATTTCCTCCACTGTCATGTCCTTTTGTATCTGGGCCAGGGGGTTGAGGCTGCCGTGAAAGTGGTTTTTGGAGGCTATCAGCGCCAGCTGCCTCTGGGTGGTGCCGTACTTTGCCATGTGCATGCGGCAAACGGCGGCGTATATATCCATGAATACACTTCTTCCCTGTCCCGGAGGAGACTGGCCATCGGGAATTTTAAGATCGGCCTTTTTATTCAAATCCAGCAGGCTCTGCATGTGGGCGGCGGCATTTTCCACGTCCAGCGCCGATGTATAGGCTTTAAATGAAAAGGCCTTGTTCTCATGACTGATTTTTTCGGCGCCCACGGCCAGTGCCACGTCAAACATTCCCGAGGCCACCGCCATGTGGGCCAGATAGAAGGCGGTGGTGGCACCGGCGCAGGCGTTTTTGGTGTTGATTACCGGTATGCCTTCAATGCCCAGGGGCCTCAGGGCCACCTGTCCCTTTATGGAGTGCTGATCGCTGTACATTCCCCAGAAAGAATTTGAAAAATAAGCCGCCTCTATGTCCTTTATACTTACGCCGGCATCCTTTACCGCCTTTTCAACCGCTTCGGCGGTCATGCCCTTGATGGTTCCGTCCAGGTACTTGCCAAAACGGGTCATAACCCCAGGTCGCTGACCCTGGCAGAGCAAAGGGGGCCCTTGATTAACGTATCCGACCGGCGGTCGGTGGTGTCCACCAGTCCGTACCGGGTGTCCTTCTTTTCGTAGAAAAAGCTGCAGTCAGCCCTGCCGCCGCACATGCCGCAGCCTGCATCCAGGGCAAACTCGCCGGCCAGGCGGTTCCCCAGAAAAATGACCGCGTCGCTTTCACGGGCCATTACCGCCTCGTACTTGAACATCTCCTCCCAGGCCCGGTTGGTGTAAGCCAGTTCCTCAATCTTTCTGGCCAGGTCTTCCTGTTCTTCCTGTCCGTACACTATCTCGGCCTCCACCTGGCAGACCCCGCCGGCAAAGGGGGCCGTCAGGGCGGCGTTGACCATCAGCCGGGCGGCCAGCAGGGATCCCTCCCGCCTTCTCAGGTCCTGGGGGGAGTATGTCGGGTACTCGTAAATCAGCTCCCTGCCCCTGAAATCATTATGATCGCCCAAAACACTTCACCTCTCATAATTAAAAAATTGAGAATTATTAATCACATTCTTGGTTTTGCAATTCCGGTGCCTCAAAAACAAATTGAGCGGAAGTACTCACTACCGCTCAATCCAGGGATTTTTACCGTATGCCGGAAAGGCTTTGCGTATTCCTTGCGGTGTCCCGGCGCAACACTATCCGCCACACACTGCAACACCTGAAGATACTGCGCCGCGCCCCAACCGCTTTAAGAAAACTGTTGCCTGAGAGCACTGACCCGGCTCCATGACCAGCTCATTTTTTGCCGGACCACAAACCATGGGCCTTTAACCCTATTTCAAGGGCTTCCCGGCTGCTGTACCTGTATTTATATCCTAATTCCCGTTCGGCCCTGCTGCTGTCCACCGTCCAGGGATAAGCTTGGAAAAACTCTGATGGGGAGGTCTTCATCCAGGAATTCCGGGTTGTCAGCGTATACCCCGTAGGCTGAGGCGCTGCTTGCCGCTATTACGTGCTTGATTTGCAGCCTCTCGCAAATATCAAGGACGTTCATCGTCCCCTTTACGTTGATGTCATACATTTCCTCCTCGTTGTGCATAGGGTCAACAATGTAAGCCAGGTGAACCAGGCAGTCCACCCCGGCCCCGGACAGGGATTCGGAAAGATCTCTGTCCCGGATATCCTTCTTTATAAAGGTTAATTTGCCGGAATGGACCGGTGGCTTTTTAATGTCCACGGCCATGATGCTGCTGCAGGAGTCCATGCCGTCCAGCAACTTTATCAGCCCCTGGCCTATGTACCCGCCCGCCCCGGTGATCGCAACGGTACCCACAAATAAACACAACCTTTTTATTTAAATTACAGCTAAAAAGAAGATACTAAGCACCACCATGCCATGTTATATCTGCAATTCCGGTACCTTACAAAAAAAATAAGCGGAAAACGTTTCTTCGGCTCATGAAAAGCTTTTTTAGAGGGACCCCAGGACACTATGTCAGGTCTCTTGGGTAGTCCGGCGCAACACATGCGCCACACGCTGCACTACATGAACAAGAATACCTAAAAAAATGCTTGGCGTGCAAATTTACTTTCCAATTAACAGCACCTTAAGACCTTGCCGGATTTCTTCCCCGGGACGGCTGCGCCGTTCCGGACAACTTCTTCCCCGTTTATAAACACGTGCCTGATCCCGGAGGGCCTTGCCCCGGTATCGGACAGAGTGGTATTGTCCCTGATCTCATTGTAGTCGAATACGGTTATATCCGCCCAGTTTCCCGCCTCCAGGGCGCCCCTGTCCCTTATCCCCAACCGGCGGGCCGAATTTCCTGTCATTTTGGCCACCGCTTCCTCCAGGGATAAAATTCCCAACTCCTTGTGATATTTCTGGATTACCCCGGGACAGGCGCCGAATGCTGACGGATTTCCCAGCCCCTTGGAAGTTATAATGGCATCGGTTTCAAAGGTGTTCAGGGGGTGAGCCAAAATCTGCCTTAAAGTTTCTTCACTGTTGTAATTGGGAAACAGGCAGCAGGCCTTGCCCAGGCTTAACCGGCCCACCTTTATGACGGCGTCAAACACTGAACAGTTCATGTCCCGGGCAATTTCCGAAAAAGACTTGCCTTTGTATTTATCCATTTCCGGGTGTCCGCCCCACATCAGCAGGATGTCCCCCACGGTAAAGCCCAGCAGCCGCGACATCAGCAGCCACTCCAGGCGCAGGCGCCCTCTGGCCAGGGGACGCCGGAAGTTTTCTTCCGCATTTTTTAGAAACCAGGCGGGAAAAGCTATGTAAATAGTGGTGTTGCCGTACATATACGGAAAGCTGTCAAAGGCTATATCGACGCCCCTCGACCTCGCTTGTGCAATCATGTCCAGAGCCAGTCCACAGCTGGGCCAGGTTTTGGTGCCCACAAACATAAGGTGAGAAATCTGAATTTTTACCCCCGTCTTTTCCGAAAGTTTGATAACATCGGCCAGCGCCCTCAAGTTATGGCCCTCACCCGGGAAAAGTGACATCCTATATGCTGGCGAAATGCGGGAGAGGGCTTTAAGGTGCACCGTTAAAAGCCTGCCGTGCTTTTTCACACAGCGGGCCAGCTGTTCCAGTTCCCTCATATCCACGAACATGCCCGGCTCGTACCCCAGCCCCAGGGACAGCCCGCAAGCGCCGGCATTGAAGGATTCTTCCACGATCCCCTCCATTTTAGCCATTTCCGTCTCTCCGGGGTAGGCATAATCCGTTCCCCACAAGGATCAGGCATGTGAGCAATTTGGGGTGTTCTTCCAGGTGCATAACAAGATCACTGTGCGAGTGCATGTCGATAAACCCCGGGCAGACCGTAAGCCCGCCTGCGTCCAGCACACTCCCGGCCTCAAAGTTCTCCCGCAGGGAAGCGCCAGCGGGAAAAACCCCAATTATCTTGCCTCCCCTGACGGCTACATCTCCTTCAAACCTGTCTCTGCCCGTGCCGTCCACTATGGTTCCGCTTTTAATCAACAGATCACACTGCATGGTTATCCCCCCGCCTGGAAAATTAACCCGCTTTCTCCCCCGAAGGCCCGGGTACGGATTATCCAACCGTTTTTGCAATTTTTATGCCCCGAGCCGCTATTTCGTCGAAGAATTCACCAAGGGGCACCCCTGCCTCGGGGGCCAAGACACCCCTGCCGGTGATTTTTCCCCTTCCCAGCAGCAGCGTTCCGATGGCCAGGGGCAGCCCGGTCAAATCCTCCATCTTGGCGTTGGCCTCGTATACAACCAGGGCCTCCCGGCCGTTAACCCTGCCCCTGACCTCCACTTTTACCGCCGACCTTGTCTCCTGGTTTTTCAGAAACGGGCTGATGGCCGGCAAAAGGGGCTTCAGCATGGTTCCGATCATGTGCTTGCCCGAGGGCGCGGCAGTCAGCCCAAGGCCGCCGATCAGCAGCGAAATTTCATTCATCAGGTGGTCGGTCAAACCTCCCTTCAAACTTACCTTCTTCAAAAAGGGATATTTCTTCGGCAGGGTAACCGGCTCGGGGTGCCCTACGTGAAACATGGTGCACCGGCCCAATTCGTCAAATAAAACCTCTTCCCGCTCAGAACCGGCGGGTATGCTGACCAAGCCGCCGTCAACAAAAGTGGGTATGCTTCCGGTAAAAATGTGCAGGGTATGTAAAATAACAGCCAGGCCGGAATCGCCCACCGGGCTGCCCGCCCAGTATATGTCCACCTCTACGGCTTCATCCATTTCCTCAATACCTTTTGCTGCCAGCAAGTTGCTCAGCCCGGGCGTCCACCCCATGCCGGTAAGTACCACGGCACCATTTTTTTCCGCTTTCTCCTGCAGTGAAAAGATATCCTGCAAGGCGTCGTAATCATCGCATATGTCCACCATGTATATTCCCGATTCAATTATGGCTTCAGCCACCTTTTTACCATACAGGTAATAGGGGCCGATGGCGCTGGCCACCACGTCGCAGCCCCTTATGGCCTGCATGACGGTGTCGGGTAAATTGGCGTCAATATATGCCGCCTTTACCTTTTCCTTACCCAGCTTGTGGTTAATCTCCCCGGCCAGCTTCCTGGCCGACCCAAGATTGATGTCTCCTATGGTTAATTCAGTTACGTCGCCCTGAAATGCAATATCACTTGCCGCCCTGCTGCCCATTCCACCGGTGCCGCCAAGTACCGCCACCTTCATATAACAACCACCTCATTCAACAAATTAATCGGTCGGCCAGCCGACCGATTAATTGAATTATAATTCCCGATATAATTTCAGTCAAGAAGAGAATATTGTCTAAATGCCATTCATTATGGATAATAAGAATAATCAAGGTGGGACGGGAGGAAGAGTTGTTGCAGGAAAACAAGAAAAGGATACTGGAAAGTTCCATCAAGGTTTTCTCGGAAAAGGGCGTTCACCAGGCATCACTTGCCGACATAGCCGCCGCCGCCGGAATCAGCAAAGGAACGCTTTTTTACTATTACCGGTCAAAAAGCGACCTGCTTTATGACATACTGGATATCAGCATACAGGAAATTACAGGCCTCGTTACAAAGGTTATTCAGGAACACGAGGGGGAAATCACCAGGGAGATAACCAGGGAGCTTTTGGTCGTAACCTTTAACAACCTTCTCAAATATGACTTTTTAATGAAAATAAATTACTACCTGGTGCAGGAGGCGCTGCTGGAGAACGAAAGCTTCAGGGAAAGGTTTAAAAACAAGTACCGGAACTGGCGTGAAGATATCATGAGCGTGCTGGAGAAGTCCAAAATTCCGATAGACCCGGCCAGGTTAAAGGCGAAAGCCACCATACTGCTGTCCGCGCTGGACGGACTGTGCCTGCAGTACCTGCTGGACCCAGAAGCGCTTGATATAGACTCCGTATGCGCGGAACTGGCGGAGATGTTAAAGCTGTAGCCCCGGACGGACAATAGGGGCCTGTCTGAACTCCCATTTAAATCGTTCTCATAAAAAAGGGGCTGCCGCCCCTGGACGCAACGGTCCTTACCCCGCACTAAAGCAAGGGGGCACGCCCCCCTGAAACCCCCATGTATAGGAAATTATCCACAGAATTCCTCTAAGCATAATTTCCTATACCTAAAACCAAAAGGCAGCCCGTGGGCTGCCTTTAAGGCATCAGCAATGACTGCACCATAGATCCACAAAAGAATCTCTATTCTTCTTTAAGCTTTATATCAATGCCGTATTTCCTCAACCGCCGGTAAACCGTTGTCCGGTTAACCCCCAGCAATTCCGCAGCCCTGGTCATGTTGCCTCCGGATTCTCTAATGGCCTTCATTAAATAATCAGTCTCTGAATGCCTATTGGCCGTTTGGCTCCCGATGTCATTGGGCCCCCACTGCAGCAGTGTTTCCCTGGTCACCGCCGGCCCGTCGGCCAACGCCGCCAGCCTTTCCATCAGGTTTTTAAGTTCCCGGACATTGCCGGGCCACTTATATTCAAGAAGGGCTTCCATGGCTTCCCCGTCAATGTTGAGGGGACCGGTTATCCCTGCTGTTTTTTTCAGAAAATAGTTTGCCAGAATGGGGATGTCCTCCCGGCGTTCACGCAGGGAGGGTATTTTTATGTTAATGCCCGCCAGCCTGTAGTAAAGATCCTCACGAAACCTGCCTTCCCTCACCAGTGCCGGGATGTCTCTGCTGGTGGCCGCCACAACCCTTACATCAACCGGAACCGGTTTGGTAGACCCAAGCCTGTGAACCATTTTTTCTTCAAGCACCCGGAGGAAGGCCAACCTGCACCTCGCAGGGGGCGTCGCCCACCTCGTCCAGGAAAATGGTGCCCCCGTGGGCCTGCTCGAAGCGGCCTGGGTGCCCTTTGCGGGACGCCCCGGTAAAAGCCCCCTCGGTGTACCCGAAAAGTTCGCTGTATACCAGTTCTCCGGGGAGCGCGCCGCAGTTGACGGCTATAAACGGGCCTGCGGAGCGGTTGCTGTCCCGGTGAATGGCCCTGGCGAACACCTCCTTGCCGGTGCCGGTCTCACCCGTTAAAAGCACATTGAGGCCGGTTCCGGCCACCCTGCGGGCGGTGTTCAGGGCGAATAAAAAGTCCCTTGAACGGCCCAGTATATTTAACTGCTCCGGCTGCAGGGGATTGTCAGGAAAAAAATGCCTGGATATTTTTCCGGTGGGGCTCTGGCGGCAGTATTTTATATCGGCGTACCTTCTCTTAAAATCGGACTCAATCAGGCGGGCCACGGCCGCCACCCAGCCCAGCGAGTGCAGATGCAGGTGGCCGTGGTAGGTGGAAGCGTTCACCACACCTATAATTTCCCCGCCGGTGTGGTCAAACATGGGAGAGGCGGCGCAGCTGTACGGGTGCCAGCCGGAAGAGTAATGCTCAACACCCTGGACAAGCACGTTGGTTTTTTCCTCGATGGCCGTGCCAATGGCGCCGGTGCCCACAACCTTTTCGCTCCAGTCGGCGCCAACCAAAAAGTTGTGCTTTTCCATAAGCCTTTTTATTTCCCGGTTGTTATATCCCTCCACGTGGATGATAACCCCCCGGGAGTTGCTGAGGGCCAGGGCGCACTGACTGACCACCAGCAGTTTTCCGAAGTAGGCGAAATAGGGTCTGGCCACCTTCAGCAGTATTTTGTCCACGTCAGTTTCTATAAGGGTTTTCGCCGGGGGGGCGCTCTCGATTAAAGGGTCAACCCCATTATCACGGCATCTTATCCATGATCCGGCGAGGGTGGGGTGAATTTCCGCCGGAAGAATGCCCTCCCGCAAAAAAATGTCTCTTGACGTCCGGTCGCTGTTGAAGTTGGTAAAATGCATGGTACCACCCCAATCACCGGTGTTTTAATTCAGAAAATTAAAACAACTATATATAGATATTACATTATATAACAGCGGTAATTCAATGCATTTTTTCACCGGGGCAAACAGTTTTCCAAAGCCGTTGGCCGGCGCAACAAAAGAGCCACAGTGTTGCGCCACACTTTATTAAAAAATAGTTTGACGTTATCTCCCTGTAAGTGATATAAATTTATCAACTATTGGTTCAACCAGTATACCAATCAACCAATAAACCAGTCATCAGCGGGGTGGGCTAAACATGTTTGACCAGATAAAAAAGAAAAACCTTTACGAAGAGATAGCCGGACAGGTGATGAAAAAGATAGCCGACGGGCATTACAGGCCCGGCCAGCAGCTTCCGGGGGAGAGGGACCTGGCCGTGCAGTTGGGGGTCAACCGGGGCTCCCTGCGGGAGGCCCTGAGAGTTCTGGAGTTCATGAGGGTGCTGGAAAAGAGGGTGGGCGAGGGAGTTTTCGTCAGGGACCCGGACAGGGAATCCAGCCTGGAGGCCCTGGTTTTCCGCTTCCTGGTGGAGGATGGCCTTGACCAGGAGTCCCTTAAGGGGACATATGAGGCCATTGTCATAGTGGAATCCAACATGGCCAGGCTCGCCGCCCGCCGGGCCGACGGGGAAGGGCTTGCCCGGCTTGAGGAGCTTACCGCAAGGATGGAATCGTCACTGGAAGATGCCAGAATATTTACCGACCTGGACCAGGAGTATCATCTTTTGGTGGGCCGCCTGGGAAACAGCCCTGTATTGTTTTCCGTGGCTTCAACCATGTGGATAATTATGAAGAAGTATGCCGGTGCGCTGCACATGGCCCCGGACCGCAGGAAAAAGTGCGCCGTGGGGCACCGGTCCATTACCGCCGCCATCGTTGCCGGAGATGACGAGGCGGCCGGCAGGGAGATGGAACGTCACCTAAAGGGAGCCCTCAGCACCCTTTTAAACGGGGCGGCCCCGCCGGTGACCGGGAGCCTGCCTTCGTTGTAGACAAAAGATACTGAAAAAGACCCTCCGGGAAATGAATTCCCGGGAAACATAGAACTGCGCCGCAAGGCGAATGACTGGAGGTTACACCATGAACGGTACGGAAAACAGCTTCAAAGAAAATCAACACATCAATCTGCTTCTGGAGGAGTCAGCCTTAAAGGGTGCCCAGAGGTCTGCCCGCTACCCCGGGAGCAGGTTTTTCGGCTATTTTTGCAGTTACTGGCCGGAAGAGCTGGTGCTGGCAGCGGGTATGGAGCCATTAAGAATACTGCCGGCCGCAATCAACGCCACGCCGGCGGAGCTTCCGGCCTTCTGCTGCACCCTGGCCCGGGGAAGTCTTGCCATGGCGCTAAAAGGGCAATTAAGCGACCTGGCCGGGGTGGGTTTCGCGCATACCTGCGATACCATGCAGTGCCTGGGGGGGATCTGGGAAGAAACCACCGGCCGTGAAAAAACTCTGATTGTTGTTCCCCCGGTGATGCTGAACGCCCCCGGGGCCGGCCGCTATTACAGGAAGGAATTTGAACTGCTGACCAAAAGGCTGGGGGAACTGACGGGGAACAGTCCCGGCCCCGGGGATTTAAAGCGCGCCATTATGCTGTGTGACCGGGTCCGCCAGTTGGTTACGGAACTGGACCAACAGCGCACCATGCTTCCGTCACACGTGGTTTTGGCGGTCATGAGGGCAGGGCAGCTTATGCCCAGGGAGGCATATGCGGCGGAGTTGGAGCTGGCCCTGCCGGCCTTAAGGGAAATGGCTTGCGAACCCGGAAACAGGCAGCGGTTGCTGGTGAGCGGGGCGGTAATGGAGAGCGACAGCCTCTTCCAAATGATAGAGGAATTGGGCGGCCGGGTAGTGGCCGACGACACCTGTACTGGCTACAGGCACTATTCCGGCCCTCTGGCGGAGGAAGGGGATGACCCCCTTGATTCCATTGTGCGCCGGTATACCGGAATAGCCTCCTGCCCCTGCCGCAACCGGGGGCTGCAGGAGCGCATGGAATACCTGGAGCGGATGGCCCGGGAGCGCAGCGCCGGGGGGGCGGTGCTGGTAATCCGCAAATACTGCGACCCCCACGCCTGGGATGCCGTACCTGTAACCGAACGCCTGCGCGGCTTGGGGATGAAGACCCTGGTGCTGGAGCTGGAGGGATCCGAGGTTGGCGGCCAGGAAAGGACCCGCCTTCAGGCGTTTCTTGAAAGCATATAGGAGGGATTAAGCATGTCTGCAAAAATCAGCTACCTGCCACTGGACAGCTCCCGGCATTTGCAGAAGACAATGACCAGGTACTACACACTTTCAAAGTACCACCGTTACTGGGGCAGGATAATGAGGCGGCCCCTGGCCTGGGTTACCAGCGGGGCCCCGGTGGAACTGCTCCTTGCATTTAATATACACCCGGTTTATCCTGAGCAGTACGGGGCAATATGCAGCACCAGGAAGGCTTCGGTGGAACTCTGCCAGGTGGCCGAGGCGGCAGGGTATTCCCAGGACCTGTGTTCCTATGCCCGCAGCCATATAGGCTCCATACTCCGCCCGGACCTGGCCCCCATGGGAGGCCTTCCCAAGCCCGACCTGCTTTTAGCCTGCAGCAATATCTGCGGGACGGTCTTAAAATGGTATGAAGCCCTGGCCCGGCTGTACAGCGTGCCGCTAATAGTCATCGACACCCCGTTTTTGCCGGGAAGGCTTGAGGATCATACAAAGGAATTCGTGCTGGACCAGCTTAAGGAAACGGTATCTTTTCTGGAGAAGTTCACCGGGAGGAGCTTTAATGAAAAAAAGTTGCAGAAGATAGTGGGCTTAAGCAACGAGGCAGTCACCCTCTGGAAGGAAATCCGCAGTCTCTGCCAGTCCAGGCCGTCCCCTCTGAACGGCTCCGACCTGTTTATACAGATGGCCCCCATTGTGGTCATGCGCGGCACTCAGCCAGTGGTGGACTATTACCGCAGGCTTAAAGAGGAAGTCGCCCAAAGGGTCCAACAGGGAGTGGCGGCGGTGGAAGGGGAAAGAATACGGCTGGTATGGGACAACATAGCCATCTGGACAAAGCTTTTTCCCTTTATCAAGATGTTTACCGAACATAAGGCCTGTTTTGTCACCGACACCTACACCGGGGGCTGGGCCCTCGACCTGGAGCCCGGGGACCCTATGGAGAGCCTGGCTGCCACATATACCAGGGTGTTTCTGAACAGGTCTCCGGAATTCCGCGCCCGGCAGCTGACAGATCTTGTGCGGGAATATGGTGCCGACGGGTTCGTCATGCACTCGAACCGCTCCTGCAAACCGTACTCTCTGGTGCAGGAGGTCATAAGAAGGAAAGTAATGCAGGAGACCGGGGTTCCGGGGCTCATGGTGGAAGCCGACATGGCCGACCCCAGGGCCTATGCCGAGGAGCCCATCCGCAACCGTGTTCAGGCTTTCCTGGAGACATTCAGTTAGGAGGTAATTATGGCTGGATATTATTTGGGAGTGGATATAGGTTCGCTGACCACCAAAGTGGTGCTGGTAAACAGCGGCGGGGAAATGCAGGACAGGGCTACCGCCCGCTCCGGATACAGCGGGAGGGAAGTGGCTGCCCGGCTGACCTCTGAACTGCTGGAAAAGGCCGGGCTAAAACCGGAGAACGTGGCCGCCACGGTGGCCACGGGCTACGGCCGGGTCACCTATCCCGCCGACCGTGAGGTTTCCGAGATAACCTGCCAGGCACGCGGAATCGCCCACCTTTTCCCGGGTGCCAGAACGGTCATCGATATAGGCGGGCAGGACAGCAAGGTGATAAAACTGCTTCCGGGCGGCAAGGTGGCCGACTTTGCCATGAACGACAAGTGCGCCGCCGGGACCGGCCGCTTCCTGGAGGTGATGGCCATAGCCCTTGAAGTGCGGCTGGAGGACGCCGGGAACCTGGCCTTAGGTGCCTCGAACCGCTGCAGCATATCCTCATTCTGCACGGTCTTCGCCGAGTCCGAGGTGGTTTCACACGTGGCGTCAGGCGCTTCCAAGGAGGACATACTGGCAGGCGTATGCGACTCGGTGGCGGCAAGGGTAGTCTCCATGACTTCCCGCACCGGACTGGACCCCGAGGTGGTGTTCACCGGCGGGGTTGCCCGCAACAAAGGTGTGGTGGAAGCGCTGAGCAGGCAGCTGGGATACAGGTTGCAGATCCCCGGGGAACCGGTGATAACTGCCGCCCTGGGGGCGGCACTGTTCGCGGTGAATTTAAATAACAGCAGGACACACATGTCAGCCGGTTGAGACTTACCGTCCCAACCGGCTTTAGCTTTTCGGCAAATTTCTACAAATCACGTATATTATTTAATGTTTTGATATTTTTTGTGAAAACATATCTTTTAGTGGTTTTTTCTGATACTATAATATTGCAGTTTTATGCAAAAATTGGTGGTAGGCACGTGAGAAGGAAAAATATTGAAGTTAACCGAATCAACTTCATATCTTACTTTCTGATTGTGTCCAGCCTGCTGGTTATTAACAGCTTCTTTCATATCTTTTCCATCTACATAGCTCTTTTGATAATAGCCGCCGCCATCGCATCCCTCTATTTAAACATACTGCATTCCGGATGGAGAAAGACGATTCAGGTACGGATTATGGCGGTGGTCATCGCTGTATACAACCCCCTGGCAATGACGTTCATTATTTATCTGGTTGACTACCGTACAATGCTGTGGCTGCTGCTGTACATGCTTGTAATGATGAGAAACCCGCATCTGGGATTCATGCCCACCATAGCCAACGGTGTTGTAACGGTATTCTGCTATATTTTCTTGGCCGTCAATGTCTATGGCTTGAAAACTTTCGAAATAGTTTTCGGGTCGCTGGTTTTCTTCATAGCCGCAGTTCTTTCCTGGGTACTTACCCAAAAGCTGTGGACCTTTGAGCAGCAGTCCATGCGGGACGGGCTCACGGGCTTACGCAACTACAGGTCGCTGAACATGGCGCTTATGCATGAGATGAGGCACTGCCTTTCCGGCGGGCGCCCCATAAGCATACTGATGATTGACATCGACAATTTCAAAAAATACAACGATACCATGGGCCACATAAAGGGTGATATAATACTGAGGGAAGTCGCAAAAATAATGGGTGCAAACATAAGAAACAACGATATGACCTTCAGGTACGGGGGAGAAGAGTTTTGCGTCCTTCTGCCCGGGGTGGGCCTGGAAAGGGCCCAGAACATTGCGGAGCGGATGAGGGCCCAGGTACAGGAGGCATTCAAGGGCCTCCGCCTTCCCGTCACCATATCCATCGGGGTGGCAACCTCATCCGGGGAGGTCACCGACCCCAAGCAACTGCTCGAACTGGCCGACAAGGCCCTGTACAGGGCAAAAATACTGAAAAACAGGGTGGTGGTTTTTTAAACCGTCTTATATGCCAAAACTACCGCTTGTTTTAACCACTATAATCCATTGACACGGATTAATTTTTTTGCTATTATGTAGCTTGCGTCACGTCCCAGTAGCTCAGCCGGATAGAGCAACGGACTTCTAATCCGTAGGCCGGGGGTTCGAATCCCTCCTGGGACGCCAGAAAACACAGAGCCCGCAAGGATTTGCGGGTTTTTCTATTTCTATATGCGGCGATTCTTTTGCAAATGCGATACCGTCCGCCCGGATACCGTTCTCTTGAAGGATTGATATCGGTTTATTTTCACTGATATTGAAGGATTTTACCGATACTTATCGAAGTAACGATTGCACTAGCACCATCTCCTTTGCGCTTTCGTAATCTACCA
>JBMOPB010000100.1:0-20235 GCA_049325055.1 Bacillota bacterium
TGAAGGCCGGCAGGCTGGGGCCCAGGCGGATGCCCTTGATTCCGAGGTGCAGCAGCGTGAGCAGTATGGCTACGGCCTTTTGCTCGTACCATGACAGCACCAGGGAGAGGGGCAGGTCGTTTACTCCGCAGTTGAAGGCGTTGGCCAACGCCACGGCAATCTGTATGGCGGAGTAGGCGTCGTTGCACTGTCCCACATCCAGCAGCCTCGGGATACCGCCGATGTCGCCCAGCTTTTTGTCAAAGAAGCGGAATTTGCCGCAGGCCAGTGTCAGTATTACCGTGTCCTGGGGAGCCTTCTCCACGAATTCGCTATAGTAGTTGCGGCCGGGCTTTGCCCCATCGCAGCCCGCCACCAGGAAGAAGTGCTTGATGGCGCCGCTTTTCACCGCCTCGATAACCTTGTCGGCCACGCCCAGAACCGCGTTCCTTGCAAAACCCACCATAACTGTGCCCTTATCCTCATCTGATTCAAAGCCGGGCATCTCCAGGGCCTTTTCTATTACAGGGCCGAAGTCGCCGCTTTGAACGTGCTTCACGCCGGGCCAGCCGACCTGGCCGGTGGTAAAGATATTGTCCGCGTATGCCTGCGGGTCCTGGATGCAGTTGGTGGTCATGAGAATTGCCCCGGGGAACTGGGAGAATTCTTTTTTCTGGTTCTGCCAGGCTGTGCCGTAGTGGCCGTAGAAGTGCTTATACTTTTTCAGCTCCGGGTAACCGTGAGTCGGAAGCATCTCGCCGTGGGTGTACACATAGATTCCCTTGCCCAGGGTTTGTTTAAGCAGATCTTCCAGGTCCCTGAGGTCGTGGCCCGAAACCAGTATACATTTGCCCTTCCTGTGTCCCAGGGGGACTTCCGTGGGCACCGGGTGCCCGTATGTGCCGGTGTTTCCGGCGTCAAGAAGCTCCATGGCCCGCAGGTTTGTTTCCCCGCACTTCAGCGCCAGGCCTACCCAGTCGTTGATGGTAAGGCTGCTGTTGGCCAGCGCCGCCATACCGTCATGAATAAAGGCGTAAATGCCGTCATCCTCCTGTTCCAGTATGGCTGCGTGGTCCGCGTAGGCGCTGACGCCCTTGATGCCGTAAACCACTATCTGCTGAAGGGATTGTATGTCCGGGTCGGCGTTGTGGTCGGTAACCATTCCCACTTCTTCTCCCTGCCTGATGAGCCCTGCCAGGTCCGGGGCCGGCTTGAAACCGGCGGCGGGGTCGGAAAAATTGACGTTGCCTCCGGCTGCAGCCACTTTTTTCTTCATTTGTTCGGTCAGTTCCACGCAGCGGTTGATAATGGTCTGGAAGCGGGCCGGGTCAAAGTTTACGTTGGTAAGGGTTGTGAAAAGGGCTCCCACGGTGAATCTATTTACCTCGGGGTCCGTTACGCCCACTTTGCGGCCCTCGCTGGCGTACAGGGAAAGACCCTTGAGTGCGTGAAGCAGCAGATCCTGAAGCGCCGCCACCTCCGGCTTTTTCCCACAAACTCCCGAAACCGAGCACCCTACTCCCTTGGCGGTTTGTTCACACTGGTTACAGAACATTTACAATCTCCTCCTTCATATTTGGAATTTTTATTAAGTAGTCAATGAGGTACTCTTTGTTACCCACGACCAAATCCACTGATAAAAAGATACTTCTTTTGCGGATATAAGAATATGACATGGTACTCAAAAACAGTGTGATCTTGCTCACAGTTGCAATAAATAGAAAACAGGTTAAAACTTGAATTTCGTCTTGAACTGAAGTGGTCTTGTAATAGATCAGCAGTCGATTGGGAGGTTAAAAAGAGGGGGCGAAAGCAATTGCGGCACAGTTACATTTATATGAGTAATTGCGGGAAGATATTATTTGCAAGTATAACTATTTGACACCAGCACTGTTTTTTCGGATTTTAAACCGGGTAAAATCTCGGGACACCCGATATTCTGTCTGGTGTCCCGTAGCTTTAACCTTTGTTTTTGAATGTCTGGCAGCAGGTATCGTCTTGTATGCCGATTTTTTATAATTGGCCAATCCGGCTTTATTATACACATCCGGCCGGGGTTGAGACAAGGCTTGATATGCGGTCCCGGTATGTACGGTGAAGTATTATTTCCCTCCCCACCTTGCACCCCCGTTCGGACAGTATGCCTTTAACTGTATTTTCCGCCAGATCCGGGTGGTTGTTTTCCTGGCTTAGGTGCGCCAGGAAAACGTGCATACGTTCTTTGCGGGGTATTCCCGCCAGCGCCAGGGCGGCGTCGCGGTTGGACAAGTGGCCTGTTGCGCCCCTTATGCGCTGCTTGAGAAAATACGGGTAAGGGCCGTTATTAAGCATTTCAATGTCGTGGTTGGACTCCAGCACTACGGCGTCGGCATAGGCCAGTGCGTCAGCCACACTGCTTGTGACCACACCCAGGTCGGTGACCACGACGAATTTGTGTGTGCTGTGATAAAAGCAGTAGCCAACCGGATCGGCCGCATCATGGGAGGTTTTAAAGGGCTCAACCCTTACGCCCCCTATGTCAAGCCCCTTTCCCAGGTCTTTTTGCACACCGGCGGGAAGGTTCAGCCTGTGTCCGATGGCGTGCCAAACGCCGGGGCGGGCGTAAACCGGGATACGGTATTTGCGGGCAAGCACTTCCAGCCCTTTTATATGATCCGAGTGTTCATGGGTGATAAGGACGGCGTGTATTTGACCCGCCTCGGCTCCAATGGAGGCAAGGCTTTTTTCGATGCGCCTGGTGCTGATGCCGGCGTCTACAAGCAGCCTGACCCCGCCCAAATCGATAAAAACCGAGTTGCCGCTGCTGCCGCTGGCCAGTACGTGAATTTGCATTACGTTACCTCTTGTAAAAAGTGGGGTGCAGTTTATATGCCGGTTTGAAATTCACCGCAGAAAGGTCAATAACCTCTTAATGTGGAAAATTTTTAACAGGAAATATTATGCAGATAATATGCAGTATTGATGGGAGCCATCTTTTTAGGAGGAAATTTCCATGGTTGCGGCGAAGGTGGCTTTAAGGGCGGGAGATATACTGTGTGGTGCCGCAGGTGGGAATGATATATTAATTACATAACAATCCTGGAGGAGGGACCGCGATGACAGACCAGAGAATAAAAGTTCTGGCCGGGAATCTGGTCAATTATTCGTGCCAGTTAAAGCCGGGTGAAAGGATTCTTATCGAAACAATAGGTTTGGAGATTTCCCTTGTAAGGGAGATTATTAAGGAGGTGTACCGCTGCGGCGGGATACCGTTTGTTACCATAAAGAACAATTGCGTGGAAAGGTCGCTCCTTTTTGGCGCCAGCGAAGAACAACTGAAAATGAGGGCTAAATACGAGGCGGCCAGGATGATCGACATGGACGCCTATATCGGCATCCGGTCCGGAGACAACATCTCTGAGTTATCCGACGTACCGCCGGACAATATGGATCTTTACCAGAGACATTTCTGGGAAGAAGTTCACAGCAAGATAAGGGTTCCCCGGACAAGGTGGGTTGTGTTGAGGTATCCGTCTCCTTCCATGGCCCAGCTTGCCGGCATGAGTACAGAGGCCTTCGAGGACTATTATTTCGAGGTCTGCAACCTGGATTACTCCAAAATGTCTGCAGCCATGGATCCTTTGATCCGGCTGATGGAAAAGACCGACAAGGTAAGGATTGTGGGCGGGGGGACAGACCTGACCTTTTCCGTCAAGGGCCTCCCTGCCATAAAGTGTGTTGGTAAAAGAAACATCCCCGACGGGGAGGTTTACACCGCTCCGGTCAGGGAATCCGTCAACGGCTTTATTACCTATAACACCCCGTCACAGTACCAGGGCTTCACATTTGAGAACATAAGGCTGGAGTTTAAAGACGGGAAAATAGTAAAGGCGTTGGCCAATGATACCGCAAGGATTAATAAAGTGCTGGACACTGACGAAGGGGCAAGGTATATCGGGGAATTTGCGCTGGGGGTCAACCCCCGGATAACCAGGCCCATGAAGGACACATTATTTGATGAAAAAATATCGGGATCCTTCCATTTTACTCCAGGCAACTCCTACGACAGGTGTTTCAACGGGAACAGGTCAGCGGTACACTGGGACCTGGTGCTGATACAGACCCCGGAATACGGCGGCGGGGAAATATATTTCGACGATGTTCTTGTCAGAAAGGACGGGCTTTTTGTGCTGCCCGGGCTTGAAGGGCTGAACCCGGAAAAACTATACGAGTCTTAGCCGCCACTTTTAATTTACATAAATACCGGTTTAGTGACCTGATGAGAGTTTAAGACCTGCCACTCCAACCAGAATAAGTAGAAGGGACAGTATTCTTGAAAAGCTAATTGGTTCATTCAGGAACATACGTGTGTTCCTTTGAAAAGGCAGGTTTTTCAGTATATTATTTTAAAAAGAAAAGTTTAGCCGTTTGCTTAAAATGGCAATACTCAATGCTCTTATTGCCGGAAGGAGGTGAAGTGAATGCGAACTTCAAAACTTACCATAAATAACAATGGCTTATCCCTGGAGGCCTCGCTGGCTCTTCCCGCCGTTTCCGGCCGTTATCCCGGGGTTGTCCTCTGCCACCCCCACCCCCTGTACGGCGGAAATATGGACAATAATATAATACTGGCGGTCAGCAGGGCTCTGGCCTCCTCGGGAATAGCCGGGCTGCGCTTTAATTTCCGGGGGGTTGGTCTCAGTGAAGGCTCCTTTGACAGCGGGCTCGGGGAGCAGGACGACACGATGTCGGCCCTGTCATTTCTTATGCGGCACGAAGAAATAGACTCTGCCCGTATAGGTGTTATGGGATATTCCTTCGGGGGCATGGTAGCCCTGGAGGTGGGCGGCCGGGCAGGTTCCGTAAGGGCCATCGCGGCTGTTTCTCCGGTAATTTCACCCGGAGTGCTGAAAAATTGTATAAAACCAAAATACATTATATGCGGTTCGGAAGACGACCTGATTCCCTTTTCATCAATCCAGGCCGGGGCTGCCGAAATGGCTGAGCCAAAAAAGGTTCAGGTGGTTTCCGGCGCCGACCATTTCTGGTGGGGTTATCAGGATGAGGTGGCTGAGAAGGTGGCAGGTTTTTTTTCGGATCACCTGGCAGTATAAACCGGTTTTATCTATACCGGTTTTCGGGTTATGTGAACTGTCCGGTTATAACAGGAGGTAGCATGGAAAGAAGCATTACAGGGAAGATCAAAGTAGTGCCGGGCGATAAAGGGGGGAGATTCCCCTTTTGCAACACATTGTACATTGACGACGAGATAAAGGTTATAGTGGACCCGGGGGCCGGGCCTGACATTCTTCTGGAAATAAAGAACAGATCCGGGGTTGACCTGGTCTTAAACACTCACTGCCATTTTGACCATATAGCTTACAACTACATTTTTAACGATGCCAAAATATATTTAAATGAAAATGAAGGTATCTGCTTTCAGAACAGGGAGGAGATTCCCCGCCGTATCGGCATGATTGAAGTATACGGGGAAGACTACACCAGAGAGTGGCTTGAAAGGATTTCAAAAAAGGACAGCCCCCAGAGTCCCTACAGCCCGCAAAACCGGCACGAATGGTGGTTGTCCACGGCAAGGCTGGACGGTACATTCAGGTGGGGTGAGGTTTTTGATTTAGGCAAAACTAAAATGGAAATTATCGGGTCTCCGGGGCACAGCGCCGGGTTCAGTTGCCTTTATTTCCCCGACTGGGGTGTTGTGTACACCGGGGATATCGACCTCACCGGCTTTGGCCCCTTTTACGGATGCACTGACAGCGATATAGACCTTTTCATAGATTCAGCCAGGAAAGTCGCCAGGCTGGATGCAGACATATTCATAACCGGACACGAGGTGGGGGTGGTAACCCGCCGGGAGTTCCTGTCTTTGCTGGAAAAATACCTGGAAATAATCGGGGAGAGGGAGCAGAAAATACTGGCCGCCCTTGCCGTTCCTCTAAGTTTAAAGGAGATCACGGGGCAGGGGCTTATATACGGAAGTCCTAAATTCCTAGTTGACCAGTGGGTGTGGGTCTGGGAGGAGATGATGGTCAAGCATCACCTGAAAAGGATGCTTGACCGGGGAGTGATAAGTTTTGATGAGGGCAAGTACGTAAGGGTGTAAGAGAAATTCAGAATTCAGACCAGTAATCCACCGGAAAGGTACGGTCCGGGCTCCCAGTAGCCTTTCGTCCCCCAGAGCCGGTCCCATCCGGTTTGAACAAGCACAGCCCGCCCTTTCAATTCCATTTCTTCGCCACCTATTCAACTCAATGAATTTCATTTTGCTGCAAACTCCCTTATCAGGAGAATATCTTATCACTTTTCACCGCAGGAAACCCACATCCTTCTTTTGTGGCAGCATTGGTTTTTGTGTCAAATATGCTAAAAATTTAACGTAATCCTGTCATTGATGCGAACGTATGTTCCTGGTATAATTATAGAACACAGGTTCGCAGGGGGTGCCGGCATGGCAAAGATAAAGGAGGAAAACATCGGAAAAGAGGCCGCCCTGACCAGGGCGCTGGCTGAAATTGAAAGGAAATTTGGGCGCGGATCACTGATGCGTCTGGGAGAAAAGGGGGCCGCTGTCAGTGTCGAGGTTGTGTCAAGCGGCATTTTGCCCCTTGACGTGGCCGCGGGGGTTGGGGGAATACCCTGCGGCCGTATCGTTGAGATTTACGGCCCGGAGTCATCCGGTAAAACCACCGTTGCCCTGCACGTTATCGCCGAGGTTCAGAAAAATGGCGGATTAGCGGCTTTTATAGACGCTGAGCACGCCCTGGACCCACTTTATGCCAGGAAGTTGGGTGTTAAAATTGACGATCTGTATATCTCTCAGCCGGATTCGGGAGAGCAGGCCCTGGAAATAGCCGACACTCTCATAAACAGCGGGGCCATAGACGTGATAGTAATAGACAGTGTGGCGGCACTGGTTCCGAGGGCGGAGATAGACGGGGAGATGGGGGATTCCCATGTCGGGCTGCAGGCAAGGCTTATGTCACAGGCCATGAGGAAAATGACTGCCACGGCCGGTAAGACCAGGACTCTTGTGGTATTTATCAACCAGCTCCGGGAAAAAGTGGGGGTTATTTACGGAAATCCGGAAGTAACAACGGGAGGAAGGGCGCTTAAGTTTTACAGCTCCCTGAGGCTGGAGGTGGTCAAGGCCCAGGAAATAAGGAACAATATGGAGGTAGTGGGCAACAGGGTAAAAATAAAGATAACCAAGAACAAGGTGGCGCCGCCCTTTAAGGTGGCCGAGACGGAGTTGTACTACGGAGAGGGTTTTTCAAGGGAAATAGCGCTGATGGACCTGGGGGAGCAGTGTGGCGTGCTCGAAAAATCCGGGGCCTGGTACTCTTTTGGCGGGACCAGGCTGGGGCAGGGCCGGGAAAATGTTCGCCAGTTTTTGAAGGACCACCCGGAAATTTCCGCCGGGATTGAAGGTAAAATAAGGGAGTCCCTTTTCCCTCCCGGTGTCGTAAATCTAAAAAAACATGAAGGCGCGGTGATATAGCGCCTTCTTTTGGTTTTCGACGATCTTTGTTGCCGATTTGGACTCCTGGCAAAATACGACAGTTTTCCCGAAGGTATTTTGCGGTTATTTGTTGAAAAGAAAAGCTGTGTATGCTGTATGCCTGGGGGGCACGAAAAAATGAGTGACAGCAATATCAGGGAAAGATTGACAGGTAATCTCAGAATACTGCAAGAAATGCTGGGTTCCGGAAATCAGGCAAAGTATTACAAACCGGAACTGGACTCTGTTTTATGCCAAATTCAGAAGGATGTCGATGAAATCACCAGCCGGCTGGATGAAATTGTAAGGGAACGCACCAGGGAACTGCAGTCGGCAAGGGAAGATCTGCTGACTGCCGATGAGGAACTGACGGCTGTAAATGAAGAGCTTAAAGCCACCAGTGAAGAATTTATAGCCACAAACCAGGAATTATCGGCCGCAAACGAGGAGCTTGCGGCGGTCAACGAGCAGCTTCGGCTGGAAATCATCCTCCGGCAGGAAGCCGAAGAAAAACTTAAAAAATCCCACCAGGAGATATCCAATATACTGGAAAGTATTACAGACGCTTTTTTCGCGGTTGATCAAAGCTGGCGGTTCATCTATGTAAATTCCGAAGCCGAGTGTATATGGAGAAGAAACAGGGAGGAACTGACAGGAAAAGTACTGTGGGAAGAATTTCCCGAAGCTGTTAACACGTTATTCCATAGGGAGTATCACATGGCAATGTCCAGGCGGAAGGCCGTGCACTTCGAGGGATTTTCTTCGGTTTTAAAAAAATGGATTGAAGTTCACGCCTATCCTTTCAGGGAGGGCCTGTCAGTTTATTTCAGGGATATCTCCCAGCGTAAGTTTAATGAGCTAAATTTAAAAACGCAAAACAAGCGGCTTCAGATTTTGAGTGAAACAGCCAACCATTTGCTGTTATGCGATGACCCCGGTGAGATTATTGATACGCTGTTTAAAAAACTTTCCGATTACCTTGAATTGGATGTTTATTTCAATTTCATATATGATGAAAGCAAACAAAAACTTCGACTGGCCGGTTATTCCGGGATGCCGGAAGAACTGGCCCAAAAGTGCCATTGGCTTGACCTGGAACAGGTGATATGCGGAATCGCGGTGCTGGAAGGGCGGCGGATCATAATTGAAAATCTGCACCAGTCCACCGACCCGCGGGCTGAAATTGCCCGCAGTTTGGGCATCAAAGCGTATGTTTGTCATCCCCTGATTTCCCGGGGCCGCCTTATTGGGGCGCTGTCATTCGGTGTATGCAAGCGGGCATTCTTTGAGCCTGAAGAGCTGGCGCTGATGCAGACCGTCTGCGACCAGGTGGCAATTTCGCTGGAGCGTGCCCATCTCATTTCCCAGCTGGAACAAAATGCTCTTAATTTGCTTGTGGTGAACAATCAGCTTAAATCGGAAATAGCTGAACGGAGGCGGGCTGAAGAAAAACTGAAACTGAACCAGTCAAGGCTTGAAGCGCTGGTAAGGCTTAATAAAATGACCGGTGCGACGATAGAGGAGATCGCCGATTTTGTACTGGAGGAGGGGGTCAGGCTAACCGGCAGTGACGTTGGATTTATAGGGTTCTTAAATGAGGATGAGTCGGTTATGACCATGCATTCCTGCTCAAGGATGAAAATGGAAAGCTGCTCCATAAAGGAAAGGCCGATTGTTTACCCGGTGGATGGCTCCGGGCTGTGGGCCGAGACGTTGCGCTGCCGGAAGCCCTTTATATCAAACGATTACACGGCTCCCCACCGGGCGAAGAAAGGTCTGCCCGATGGTCACATACTTTTGTCCCGTTTTATGACCATACCCGTATTTAATGGGGACCGCATGGTAATTCTGGCCGGGGTTGCAAATAAAGACGAGGGCTACGACGGTTCGGACGTACTCCAGCTTACCCTTTTGATGAGCGGACTGTGGGAGATTCTCCAGAGGAGGAAGGCCGAGGAGGAGCTTCACCTGTCCAATGAGCGCTTTGCCAGGTCCTTTAACGCCAGCCCTGTGATGATGGCTATAGCCGGTTGCACTAACTGGCGGTTTATTGACGCCAACGAGGCTTTTCTAAGGGGTGCGGGCTTCAGCCGTGAGGAGGTCCTGGGCCGTACCACGAAAGAACTCAACATCTGGGCTGATAATAAAGAACAAATCCTCGAGATTAACAAAATACTCTCGGTACAGGGCGCGTTTTACAATAAGGAAGTTAGGTTCCGTACCAAAAGCGGTGACATAAGAATCGGGCTTGCTTCGGCGGATACCATTTATATAAACTCCGAACCATGCGTCCTCGGGGTTATGCTGGACATAACGGAAAAAAGGCACCTGGAAAGAGAGATTGCCAGGCTGGAAAGGTTTAACCTGGTGGGACAGATGGCAGCCGGCATAGGCCACGAAATCCGGAACCCAATGACCGCGGTGCGGGGATTCCTCCAATTACTGGGGAGCAGGAAAGAGTATGGTGGTTACCGGCATTATTTTGACCTTATGATAGGTGAGCTGGACAGGGCAAATTCCATAATCACCGAGTATCTCACCCTGGCCAGAAACAAGCCGGTTGACCTGGCTGAACACAAGCTTGATTTCATACTACAGGTACTGCGCCCGCTGATAATGGCCGACGCGATGAACGCCGGCGTGGATGTGGAAATGAAACTTGAAGATGTGCCCGTGTTCCCGCTGAACGAAAATGAAATACGCCAGCTCATACTGAACCTGGTGCGCAACGGAATCGAGGCCATGCCGGCCGGCGGAACACTGACCATAAGAACTTACAGGGAGGGGGAGGAAGTGGTTCTATCGGTGCGGGACCAGGGCAGGGGAATGGATGAAGATGTGGTGGAAAAGCTGGGCACGCCTTTTTTCACCACCAAAGACAACGGCACCGGCCTTGGGCTTGCCGTCTGCTACAGCATAGCCACCCGGCATAACGCCTGTATAGATATCGAGACCAGCCGTGTAGGGACAACATTCATTGTGCGCTTCAGTGTCAATACGCGTAGTTAAGCCCTCTTGGGCCGATGGTACTTGGGCGTTAGACCCGGGAGAGCAGGCAGTTGCCGGAATTAATTTTAAAACCCCTGCGTCATCTGGCGCAGGGGTTTTGTGATCATTCAACAAATAAATTTTATTGCATAAGGCCATGTATCTTAAGGCCCCGCCACGGGCCCTCGCCCGTCATGAAAATGCTGATGCCTTCAGGCGCTGTTACCGCGTCTTTGGGAAGGAATACCTTGATGCCATTGGTTTCGAACACATCGTAGCTTTCAATTTTGGGCGGCTGTCCTGCATACACGGCAGGCTCATAGGAAACACCGCTTCAGCCGCCGCAAAGCTCCATCTGGACAGTGATAATTTCGGTCTGTTGCAGGATAAAATCCCTTGCCTCGTCAGAAATTTGAACTTTGGACATATTAACACCCCTTGATTTATAGTAACAGGAACCAGTTTTCATTCCTCCGGTGGTGAATGAAAATATTAGCTATACAGTTATGCACCTATTAATAATAGCAAACTTATAATTACTCTTGTCAAGCTTTATTTCCCTACTGGTTATCTCCTGTTTCCGAGCGGTCCAGGAGCCGGTCAAGCTTTAATCCCATCAGGCCCAGAAAGGCCGCAACTCCGGTAAGCAGGTACAGTCCTGCGCCTATACCCATACCCAGGCCGGCGGTCAGCCAGATGCTGGCTGCGGTGGTTATTCCCCGGATGTGGTCCCTCTCCTTAAAAATAATCCCTCCGCCGATAAAACCCACTCCACTTACTATTTGAGCGGCCACCCGTGCAGGGTCGTAGTTTCTGACTGTTGCATCGGGAACAGGAAAACCGTATGTTCCGGCCATGGTAAAAAGGGCTGCTCCAAGGCAGACAAGGGTATGAGTGCGCAATCCTGCCGGCTTATGCCGCTTTTCCCTTTCAATTCCGAACAGACTACCCAGTATAAACGCCAGGGAAAGTCTTATGACCAACTCCAGTTCCGTATTCATAAATTACTCCCACATTTTTTATAAATATTATTTTCCCCGGGAGGTGTTAAAATCCAATTGCGAGGTGTGGCGTGGCTTATATCAGGCTCGCAATTGTTTTTTTATGTTTTCTTTGGCTGATTCCAGTGCCTCCGTCCTCTTCCCGGACATCCACTACGGGAATACCGTTGATGCTGCCGGTGTCGGAAGGCTGCCCGCCGCTTTCCGGGTAAAAAGCCGTTTTATCCAGAATAACCCCCCAGCGGTCATCTTTTAGCCTGTCAACCCGCACTATTCCAGCTGTAAACTCCTGCAAGCTACGCATAGTTGAAGTCATCACCTTCTTGATCTAATTTTATACCATACTCTTTCATTTTACGATAAAGTGTGCTGCGGGAAATGCCCAGGTATTCAGCAGCCTTGGTCCTACTTCTAAATCTGGCCAGACATTCTCGGATGGCCTGTTCTTCTGATACTTTGATAATATTACCCTCTTTTTTTGTTTGAAATTCTATGTTTGAAAAAATGTTTGCTTTTTGATACCCAAATTCCGGGGGTAATAAATCAGGGGTTATAATAGTGCCTGTACAAAGGTTTATCGCGCGCTGTAGCATGTTTTGCAATTCGCGGACGTTGCCCAGCCATGGGTAGTTCAAAAACATCTCCATGACCTCGGGGGCAATCCCTTTTATGTCTTTGCCCTGGTTACTGCTGAACCGTTTAAGGAAGTGGCCGGTCAACAGCTTAATATCCCCTTTGCGTTCCCGCAGTGCTGGGAGTGAAATAACCATGATACTCAGACGATAAAAAAGATCCCGGCGAAAGGTGCCTTTTTCCACCTCATCAAGCAGGTTCTTGTTTGTTGCAGCAATGATCCTCACGTTAACGGGAAGGTACTCCCTCCCGCCTAAACGCATTACTCTGTGTTCCTCCAGTACCCTTAAGAGAGTAGCTTGCAGGTCCAGAGGCATTTCACCGATTTCATCAAGGAAGATTGTTCCTTGGTCGGCTAGTTCGAACTTGCCGGGATTGCCACCTTTTCTAGCGCCCGTAAAAGCACCGTCATCGTAGCCGAAAAGTTCGCTGGCAATCAATTCTCTTGGTATAGCACCGCAGTTAATGGCTACAAAAGGCTGTCTGGCCCTGATACTGGCATTGTGGATGGCTTGGGCAAAAAGGTCCTTTCCCGTTCCGCTTTCGCCGAGCAAAAGGATGTTGCAGTCGGAATTGGCCGTTGTTTTTGCCATTTTTACAGCTTCAATAAAAGAAGTCTCTTCTCCCACCATATCATCAAAGGTTATTTTTGCTTTGGGAATGGTTAACCTGTTAACGAGCCGGTTTACCCTCATGAATTCCTGAAGTACCACTACCCGCCCCAAATCTGTGCCGTCATAATCGTTTAACGGATGACAGCTCACGTTGCACCTTACATTTTCATGTTCCCTGTAGATATTTACTATGGTGTCCGTGAAGGCTCTTTTTGACTGGATGAGACTGGCAAGATATTGGTTTGCCTCCGCTTCACCCAATACTTCGGTTAGTTTCCGGCCAACGGTTTTTTTAGCGTCAAGTCGTAACAGCTTTGTCGCCTGTTTATTTAAGTGGGTGACGTAACCATTATTGTCGATAGCCATAATCCCATCGGAGATGGATTCCATTATAAAGTTTTTGTAATGATGTGCCAGCAGGTTTTCTCGAAACGCCTTCTTAAGCGACAGCTGGTTCTCAATGGCGTTTACACCTGCGACCATCATACCCAGTGTATGGTGGTGCACCTTTTCAAAATACCCAGTAATGTTCAAGGCGCCTATAATCTTCCCGCCAGGATCATGAATTGGCGCGGCGGAACAAGAGCCGTTATAGCAGCAGATACAAAAATGCTCATATCCGTATACCTGGATAGGCTTTCCTAATAGTAAACTTAAGCCAATTGCATTGGTTCCCATTACTTCTTCCGACCAGATATAGCCTTCCACGAGGTTGGCCCTTCTTGTGAATTCCAAGCCCTCCATATCCCCGATCATGACAAGTATGACTCCGTCTTTATCGGCAATAGCCACCGCGAAACCGCTTCCCTTTACAAAATCAAAAATGTTCCTGACGACAGGTACGGCAACTTCCAACAACTCCTGGTTTTCCTGGAGTTTATTTTTAAACTCTTCGGCATCCAACATAACCTCATTAGTCTTCAAATAAGGGTTGACGCCGTGTTCAACGCTCCTGGCCCAGGAGGCCTTGATTTCTTCCCGTACTTCAATATTTTTGTCCCCGGTGGTTCTCATCAATTTCCAAAGCAAGCGCATCTCCTGAGCTGGTTGCAACATATTTCTTCCCCTTTTTTCAATAATTTTGATAATTTAATCAGCCATTGGCTCATTTTAACACATCGCACTGCTTGAACAAAACGTATTTTTTAAATTCTAATTTGATAATACGACATGAGATCCAGCTTTCCTCTGGAACGGTTGTTTTTTTATGATACAAATCGTATCAAGTCGTTTTATATTGCTACAGTCTTTCTCGAAGAGAATCATTATTTAGAGTCAGGCTGCCGGCAATAATTGCCAATTTTATGTTGTATTTTTCGACAATCCTTGATTTTACTCAGATATTTTAATTTTAATTGTTTTTTGGACTGGTCTTGCACTGATTGGAATGCTTATTGCTAAATACAAGAGATGAGATATAGCATAGTCCAACAAGGAGGGGGGGTTAGGTGAACGGGGGAAAAACCTTTGACCAAATTAGGATTGGTGACAAAGCATGTTTCAGTAAAACAGTTACAGAAACCGATGTTTATCTTTTTGCAGGGATAACCGGAGATTTAAACCCTGTGCATATCAATGCCGAGCTTGCCCGGAAGGGTATTTTCGGACGGCCGGTGGTGCACGGGATGTTGACGGGTGGATTGATATCGTCTGTAATCGGTTTGCAATTACCTGGCCCGGGTTCAGTTTACCTGTCGCAGACACTTAAGTTCCTTTCCCCGGTGTTTTTCGGGGACACCATTACCGCTGAAGTTGAAGTGATCGAAAAGATTGCTGGAAAAAACAGAATCAAGTTACGTACCACCTGCATAAATCAGGACAGCAAGGTGGTCGTCGAGGGAGAGGCTTTAGTTATGACCAGGAAAGAGGTATCTTTATGAGTTATTCGTTTATAGAATACCAGATTAAAGATAATAACGTTGCGGTGGTTACACTGTCCCGTCCGCAAAGTTTAAATGCTCTGAATAGCCAGGTGTTCAGGGAACTTGGTTCAGTATTTGGAGAAATCGAACGGGACAATAAAATAAAGGCGGTTATATTAACCGGGAGTGGCAGCAAAGCCTTTGCTGCAGGAGCTGACGTGACAGAGTTGCAACATCTTTCCGCGGTGGAAGCCAGGGATTTTGCCCTGGCGGCTTATCGGGCACAGGAGCAAATCACCTCCCTTTTAAAACCAACCATAGCCGCATTAAATGGTTATACCCTCGGCGGCGGCTGCGAACTGGCAATGTGTTGCGACTTGCGAATAGCCTCGGAAAACGCCAGACTGGGCCAGCCGGAGATCAATCTGGGCATTATTCCGGGAGGGGGCGGTACCCAGAGATTGGCCCGACTGGTTGGAATAAGCCGTGCAAAGGAGCTTGTCTACACTGGTAAAACCATCACGGCCCGGGTAGCCCTGGAATGGGGATTGGTCAACGAGGTTGTACCGCCTGATCAGTTAATGGAAACAGCACTTAAGCTGGCCGGGGAACTTGCGGAAAAGTCCAGTCCAATTTTAGCTTTTGCCAAGTCCGCAATAGACCGGGGCAGCAGCATTGACCTTAACTCAGCGTTGTACTACGAGATAGAATGTTTTGCTGGCTGTTTTGCGACCGAAGACCACTGTGAGGGAATCAAGGCATTCTTGGAAAAAAGGCGACCCCGGTATAAAGGTTGTTAATAACTAATTGATTAGATTTACCTACTGCGCCAAATGAAAGGAGCTTTAAATCTGTGTATATCAAAAAAGTTGCCGTTGTTGGAGCGGGGACTATGGGCAGTGGCATTGCCCAGGTTTGTGCGGCATCAGGTTACGAGGTGCGCTTAACCGACGTCTCAGGCGGGATGCTGGAAAAGGCGCTGGCAAATATAGAAAAGAGCCTGGCCCGATTTGTGTCAAAAAACAAAATTTCGTCCGACGATATGAAGGCTGCCTTGAGCAGGTTGTATACCACCACTGATCTGGTTGAGGCCGTTAAGGATGTGGATCTGGTTATCGAGGCCGTATTTGAAGACCTGGAGATTAAAAAGGAGATCTTTAAAAAAATAGACGAGCACGCCCCGCGGGACGCTTTATTAGCCTCAAACACCTCTTCGCTTCCCATTGCAGCCATCGCTGCTGTAACCAGGCGGCCTGACAAAGTTATAGGTTTGCATTTCATGAACCCAGTTCCGTTAATGAAGGGAGTCGAGGTAATCCGGGCGCGGCTCAGTTCAGATAAGGCTGTGGCTGCGGGCGTTCAATTTGTAAAAAGTCTGGACAAGATTCCGGCCGAAGCGGTGGATTATGCCGGGTTTATTGTCAGCCGGGTCCTCGACGTAATGCTTAACGAGGCCGTTTACTGCGTCATGGACGGCAACAAGCCCGAGGAAATTGACAAGGCCATGAAGGTTTGCACTAACTTCCCCATGGGACCGCTGGAGTTGATCGACTTGGCCGGGGCGGATATACTCCTTCATGTTATGGAGTGCCTTAACAAGGAGTTCGGAGATAAGTACCGTCCGGCGCCGCTTTTGGTCCAAATGGTGCGGGCCGGGCAATTGGGGCGCAAGACTGGACAAGGCTTTTATTCATATAAGTAAGGGGGCAAACAAATGCAAGTCAAAGAAATGTTCAACTTGGAAGGCAGAGTGGCCATTGTAACCGGGGGCTCAATTGGTCTGGGGGAGCAGATGTGCACTGCCCTCGCTGAAGCCGGGGCCTCGGTAATAGTGGCCTCCCGCAAGCTGGAACGTTGCGAGGAAACTGCGGAAAAGCTTCGTCAGATCGGCGCGAAAGCTATGGCGTTAAAATGCGATGTTTCCCAGCCCGGCGACGTTGAGTCAATGGTGGATGCTACCCTGAAAGAGTTCGGCCGGCTGGATATATTGATCAACAACGCAGGTATTACCTGGGGTGCGCTGACCGAAGACTACCCTCTCGATCGCTGGCAAAAACTGCTGGATGTGAATGTCACCGGAACCTTTTTGTGCTGCCAGAAGGCCGGCAAGGTAATGATTGGCCAGAAGTACGGAAAAATAATAAATTTCACTTCAATCTGCGGATTCGTGGGAAATGATCCCGAAGTGATGAATGCCATCGGCTACCACACCAGTAAAGGCGCGGTTATTGCTTTAACCAGCGATCTAGCGGCGAAATGGGCGCGGTACGGGATTAACGTAAATGCCATTTCGCCGGGCTGGTTCCCGACGCATATGACAAAGCACGTCCTGAAGGAAAAAGGGGAAATTCTCTTGCGCCACATACCAATGCGCCGTTTTGGCAGCGGGGATGACATTAAAGGTGCAGCTCTTTTCCTTTCCTCCCCTGCTTCCGATTATATAACCGGGCACGTTCTACGAGTGGATGGTGGCTACTTGTCAGTTTAATGATAAGGGGAGAAGAAATCTTGAAATTCAGCGATGAAGACATTGTGGTTTTGAGTACGGCACGAACTCCTTTCGGCAAATTTGGCGGGTATTTGAAAGATGTTGATTGCTACGACTTAAGCGCTTTTGTTATGAAAGAAGTTTTAGCCCGGGTAAAGCTGGAAGGGGAAAATGTCGACGAGGTTTTCTGGGGTGTCGGGGACACCACCTGCTGCAAGGACCCCTTCACCCCGGTGGTTGCCAGGCAAGCGCTGCTCAAGGCCGGACTGCCGCCCGAAACGCCTTCCTGCTCACTGGACAAGGCCTGCGTGTCGGCCATGTCCGCCATCAACTACGGATGCCGGACGATCCGCTCCGGGGAAGGGGAGGTGATTCTGGCCGGAGGCGCCACCAGTTTCAGTACGGTCCCTTTTTTGTTGAGAGACAAGCGTTTTAATAGTCAAAAACTGGGTCACATAACTATGGAAGATCCGCTGATTGCTTTGGGGTATAAAGATTACGCCCCTGTAGCCAAAGATGCGGGAGAAGTGGCGTTGAACCATGGCATAACCCGTGAAGAACAGGACGAATGGGCGGCAGAAAGCCATGCCAAATATGGCAGGGCTTACAGTACAGGAAAGTTTCTCGACGAGATGATGCCTTTGGAACTGCCGCAAAAAAACGGAGTTAATGGTGTTCTTAGTATAGATGAGCAGTATCGCCCCAACACCACTTTGGAGAAATTGGCAATATTAAAGCCGGTTTACGGGAGCCCGACCTGTACCGCAGGCAACGCGCCCGGCCTTAACGACGGCGCGGCGGCCCTTCTGATCAGCACCGGGAAAAAAGCCAGAGAGTTGGGTCTGGAGCCTCTGGCAGTCATTATCGGAATGGTATCTATCGCCACCAAGCCTAGACTGCTTGCTGAGGGCCCCGCCATAGCCATAAAAAAATTGCTTGATAAGACCAATTATAAACTTGAGGATATAAGCCTTTTTGAAATTAATGAGGCCTTTGCCGCCGTAACCCTGACCAGCACAAAAATACTGGCCGATGGAGATAAGAAAAAATATGAAGTAATTAAAACTAAGGTGAATATAAACGGCGGCGCCATTGCTATAGGACACCCCAATACCGCCAGCGGCGCGCGAATTATCAGCACTTTGATATATGAATTAAAACGCCGCGGCGGCGGTATGGGCGTGGCGGCCATCTGCGGCGGACTGGCCCAGGGTGATGCCGCGCTTATAAGAGTATAGCCAATACTGAAAACAATGTTGAGGTGACTTTTTCTATGAGAAGAATCAATTTGCCGGATAATGTTATAGGCCCTCCGGAATATCTACCCGAAAAAATATATGCCTTACCCGAGCTTGTCAGCTATCCCTACAAAATTAATCTGGCTGATTATCTGGTTGGCAGGTATGCACTCAGAAACCCGGACAAAATTGCTATTTATTTCAAAGAAAATACGATAACTTACGGAGAGTTATGGGTTCTGGTAAATAAGCTTGCCAACGGTTTAAGAAGTCTTGGTTTAGGTGAGTTTGACCGGGTCATGTTAATGGGCCCAAACTGTCCAGAATGGCTGATCGGTAACATGGCTTGCTGGATGATCGGAGCAATTCCGGTGTTGGTCAACCATCTGGTAAAGCAGGATGAAATAGCTTACCGGACCGCCGATTCAGGCGCCAGGGCCATCATCTGCAGCGCCAACTGCTTAAACGAAGTGGAAAAGGCAGACCTGCCCTTCCTTAAAAAAGTCGTCTATGGCGGAAGAGCAGACGCCCCTAATAGCGTTTCGTTTGAAAAATTAATTGAAGAACAGAGCGACACCGCCCTGCCGGCCCCCACCACCCTCGATCACGTGGGCAGGATCATTTATAGCTCCGGCACTACCGGGCGGCCAAAAGGCATCATTTCCACGATTCACGATATCCTGGCCGGCATTGATACGCACGGCAGGCACGTTCTAAAAATAAAAGAGAACGACGTTTTAGGCGGACATCCGTATTTCAGCTTTGCTTTCGGATCGGTAAATTTCAGTTTTTACCCCTGGCGCTTTGGAGCCTCGCTTTCCATCATTGAGCGGTTTGAACCGGAAGAAATGTTTCGTACCGTGAAAAATCACGGTGTAACCATGCTGTTTTGCGTTCCCACCGCCTTTAACATGATGCTTAACCACCCCAACCCGCATGAAGAAGACATGAAAACAGTCCGTCTTTGCCA
This sequence comes from Bacillota bacterium, assembly GCA_049325055.1. Classification (GTDB taxonomy): domain Bacteria; phylum Bacillota; class Desulfotomaculia; order Desulfotomaculales; family Desulfocucumaceae; genus BRHc4a. The sequence goes on from JBMOPB010000100.1 coordinate 19,269, forward strand.
GAGTGCCGGGGAGCCGCTAAGCGCAAGGACTTACGCAGAATGGAAACAAAGGTATAATGTGGAGATATTAAACAGCCTGGGATCTGGCGACTTGATGTACTGGCTGTCCACATATCAAGGAATGCCGGAGGAAAAAGCCGGTTCCGTCGGCACTCTTGTGCCCGGGGTGGAAAACAAAATAGTGGGAGAAGACTTTGAAGAAGTTCCGAGGGGCACACCCGGTGAACTGTTGGTCAGGGGGCCAGCAGGGCAGATTTATTGGAACAAGCCGGAAAAGCAGGTGAACGCGGTATACCAGGGTTGGAACAGGCCCGGACTGTACATGTACGAGGATGAAGACGGGTTCTTCTGGTTGCTGAGCAGGACAGATGACATTATTGTGACTTCCGGTTACAAGATACCAGCCGGAGAGGTTGAAAACGCCATCAACCTGCATGACAGCGTACTGGAATCCGCCGTCATACCGAGTCCCGACCCTGTCCGCGGATCGATCATCAAGGCTTTTGTGGTATTAAAGGATGGTTTTGAGCCCTCTAAGGAACTGGAAGACGAGCTGCGGTCTTTTGTGAAGGGGCAGATCGAGGATTACAAGTCTCCCAGAAAAATCGCCTTTGTCAGGAGTGACGACCTGCCCAGGACCACCACCGGAAAAATTCAGAGAAACGTATTAAGGGAACAGGAAAACAAGCAATAAAGAGAGATGTTTTTTGGTGTCAGATTTCAAAGAAGATACTCCGGAAATGCAAGGAATAATATTTTGCTGTCTCTGTACCGATTTGCTGCAGCTGGAGGATTACATTTGAAAACGGGACGTTGTTTTTCTGTACCCGGGGACAGGGTCAGCTTTAAAAAGCGAGAGCATATCCGCCCCAGTTAAGGGGTGGATATGCGATAATTCGGAAATTTCTAAACAAACTCCGCCGGGTGAAATCTAGGAAGTTTGAAATTTAATTTTATTAAGAAAGTT
>JBMOPB010000100.1:20335-32457 GCA_049325055.1 Bacillota bacterium
CAGCTTTAAAAAGCGAGAGCATATCCGCCCCAGTTAAGGGGTGGATATGCGATAATTCGGAAATTTCTAAACAAACTCCGCCGGGTGAAATCTAGGAAGTTTGAAATTTAATTTTATTAAGAAAGTTTGCATCTGAAGAACAAATGATCGGACTGAGTATGCTGGCATGTATCCTGATAGGGGGGTGGCCAACGCTTCTAGTTTTTAACTTGCATCAAGATTAGTTGCCTTCGCTAAAACGTTTTTGTAAGCTATTTTTTCAATATTCTTTTATGAAGTATATGGAAAAAAACCCGGAACATCACCCTAAGTACAGATTTAAAAGTAGAAGGAGGAATAATTTATGCAGGAACAAAAATCAATTTTCTGCGGCCTTTGTCCCTAAATAACATTAAATTAATTAGATTAGGAGGATGAACATGAAGATCAAATCTATAGAATTAGTTATGCTGGTTATCTATAATCTTGCTCTGTTGGGAATCGGCTATCATTACCGGAAAAAGGACGAATCCCAGGGTCAGTTTTGGGTGGCGGAACGTTCTATCGGCGCCTTAGTAAACGGAACAGGCATCTTTGCAGCTGTTGCAAGCGCAGCGTCTTATATGGGATTTATCGCTCTTGGTTATGTATACGGCATGCCAGTAAGCTTAATTATTATAGCTGCTGCCTCGGCAGGTTATGCTTTTGCAATGTTTGGTTTTGCGGCACCACTGCAGAGAATGGGTCGTTTTTCGTTAGCCGACGTTTTCGGCGTGAGATACGGCCCGGTAGCCCGACTGATAGCGGCAACTCTAACGATTATATTTTTCTTTATGTACCTTATTCCTCAACTTAAAGGGGGAGCCCTTATTCTTCAGATGGTTTTAGGTATACCCTATGCAATAGGAGTAATTTCCATTGGTGCGGTTTTCATCCTATACGTTACAATTGGTGGGATGTATGCTGTCACTTGGACAGAATTCATTCAGGGAATTGTAAAAGCTTTTTGTATGGGTGGTTTGGCCTTTGTCATACTGACTGTCATGGGTGGACCGGAAAATCTTTTCAAGACGGCAGTCAGCGCAGCACCTAATTTTGCCACCACAAGCCCCAAGTTTCCTGCGATATCTTCAATTGGGCTGTTTCTGTCAATTTTCCTATTCATGGGGGCAAGCCCCCATGTGGTGCAAAGGCAGCTAACTGCCAGTTCCCCTCATTCAGGGCGACTTTCTTTTGTAATAGCAATTTCCCTGTATGCAATATTTGTATTCTTCGGATATATGACAATTATTCCAGCGGGAAAAATATTCTACCCCAACATTAAGGATGCCGACAATCTGATACTCTATATGATCGAAAAATTCTTTAATCCAACAATCGCCGGTGTCATGCTGGCAGGTATAATGGCAGCCGTACAGGCGACAGTTGCAACTATGCTGCTGGTTATCGGAGCCAATGTCGCTAATGATTTGTATAAGAACTTTTTCAAGAAGGATGCTACTGAAAAAGAAACGGTTCGTGTCGGTAAGCTGGCGTGTGTCGTCTTGGGCGGCCTGGCTACCATTATCGCCCTGAATCCACCAGGCCTGATTGGTGTTCTGGTTGGTTTGTTAACAGGTGTAGTAGGATCTACATTCTTCTTCCCCCTATGGTTGGGCTTATGGTGGAAACGGGCAACTGCAGCAGGAGGAATTGCTGGAATGTTAGGTGGTTTTACACTCTACGTAATTTTGCATCTTGGAAAACTGATGCCACTTTTTGCAGCAACCATACCGGCCGCACTTTTTTCCCTGGCATTAACAGTGTTGGTTAGCTTGGTTACCGCAGCACCACCCCAGCATATTGTCCGGTTAGTCGAAGATATTCGTGATAATGCGGCTATATAACTCCACCTTTAATAAGGAGGTTAAAATGATATGAAAATTTTGCGCAGTCCAATGTTTGTTTGTTCCATAATTTTAATTATAGCTATGTTGTTAACATTTACCGTCTTATGGAGCAATGATTTGGTTATGCATATACAGATGTTCAACTGGGGTTTATTATGGCTCGATTTGTTTTCATTAGCCGTAGCCATTGTTTATGTTTATTGGGTAAAGGCATTAGAGGACAAGAAAGAAAAAGAAACCCAGGGCTCCCAACCTAATAAAGCATAACACACCCATACAAAGCCAATATTTCCACCTGGTCTGCAGTCAGGGTCTTAAGCAGGTGCCTGCTTTCCCTTGGCTGCAGGCCATATGGTGAACTTGCTTAATTTAGTATAAGGAACGGGACAGCTTCATCTTCGTTCGGGGTGCTGTTAAGGGTTAGTACTTGTACTATCGCCAGTGGATAATAGCCCCCATTGCTGCGCCGCGTTTCTTTCTTATCATTAGCGGAAGGAAGGTGGGCGAAATAAAAGAGATAACTGTAGAAAGACTTGAATACCTGGCGGGGCGTTTCGATCGACTGCTCAGGCCTGCAAGTTATCCTGTAGCCGTCAAGCTTTACAATGATCCGGAAGAATTAAAAGGGATAAAAGAAAAAGACGGCCGGATGGTGAGAATGGTCAAAGACAAAAACCTGGCGGTTTGCCAGTTAATCGGTCAGGCGCGTTATCTGGGCCGGGTACTGGGGGGAACAAACGAAACGGCATCCATGTGCATGTACGGTTCGTGGGTTCTCGGTTTTGAAGAACTGCCGTTAGAGTACATGCACGGTTATGTAAGATCCTATTTTATCAACGAGGAGGTTGCCGAAAGAAATTTTGCCACCACCCCCCGATTCAAGGTAGGGAGCTATTCCGGTATCCTGGTGGCACCGCTTGAGAAAATTCCGGTGATGCCTGACTTGGTAATCATCTTTGGTAACACCGCCCAGATTTACCGCTTGATTCACGCCTACAACTACAACAAGGGTGTTCGCCTGGAGTTCAGTTCCAACGGTGAAGCCGGGGGATGTGCCGACTTGATCCCGCTGCCGTTGTTGTCCCAAAAACCCAGTATAGCCCTGCCCTGCAACGGGGCAAGGATGCTGAGCTGGCCCTCGGACGACGGTCTTGCCTTCGCGATTCCGGGGTCAATGCTGGAAGATATAATGGACGGGCTTGAATTTACGCACGCCGGCATGGTCCGATATCCTCTGACCTGGGTACACCTTGACTGGGAAGTTCAGGGCAGGATCAAAAATGTAATCAGGGGTAAAGGGTTTTATCCAAAAGAAAAAAGAAACGTCTGAATGGCCGCCTTGGACCGTAGTTAACGGTCGAACTATACTCTGTTAGACGTATACAAAAAGGGGAGATTCTAAAATGACTTTACGACAAGAGCATATAACATTTTGCCATATTTGTCCGAATCACTGCGCCCTCAAGGTTATTGTTGATAACGGAAGAATAGCGGAAGTTAAGGCGGCCGGGGGATCCGGATTCCCGGTCAATATGTGTTCGGTGCAAAAAGGTGCGGATCACCTTATTGGAACTGTTAACAGTCCGGACCGCCTCAAGAAGCCTTTGAAAAGAAAAGGTGCTAAAGGGGAAGGAAAGTGGGAAGAAATTTCCTGGGACGAAGCACTGGATACAATCGCCACAAAGCTGATTGAAATCAAAGAGAATTACGGCCCGGAAAGGGTTGTAATGATCCTTGGAGAGCCAAAAGGCATGGAGTTCGCTTTTGGGCAAAGATTTGCCACGGCCTTTGGCACGCCGAACGTTATTACTCCAGGCAATTATTGCGGTGTGCAAAACACCGAGTCCTTAAGATTCACTTTCGGCTCACGCTATATTATGGCAAGAATGGATGGCAACCCCAGGGTAATAGTGATTTGGGGTGCCAACCCGGCTCATACTGGTGGGACTTTTTCCGATATAGGACGCTACGCATTCAACAAAGCCCTGGTCAGCGGAGACACCAGACTGGTGGTAATAGACCCCAAGAACATAGAGATATGGCCTGAAAAGGGAATGCGCGCCTCTGATGCGGACTACTGGTTAAGGCCACGGCCTAATAGCGACGGTATATTGGCCATGGGTTTGATAAAGGTCATAATAGACGAAAAGCTCTATGACCGGGAGTACATCGAGAAGTGGACGGTCGGCTTTGATGAGGTCTGCAAAGAAGTCGCCACGTTCACTCTTGATGAGGTAGAGGAACTCACCTGGGTGCCCAAAGAGACAATCCGGCAGGTGGCAAGGCTCTACGCCACCTGCAAGCCCGGAATTATAGGAAGCGGCAATGCACTGGAAGGAAGCGTACAGGCGTTTCAGACTTTGCGGGCCATCTGCATTTTAAGAGGTATCACCGGTAATGTGAACACCCCTTCAGGAGGCCACGTAGATCTTGTGCCGCCGAATTACTATCCGCCGGGTTCATTCATGTTTGGTGATTTAAAAGACAGGCTCAAGGAATACCCGAAGTCACCCGGGAGGACCATTGGCGGGTCGGATTTTGGTCTTTCCTCAAGATTTGGATACGTACCTACGCAAGCACTTATACATGCCTTGTTGGAGGAAAAGCCATACTTACCGAAGGCTGGTCTTGCATTTGTCACAAATCCGCTTCTCACTTATCCGGACTCAAAAGCAACAGAGGCGGCTTTCAGGAAATTCGAGTTCCTGGTTGTGTCGGAGCTGTTCCATACGGCTACAACCAGGATCGCCGACATCGTGCTGCCGGCTGCCTTCCTGCACGAACATGATAGTATAGCTTATTGGCCAGCCTGGTTTGCAAACATTAGAGCCAATTGCAAGGTTATTGATCCGCCCGGCGAAGCCTGGTCGGACATGAAAATGATAAATGAGATCGCCAAAAGAGTCGGCCTTGAGCGCTATTTCTGGGAGAATGAAGAATTGGCTTTGGATTACATGTTGAAGCCCCTCGGGTTAACCTGGAAGCAGTTTCGGGATGATGTTAAATATCTTCATGGAAAAAGTGTTTATGATCCCGACAATGTGGCAGGTTATGGTACTCCGTCTGAAAAAGTGGAATTGTATTGCGAAACGTTGAAGAAGTCAAAAGTTGATCCTCTCCCTCGGTTTGAAGCCCTTAAGGAACCCCTGATGGGCCGCTTCGACCTTAGTGAGGAATATCCCCTTATCATGACCAACTACAAAAGCGAGATTTTTATGCTCTCCGGGTACAGGAATGTGGATGCGATGAGGAAAAAGTCCCTGGCTCCCACAACCTATATGAACCCGGAAACTGTAAAAGAATTAGGGCTTCAGGATGGTGACTGGATTTATATCGAGACATACAAAGGCAAAATGAAGCAAAGGCTCTCGGTTCAGCCTGGTATGCATCCCAAGGTTGTAAATGTGGAATTCGGATGGGGTGACTTTGTCTACGGAGATGCAAATATGAACCTTATAACTGATTACACTCCTCCTTGGGACTATCCAACCGGTTCCGTTACAATAAGAGGATATGCATGCAAAGTATATAAAGCACCAGAAAAGGAGTAGCGATTATGGATAAAGTCTTGGATAAATCGAATTTCTCCAGGTTTTTCAACGATCTGAGAACAAAGTATGAGGTTATCGGGCCAACAAAGAAGGGTGGAGCCACATCCACATATACCTACACCACCTTTGACCACATAGATAGAATAGAGAATCTGGAAATTGATTATAAGTCCAGCATGCTGTCTCCTAAGAGGATATATTTTCCGGATAGTCAGTTGCTCTACAAATATGAAAAAGTCGGCCAGAGTGTGAAGTTACAGGACCTGCGGGAAGTTTGGGATAAGGAAAAAGTACTTTTTGGATTACGCCCTTGTGATGTTACGGCAATATCGTGCCTCGATAAGGTTTTAATGGAAGATAGCTTTGTGGACCAGTATTACCAGGACAAGAGACGTAAGAGTATCATAGTTGCTTTGACCTGTAGTGAACCACGGCAACACTGTTTCTGTAATGGCCTGGGTTCAGGTCCCGATATTGAAAGCGGTTATGACCTGTTGATGACCGATATAGAAGACAGTTACTTCTTTATAGCCGGTACCGAATTGGGCAAAGAGCTTATATCCGCTCATTACTTCAGGGACGCCACCGGCCAGGATAGAGAACTTAGAGATGCAAAGCTGAAAAAAGTTGAGGGAGAGCTTTCGGAGAAGGTTGATGCCGCTAAGATAATATCGGCTATGGCAGACAAGTATAATGATGAACTATGGAATGAGTTTTCCGTTAATTGTTTTACGTGCGGTGCCTGCAATATGGTCTGCCCCACCTGCCACTGCTTCACAATCAGAGATAAAACAAGTCCGGACGGAAGCGAAGGAACAAGGGTTCTCGTGTGGGACCCATGCCATTTTGAGAGGTTCGCCCAAATAGCTGGAAACCTCAATATAAGAGGAGAGAAAAGTTCCAGGTATAAGCACAGACTTTATGATAAGTTCTACTACAACGTAAAGCGGTATGGGGCGATATCTTGTGTCGGCTGTGGGCGATGCATAGAATTCTGTCCGTCTCATATTGATGTCCGTGCTGCCTTAAGGAGACTGTAGGAGGGATAGAGATGAAAAACTTATATATGCCGGAACTCGCCTTGGTGGAGGATATGAAAGAAGAGACTCCTAACATAAGAACCCTAACGATTTTACGTGAAGGAGGAAAGCCTCTTAATTCGCTGCCGGGCCAGTTTGTCGAGCTAACCGTTTTCGGATATGGTGAATTTCCTGTGAGCGTCTCGGCTGTTCTCGGGCCGACAGGGGATCGTTTCCAAACTACAATCCAGCGGATCGGAAAGGTAACCAAGGAAATCGGAAGTTTGGGTGCGGGATCGACAATCGGAATAAGGGGGCCCTTCGGGAACGGTTTTCCATTGGCTGAAATGTCGGGAAAGAACATCTGTATTGTAACTGGTGGAGTCGGGCTTGCGGCTGTTAGGCATTTGATAAATTACATCGTCGAAAACAGGGACAATTACGGAAAGTTGCAATTGCTTCATGGTGCGAAAACTCCGGGTGATCTAATTTACAAGGACTTCCTTTTCGATAGGGAAAAGGCACAAGAACAGGACATCGAGATCCTTCTTACTGTCGATCAACCGGATGCAAGTTGGGTGGGAGATGTAGGTGTTGTGACCGAACTTATCAAGAAAACAACACTGGATCCCGCCAATACGGTTGCAGTTGTTTGCGGGCCCAGTATAATGATGAAGTTCACAAGTCAGTGCCTGGCCAATATAGGCTTGGCTGACGACAGGATTCTACTCTCCATGGAGAGGCGAATGCAATGTGGTATGGGAATGTGTGGTCATTGTATGTGCGGCCAGAAGAGGGTATGTATGGATGGCCCCATTTTTACTTATGGAGGTATTAAGGACACACTGGAAAAAGCATTCTAAGCGATGTACATTACCTTGTTGACCTGGGTTCATCCTGACTGGGAGATGCAGGGGTATGATTAAGAACGTGATCAGGGCCAAGGGGTAGGAAAAAGCAGGGTTCTGAATGTGCACCTCTAACCGTTGTTAAAAGTATTATTCTTTAGAAGCAAGTTACATGATCCCAACCGTACACTTATACGTTATAACCAGTAAGTGCTGGTTGACTCCCGTCAACCAGCCAAACGGTTAAATTGATTCCCTTTTTCCGGGACTAATTATTATAAATTGTGGGGGGTCAGGTTGGTGCAGTCTAATTTAACCACAAGGGTACCGGTTATCCGCATAAGGGGGGATTCGGTAAAACAGGATCATGATAAAGTGGTCAGCGAGGTTCCGGTGACTGTTTTTCTCAACAACCAGGAGTTCGTCACTATGGTATGCTCGCCTTTTGCAATTGACGCCCTGGTTGCAGGGTTTTTGCTGGTAGAAGGGATTGTAGAGAACAGGGAGGATCTTGTCAACATCAAGGTACTGCCCGGCGAGGGGCTGGTTTGGGTTGAGACGGCCCAATCAAGGCCGGCGGAATCTTTATTTTTAAAGCGCTGCCTCGCCTCTTGCTGCGGGCGGGGTCGCTCCACCTTCTATTTCATGAATGATGCCGGACTGAAGCCGGTGGATTCTGGTTTTACCGTTACGTCAGTCCAGATTAAAGTTTTGAATGAAAGAAGGGAAAGCCTGGGCTCCGTTTTTAAAAGCACAGGAGGGACGCATGGCGCGGGCCTTTGTACGGCACAGGAAATACTTTATTTTCATGAAGACATCGGCCGGCACAACGCGGTGGACAAGGCTCTGGGAAGCGCCTTCCTGGAAGGTATTTCATTTAACGATAAAGCCGTTATTCTTTCCGGCCGGATTTCTTCCGAAATGATCGTGAAGGTGGCCAGGGCCGGAATACCCCTGATAATATCAAGGTCCGCCCCTACCGGTCTGGCGCTGAATATGGCGGAGAGCCTGAATATCACTACAGTTGGTTTTGTCCGGCAAGACCGCTTGAATATCTACACTCACCCGGAGCGGATTGTAATTGATAATTAACAAAATAAACAAATGAAAATTCCGTATAAGTGTTTGGAGGTAAAATCTTGGAAGCTGAAATCAAGGATTTTCTAAGGAAGCAGGGCGCAGAACCTGGGGCTTTATCTCGTATGTTACCAGTGCTTGATTGACTGTCCGGTTGGCAGGTAGCAGCGGTTCCGGCCCATTTGTTTGGGGGATTTGGATTGAATGTTATTGAGGATATGTATCTGGGACGCGGGTCGCAGGAAGGAAACCATGCCGGCTTAACTTATACCCGGCTGGTAGAATAAGGAGGTCCATGGTTGCAGTTGTTTCAGTTCTTAAAAAAGACTAAAGAGATACAACCAAAAGAACAACAATTTCCATATGAGAACTCATTACCTTTGGCGGTGGAAAAAAATTGTGATAATTTAAGCAAACCTATGCCTGACTTAAAAGACATGGCAAATGAGCCGGACATTTTAACGTGTGCCATAAAAATGGCCCCGTATATCAAAGGCCTCCTTGGTAAAGACATCGGTGTAGGGATATCAAATTTGGATTTCTACCCCTATTACAGTCCTGGCAAAGTTAAACTTAAAGTACGTGAGGGAGATCCGGTAGGAGAAGGCAGTACGGCTTATAAAGCAATGCGGAACAGTGCCAGGACAGTTGCCAAAATTGAAAAAGAGGTTTATGGTTTACCTTACATAGGTACTGCCTACCCCCTTACGGAATCGGATGGAAAAATAGTTGGGTGTATCTTAACAGTCACACCGGTGGAGCATCAGGAGAATCTTAATTGGTTGGCGGGGTTGGTGGAAAACCAGTTGGAAGCCATTGCCATTGCCGCCACAAACCTTTCCGCAACTTCGGAGGAACTTGCCGCCACTGCGGAAAACCTAAGTAACAACGCTCAGACTGTGGGCGGAGAGATTAAAAAAACTGACACTGTCGTGAACTTAATACGTGAGATTGCTGAACAAATTAACCTGCTCGGGTTAAATGCCGCCATAGAGGCAGCCCGTGCGGGCGACACCGGCCACGGATTCAACGTGGTCGCCGGGGAGATCCGCAAGTTGGCTCTAGATACACAAAAGTCGGCCAAAGAAATAATGCAGACATTAACCACCATGCAGCAATCGGTCCAAGAATTAATTGATGCAATTAATCAAATTTCGGCTGGAACTCAACAACAGTCAGCTGTGGCCCAGGAAATAAAATCTGCGGTAGAAAAGTTAACATCCGTGGCAATAAACCTGAAGAAACAAGCCGATGGGCTGGTGAACTTAGCCTGAATGTTCCGGGACAAGGTTTGCCTGTGATATGCCCTTTATTGACGCCAGGCTTATGCAGGTCCTGGCCGGTTGCTGTTCCGGCTATGACGCTGTAGTCCCAAGGATTGGCGAATAAGGTTTTTATGAACATGAATACACCAAAGGATCTTCACAATGCCTATAAGTTGGAAAAACTATCTTCATAACTTTAATACAGGAGGGGCAAAACATTTCGCCGAGAGATTATAGCATGTTGGAAATAGAAAAATACGGAATCTATAAGGTTACCCTACCCTTACCCTACAGGTTGAACCATGTCAACTGCTATGCCGTAAGAGGCAGGGACGGCTGGGACCTGGTAGACTCCGGGATGAACGACGAGCCTACCAGACAGGCCTGGCTTAACTTCATGGAAAAAATGAAAATTAAGGTTGAAAACATTAAGGGGATATACCTCACCCACTACCACCCTGACCATTTTGGAGCGTCGGGCTGGCTCCAGCAGATTTCCGGTGCTCCAGTATATATGAGTAAGATTGACGCTTTAGCGGCTGAGACGTATTGGATATACGGTGAACGTACTTTTAAGGAAGTAGCGGACATGTTTACAGAAAACGGCATGCCGGCCGACATGACAGAGAAAATATTGGAGGAGATGATTCAACAGCTTTCGTGCGTCCGGCCGCACCCGGTGATTCGTTACCTAACGTCCGGCGAAGATGTACAGCTGGGTGACCACTCATACCGGGTGGTTTTAACGCCAGGCCATACTGACGGTCACGTCTGTTTCTTTAGTCCGGAGGGCGATATCCTCTTCTCCGGAGATTATCTGTTGCCTAAAATTACCTCTAATATAAGCCTGTGGCCCCACCTCCATTCAAACCCCCTGAAGAATTTTTTGCATTCCCTCGGTAACAGTCACTGGCTGAAGGAATGCCTGGTACTGCCGGCCCATGGGGATAGTTATTCAAGCGCAGCAGAAAGAGTGATCCAGTTGGAAGATCACCATCAGGAGAGATTGAGATTAATCAAGAGCGTGGCTTCCCGGGGGGCGACCGCTTATGAAGTCTGCAGGCAGGTTTTCAGTGAAAACCTGTCCCTTCACGAAAAGCGCTTTGCCATGTCGGAAACCATAGCCCACCTGGTTTATCTGAAGGATAGGGGTGAACTCCAGAAACTTTGTAAAGACGGGCTAATTATATATAGCGGCACCAGAGCATGGGGCCATGATATTCGTACATACTAAATACCGCTATAACGAATACCTTTTTGCAAAAATCGTAATAACGTGGCGTTAGCATTTAACATCCCGACAGGCGTCCGGGATTTTTTCTGTCTCACTGTCCGCAGATCTTTAACCTGGCTTGAAGAAATTTCAGACACCAATTCGAGGGTTTCAGACACGAATTTACAGTAAATAGCATTTTTTTAAGAATAAAATTGAGAATAGTGATAATATATTGTTGGTGACTGAAAAGAGGTGAAAGTGTGTGCCGGTAAAGCTGGGCCGGGTGACGCCAGAGTCAGGTGTTGCCCTTGATGTACTCAGTATGCTGGGGGATTATCTGTGCGACTGTCACTCTGTACGGGTTGAGGATATAGTGGGGGTATTGGCAAAGGCTATTGGTCTTTCAGCCGGCAGCATTCCAGATATCCGCCTTCTGGCCCGTTACCATGATATCGGTAAACTGGCAATTCCCGATTCTATTATATTCAAGCCCGGTTCACTTACCAGCGAAGAATTCCGGGAGATAAAAAGACACAGTTACACTGGTTACTGCATGGCCCGGTCCACGCCCGGACTGGATCACATTGCGGAATGGATACTTTTGCACCACGAGTGGTGGAACGGCTGTGGCTACCCCATGGGACTGAAAGGGGAGGAGATTCCCCTGGAGTGCCGCATACTTTCAATTGCGGACGCTTATGACGCCATGACCAGCCACCGCCCTTACCGGAATGCAATGACCTGCGATCAGGCTGTGAATGAACTGAAGCGGTGCGCGGGATTACAGTTTGACCCGCAGCTGGTGGAGTTCTTTGTCAGGTTCATAGAAAAAAACCGGCACGGATAACTTTTTTAATATGCTTATCTGCCTGCAGTCGGGCGTCAGTCCCTTGCATACTAATGGCCGTTGTGGGAGTTCCGGGGTCCCTGCCGGGGGCGGTGGCTTATTTCCCTTATTCTATAAGATCCGTTTTTTTTAGGTGGTTGACCCGGAATATCACGCGATACTGCTGTGTTCCGGGATGGCTTTCCGCGGAGGGCGCCGGTATCCTTTCCTGCCTTAAGAACTCCGGGCACTCTGAATCACCGGCTGCTGAAAACATAATATTCCAGACAGCTCCGGCGTCCCTTCCCGGGAGCGCGGTGTTGCTGTCGTAACAGGTTTCCACCAGGTTGTTTTCGAAGATCACCCCCCTGACTTTGTCCAGCAGCTTAAAGGCCTCCTTGACGGCTTCCTTGACAGCTTCCTTGCAGCCTTCGTTGCCTTCTTTATGCAGT
>JBMOPB010000101.1:0-32443 GCA_049325055.1 Bacillota bacterium
ATGATAACCGCCACCAGGGCATATGAGGCAAGCGTTACGGCCCTTAACTCGGCCAAGGCCATGGCTCTTAAAGCCCTTGAGATAGGACGGGGGTAATGGCCGGGATGATGGTATTTATGGTCAGAACAGAATTCAGTAGTCAGACATCCATGTTGTGACTGAAAGGTCCTTCCATTCGTATACTCCAGATAAGCATATTTTGCTATAAGCTGACAGCTGACAGCTGACCCGAAAAGGAGGCCAGAAAGTTTATGGACATATCACCTGTTTCCATGATCTTGCCGCAGGCTCTCCCCGGAGAAAATGAAAAAAAGGTTTCCGGAGGGGACAAGTCCTTTGGCGGGGTATTGGTTAATGCCCTGAAAGATGTTAACGACGCTCAGGTGAAAGCCGATGAGGTCACTAAAAAATTTTTAGTTGGAGAGATACAGGATATCCATCAGGTGACCATCGCCACGGAACAGGCAAAGTTAATGCTGCAGCTGGCAGTGGAGGTCAGGAATAAAGTGGTGGAGGCATATCAGGAAATATCCCGCATGCAGGTATAGCACGGGCTGTGATAAGCTTCGTCTGGCTTTGTCGGCCCTGACGGTCCGGATGCTCACGTATGTTCATATACGCTCCGCTCCGTACCGCCAGTTCCTTCGCGCCAGTCACGCTTCTGACAGCCCTATTGGGGTCGTGGTAGGCTTCGTCTGGCTTTGTAATGTCGTTGGTTCGATTACTTAACATAATTTCTTATAATTATTAATTAGTTCAGATTCGTCCTTCTATTCTGGAGCTGCGAAAAGAGGCTCTTGATATATAACTCCAATAGGAGACGTGATTAGGTGAATTTGGGGCAATTACTGGCCAGGTTTGGTGAAAGATGGCGCAGTTTTAATCAAAGTCAGAAAGTGCTTGCCATCCTGGCGGCTATAGGAGTGTTGACGGCTCTGATTGTTTTAAGTCAGGTTGTATTCAAGACTCCTTATGCGCCTTTGTTTACCGGCCTGGACCCGAAAGACGCCGGTAAAATCAGCGAAGAGCTAAAAAAAGAAAAAATACCCTACAAGGTAACTAACCAGGGAAAGACCATAGAAGTTCCGGAAAATGTGGTGTATGAGACCAGGATCAAGCTGGCCAGCAGCGGTGCCCTCTACAGCAGCGGGATTGGCTTCGAGCTTTTTGACCAGAAAAAATTCGGGGTTACTGAATTTGAACAGCAGGTGGGCTACCAGAGGGCCCTTCAGGAGGAGCTTAGGAGGACCATAGTGCAGGTGGAGGCGGTGGAGCAGGCCCGTGTTCACCTGGTAATGCCAAAGAAAAGCCTTTTTTTAAACGATCAGACTGAGCCCTCAGCCTCTATAGCATTAAAGCTCAAGCCCACGGCCAAGATCTCCGGCGAGAATGTCCGGGGAATAGTGGAACTGGTGGCGGGCAGCGTTGAGGGACTGAAGCCGGAAAATATCCACGTCATTGATATGCAGGGAAATTCATTAAGCGACGGCCTTAAGCTGGGGGACAAGTCCGCCAACCTCACCAAGGTTGCCATGGACCGCTATGAAATCAGGCGGGCTTATGAAAAGGAGATGGAAACACGGATTCAGGGAATGCTCAGGCAGATACTGGGTCCGGGGATGGCGGTGGCCATGGTGACCGCTGAACTGGACTTTGACCAGCAGCAGTACAAAGCCATCACCTATGACAAGGGGCAGGTTCTGAGTGAACACAACATTGCCGAGACCGGATCGGGGCCTGGGGGGTCCTCGGGAGTGCCCGGGACAGACTCAGAACTCCCGGGCAGAAGTATACCGGCCTCAGGAGGCGGGGGCGGCGGATCCAGTTTTTCCCGACAGGAAAACACAACCAACTACCAGATCCCCTCGAAAGAAGAAACGGTGGTTAAGTCTCCCGGGAGCCCAAAGAGGCTGTCGGTTTCCGTGGTGCTAAACGGAAACTACTCCCAGGCCCAGCTGCAGCAGGTACACGACATGGTATCCGCTGCCATTGGGTTTAACAGCGCCAGGGGAGACCAGATCAATGTCTCCAGCATGGCCTTTGACGACAGCGATAAAAAAGATCTGGGGGCTGAAATGGCTAAGCAGAAAGCCATGGAAGAAGAACGGGACAGGTACATAATGATGGCAGCCGTAGGACTGTCGGTAGTTATACTGCTGTTACTGTTAATCAGTTATATTAAAAGGCAGCGGCGGCTAAGGGCCGAGAGGCTGGAAGAACTCAGAAGACTGGAAGAGGAGGCCGAAAGGAAGGCGCTTCTGGAAGCTGGTGATGTAAAAATTGAAGTTCCCAGAATTGCCACAAGGCAGGATGAAGTAAGGGATCTCGCCTCGGAAAACCCGGAAGGGGTGGCAGAGATACTGAAACTCTGGATGAAGGAGTAGTAAATACTAAATGGCAATGCCGGTGAAGCTTAACGGAATACAAAAAGCCGCCATAGTTTTGATAAGCCTGGGGGCGGATCTTTCGGCAAAAGTTCTAAAAAAGAACTTCACCGACGATGAAGTTGAAAAACTAACCGGGGAAATTTCCATGCTTGAAAACATACCCAGGGACGTGCAGAGGGCTGTTCTGGAAGAATTTTTGCAAATGACCCAGGCCAGGGAGTACCTTATGCGGGGAGGGTTTGATTATGCCAAGGAACTCCTCGAAAAAGCCGTGGGGAGCCAGAAGGCCATGGAAATACTGGAGAAAGTGTCGGTAAATTTACAAAACGTACCGTTTAGCAGCTTGAGAAAGGCCGAGGCCAAGCACCTGTTTAATTTTATCAGGGACGAACATCCGCAAACCATGGCGCTAATACTTACATATCTCCATCCCGAACAGGCTTCATTGATACTGGCGGCACTGCCGCCGGAGCAGCAGGCGGACGTGGCCAGGAGGGTGGCCATTATAGACAGGATTGCGCCTGAGGTCATAAAAGAAGTGGAAAACGTTCTGGAGCGGAAAATGTCAATGATAGTGCCGCACCAAGATCAGAATGTCGGTGGAATCAAGACTCTGGTAAACATTCTTAACAGGGTTGACCGTTCAACTGAAAAGACAATACTGGAGGAACTGGAAACCAACGATCCGGAGCTTGCCGACGAAATCCGCAAGCTGATGTTTGTATTCGAAGATATCATCAAGCTTCACGACGTTGCCATCCAGCGCGTCTTGCGGGAAGTGGACCAGAAAGACCTGGCCAAGGCCATGCGCGGGTCAAACGAGGAAGTGGCCAACAGAATATACAAGAATATGTCCAAGCGGGCGGCGGACATGCTCAGGGAGGAAATACAGTTCATGGGGCCGGTGCGCTTAAGAGACGTGGAAGAAGCCCAGCAGAAGATAGTCCAGATAATCCGGAGACTGGACGAGGCCGGCGAGATCATAGTGGCCCGGGGTGGAGAAGATGCCATTGTCCTCTAATATTATCAAAGGTATGGAAAACTGCGACGACCGCAAGGTGCTTGAACTGAGGCATGTCTTCATCCATGGAAGTGAACAGAAGGAAGATGTTAAGGAGGAACCGTTAATTGATCCTGCCGTTGAGGCGGCCCGGATTATCGGGGAGGCTGAGGAGAGGGCGAAAAAAATTATTGCCGGGGCGGAATTGTCTGCGCTCCAAATAGAAAAGGAAGCCCGGGAAAGGATCGAGGAAGAAGCCGGGAAAACAATGCAGAAGGCCAGGGAGCAGGGTTTCGCCGAGGGAAAAAAAGAAGCGCTGGCCAGGGCGGCGGCGGAGGCTTCTTCAATCAGGGAACAGGCCAGGTCGGTTTTGAGGCAGGCTGAGGAGATCAGGAGGAAAAACCTGGAATTACTGGAGCCCCAAATTGTCCAGCTGGCTGTGGAAATTGCGGAAAAACTCCTGGCTGCGCATCTTGAACTGAATCCACGGGCGGTAATGGATATCGCCGGTGAAGCCATAAGCATGCTGCACAACAGGGACCAGGTGGTATTGTTTGTCAGCCCGGGAGATTATGACATGTTCCGGGAAAAACGTGCAGAACTGGTAAAGCTGCTATCTCCGAAAGGGGAGCTGCATATAATATCGGACCCTGAAATAAGTCCCGGGGGATGTGTGGCTGAAACCGAATATGGAAGGGTGGACGCAAGCATAGAAAAACGCTGGGAGTCCCTGCTCAAAGCACTGGAGGAATTCGCAAAGTGACCGAAAATGCCAGGCAGATTGATCTGGAAAAGATAAAGCGCCGGGTCAGTCAAGCCAGGATCATTTATCCAACGGGGCAGGTTACAAGGGTTATTGGCCTCACGGTTGAAGCCAGGGGTATATCAGCCCGAATAGGAGAGGTTTGTGACATAATAGTCCCCGGTGAACAACTTCCGGTTAAGTCTGAAGTGGTGGGCTTTCGGGACAACAACACACTGTTGATGCCTCTCGGGGAACTCAGGGGCATCTATCCCGGCTGTGTAGTGGTGCCCACCGGCAAATCCCTGGCTGTCCGGGCCGGGAAACATCTTCTGGGCAGGATACTGGACGGGCTTGGTTCTCCTATTGACTGGGAGGAACCCCAGTGGGATGCGGGTGAGGAAGTTGTGGTGGATACTGCGCCCCCCAATCCACTAACACGAAAAAGAATAACGGAAATGCTTGTCACCGGGGTAAGGGCCATTGACGGGCTTATCACCTGCGGCAAGGGACAGCGCCTGGGCATTTTTGCCGGAAGCGGGGTGGGAAAGAGCACACTCCTGGGAATGATTGCCCGGTATTGCAGCGCTGATGTCAACGTCATAGCGCTCATAGGCGAAAGGGGTCGCGAGGTTCGGGAATTTATAGAAAAAGATCTTGGTGAGAAAGGGCTGTCAAGGTCGGTGTTGGTGGTTGCCACTTCGGATCAGCCGGCGCTGGTGAGGCTAAAAGGGGCATTTGTGGCCAGTGCAATAGCGGAGTACTTCAGGGACAAGGGAATGGACGTAATGTTGATGATGGACTCCATCACCAGGTTTGCCATGGCGCAGCGCGAGGTGGGCCTTGCTGTGGGGGAGCCGCCGGCCACAAAAGGTTACACCCCGTCGGTTTTTGCCCTCCTGCCGCGCCTGCTGGAGAGGTCCGGCATGGGGCTGAACGGGTCAATTACCGCCTTTTACACGGTTCTGGTTGAGGCCGACGATATGAATGAGCCCATTGCCGATGCTGTCAGGGGTATACTGGACGGACATATAGTTTTGTCAAGGGAACTGGCCTCAAGGGCGCATTATCCGGCAATTGACGTGATGGAAAGTGTAAGCCGCCTTATGCCGGAAATAACACCGGGGGAACATCTCCGCAGGGCCATGATGGTCAAGGAGAAGATGGCTGTTTTCCGGCAATCTGAGGATCTTATAAATATAGGCGCTTATATTAAGGGGTCCAACCCCAAAATAGATGATGCCATAAAATTCAATGATCCTATCAACAATTTCTTGAAACAGGACTTAAACGAGGGATTTACCTTCGAAGAGACTGTTGACAAACTAAAGGGCATCGTTTCATGAAAAAGGTGGAAAAAAACAGGTATTTTCCGTTAAATTGTAGAAATAAGGGAGTATAAGGTATAAATTTTAACTTTAAACTGTTGCAATATTTGTCAGTTAAATGAGAAAATGTTTTTATAAGCCTGTACATGCGCTGGTACGGCCGGGAATCCGTGGAGGATATAAATTGAAAAGATTTTTTTTCAGGCTGGAGCCTGTGCTGAAAAACCGGGCGGATAAGGAAGAAAAGGCAATTGTGGCCCGGGCTGCCGCCCAGAAGGAATACCAGAAGCAGTTGGACATGCTTGAAAAAATAAGATCGGACTTGAGAAATTCAAGGGAAGCGGCGGTATCCGGCAGGGCGACTGTGGAAGAGTTTCTTTCCAGGTCGCTGTATATCGATTATCTGACGGTCTCTCTGGCCAAGCAGGAAAAAGTTGTGGAGAAGGCCGGGCAGGAATTGGAAAAAAAGCGGCTGGCAGTTATTCAGGCCCGTAAGGACAAGCTGGTGCTGCAGAAATTAAAAGAAAAGCTTTATCAGGATCACATGCACCAGGTGAGCCTGTGGGAAGCAAAACTCACCGATGACCAGTGCACATCTCTGACTCATCGCCGAAAGGAGTGATGCCTAAGAATCCAGTAGTCAGAATACAGAAGTCAGAATGGACGGTATTACTACAATTGAATAAGGAAAGGAGGTGTACATATGAGAGCAGATGCTATAGCAATAACTCCGGAAACGGCGGCCTTGGCCTTAAATCGTGCCGGGAACTCAGGATCCGGCACGGCGGGTGAAGGTGTAAGCGATTTTATAATAGCCCTGATTGGAGCCATGGCTCAGCAGGATAACACCTGTTGCCTTCAGGGGGGAAGCCCGGGAGATTTTTTACCGGTGCAACCGGGGAGCGTCGCCGAAGGGAAAGATATTCGAGGGATGCATATGGTTCCGGAAAATGCAGGAGTATCCGCAGGCATTTTGAGTATGCTGACCCTGCAGATGAATCAGGTTCAGGCAGGAAACGTAAGCGGAGAGCCGTCTTTGCATGTCGCCGACAATATCGCTTCTGCCACGGCCGGAATACAGCTGGCGGATCTGGGGCAGCAACAACCGGTGAGGGTTTCGGCAGGCGGGCCTGAAGACGTTGTGGAGACTCAATCGTCTGAAGTGTACATACCCGGTAAGGCAGAAGAAAAGGTGTCCGCTAACGTCACCTTGAAGCCCCAGGACCTGGTTGTGCAGCCGGAAGTAACCCCGGGGATTGAGATTAAAGCCTCAGGAGTTGAAATCCCGGCCCAAAATGTGGTGGCGAAAAGCAAGACCCTGAATTCGGAAAGCCTTCAACAGGTTGCAACCCGGGTTTCGCTTCAGGTTTCTACCGCTCAAACCTGGTCAGGTCCGGTTAACCCGGAATTGTCCACCGGATCAGTGACCACTGATACCGGCGGCGGGCAGTGGGAGAATGCCGGTGGCGGGCCTATTGGGCGGGGTTTAAGCGAAACAGGCGCTAACACCGGTGAAAATCATGGCTTTGGTGGATCTGGCAGCGGTGGCGAGGCCGAAAAGGAAGATCAGTTGCTGAGTGTGACAAAACAGTGGGACAAAAACACAGGTGACAAGGCAGGATCAAGCCCGGAACATTCGGACGGGGAAATATCCGGATTAGGGATTGAGAGCCCCGGAGGACACGGCGGGATCACAGGCGCAGACGAGGGGAACCTGGCGGCTGACGGCGGCAGGAATGGGGAACAAGTCAAGGTCAATGCCGGGAACATTCATATCCAGAATGTTGCACCCCAAAAATTTCCGGTGGAGATACTGCCCCACATACTGAACACAGTTCGGAGCGCCGGTCATGAAAATAAGGTTACTGTTATAAGGCTGAAGCTTGAGCCGGAAAACATGGGAGAAATAAATATAAAGCTTTCCTACGTAAAAGGGAAGTTGACGGCGTACTTCTTTACAAACAGCGGCCTGGTAAAGGAAGCGGTGGAAAGTTCTCTGCCTCAGCTGAAAGAGACTCTGACGCAGTACAATGTTGATCTGGGAGATGCAGCAGCCTTTGTGGGGCAGGAACAGCAAGGCCACCAGGGAACCGGCTACACCGGGTTCGGACACAACGGCAAGGCAAATTTAAAGTTTAAGTTCGATTCCGGAGATTTCAAGGGTATGGATACCGATGATGCTGCCATCAGAAGCGCTGGCGGGAGTGAAAGGCTGGTTAACATTCTGGTGTAGATAAGAGGTGATTTGGTGGATACTTCCAAGGCTGTTGAGGCTTCAAGATATGGCCTGCCGCAAAAGGGGACCAGGGTTCCCAAGAAGGTACTGAACAAGGACGATTTCCTAAGTCTTCTGGTTGCCCAGCTGAAAAACCAGGACCCCCTTGAGCCGCAGTCCAATGAAGAATTCCTGTCCACCATGGCACAGTTTAATTCACTTGAAACACTGACGTCCCTTGACAGGAGCATACATTACAGCCAGGCTATTGCGATGATGAACAGGCCGGTGACCGTGCAGGAGCTGAATAAGGATCCAGTTGCCGGAATGGTCGAAAAGGTTGGCGTTGTTGACGGGAAAGTCATGGTGTATATTGGCGGGAATAAATACAGCATATCGGATGTAAAGGAGATTCACCTTCAGGATACCGGAAACCCTTCAGTATCAGGGAGTGACATAGTCCAGGCGGCTCTTATGATAGGAAGGCAGGTGCTGTTGGACAGCGGGGAACAGGTCGGAGGGACAGTTGAAAAAGTTGGAGTGGTTGACGGGAGACTAAAAGTCTACGTAAACGGCAAACCCTATGATATTTCAACCATTATAGAGGTTGGGAATCCGGATCATGATAGCGGCAGTGCAGGGTACAGTTCTGATTCAGGTCAGATCGGGCCGCCGGCGCCGGGGGTGACTGAAGGTGAAAGTTAACGGCAAGGAATTTGACAGGCAAACAATAATCATTCCCCAGCCTGTACCGGGGAAAGTGGAGACAAATACGCGAAACAGCGGGGCAAAGGCCGGATCATTCAACGAAGTACTTAGCGCGGAATTCGAAAAAACAAGGGAACTGAAGCTGTCAGCCCATGCTGAGCGCAGGTTGCGGGAAAGGAACGTGGTTTTGGGGCAGGAAGACATGCGGAAAATTGAAGGTGCTGTTCACAGGGCTGCCGCCAAGGGATCGAGGGAATCGCTGGTTATATTCGGCGACCTTGCCCTGGTTGCCAGTGTCAGGAACAGGACCATAATTACCGCAATGGAAGGCAAGGACATGAAAGAACACGTGTTTACAAATATCGACAGTGCAGTGATTGTAAAATAAACAGCCGGCCCGAAAAGGAGGCTGTCAAACCGCCGAACGACTGAAGCGGTTTATATGCAACACTTAAAAATTAACGGAGGTTCCAGAATATGATAAGGTCTCTCTTTTCCGGCGTATCCGGTCTTCGCAACCACCAGGTGAGGATGGATACTGTTGCCAATAACATCGCCAACGTCAATACAACTGGCTTTAAAGCGGCACGGGCCAACTTCCAGGACAGCCTTAACCAGACACTGAGGGGAGGCGGCGCCGGGAGGAACCCGATGCAGGCCGGTACAGGCATAATGATCGGAAGCATTGGCACAAAGATGGAACAAGGCCCGCTGCAGATGACCGGCCGGGCGCTTGACCTGGCTATCTCGGGAAACGGTTTCTTCAAGGTAAGCGACGGAGTCAACGAATACTACACCCGTGACGGAGCGTTTTTTATAGATACAAACAACAATATTGTCAACTCCAGTGGACTGAAACTACAGAACGACGGCGGAGACATGGTGTTTGACGGAACTGTAGCCAGCCTGAGCATAGATAAAAACGGCCAGGTCACGTACTATACAACGGATGATCCAAATACTGCAAATACAGGCCTGGTTGTGCAGGTATTTACATTCCCCAACCAGGAAGGACTTTCAAAGGTGGGGAACAGCCTTTACAAATATGACCCGTCGGTAACCGGGGAGCCGGAGGCCCACACGCCCGGCAGCGACGGTTCCGGCAACATAGAGTCGGGCTACCTGGAAATGTCAAACGCGGACCTCAGTGAAGAGTTCACCTCGATGATAACCACACAGCGGGGTTATCAGGCCAATTCAAGAGTAATAACGGTGTCGGACACTCTACTGGAGGAATTGATTCAAATCAAGAGATAGTTGACTAATTTGTGACTGCCCGGCCCGTGGGTCGGGCAGTCATTTAGGGAGAAGGAACTATGGCGGGTAAAGTCGAAAAAGAAAGAGACAAGGAAAATATAGAACAGCCTCAAAAAAAGAAAAGATCCGGCTTTAAGGTAATTCTTATGGCAGCCGTTGGGGCTCTGGCGGTAGGGGGCCTTTTGATGGGTGTCGTAATTTACTTTTTTGGCATTCCGGGTGTTATTCCAAAGATGAAGGCAACACCGCCTCCGCAATATGAGCTTCTGGAGCTGGGAGAGCGGGTGGTGAATCTGGCGGACCACGGGGGCATGAGATACCTGAGGCTTCGTATAGTGCTTGAATTTAAGAAAAATGAAAAACTTGCCGCTGAAATAAAGGAAAAGAACGCCCCGGTTATGGAGGATATACTCCATGTACTGAGGAGCAAGTCGGTTGATGATATAAGGCCCCTTGAAAAAGAAGAGAAAGTAAAACAGGAAATTATAAACAAGATTAACGCCAGGTTTAAAAACGGCAAGGTGGAAAGGGTTTATTTCAGTGATTTTCTGATCCAGTAAAGCCCGGGGGTTTATAAGATATGATGAAGCAGGAAGATATCAAGGAGTTTCTCAACAAAATGGCCGGGCCTGATATTGTCAGGAAGGTTGAATATCCTGTCTTCACCCAGCCTCCCCCTTCAGACAACATAAAGGTAAGCATAAATTTCATTGATGACATACAGGTGACCATAACCGCGGAATTGGGAAGAACCACCATGAAGATAAGGGACATATTGAAACTGTCCGAGGGATCAATATTGGAATTGGAACAACCTGCCGGGGAAACTTCCGAGGTTTATATAAACGACCAGAAAATGGGTAAGGGTGAGGTTATCGTTATAGGCAGCAATTTCGGTATAAGGATAGAAAGCATACTGCAGAAAGAAAAGAAGGAAAGTTTTGGTAAGTAATAATGGATAAGGACTTCTTAAGCGCAGCCATAAGAATAATAATCGCTCTACCGCTGGTGACCGCACTGGCGTATTTTTTGATCAAGTACGGCCTTGCCAGGCGCGCGGTTTTTCCCGGTGGAAAAAGATGTATGCGGCTGGTTGAGCAGATTCCAATAGGGCCCAAAACAACCATAAGCCTTGTGGAGGTTGGAGGGAGCTATATACTGCTGGCTCACTCCGATAACGGCTTTTATGTGATAAGGGAAATGGATCAGCTGCCGGAACCTGTGTCCGTTCAAAGCCAGGAGATGGTTGACATAAAGGAAATACTTGACAATCTGAAGCAGTCGGCCGGCAGGAATGAGCTGATTGGCAGACTATTATCCTGGAAAGGCAGGACAAAATGATACTTATGAGGGCATTGACCTCCGGACCCGGGGGAAGCTGTTGTAAAAGATATTTATTCCTGGCGCCGTTATTCATTGCCGCGTTTTTGCTGCCGGCTGAGGCATACGCACAGCCACTCCCCGGTATAGACCTAAGAGTAAACCCCACGGACAGCCCCACTGAGGTGGTTGACAGCGTCAAGCTCCTGGTTTTGCTGAGTGTTCTTGCGCTGACGCCGGCCTTTATAATGATGGTGACAAGCTTTACAAGGATTGTGGTTGTGCTTTCCCTGCTGCGCGGAGCCATCGGCGCCACTATGACCCCTCCTAACCAGGTCCTGATCGGGCTTGCCCTGTTTCTGACCTTTTTTATTATGGCTCCGGTATACAACCAGATAAATGAAAAAGCCATAAAGCCTTACCTGGAGAACCGCATTACCCAGGAGCAGGCCATGGATGAGGCGTACAAGCCCCTCAGGACATTCATGCTAAAACAAACCAGGGAGAAAGATCTGGCTTTGTTTGTATCCATTTCAAAATCAGAACGCCCCCGGAGCCCGGAGGATGTGCCCCTAACCGTTTTGGCGCCGGCTTTCGTGATCAGTGAGCTGAAAACGGCCTTTCAGATGGGATTCCTGCTTTACGTGCCTTTTCTGGTGATTGACATAGTGGTGGCCAGCACGTTGATGTCCATGGGTATGTTTATGCTTCCTCCCGTAATGATATCGCTGCCGTTTAAACTGCTGCTTTTTGTTATGGTGGACGGCTGGTATTTAGTGGTTAAGTCACTGGTGGAAAGCTTCGGCTAAAATCAAAACCTGGAGGCGGAATGTGACTGATTCATTTGCCATTCAAATAGTCAGGGACGCCCTGATTATGGTACTGGTGATTTCTGTGCCCATCCTGGTTGCCGGGATGCTGGTGGGACTTATCATCAGTATACTGCAGGCAACAACCCAGATACAGGAGCAGTCTTTATCCTTTGTCCCGAAGCTGGTTGCGGTTCTTGTGGTGTTGGTGGTGCTGGCCCCCTGGATATTAAACGTTCTTGTGGGCTATACCGAAGATATCTTTGCCAAAATACCTCTAATGGTCAGATAGAATTGGAATCTGCAATTCCGGTAATAAGAGCGGGTTTGAATAAATGCTGAATTTTGAGCTGGTGATTACATTTTTGCTGGTTTTTGCCAGGATGGGGGCATTTTTGGTAACATCGCCGGTTTTCGGAGGGCAATATACGCCGGGACCGGTCAAGGCCGGCATGGCATTTGTGATCTCGCTGGTGTTGCTTCCCCACATAGTTCCGCCTCAACATGATGTGACCGGCGGACTTTTCGGGTTTTCACTGGAGGTTATTAGGGAAATTGGTGTTGGGCTTTTAATGGGCTTTATCTGCAACATGGTTTTGCAGGTATTGAACATATTGGGCCAGCTATTTGACCTGCACATAGGTTTAATGATGTCAAATATATTTGACCCCGTGACCGGGGGGCAGGCTACACTTACAGCCAAGTTCCTATATTTGCTGGGGATAGTTCTGTTTTTTATACTGGATGGCCATCACATGCTTTTGGCCGGTATGGCCAAAAGCTTTCAGATAGTGCCCCTGGGTGCCGCTGTTTTTAACGGCAGCGGCGCGCTGGTGATTATAAAATCATTTGCCAGAATGGTGACGGTGGCCGTGCAGCTCAGCGCGCCAATCATAGCCGTAATACTTATCATTGACGTTTGCCTTGGGCTGCTGGGACGGACCGCTCCCCAGATGAATATTTTTATGCTGGGATTTCCTGTAAAGATAGGGGCGGGCATACTGACACTGGCTGTTATGGTGCCCCTTATGGGAATGGTGTTTCAATCCCTGTACAAGATGATGGAAAGAGACCTGTATACTCTTTTGAAGGGATTGATCCAGAGTGGCTGAATCCGGCCAGGAAAAAACTGAACAGCCAACTCCAAGAAAGCTGCAGGAGGCCCGGAAGAAAGGGCAGGTGGCCAAGAGCAAAGACCTCTCCGCAGCCGTTGTGCTTATGGCAGCAGTGGGAGTTTTTTTTGTAATGGCTCAGGGTGCCGTAGCCAGCCTGGAGAGGCATTTGACCTGGTATTTTTCGAACATTTTTTCTTTCGGATTTCCAGACAAACATCTGCCGTGGATTTTACTGGAGAGTTTAATTGAAATATCATTGATTTTCGCTCCTGTGTTTCTGATCACCATAGTGTTCGCCGTCCTTGGAAATGTGATGCAGAGCGGCATTTTTCTGTCCCCGGAAGCTGTGATGTTTAAACTGGAAAGAATCAACCCCCTGGAAGGTCTAAAAAGAATATTCAGCGTAAACAGCCTCGTTGAGCTTGTTAAAAGCGTTATCAAAGTCAGCATTGTAGGCGTGGTAAGCTACCTGGTGGCTGTCAAATACATACCGGTGCTGCTCATGGTTTATTATAAAAATCCTGTTCAGGAGCTGCTGGAGATAGCAGACGTTATCATTGTGGTGGCCGCAGCGGGGGGAGGATCATACCTGGTGCTGGCGCTGGCGGATTATTACTACCAGCGGTTTGATTTTCTCAAGAGAATGCGCATGACCAAGCAGGAAATAAAGGATGAGTACAAGCAAACCGAGGGTGACCCCCAGATAAAGGGCTGGATCCGTAAGCGGCAGCGCGAAATTGTGTTAAACCGGATCAGGCAGGAGGTGCCCAAGGCTACCGTGGTTGTCACAAACCCCATTCACTATGCGGTGGCCTTGAAGTACGAGGAAGGCGTTACCGGAGCCCCCGTTGTGGTTGCCAAGGGCGCAGGCGATATAGCGCTCAGGCTGAAAGACATCGCGGCAAAGAACAGTGTGCCGGTGATTGAGAACCCGCCCCTTGCCCGCTCTCTTTTTAAGCAGGTTGATATAGGCAGGGAAATCCCGGTGGAACTGTACCAGTCGGTGGCCGAGGTGCTGGCCATGGTTATGAAGCTTAAAAACAGAAGGATTGTTTAAGGCTTATACTGTAAGTGTTTTGGGTCAGAATTCAGAATTCAGAATTCAGAATGGTTAAGGCATTCCTAATGCGATAGCCAACAGCCAATAGCGGCATAAGTGTTTGACTACTGAATACTGACGGAAAACAACCTCCCGGGAGGAATTATATGCCCCCCCTGACTTCAGCAACTGTGTTTCAAAGCATAAAAAAGCATACCGACATGGTTATAGCAGCCCTGGTCATCGGTATACTGCTGATGATCATAATACCGCTTCCCCCGGCTTTGCTGGATATTTTTCTGGTGCTGAGCATAAGCATCGGGCTGGTGATTTTACTCATAACCATGTTTACAACAGAGCCCCTTCAGTTTTCTATTTTTCCTTCCCTTTTGCTGGTTACAACCCTATACCGTCTGGCCCTGAATATATCGTCCACAAGGCTTATACTTGGACAGGCCGAGGCTGGACAGGTTATTGAGGCTTTTGGCACCTTTGTGGTGGGCAACAACTACCTTGTTGGTTTTATTGTCTTTATAATAATCACCATCATACAGTTTGTGGTTATCACCAGCGGTTCGGGCAGGGTGGCCGAGGTGGCGGCCAGGTTCACGCTTGACGCAATGCCCGGAAAGCAGATGAGCATAGATGCTGACTTTAACGCAGGGCTTATAAGCGAGGCCGAGGCACGGGAAAGAAGGAAAAAACTGCAGCGCGAGGCAGACTTTTTCGGTGCAATGGACGGTGCAAGCAAGTTTGTGCGCGGTGACGCCATAGCCGGAATACTGATAACCATGATAAACATAATTGGAGGCATTCTTATCGG
The DNA here is from genome assembly GCA_049325055.1 of Bacillota bacterium. Classification (GTDB taxonomy): domain Bacteria; phylum Bacillota; class Desulfotomaculia; order Desulfotomaculales; family Desulfocucumaceae; genus BRHc4a. Next base: position 14,744 of record JBMOPB010000101.1, read on the forward strand.
GGTTATCCAGATGGACATGCCTGCCACTGATGCCCTTCAGTTATATACCATACTAACCATCGGAGACGGACTGGTGACGCAGATACCCGCCCTGCTTATTTCCACCTCGGCGGGCATATTGGTGACCAGGGCCACCTCGGACAGCAGCTTCGGCACCGATATTGCCGGTCAGTTTACCAGGTTCCCAAAGATTATCTTCCTGGTGGCCGGTGTTTTGTTCATCCTGGGCCTGGTTCCCGCAATGCCCAATATACTTTTTATAGCCTTTGCAGCCGGCGCGGGCTACCTGGCATACAGCCTGACACGGAAAAACATGAAGAAGGAAGAGGAAATCAAGGCGGCTGCCGCCATTGAAAAAACACAGAAGAAAAAAGAGCCGGAAAGTGTCACAAATTACTTCCAGGTGGATCCGCTTCAAATAGAAATAGGATATAACCTTATTCCCCTGACCGATGAAAGCCAGGGAGGAGACCTATTGAACCGGTTGTCAGCGGTAAGGAGGCAGTGCGCCGCCGAAATGGGTATTTACGTCCGCCCCATCAGGATACGGGATAACCTTCAGCTGTCCGCCAACGGTTATGTATTTAAGCTGCGGGGTGAGGAAACCGCCTCCGGAGAACTGATGCCCGGTTATTACCTGGCCATGGACCCCACCGGAGGGAATGCCAGCATTGACGGAATACCCACAAGGGAGCCCACTTTCGGGCTTTCCGCCCTGTGGATCAGCCCGTCTGAAAAAGACAGGGCTGAGCTGATGGGGCTTACCGTTGTTGACTGTTCAACCGTACTGGTCACTCATTTGACTGAGTTTATCAAAAGTAATGCCCATGAACTTCTAGGCAGGCAGGAAGTCAGGGAACTGCTGGAAGTGGTTAAGGATAAAGACCCGGCAGTTCTGGATGACCTTACACCGGACGTTATTTCCCTGGGGGACATTCAGAAGGTGCTACAGAATCTCCTTCGTGAAAAGGTGCCTGTTAGGGACCTGGTATCAATACTGGAAGCTGTTGCCGATGCGGTCCGCATGAACAGGGACATCGATTTTATTACCGAGCAGGTGCGGCAGTCCATATCAAGGACAATTTGCAGGCAATATGTCAACAGGGAAAACAAGCTGGAGGTCATAACGCTTCACCCGAAGGTTGAGCAGACTGTCTCAGACTCAATACAGCCAACGCAACTTGGGTCATATCCGGTTCTGGAGCCCGGGCTCGCAAGGCAATTGCTTGAGATAATAAGGGATACCACCGATAAGGTCGCAATGAAGGGACTCACACCTGTAATACTGTGCTCGCCAAGGATTAGGCTTCCTTTAAGGCGGTTTACCGAGAGGTATCTTCCAGGCATAGCCATACTATCCCTGAACGAGATCTCCGCCAGTATAGAGGTGGAGGCGGTGGGGACGGTGGTTCTTAATTGAAAATTAAAAAATACATCGTAAAAGACATGCATGAGGCACTGAAACTGATAAGGGAAGATCTGGGCCCCGATGCCGTTATAATCAGCAACTACAGGTTACCGCGGAAAAGTCTCTTTGATTTTTTTTCTCCAAGAATGATTGAAGTTACTGCTGCACTGGATGACAATAAAAAGACAATATTTACCAAACCAAAGAGATTAATTGATGACAGCAGCCAGAGCGCCGGTAAACTTCTGCAAATATTGAGAGAATTCGACTCACAGGGACTGAGGAGAGGATTTCCCATGGGAAGCCGGGAGGGGCCGGGCAGTCCCTACCGGGGTGGAGGTTTAACGGACGGCAGGAATGCTGAAGTTCCCTTCGACTTGATTTTGAAAAATGAAGGTAATTGTCTAATTAATAGAGAAATAGATCAGCAATGGAAAAAAATACTTACCAGCCTTGAAATACAGGAAAGTATTGTGGAAAACCTCATCAGCGGCCTCAGGAGCGCCATGGACCGGCCGGAAGATATATACGGCAGTATTGACAGGTTTGAAGTTTTTGAAGCGTACCTCGCTTTTATAAAAAATAAAATTACGAAACTGCTGGAGCCTGCATACAGGCCTTCACAGCAGTATAAGATATGTACTTTTGTGGGGCCTACCGGCGTAGGCAAGACTCTGACCATGGCCAAGCTGGCCACTCATTTCAAAATATGCCAGGAGAAAAAAGTGGCCATAGTATCGGCATTTGAGAACGGTCACAGGCCGGGCCACCATGAATTGCTAAAGTATTACGGAAACCTTGTGGACGCTCCCGTCGAACGGGCGGACAGCACCGAAGAGCTGATTGGCACAATAAAAAAGCATAACGAAAAAGACATGATTTTTGTGGATACCATGGGGGTAAATTCAAGGAATACAGGAATGATGTTAAGGCTGAGCAATCTGCTGCAGTCACTGGGAAGCAGCCAGGAGATATTCCTGGTGTTGAGTTCAACCACAAAGAGCGCCGATTTATTGAGAATCGCAGCAGACTTCCGAAAAGTGGGTTATTCAAAACTGATTTTTACAAAACTTGACGAAACAGACACCTGTGGTTCAATACTGAACGTCGTCTTGAGGATGGGAGTTCCGGTGGCGTTTGTGTCGTACGGGCAGAATGTGCCTGATGACATATCGGCTGTCAATCCCAAAAAACTGGCCGGACTTTTACTGGGAGGAGTTGACCGATATGTGGAACAAGGCCTCCAGATCCGTGTCTAAAATAATTAAGGCCTCAAATCAACAAAGATTATTCACCCCGGAAAACAATAAAGATGAAAATTGCGGCGGAGCCAGGGTTATCGCTGTTTCCAGCGGAAAGGGAGGAGTGGGGAAAACCAGTCTGGTGGTAAACCTCGCCATTACCCTGGCCAGTATGGGGCAGAGGGTTGTTATCTTTGACGCGGACCTTGGCCTGGCCAATGCAGAGGTTCTGATGGGAATAACCCCTCCAAACACTTTATTTGACTGTTTATACGGTGATAAAGATATTGAGGACATAATCATTCCGGGACCGTGCGGGGTAAAGCTTGTGTCGGGCGGGTCCGGCTTCATGGAACTGGCCAACCTTGACAGTTCAAGGCGTCAGCAGCTGATAGAATCACTGTCCTATTTTGACAGGGAAGCCGACTTTCTATTAATCGACACCGGAGCGGGGATTTCGAAAAACGTGCTTGGCTTTGTTGCTGCGGCCAACGAAGTTATAGTGGTGATTACCCCGGAGCCAACCTCCCTTACCGACGCATACAGCCTGATAAAGGTTCTTGCTATGTTCAAGGTACACTCGGAGGTAATGCTGGTAATTAACAGGGCCGGTGATGAAAGGGAGGCCAAAAGAACCGCTCAGAGGATGGAAAACGTTGTTAATCAGTTTTTGCAGATAAGAGTCAAAAGCATTGGCTGGATAATTGAGGACAGGTTGGTTAGTCATGCAGTAAAAAACCAGGAGCCTTTCAGCATGTTTTACCCCAACAGCCCTCCTGCCCAGAGCATTTCGATGATTTCCAGGTACCTGGTGACTGGACAGCAGGTTGAAGGGGAACTGCCGGGAGCGGGAGCAGGGGGGTTTATCAGGAGGCTGGCGAGGCTTTTTGGCTGAGGAGGCTGATTGCAAAGATGGCCATGGCCGTTGACGACATCTGGAAAGAGTATAAACGTACGAAAAACGAAAGCATAAGAAATCAACTGGTAATGCAGTACCTCTGGATGATAAAACATCTGGCAGGCAGGCTGGCCATCCGGCTTCCCTCATCTATGACCCAGGAAGACCTGGAAAGCTGCGGAGTGTTTGGTCTTATGGAGGCGGTTCAGAAATTTGATCCGGATATGGGTATAGATTTTGAAGCTTATGCCTACCGCCGAATAAGGGGATCAATGATAGACGAAATACGAAAGGCCAACTGGATGCCACGGAGCACCTGGCAGAAACTTCAGGAACTGAGGGCGGTAAAAGACAGGCTTGAAACTGAAGGCAATAACACAGAAGAAAAGCTGGCCAGGGAAATGGGGATCACGGTTAATGAATTGAGAAAGCTGGAATCCCAATATCACCGCGCCTTTGCCGTTTCGCTGGATGAAAATGTCAGTGCCCCGGGCGGAGACATCAGGGTGGGGTATATGGTGCAGGATCCCGCCAGCCCGGATCCCTTTGAAATGGTGGCAGAGGAAGAAGGGAAAAGAATACTGGCTGATGCAGTAAGTTGCCTCCCGGAGAAAGAACAGCTTGTACTGGCTCTATATTATGAGGAGGAGCTGACTCTTAAAGAGATTGGCCTTGTGCTGGAGGTTTCTGAATCAAGGGTATGTCAGCTGCATGGACGGGCTGTCGGTAAATTAAGGAAAGCCTTGAGTGAAAGGTATAGATGATAAAAAGACCGGGGGGCGAAAAAATGTTGAGGGGAATCTATACTGCAGCCTCTGGGATGGGGGTTTTGCAGACAAGAATGGACGTTACTTCCAACAACCTGGCCAATGTTTCCACCACCGGCTTTAAACAGGTCAGGGTGCAGCAGGCGGCATTCCCTGACTTAATGCTACAAGAAAAGGTACAGGTCAAATTGGCAGGACGGCATCTTGGCAACTGGTCTCCAGTCGGGGTTACCAACCAGGGGATTGCTGTTTCCGGGATGGTAACGGATTACGGTGTGGGACTGCTGTATGAAACAGGTAAAGAAACAGACCTGGCGCTTTCCGGCGACGGCTTTTTTGCATTCGAGGCCGGAGAAGAAGGAGAAACAAGGGTTCTTTACTCCAGGGACGGCGACCTCCACCGGGACAGCGAAGGTTATCTGGTCAATTCAAGGGGACACAGAATAATGGGGGAGAACGGGCCTGTTAAAGTGGGCAGCGGGAGTTTCAAGGTTGAACCGGACGGGCTGGTAAGAACAGCCGACGACGAAGAAATCAGAATCACAATTGTGGATTTCCCCGATAAAAGTAAACTGGTCAAAGAGGGAAATAACTACATCAGCGCTCCGGCCGGAGAAGGAGTAGCCTCGGCCAATCCGGGTGTTTCCCAGGGATTTCTGGAAAAATCCAATGTGGACGTTTCCAATGAAGTGGTTAACATGATAGAAATAATAAGAGCTTACGAGGCCAGCCAGAAACTTATTCAGGCCCAGGACGATCTTTTGGAGTCTGCCATAAACCGTGTTGGGACGGTGAAGTAGCATGATAAGGTCCCTAAAAAACAGCGCAGCAGGCATAAATGTGCAGCAGGCCCGGCTGGACACCACGGCCGACAACCTTTCCGGCGCAAATACAGACGGTTATAAAAGTCAGAAGGCTTCCTTTGTTGATCTTCTGTATGCAAAGATGTCCGAGTCGGGAAAGCCGGTGCTGCCTCAGGCGGACAAGCCCGATCTTGGTACTGGGACCAGGGAAATACTGAAAATAAGGAATTTTGAACAGGGTGATATTCGGGAGACCGGCAGAGAAACAGATCTGGCCCTGCGCGGCAAGGGATTTTTTAAAATAATTTTGCCGGATGGGCGCGAAGCGTATACCAGAAGCGGCAATTTCAAGCTTAACGCGGAAAGGGCGCTGGTAACCGAGGACGGATACAGTCTCTATCCGGATATTGTTTTACCCGAAGGAAGCCAGGAGATGCTGGTGGACAGGGATGGCAAGGTAAGAGTCAGGGACGCCGCTGGAAGTATTACAGAGCTTGCGGAATTAACGGTGTATAATTTTGCAAACCCGAACGGGCTTGAGTTTTTGGGTAAAAATCTTTATGCCGCCACGGAGGCGGCAGGCCCTGAGGAGGAAGGCGCCCCGGGGCAGGAAGGATTCGCAGAAATCATCCAAAAAAACCTTGAGGCCTCAAATGTAGATATAACGTCAGAAATGACATCAATGATCGAGTCGCAAAGGAATTATCAGTTAAACGCCAGGGCCCTCAGAATGGCCGATGAAATGTGGGGAATTGCCAATAACCTCCGCAAGTAACTCTCTTTAAGGGGGCAAAGAATGGAACCGGCGGTAAAAGAAAGTGCTGAAATACAGGTGGGGATAGCTGACTACAAGATAACCAGGGAACCTAACCGCCTGATTACACTGGGATTGGGGTCCTGTGTCGGAGTAAGCCTGTATGATCCTGTAAGAAAGCTTGGCGGATTACTTCACGTAATGCTTCCGGACAGCAAACAGTTCAACAATGTAAATAAACCGGCAAAGTTCGCCGACCTTGGCATCCCGCTAATCGTTAGGGAGATGCAGTCAATGGGAGCCAGTATAAACAGGCTGCAGGCAAAACTTGTGGGCGGCGCGCAGATGTTTTCCGGACTTGATGACAAAATGACCCTTAACATAGGCCAAAGGAATACCGAGAAGTCAAGAGAAATGTTGAAGAAGCTGGGAATACCGGTTTTATGCGAGGAAGTCGGCGGAAACCGCGGGCGGACAATGATTCTTGATACCCAGACGGGACAGGTTACCATCCGCACACTGGGAAATAAGTTGAGGGTGATTTGAAATTGGAATTTGACGAATTCAAGAAAAGAATGCTGGCCAGTTTCAGGCTGGATCTCAACAGTTACAAGGAAACCCAGTTGAAAAGGCGGTTGGACGGACTTCTGGCAAGACAAAAAATAAAGGATTATGGTGAGTTGTTTCATTTTCTTGCCAGTGACCGGCTGGCTTACCAGACATTTCTTGATCAACTTACTATAAATGTGTCGGAATTTTTCAGAGATCCTCACAGGTGGACTGAACTCGAAAATAAAGTCTTCCCCGAACTGATAAAATCACGTAACGCATTGAAGATATGGAGCGCAGCCTGTTCCATAGGGGCAGAACCATATTCGCTGGCAATACTGCTGGACGAGCTGGCGCTGGGGAGGCAGCACCGCCTTGACGCCACTGATATAGACAAGACCATACTGGAAACGGCCATGGCAGGCAAATACAACCAGGAAGCCATAAGAAACGTCAGTAAAGGGAGACTTGCAAAGTATTTCAAGGTATCAGGCAGCCATTACCTGATTAATGAAAATATAAAAAAAATGGTATCATACAGGCGTCATGACCTGTTAACCGACAGTTACCAGCAGGGATATGACCTCATAGTATGCAGGAATGTAACCATCTATTTTACAAGGGAGGCTCAGGACAAAATCAATAAAGGTTTTTCCCAGGCCCTGAAGCCCGGAGGCTTTCTGTTTATCGGCGGGAGTGAAATGATTTTTAACTACCAGGAATTGGGTATGGAGAAAATATCGCCTTGCTTTTACAGGAAGAAAAGGTAAGATAAGATAGAAAGGATGATGATAATGTCTAATTACCCGGAGTTGTCCTCAACGCACATGGACGCTCTACGGGAAATAAGTAACATAGGCATGGGCAATGCCCTGACATCACTGGCCCAGTTGGTTAACAGAAGAATAAACATGAATGTTCCGGTGACAACATTTATGCCCTTTGAAAAAACCATCGAATTGGTGGGAGGGCCCGAGGAACTGGTGTCCTGCGTAAGTGTCAGGATTTCCGGGGATGTGCAGGGGATCGTGATGTTTGTTTTCAACTCCGAAAGCACTCTGAAACTGGTCGATATGCTGATGGGACAGGATTTGGGCACAGCGGATGATCTGGATGAAATCGGGCAGTCGGCTGTAATGGAAGTGGGAAACGTGCTCACGGGATCTTTTGTAAGCGCAATATACAGTTTGACTTCACTGGAAATGAAATCATCCGTGCCGCTGTTCGCTTACGATATGCTGGGCGCCGTTTTGACGTCATTGATGGTGGCCAGCGGCAGGGCCGAGGACCAGGTACTGGTTATCGAGACCAGGTTGTTCCAGGAGCAGGCCGAGGCAAAAATAAGCGGACATTTCTTTATGCTGACCGAGCCTGGTTCCATAGAGAAACTATTTGACGCACTGGGATTTTCAATGTCGTAACAAGCACAAAAGTCTAGGAGGGAATAGTGTGGCAAAGCGTATCATGATCGTTGATGACGCGGCATTTATGAGGATGATGATTAAAAACATTTTGCTTAAGAACGGGTTTGAAGTTGTCGGGGAAGCTGAAAACGGTAAAATGGCAGTGAATATGTACTCAGAAACTAAGCCTGACCTTGTAACAATGGACATAACCATGCCGGAAATGGATGGGATTGAAGCTGTCAAAGCCATAAGGTCAATGGATACTTCCGCCAGCATTATAATGTGCAGCGCCATGGGACAGCAGTCCATGGTTATGGATGCCATACAGGCGGGTGCTAAAGATTTCATCGTAAAGCCCTTTCAGCAGGACAGGCTGCTGCAAGCAATAGAAAGGGTGCTTTCCAGGAAATAAACCGTCAGACCTCCCGCAAATAAACCTGAGGAGTGCATATGGTTGCAGGAAATTTTATCGCAAAACGAAATTGATTCACTTCTCGAAGCACTTACTACGGGAAAATTAGATGTTGAAGAGATAAAACATACGGCGGCACCTACACCCAACAAACCTTACGATTTCAGGCGGCCCAACAAGTTCTCCAAGGAACACCTGCGAAGCCTGGAAATGTTGCACCAGAACTTTGCCAGGATGCTCTCAAGCTTTCTGTCAGGTTATTTGAGGGCCTCAATAAACGTAGAGGTAGCTTCGGTGGGGCAGATGATTTACGAGGAGTTCGTGAGGTCTATTCCCAGTCCTACCGTTCTTACCATTTTTCAGTGTAAGCCACTTGAAGGCGCAGCCATAATGGAGACCAGCAGCCAGGTGGTATTTCCGCTTATAGACCTGATGTTCGGGGGGCCCGGCACAGCCACGGACAAATCCAGGGAGCTGACAGACATTGAAGAAACAGTTGTAAAGAGGTTGTACAGGAGGGTTCTGGAAAACCTGGCGGCTGCATGGCATGACCTTTATGAAATTGATCCCTCGATAGAATCGATAGAAACGAACCCGAGAATGCAGCAATTTTATTCTCCCAACGAAGTTGTGGCCCTTGTAACTTTTTCGGTATCAATCGAGGAAGAGCCCAGAGGGCTTATGAACCTTTGCATTCCGTTTATAGTGCTGGAGCCGGTGGTGTCCAAGCTGTCGGTCAGGCAGCAGTTTATCAGGCAGACAGGCGGACCAAAAGAAGAGGAAGCAAAGTGGATAAAACACTGGCTTGGCTTTTCCGGTATTGATCTGGAAGTTATTCTGGGTGAAACCCAAATCACTGTACAGGATTTTTTGAATTTGCAGGTTAATGACGTTTTGACCCTTTCCAGAAAAATAGACCATGATCTGGAGTTGTACGTGGAAAAAGAATTGAAATTTGGAGTTCAGGCCGGCAGATTAAATAAAAATCTAGCTGTTCAGGTGGTGGCTCTGATAGAGGGGGACAGGGAAAATGGCTGATAACAAAATGCTTAGCCAGGAAGAGATAGATGCCCTGCTCAAGGCCTCTTCAGGTGATAGTGATAGCGTGGAGGATCCCGCCCAGGAGTTCGCGGCTGCGCAGGAGGAAGGGTTTGCAGCACCGGAAACGGATTCCGGGGCCGTACTTGACCAGGGCGAAATGGATGCTCTGGGGGAGATAGGAAATATATCGATGGGTTCGGCTGCCACCACCCTATCGGAGCTTCTCCGCCAAAAGGTCAACATAACCAGCCCAAAGGTAAAACTTGTTACACAGACTGAATTGTTCGAGGCCTTCCAGGTTCCATACATTATCATTCAGGTGGAATTCAAGGCTGGTCTGGACGGTTTTAATATACTTGTCATAAGGCTTAAAGACGCCATGATCATGTCCAATCTCATGATGGGCGGAGACGGAGTGGTGGAAACAGAGGAAATCAGCGAGATTGAGATAAGTGCCGCATCCGAGGCCATGAATCAGATGATAGGTACGGCCTCAACGTCCCTTGCCACCCTTTTTGGAAGGCCGGTCAATATCTCGCCGCCCATTTCCACTGTCTGGAGCAGCGATGAGAAGGCCAATTTCAGGCTTCCTATCGGTGACACTGTGGTTGTGGTATCATTTGAGATGAAAATAGGTGACCTGCTTGACACCGAGATAATGCAGGTTTTGAGTATAAATACCGCAAAGCGGGAGGCCGCCCTTTTATGGAATAACCTTATGGGATTACCGCTGCCGGAAGGGGAGGAGACACAACCGCCCGGCCTTATGGAAACCCATGCGCCGGATAAGGATGAACCATGGCTTTCAGAGGAGATCTGGCAGGAGGACAGTGCGGGCAATAACAAACCTTTACAGGATATAGAGCCCACTTCCGACACCAAGTGGTCAGCCCCCGGTTCGGGACAGAGTCTGTCTATGGATACCGGGAGCCCAATTTCTCATTCCGCGCCGGCCCAGGTTTCAAATGTTGCCTTCCCGGCGCTCTCACAGTTTGAACAGAAGAAGCTTGAGCTTCTCCTGGATGTGCCGCTTAGAGTCAGCGTTGTCCTTGGCCGCACCAAGAGGCCCATCAAGGAGGTGCTCAACCTGACGCCGGGAGCCATTGTGGAGCTTAATTCACTGGTTGACGAACCGGTGGAGGTGCTGGTTAACGGTACCCTGGTGGCCAGGGGTGAGGTTGTGGTGGTTAACGAGAATTTCGGGGTCAGGATAACCAACATAATAAGCCCCGAGGAGAGGCTGAAACAGCTGAAGGAATAAAAAGTGCCGCGCGGCACCCGAGAATTCAGAATTCAGAATCCAGGAGCCGGAATCGGGAATCCGGAATAAGAAAAAACTGCGTGGCCTAAAGCTAACGCAGTATTTCTATCTCAGGTTAAAGCATTCATGGATATTCCCTGTAATACTCCGGGAAACAGGGCTTTTCCCGGATTTTCACCTGCTGACTAATGACTACTGGATTCTGACCCCGGGGCAGTGCCTATAAGCTAGTCGAGGCTATTGATAACCAGTCCTGTTATCAGCTTGGGATAAAAGTAAGTGCTTTTCTGGGGCATTTTTTCTCCGTTTCCGGCAACGTTGGTTACTTCCTCCACCAGGGTGGGGTTCATGAAAAATGCAGCCTGGAACTCGCCCCTGTCCACCGCGGCAAGGGCCCCTTCCTCCTCCCGGCTGTATGTGATGTGATCTCCGCGGGCCCTCAGCTCTTCCCCGATACCCAGATATTTCTCAAGAATAAGGCTGTGCAGTACAGAAACATCCAGACCCTGCCAGGCGGGCGATTTCCCCTGCTGCATAAGGCTTCCCAGTTCATTTTCATTCTTCAGAGAGGCCAGATAAAGCCTGCCTCCAAGGTAAATACCGAATGCGTGCCGGTGAAGGAGCCGGCCGGAAGGGTCCAGGCCCCGCCTTGACAGCTCAGCCAGGAATTCTTTAAAATCATCCCTTCCAGAAACAGGAGGATATTCTTCAAGTAGAAAATTCTCCTGAATCCTTGTGGGAAGCGCGGCTATATCGTTTTCCCCCGCGTTTTTTACCAGCCTGTGTGTGGGAAGTACCACCAGCCCTGGGTCGTAAAGATTCACCAGTGTCATCATAACGTAATTATAAGCCGGGTCAGGATTTCCTGAAGGTGATGGATCGGCTTTTTCACGTTCAGCCCGATAGTTCAGAGCTGTTTCGTAGCGGTGGTGGCCGTCGGCGATAAAAATGCGCTTGTCCGCCATCAACTGTTTAACGCGTTCTATGGCGGCGGTGTCCACTACCACCCAGAGACGGTGCATTTCACCGTTTTCATCGGTGAAAGAGGCGTCCGGCAGCCTTTTGGAAACTTCCCTCAGCGTTGCGGTCACGGCGGATTCCGGGTCTGCGTAAAGGCTGAAAATAGGGCTGAAATTGGCTGAGCAGGCCCTCATCAGAGAAAGGCGGTCTGCCTTGTGCTTGGGCAGGGTTTCCTCGTGGGGCAGCACTATGCCCTTTTCGTATGGCTCCAGCTTTACAGCGCAGATAAAGCCGGTGCGAATTTTCCTCTCTCCGTCAACGGTGAATTTCTGCTCGTACAGGTAAAGGGCGGGCTCGTTTTCAGGATCAAGCACATTTTCATTAATCCATTTGTTAAAATCGGCGGCGGCCCTTGTGTAGCGGTTGTTGTTATCGCCGTCATCGGGGTATGTTTTTCCGTACTCAAGTCTTATTATATTGTATGGATGCTTTTGATAGTAACGCTCCTGGGCTGCCGGGTCAATGACATCATAAGGGGGGGTTACCACATCGGCAAGATTTTCTACGGATTCGGGATTGTAGCGAAGTCCTCTGAACGGATTGATTGTTGCCATGTAATTGCCTCCTGAGATTAAAAAGCTTCGAAAAACGGCTGATGCCTTGATTTTGCCTGTCCTTGATCGATTGTAATATAACCGGGATAAAAACTCAACAGTGGTAAATGCAGTTAAAGTGCCGGCTAGTTTTCCTTTCTGGTCCAGCGGTTGCTGTCCCGGTAGCGGTATTTCGCCATAACCCTTTTGAACGCGTCCTCCAAGTCGATGTTAAGAGAATTGGCGTAGCATATAACTATGAAAAGAATGTCAGCCAGTTCCAGGGCCAGATCACCCATGGGTTCCTCGGGCTTCTTGGTTTTTTCTCCAAACTGGTGGTTTATTTCCCTGGACAGTTCGCCCACCTCTTCTATAAGACGGGCAAGCATGCTCAAGGGGCTCCAGTAGCCCTCTTCAAATTGTCCTATCCACGCGTCAACCTCTTTCTGCATCTCCTTTATATCCATCATTTCCCTCCAAGAACTCGATTCATGAATAATTTTACTCTTTTTTGCCACCGGCACGCAAGTGCCGAAACAAAAGGCGTTTGACATAAGTTACCATGACATAATTAATATATATGTAAAGTATATATTTGGTATACGGGAACGGGGGTGTTGAGAAAATGATGTGGCCGCGATGGTACGTGATGAACCGCAGGCGCTTTTTGCCCACCGCCGTTGCGGTGGTTGTGATGCTTCTTTTTCTGTGGTGGGTGGCGTCATTTTTCAGCGGTTTCACCGGGTCTGAAAAAGATCTGTTTGATAAGGCACTGGCCAATACAATGAATTGTTCCAGCTACAGGTACAGTGTTGAGGTAAAGCAGGGGGGCAGGGACACTATAACCCTGGTTGAAGGGGCGCGGGTAAAGCCGAACAGGGTCCATATAAAAGGTGCGATGCAGAAGTCCCAGATGGAATTTATACAAATTGACGACAATACCTATATGAAGGACCCATGGTCGGACAGGTGGTTTACTCTGAAGGGAAACCTGGTGGCTCAGTCCGAGCTGTTCATAACCGAGTTTAACCCACTGGGGCTGCTTAATTTCAAAGATGTGCCCATAATCAGCAAAAGCGGAACCGAAAGGGTGGGCGGGGTGAAGGCCGTTGTGCTTGAAATGAAGCCAAACGTGGCAAACCCGTTCCTGGAGCTGAAATACACTGACTTTAAATTCAGGGTCTGGGTGGACCCCGATGAAAAGCTTATCAGGAGGGCTTACATGCAGGCTTACATTCCGGGAGGGGCTGAGGGTCTGGTGGTTGACACCAGGTTCTGGGATTTCAATGAGAATATAAAAATAACCCCGCCCCAGGAAAAAAGTATTGAAAAGCAATAAAATATACCAATACCGGATTAAAATACTGTCGGAATGCAGTAGTTAGTCAGTAGTCAGAATACAGAATGGCCTGGGCATTACTTTGATGTGGTTTATAAGGACATGTGACACGTTAAAGCGTTAAAGTGTCGGCATTTCTGTGCAATCCTGGTCATCTCCGGTTTTGATCCCTGGTCGCTCTATGGCCGGTGGAGTTGGTTTCCTCCAGCTTGAGGCCGCTTTTAAAGCAGGCTGTCACTATTCTGGATTCTGACTCCTGAATTCTGGATTCCAGCCAGCCCGGCAGGGCGGCTATTTTATTTTTTTTTGTTGTATTAAAGCTTATTTTTTATTATGTTATATAGGTAAACATAGATCGGACAAGGATCGACTATAAATACCGGAGGTGTTCGACTTGCATTCCGACTTGAGAGAAATGCTGCTGACCGAAGAAGAGATAGCAGCGAAGGTAAAGGAACTGGCCGGGAGGATTTCTGAAGACTACAACGGAAAAAGTATTCTGATGGTTGGCATACTTAAAGGGGCGGTTATTTTTCTGGCCGACCTGGTAAGGAATATCACGGTGCCGGTGAATATAGATTTTATAGCCGTGTCAAGCTACGGAAAGGCCAGCGAATCTTCCGGCGTGGTCCAGATATTAAAGGACCTGGACCAGAGCATAGAAGGAAGGCACGTCATTGTGGTGGAAGACATTGTGGATACAGGCCTTACGCTGAAATACCTGCTGGAAAACCTGAGCACAAGGAAGCCCGCCAGCCTTAAAATATGTACGTTGCTGGACAAACCCAGCCGCAGAAAAACAGATGTGGCACCGGATTACAACGGATTTACCATTCCGGACGAGTTTGTGGTGGGGTACGGACTGGACTACTCCGAAAAATATAGAAACTTAAAGGGGATAGGAGTTCTTAAGAGGGAAATATACTCAAAAGGTTAGCGGAGGTAAACGCAAGTGAGCGAAATAAGACAGGAAATGGTTATAGTACTGGATTTCGGGGGGCAGTACAGCCAGTTAATCGCCAGACGCATACGGGAACTCAATGTTTTCTGCGAGATGCTTCCATATAACACAGCGCTGGAGGAAATCACCGCCAAAAAGCCCATGGGCATTGTGTTTTCAGGAGGGCCTTCCAGTGTGTACCAGGAGGGGGCCCCGTCATGCGATCCGGGAATATATAACCTGGGCATTCCCATTCTGGGAATTTGTTACGGTATGCAGTTAATGGCCCAGCAGCTTGGAGGGCAGGTGGCCAGGGCCGAATTGAGGGAGTATGGAAAGACTGATCTTGTTGTCAGAGGCGGTGACCAGTTGCTGTGCTGCATGGAGAGCAGAGAGCAGTGCTGGATGAGTCACGGGGACAGAGTTGATTTGCCTCCACCAGGCTTTGTGGTTACGGCCAGTACTGAGCTTTCACCTGTTGCGGCTATGGCCGACTATTCAAGAAAACTGTTTGCGGTGCAATTTCATCCCGAAGTGGTGCACACGCCCAAGGGGCAGGACGTGATCAGGCAGTTTCTCTATCAGATCTGCGGCTGCACCGGAAATTGGAACATGGAATCTTTCATCGAACACTCGGTGGCTGAGATAAGGGAAAGGGTCGGTGATGGCCAGGTATTGTGCGCCCTGAGCGGAGGGGTGGACTCCTCGGTGGCCGCTGTGCTGGTAAACCGCGCCGTGAGAGAAAAACTGACCTGTGTATTTGTCAACCACGGTCTTCTCAGGAAGGGAGAGGCCGAGAAGGTGGTTGAGACTTTCCGGGAAAAGTTTAACATGCGACTTGTATATGTCGATGCCTCAAGTCGCTTCCTCGGGAAGTTGGCCGGGGTGACAGACCCGGAAAGAAAGAGAAAGATAATAGGCGAGGAATTTATAAGGGTATTCGAGGAAGAGGCGGCCAAGCTGGGTAAAATAGACTTTCTTGTGCAGGGCACCCTCTACCCGGACGTGGTTGAAAGCGGCACCAAGACCGCTGCCGTGATAAAATCCCACCACAATGTGGGAGGGCTGCCGGAGAAAATGCAGTTTGCCCTGGTGGAACCGCTGCGCTGGCTTTTCAAGGATGAGGTCAGGGTGCTGGGAAATGAGCTTGGCATGCCCGACGAGGTTGTCTGGAGGCAGCCGTTCCCCGGCCCGGGGCTGGCCGTCCGCATCATCGGGGAAATAACCGGGGAAAAACTGGCCGTATTGAGGGAAGCCGACCATATCGTCACCACCGAGATTGAAAAAGCCGGCCTGGGAAGGGAGATCTGGCAGTATTTCGCGGTTTTGACCGGCCTTAAGAGCGTTGGGGTCATGGGCGACGAGCGCACTTACTGGCACACCGTGGCCGTCAGGGCGGTGCTTAGCCACGACGGTATGACTGCCGACTGGGCACGAATCCCTCACGAGGTGCTGGAGAAGATTTCCAACCGTATAGTCAACGAGGTTAAGGGCATTAACAGGGTTGTTTACGATATAACCTCAAAGCCCCCCTCCACCATTGAGTGGGAGTAGGGATTGGGAAGATGTAAAATCCATAAGCGATAAGGGCTTCACACTGGGGCTTAAATATGAGGGGTTTAAGATTTCCAGGTTAACTTAGGGATTTCTTAAACCCCTTTGTCTCGGAAAAAATTAATCCTGGCCGGTTTTGCTGTACTTATTTTTGAATTTTTCATAATTCTCCTTTCCATAATGAGGGGGCAGATGACAGATCACAGCCTTGAGAATTACATACAGCCTCACGGAGGCTCCGGAAAAGATTTCGGGCCGTATGGTCAGCAAGGTTAAAGGCAGGCGGAAAACATCGTAATATGCAGAAATATTTTTAATTAAAGGAATTGATCGGCAAGTGTCGAATACTTAATAGGGAAGGGTAATTCTTTCATTATCTGACGGAAAAGCCAGGTTTTCAGAAAAAAGGGTGTGTGAAATGAACATTAAAAAACTGAGCTTGACACGTTACATTTTCAGAACGGTGGTTATAGCAGCGCCGTCAGGTTTTTTTATTCTTTTGGCGATTGAACAGTTCGTGGATTCCTTGATTGCATCTGCCGCCCTGGGAGGATTGTCGTGCGGATTGCTGGGGGCATTAATTTCTTTGAGAAATTATAATCAGCTTATATCCCCAATGAAATCTACCATAAACGATCTGGATAAAATAATCAGCAAGAGTGGAATCGAAGGAATTGAAGAAATCAAGACGGCTAACGATGTCCACACCGGTTTTAACAAGGTAATAAGCAACATGATTCAAAGATTGCAGCTAATGACCGAAAAAATAGTGCATACGTCTGAAACAATAATGAAGAGTGCCGAAAATACAACTTCCGGTTCTATAGAAACCGCTGCCAGCGTTAACGAAGTCTCCTCCACCATGGAGAGTGTGTCAAATAACACCAGGGAGATTGCCAAGCTTTCCGGCGAAACCGACAGTTATGCAAAGCAAGGCATTGAAGGAATCAATATGGTTTCCAGGCAGATGGAGTTAATACAGCGGGTCACCGATGAAAATGGGGAAATAATTAAAAATCTGAATGAATCGATGCAAAAAATATCCCAGATAACCGATGTCATCAACAGTATAGCAGAACAGACAAACCTGCTGGCGCTGAACGCCGCCATTGAGGCGGCAAGGGCGGGGGAACAGGGCAGGGGCTTTGCCGTTGTGGCCCAAGAGGTGAGGCAGTTGGCCGAGCAGTCCACCGGGGCGACAAGGCAGATACAGGAGCTAATCGATGTCATAATAGAAAAATCTCAGAAAGCCGTTGACGGAATGAATGAAGGCATATGCCAGACCAGGGCCGGATCGAAGATAGTCGGTGACGTTGGGAAAAAGTTTATACAGATAATATCTGCCATTGACTCGCTTTCAAAGGGAATACAGTCGGTGGCTACGGCAACAGAGGAAGTTACTGCGGCTATGCATAATGTGGCGACGGCAACCGAACAGCAGACCGGATCCATGGAAGAGATTACAGCCATGATACAGGAATTTGCCAAGCTGACTGCAGATTTGGAGGAACTTGCCACCAAGTTCTCCCTGGACAACTCACGTTAATAGCGGTTTAACAATAATCAGAGGACTAAAAAATCTCCCGGCTAAACAAGGGAGATTTTTGTTTCGGCACGGTCCAGATAGAACAATATAATGGTTTATGCCTCTGCGGTCAATGTTTTGGGCGCCTGTGAAGAAATCAGTCCGAAGCCATTTGGGGGATTTTCAGTGCTTTAAGCACATCGTTGTATACATCTTCCCCCAGTACCATTTTAAGGTGTTCCCTTCCCC
>JBMOPB010000102.1:0-32071 GCA_049325055.1 Bacillota bacterium
AATTGACCTGGTGATCAGATTATGCTCGATGGGCATATCCTCTTCTATACCCAGTCTGTCCATTAGGCCGGAAATGTTTTCCGACCCGAACAGGCGCATCAGGTCATCCTCCAAAGAGCTGAAAAAGTGGCTTGACCCGGGGTCTCCCTGGCGGCCGGAGCGGCCCCGCAGCTGGTTGTCAATCCTGCGGCTCTCGTGCCTTTCAGTACCCATTATATGCAGCCCGCCCAGGGACACCACCTTATCCCGCTCTTCCGTTGTCATTCTTCTGTATTTATCCAGCACATTCTCATACAGGGACCGGTCTTCCAGATCTGTCCCCATTTCGAAATCAAAGCCTTCCTTTTTAAGCTCGGCGTTGGCAAGGAATTCGGGGTTCCCGCCCAGTAGTATGTCGGTGCCTCGGCCGGCCATGTTGGTGGCGATGGTGACTGCCCCCAGTCGGCCCGCCTGAGCCACAATTTCGGCCTCCTTCTCATGGTACTTGGCGTTCAGTACCTGGTGGGCTATGCCTTTTCTTTTCAGCATCTCGCTTAATACTTCCGACTTCTCTATGGAAATGGTTCCAACCAGCACGGGCTGTCCCTTGGCGTGTCTTTCGGCTATCTCGTTGACCACCGCCCTGAATTTAGCCTGCTCGGTCTTGAACACCACATCTGCCATGTCCTGCCTGATCATTGGCCGGTGGGTGGGCACCACCACCACGTCCAGGTTGTATATCTTGCGGAACTCTTCCTCCTCGGTGGCCGCCGTGCCGGTCATCCCGGCCAGCTTCCCGTACATCCTGAAATAATTCTGGAAGGTGATGGTGGCCAGGGTCTGGGACTCCCTTTCAATCTTGACCCCTTCCTTGGCCTCTATGGCCTGGTGCAGTCCGTCGCTGTACCTGCGGCCAAACATAAGCCTCCCGGTGAACTCATCGACTATAATAACCTGGCCGTCCTTCACCACATAGTCCCTGTCCCTCTTCATAAGGGCGTGGGCTTTCAGCGCCTGGATCAGGTGGTGGTTAAGCTCTATATTGTCGTCATCGTACAGGTTGCCGATGCCCAGCATCTTTTCAACCTTGTGCGACCCCTCCTCGGTGACCACCACAGTGTGGGCCTTCTCATCCACTGTGTAGTCGGTTTCCCTGGACAGCCTGGGCACCACCCGGGCAAAGGTATAATACAAATCGGTTGCCTTGTCGGCCTGTCCTGAAATAATAAGAGGAGTCCTGGCTTCATCAATCAGTATGCTGTCCACCTCGTCCACGATGGCGTAGTGCAGCTCTCTCTGAACCAGCTGGTTGGGGTGCAGGGCCATGTTGTCCCTCAGATAATCGAATCCAAATTCATTGTTAGTGCCGTAAGTGACGTCGGACAGGTAGGACTGCCTTCTCTCGGACCAGTCCAGCCCGTGCACGATTAGGCCTACGCTCAGGCCCAGGTATTTATATATCTGGCCCATCCACTGGCTGTCACGGCGGGCCAGATAGTCGTTGACGGTCACCACATGAACCCCCCGTCCGGTAAGCGCATTCAAATATACCGGCAGTGTGGCCACCAGTGTTTTGCCCTCACCGGTCTTCATCTCGGCTATACGGCCCTGGTGAAGGACAATGCCTCCGATAATCTGCACGTCGAAATGACGCATGTTCAGTACCCTTTTACTGGCCTCCCTGACCACGGCGAATGCCTCGGGAAGTATATCGCCGGTGGTGGCGCCGCGGTCCAGCTTGTCTTTGAAATAGACTGTTTTGGCGGCCAGATCGGCGTCGGACAGGGAAGCCGCCTGACTCTCCAGATCATTGACCTCACTGACTATTTTAGAAAGCTTTTTTATCTCACGGGCGTTGTCATCCAGCAGGTTGCGGATAAATCCCAGCATAGATTAATCACCTTTCATTCAATAAACAGGCCTTTTAAAATGCAAGGCCCGCTCCCAATACCCGGGTACAAAAAGATTTTATCAGAGCATACCGACACATGCAAGAACCAGGAAAATGAGGGGGGCGCACCCCTGTGCGCCCCCGGCAAAAGATACCATTTTTAAAAGGTAGGCTCTATCAGCCCGTAATTTCCGTCTTTCCGCCTGTACACCACGTTAACCTGATCGGTTTCAGCATTTGAGAATACGAAGAAACTGTGACCCAGCAAATTCATCTGCAGAACGGCCTCGTCAACGGCCATGGGCTTGATGGCAAACCGCTTGGTCCTGACGACTCTGGGCCCGTCTTCTTCGGGTGCTGCAACCTGCCTGTTGTCAACGCCAATCACCTTGCCACCGCCGGCTCCGATGCGCCTCGTCAGTTTCCCCTTGTGCCTTTCTATTTGCTTTTCAAGTTTTTCCACCACCATGTCGGTGGAGGCGTACATATCGGCGGTAGCTTCCTCACCTCTTAGTATCATGCCGTTGATGGGAATGGTTACCTCAATCCGGTGGGAATCTTTTTCAACTGTTAGAGTGACCTGAGCATCTCCGAGATTGTCAATGTATTTGTCCAGTTTTCCCAGGCGCTTTTCCACGTACTCCTTTAGGGCTCCTGTTACCTCGACGTTTCTACCACGCACCTGTACCTTCACGATGCAACAACTCCTTTCAGGCCGTTATTTTATAACAGTTGTGTAAATTACGAGTCCGGTTGCTTCAAAAATCCGACCTTTAAAAAAACCCCAGTGTCAAGACTGGGGTAGGGTTGTTATTTTTTTATGACATTGGCTGCCTGGGGTCCCCGAGCGCCCTCCACAATATCAAATTCTACCAACTGGCCCTCGTTAAGAGTCTTGAAGCCATCCCCCTCTACAGCCGAGAAATGCACAAAAACATCTCCCCCATCCTCACGCTCGATAAACCCGTATCCTTTTTCGTTGCTAAACCACTTGACCTTACCTTGCACAAACACTCCTCCTAAAACATTTCAAACTAGGGTGTATTGAATGTTAACACAATCTTCACCTGAAGTCAAGGGTTTCCAGTTGTACAAACTATCCCCGGGACCGCGCAAATGTCGAAAACAACCGCTTAAAAAAAGCCCTGTGGAATAAAAACCTGTGGATAATGTGGGTAAGTCTGTTAATAACTGAAATAAAAGGCTTTACACTGTGATTAAAATATCGCTGAAAAAAAATTAATGTCGTAATCGGCTGTCCACAATGGTATATTTTGTCATATTTACAGTGATCCGCGCTGCATGGAAGTCCTGCCGGCTGCGGCGGTGATGCAGATAACTGTCGCAGCGCCCCCATTTACCAGTGCCTCGGATACAATATTTAACGTAGACCCCGTGGTTATGACGTCATCAACCACCAGCACCGTTTTTCCCCTTATCGCCTGCGGATGGGTCAGTTTAAAGGCCCCAACAAGATTCTCCTTCCTTCCGGCCCTGTCGAGGCCGGTCTGGGAAGAGGTCTCCCTCACCTTGCGCAATACCGGCAGAACGGGCACCTTGATCCTTTCGGCCAACCCGCCGGCAAGAAGCTCCGCCTGGTTGAACCCCCTCTGCCTGAGCCTCCCGGGGGAAAGGGGAACAGCAACAATAATTCCGATTTTATTATAATATTGGTTATTTGCAACGGATTGAAACATTATACCTGAAATATGGCCGGCCAGGTCTCTTTTACCGGAAAACTTCAGCCTCTGTACCGCTCTTTTAAGGTCCCCCTCATAGGGCCCGGCAGACCGGGACATGTGGAAATACGTCGCCCCGTTAAGGCAATCCCTGCAGTATGGCGGTTCCCCCGGATCCGGTGGTTGGTACACTGTACCATACTTTATTTCCGATGCCTGCTGAAAATAGCGTCCACACCTGTAACACACCGGCTCCTTCCGGAAAGCTGATAATTTATCCAGGCAGCCGGGGCAGATCTCACCCCGGGGGTCGAATTCCCCGCACAGGGGGCACGCCCGGCTGGGCGGAAATACCAGGTCAATCAGGCCGCTCAATATCTTCAAATGATCCAGCCGCTCCTTCCGGCATAACGTGTATTCAGGCCGGACGCGGCCTCGGTCCTGTCCCTGCCGTTTTTCTTTGCCTGCTTAAGTGCCATTCCCGCCATTTTTAAGAGATTGTCAAAACTTTCCCCGTCATCGGGCCACACGGCAATGCCGGCACTGACTTTGACACTTATAAGAGGGTTTTCATCGACTATCCTGAGATCATTGAGGGAGGACCTGATTTCCGCGGCCAGTTCCCGCGCCTTCAATTCATCATAACCCGGCAAAAGCAGCGCGAATTCGTCGTCCCCGTAACGGCCGGCCACACCATCGGGAATATCAAGTGATTTAAGAACATTCCCCAGTTCCATAATCATGCGGTCACCGGTTTCCTGGCTCCAGGCCTCATTGATCCGCCCCAGAATATCCAGGTCCAATAACATCAGGGCAGCGCTTCCGATCCCTGCCTGGGGCAGAGCGTCGAATACACGGGAGCCGCTGCGCAAAAATGTATTTCTGTTCAATAGGCCGGTCATAGGGTCCCGGCTCCTGTACCTGGCCATTTTTTCCGACAGCACGCGGTTGGTAAGGGCCTCGGTCAGCGTCCCGCACAGAGAAACCGCCACCTGCAGGTCATGTTCACTAAAGGCCATGGCTTTCTTCTCTCCAACTATGACCAGCCCCAGGGGGCCGGCCTCTCCAACCAGGGGAATAACCAGCAGTGACCGGAGCACCTGGGAAAGGCCCTGTTCCGACTTTACCCGGGGGTCAATTTTGGAGTCAAAAATAATTTCCGGCTCCCCGTTGTGTATCACCCATCCCCAGAAGCCGTCGCCGGAATGAACAATTCCCTTTTCCAGTTGCTGCCGGTAGGGCCCGTAAGCCGCCGCGGCCCTGAACGAACGGGAGTCCTCGCGCCAGAGGTAAACAACCCCGGTATGAAAGGGCAGTGCCCTGCGCATCTCCTTCAGGAGAACCCCCGGGATTTCACTGAAATCGCCCTGCGATCCCAACCTTTTTGTTATCTCGTACACCGCCCGGAGTTCTTTATTTACAACCTCGGACCTTACGTAAAGTCCCATTATGAACTGCACGGTGAGAATGGGAATAAAAAGAAGAAGGGCCGCCGTCATGCCAATCTCCCGGTATAAAAGCGCCATGGCCACCCCAAAGGGGGCGCTGAAAAAATAACTAAGAAGATCCCACCGCAGCGTGTCCCGCCAGGAATGCATCCTGGCGCCCTTTCTGCCGGGATAGGTATAAAGATATACAAATATGTTGTTGATAACTATATAAAAGATTATCAGGGTCATAAGCTGGAAAAGGCCGCTGTTTATGCCGGTCAGAGGCAGCCCGCTTATGTCCCTGCCCCAAAGCGCCCTTGAAAGGTACGCGGACCCGTAAAGGGTCAGCACGTGCTGTGACATGTTAAAAACCGATGTTCGAACAGGATTTCCCCGGTTGGCTATGCCGTTTCCTATTAAAAAGGCCACCGAGCTTATCCATGCCGAGGCGCTTAGGTTGTAAACCAGTAAAGACGCCAGAACAAGAGAAAAACCGCCTGAAAGACGGCCAAGAGGGAAATTTACAGCCAGCCATTCCACCAGAATGCCCAGAATAACAAGGGCCGCAAACTCAGCCGACCTGTCCAGATCCAGCTCCCCGGACAACCTTACCAAAAGGCCGATCCCCAGCACCGTCACCCCGAGGGTATAGGCTATATGCACATAACTTCTCTTGTCAGAGGCCATCATAATAAAACTCCCCCCGACAATATTTTCGACAGGGGGAGAAATCTTACCTCTTTTTGCCCAAAGGTTTAAGAAAAAACCGTCGGGTTACAGCGGTTCAATAACTGGCAAGGCTTTTCAGCGGGCCATCTCTTAATTGGTCCATATTCATTCCCCTTATATCCAACACCCATGGTTCAGATGCATTCTCCGCAGCGGCCCGCGCTATTTCACCGGGGCTTATAACATCGAATTCCTCTTTTTTCGATAATATTTTAACAATCCCGGCCGCACCGTCATCCGGTTCCACAGCGACAACAACCGACAGCCTGCCGGTAAGGACGGCCCCCGTAAGGTATATCTTCCTCAATAGCCACTCCGCCAACCCGGCCTGGCCGGCCATCAGCACGCAGACAGTACCCTCTGCGGGAACCCTGCCCTTTTTTAAAGACAAATAGGCAAAATACAGGGTATATGCCAGCCAGCAGGCGATAGCCGTGAGAAGGGCACAGAATTCCATAACACCCCTCACCCCCAGTGCCATCACATTTCCATTCGGCCACGTTACAATAAAATATGTTCCGGCCATACAGGGGGTTACTAAAAAAACTCCAGGAAGCCGGAATTGCGGGTCGAAAATCCAGAATCCAGGAGCTAAAATTCAGAATCAAATTAAAAAGGGGCTGCCGCCCCTTCGGATAACTCATAACTTAGGTACCGGGTACCTAAGTTATATTAATACGTATAGATTTATATTCCCGTCTCGGCCCTTAAAATCCCGGCCTTGTCTGTCCTTTCCCACGGGAAATCCACGTCGGTCCGGCCAAAATGCCCGTAGGCAGCGGTTCTGCGGTATATTGGGCGGCGCAGGTCCAGAGTTTTTATTATGCCTGCCGGCCTTAAGTCAAAGTGCTTGTTGATCAGCCCGATCAGAATTTCCTCGGGCACCTTGCCGGTATTGAAAGTCTCAACCATGATGGACACCGGCCTGGCAACACCGATGGCGTACGCAAGCTGAACCTCGCACCTGTCGGCCAGTCCGGCGGCCACTATGTTTTTGGCCACGTAGCGTGCAGCGTAGGTGGCGGAACGGTCCACCTTGGTGGGATCCTTTCCGGAAAACGCCCCACCGCCGTGACGGGCCATGCCGCCGTATGTATCCACAATTATTTTTCTGCCGGTAAGTCCGGT
Source organism: Bacillota bacterium (assembly GCA_049325055.1). Lineage (GTDB taxonomy): Bacteria > Bacillota > Desulfotomaculia > Desulfotomaculales > Desulfocucumaceae > BRHc4a. The sequence goes on from JBMOPB010000102.1 coordinate 6,837, forward strand.
GTCACCCTGAGGTCCGCCAATGACAAACCTGCCGGTTGGATTTATAAAGTAACGGATTTTATCGTCAACAAGATCTCCGGGTAAAACAGGGTTCACAACTTTGGCGATGACATCCTCCCGTATTTCCTGGAGACTCACCCTGGGATGGTGCTGGGTGGAAACAACCACCGTGTCAATCCTTACGGGCTTATTTTCCTCATACTCCACCGTAACCTGCACCTTGCCGTCGGGCCTTAAATATGGGAGTTCCCTGATCTTCCTTGCTTCGGCCAGCCTGCGGGCAAGCCTGTGGGCCAGGGCTATGGGAAGGGGCATAAGCTCGGGGGTCTCGTTTGTGGCATAACCGAACATCATCCCCTGGTCACCGGCGCCGATGGCCTCTATCTCCGAATCGGTCATCAGTCCTTCTTTTGCCTCCAGGGCCTTGTCCACCCCCATGGCTATATCCGGAGACTGCTCGTCAATGGAGGTAATTACCGAGCAGGTATCGCAGTCAAAGCCGTATTTGGCACGGGTGTATCCGATAGAACGGACAGTTTCCCTCACCACCCTGGGTATATCCACGTAACAGCGCGTGGTTATTTCTCCCGACACCAGCACCAGCCCGGTGGTGCAGAGCGTTTCACAAGCCACCCTGGCATTGGGATCCTGGGCTATAATCTCATCCAAAACTGCATCGGATATCTGGTCCGCTATTTTATCCGGATGACCTTCCGTTACGGATTCTGATGTGAATAGTCTTCTGGCCAATTGAAAAACCTCCTTCGTTAACAGAAAAATAGACCCCAATGAGGTCAGTCCGGTAAAATCCGGTAAAAAATCACGTTAATTTTAACACTTCGACTTTTCATTGTCAAACATGATGTGGTTACAATATTATCCTATCCTGTGGGTGATGTCCAACTCCACCAGTACAGTATCGATACCTATTTTTTTGATCTTTGACCAGGGAAGCAAAATATCGCGGCCGGCCGAAAGAAGTCCAAAGCGCCGGGGGCCCTCCAGTACAAAGGCCACCACGCTCCCCGTGGACGGGTCTATGTGGACATCCTTAACCGCTCCCAGCTTAGCCCCGTCAGCCATATTGACAATGTCCCGCCTGGCAAGGTCCGATATTTTAAACACATAAATCACCCTCCCGGTCAAAAAGCCCTTGATCAAAAACTGTTCCGGGCTCATAATATGCGGGAATCACCAAAAGTGTTCACCGCTTTTGCTGGAGGGTGTTTTTTATCCCCTTCTCCAGGTCAGTCCCGGCGGTCCAGCCCAGAACCGACGCGGCCCTGGAGCTGTCCAGGCAGCTGTCCCTTATATCCCCCGGCCGGCGAGGTCCGTAGCGGGGTCCTCCGCTGTATCCTGCGGCCTTTTTTATAATCTCAAAAAGTCTGTTTACTGTAACGGGACGGCCGGTGCTAACATTGAGGACCATACCGCCCCCCCTGTTCATGGCGCACAGATTGGCACCGGCCACATCGGACACATGTACAAAATCCCTGGTCTGTTCACCGTCACCGTATATAACCGGCTGTTCCCCGTTAATTATTCGATCTATGAAAATGGAAACCACACCGCCCTCTCCCATGGCGTCCTGCCCCGGGCCGTAGACATTGGCGTACCGGAGTATGGTGTAATCCAGTCCGTACAATTCCCTGTACAGATGAAGGTAGCGCTCCACTGTATGTTTTGACAGCCCGTAGCCCGAAAGGGGCTGGGCCGGATGAAGCTCATCCACCGGCAGATATACCGGTGTGCCGTAAACCGCCGCCGAAGAGGCGAAAACAATCTTTCTGACGCCGGCGGACCTGGCCGCCTCAAGTATATGCAAAGAGCCCAGTATGTTGATCCCCGCATCGGCCACAGGGTCGGCCATGGATTGGGGGACGCTTACCTGGGCTGCAAGGTGTATTATAACATCCGGAGACTCTTTTTCAACGCAATGGAAAACAAAATCCTTTTCCAACAGGTCACCCTGGTAGAAATCTACATATTGTTTTATGTTCTCAAACTTTCCAGTGCTCAGATTGTCCAGCACTGCCACAGCGGCCCCGGCCCCCTCCAGGGCGTCCACCGTATGGGAACCAATAAAACCTGCTCCCCCGGTAACCAATACCTTCATAACCCACCCCCGGCTATTGATGCTAAAAAATAATGAAAAAAGGCCGCATTGAAGGGCCTTTTTCTCTATCGCCCGGCTTGTCCCGAATACAGCTGACCAACTTTCCCCCTCAGGTAATCCCCGAACTGTTCCGCCAGATCCGGCCTGTCCAGGGCAAACTCAACCATTGCTTTAAGGTATCCCAGCCTGTCACCCACATCGAATCTTTGCCCCCTGAAGAAAAGGCCGTACATCGGCTCCTCCCGGCACAGCACCCTGAGCGCGTCGGTGAGCTGAATCTCCCCGCCCGCCCCGGGCCCGGTCTTGGCCAGTATGTCAAAAATCCTGGGCGTAATTATATACCTCCCCATTATTCCCAGTCTGGACGGAGCATTATCAGGGGAAGGCTTTTCCACCAGGTCCCTAATTTTGAAAATATTATCCTTTACCCTTTCCGCATCCAGGATACCGTACTTGCCAACATCCTCGGCGGGAACCTCCTGAACGCCAATCACCGAGGCCCCGGTCTCACCGTAAAGGTCCATTAACTGTTTGAGGCACGGCACCTTGCTGCGGACAATGTCGTCTCCCAGCAAAACGGCGAAAGGTTCGTCTCCAATAAATTTTCTGGCGCAGTATATGGCGTGTCCCAGGCCCCTTGGCTCTTTCTGGCGGACATAATAAATCTCCACCATTTCACCTATGTCTTTAACCAATTCCAGCAGATCCTTTTTGCCCTTTTCCTCAAGAAGAGCCTCCAGGTCGGGAGATTTGTCAAAGTGGTCCTCTATGGCCCTTTTATGTTTTCCGGTAATAAAAAGTATATCCTCAATCCCTGAATCTATGGCTTCCTCAACTATGTACTGTATTGTGGGCTTGTCGACTATGGGCAGCATTTCCTTGGGCTGAGCCTTTGTTGCGGGAAGAAATCTTACCCCCAGACCAGCCGCCGGTATTACAGCCTTTTTTATCTTCATACTTCCACCCCCAGGTAAATAATACCATGACTGGCTAGTCATGTAAATAAAGGCTAAATTAAACAAAAATTCGGAAAGTACAGTCATACTGCTTTCCGATTGAAACACCAAATCATTCCATTATTGCGGTATAGTATAAAACGGCCCTACATCTTGGAGGACCGCTCAGTGAATTCCTTTGCCATGTATTTGCTTTTCAAACCGGCCCCCATAACCCCTATTTTGTTGGCGAACACTATGACCACGGTGGCCAGTATAACCAGCAGCACCATCGCCTGGTTGGTGGTCAGGACATTCATGACCACTGCGCTGGCTCCCATCAGAATGCTGACCGCATATATCATCAAAACCGCCTGGCGGTGCGAAAAACCCCGGACCAGCAGCTGATGGTGCAGGTGCTCCTTATCGGGCTGGAATATGGGCCTGTTTTCATGAAAACGCCTGACTATGGCGAAAACGGTATCAAGTAAGGGTATTCCCATCACCACCACTGGTATGATAACCGATATGGCTGTGGCGCTCTTGGTAAGACCCAGCACAGATATGACCCCAAGGCTGAAACCCAAAAGCATGGAGCCAGTGTCACCCAGGAAAATGCTGGCGGGATGGAAATTGTATTTCAGGAAACCCAGAATGGAGGCGGCCAGAACCAAGGCCAGCAGCATTATATCCAGCTGCCCGGAATCCCCCAGAATCACAAACTGTGTCAGCGCAATCACGGCCATGGTCAGCGATGCTATGCAGGAAACCCCTCCAGCCAGCCCGTCAAGCCCGTCTATCAGATTAACGGCATTGGTGACGGCCACCAGCCAGAAAACCGTGATGGGAACGGCAAAAAGTCCGAGATACAATATCTCGTTGTTTAAAGGATTGGTTACAAAATCAACCCTGATACCGAAGGGTATTACCGACAGGGCCGCCAGGGTTTGCCCGGCCAGCTTGACGCGGGGGGAAATCCCCCTTATATCGTCCACAATGCCCAGGAGCAGTATGATGGTTGCCCCCACGGCAAGGCCCGCCACCGGCATTTTAAAAGAAGAACTAAACAGCGCAACGGGTATAAAGGCCAGGTAAACAACCAAGCCACCCAAACGGGGCATCACCCTCTGGTGAACTTTTCTCTGGTCGGGCAAATCAATGGCGCCCCAGGCTATGGCCTTGGATTTTACCCATGGTGTAAGCCCCAGGGCCACCAGAAAAGACGCCAGCACGGGCAGTATATAGCTCAAAATAAGACCCCCCTTGAAAGGGACAAGTAGGCATACTAAGGGTATTTTATCATTCAGTTAACAGATTTCACAAAGGGCAAAATAACGCCGGCCAAAGGAAATTAGTGGCCAAATATATAAAACAAATCGTTATATCAGCACGTGACGCAATATTTCGCCTGTTATCCCTTTTTTACATCCTGCATGGCGAACATCAGATCGGCCTCGGCGGTCAGCTGCCCATCCACCTTTGCCACCCCTTTGCCCTTGCCGATGGTGCCTTTCAGTTTCAGTATCTCGACCTCAAGAGTCAGCTGGTCACCAGGCACCACCTGCCTCCTGAAACGGGCCCCGTCAATGCCGGCAAACAGGGCCAGCCTCCCCTCCATTCCCGGCATGGACAGTACGGCCACGGCGCCTACCTGGGCCATGGCCTCAATTATAAGCACTCCGGGCATTACGGGGTAACCGGGAAAATGCCCCTGGAAAAAAGGCTCGTTCACGGTGACATTCTTTATTCCCACCGCTTTCTTGCCTGGATCCACTTCCATTATCCTGTCTATTAAAAGGAATGGGTAACGGTGAGGGATTATCTTCATAATTTCATTTATATCCAACAAGACTACCTCCTTAAAAATCACCCCAGGGGGCCGGAATTACAGGTCCGAATCCAGAATTCAGAATTCAGAATGCTTTCGCCTGACATTCATAGGGACTGGGGAGCCTATTTGATGACTTTATTCGATAGAATAGCCATTATTTCCTTTTGAGATACGACACATTTTTCCAGCCGTCCGATTTGCTGAAAAAGCCTAACCTCCTGTAAGGATGAGGTGCTGCCAGCATCATCTTCCGTTGACCTTGCCGGCAAAAGATTTTATACTTTATAAATGGGGTTGTCCACCCTGACCGGCCCTGGCCGGCGTTTAAAATCCGGGCAATACGGGATGGTAAGGAGGATTTGTAAAAAGGTGAGGCTAGTTGATGAAAAGGGTAAAGTTTTGGGGTTAATCAATATTATTGACCTTATAATACTGATGGTAGTGCTTCTGGTGGCAGGGGGGGCCTATTACAAGTTCACCCACAAATCGGTCCAGGCCAAGCCGGTGACCGTCGAATTCCAGGTGCTGATACCTCACGTAAGGCCGGAGCTGGTGGACGCCATCAAGGCCGGGGACAAGATGGTGCAGGGCAGCAGCTACACCAGCGTGACGGTAAAAAACGTGGAAATCAAGCCGGGATTCTCCATCAATGTTGACTCCAGGGGCCAGAGGGTGGCATCTTACGACCCCTTCCTAAAGGATATATATGTCACCAACACCGGCACAACCTCGCTGACCTCGGCCACCATCAACATGGGCGGCCAGGACATCAGGGAAGGCAAGGAATACTACGTCAAGTCCCGGGACTACGAGTTTAAGGGTACCATCGTAAAGGTGGACGTGAAAGAGTAATACTAATCCTGAAAATCTTTCTGGTCGGAATACAGGAGTCAGGAGCCAGAATTCAGAATGGTATTGCACTCCCAACATGTTTTTTAAGGCTCCCGGCAATTGCCGGGAGCCTGCTGTATTACCGGCTCACTATCCTATTTATTTTATCAATGATAAAGTCTACCCTGCTTTCCCAGGAGTTGACGGCGGCTATCTCCATCCTGCGCCTTTTCATGTCTTCGCTTTCGCGTTCCAGCGCCCTTTCCACCGCCGTAAGGAATCCACCGTAATCTCCCGCTATTTCGATGTATTCACTGAATTCCCCCACCCCGGGCATGTCCACGCTTACCACCGGGCGGCCCGAGGCCAGGTACTCGTAAAGCTTGAGGGGGCTCACCCTGTCGGTCAGCTCATTCTTCCTGAAGGGGTTGAGGCATACGTCAAATGCCTTCAAATACCCGGGCAGTTCTTCCTTGTCCTTGCGGCCGAGGAAATGGACATTGGGAAGCCCCTTGAGCCGTTCCACACTTATCCCTGCCCCCACCGGACCGATCATGGCCACCGACCAGTCCGGCCTCGACCGGGCGATATACTCTATCAGGTCCAGGTCGATCCAGTCATGGATAACCCCTACAAAACCCAGCAGCGGGTGGGGCAATCCGGCAACATCCGGGGGAACAGCGGTTTCCTCACTGTCCGCCCTGGCGAAATTACCTACATCAGCGGCGTTGGGAAGAAGGTAAATATTCCTGCAGTATGGCTTCTTGGCCTCGTACAATCCCATGGCTGTGGCAAAAACAACATCGCTTCCGGCCAGCAACTCCCTTTCCATCTCCAAAACCGCTTCTCTATTGATAAGCCCCGGGAACTCAGAGTGCTCATCCACGCAGTCATATATTACAGCTGAGGGCTTAAGCCCCCTGGACATTGTCAGGGTGTTTGGCAGGTAAGTCCACACGATTGGTTTTTTAAACCCCAGCCTCCGGGCGACTCCCCCCACAAAAAGTAAAAGCCAGATCTGATTGATCCGGTTGACCCACGGGTACATGTTCCCGAAGGGCAATATCACTGGCGGGGTATACAGGTATATATTTTCGGTTTTCCGCCTGGCCCCCTTCATCCACTGCCACCATTTAAACCACAGGCTGCGGTCCTTGAATGCCGACAGCAGGGTGGCCGGAGGCTCAACGTAAAGTATTCTGTTGGAACGGGGCAACCTTGACATTAACTGCTGGGACCGGTTCCATATGGGCTCCCAGTCCACCGGCCCAATACAGATAATATCCCGGCCGGCCAGTCCGCTCATGTACAAATCATTCCTCCTCTTATTTAAAAAAAGGGGCTGCCGCCCCTTCGGACAGAAAAGCGGGGCTTGAAAAGCCCTGACTTTTCAGTCAATATTTTTCAGGCGGCGGTATAACTCCTCGGTCTTTCTGGCCATGGCGGAGGCCATAAACTTTTTCTCCACCACGGACTTGGCGGCAGCCGCCATTTCGACAGCCTCCTGGGGATGGTCCAGCATCCAGGCAATGCCCCTGGTAAGTCCTGCTTCATCGGCCGGGGGAACAAGCAGGCCGGTGGTGCCGTGATCAACAATTTCCGGCAGCCCGCCCACCGACGTGGCCACCACGGGCACTCCCACGGCCATGGCCTCAAGGGCTGTAAGCCCGAATCCCTCCCACAGGGAAGGCACTATCAGCAGGTTTAAGTCGGGCATCAGCTCGGTCACATCGGATACAAAGCCTGTAAAGGTAACGTGGTCCGAAATCCCAAGCTCCCTGGTGTATTCCTCCAGGCTTTCCCTTTCCGGGCCGCTGCCCACCACCAGAAAATGCACGTCATTTCTCACCTTCAGAATCTCTGCGGCGGACCTTAGGAAATAGCGGTGCCCCTTGACCGGGTGAAGCCGGCCCACTATAGCCACCAGAGGAATTCCCGGGCTGAAACCTGCTTTTTTCCTCCACTGCCCAGGGATCCCTGTATTCTGAAAGAACTGGGGATTCAAACCATTATATATGACAGTTATTTTTTTCTCGGGTATACCCTGTTGTATAAGGGCTTTCTGCAAACCGCCGGAAACGGCGATAAAGTGAGTGGTCAGCCCCCGGGAGGCCTTTTCTATAAACGTGTTGGCCAGCCTGCTGAAAAGGTCCGGGTAGTCCTGGACCAAAAGGCTGTGAACGGTGGTGACAATGGTATCCACCCCGGCCATCCGGGCAGCCAGGCGTCCCACCAGATTGGCCCTTACGCCGTGCGTGTGCACCAGGTCAATCTTTTCTTCCAGTATAAGATCCCTTAGCTTTGTCACTATGCCGAAGTCCAGCTTATGGCGCATCGGTATGGAGTGCGCCTTGATCCCCGCCTCCCTTGCCAGCTTCACGAAGGGATCGGCAAAAAGGCAACACACGGAGACATCCACCATGTCAGGGTTCATGGCAGTGGCAAGATTCAATATATGTCGTTCAGCTCCACCGAATTCGCCCCCGCCAATCACGTGGAGAACCCGTAACCGCTTCAACGTAGTGTGCCTCCTCGCTTTGCTTAAACCATTTTATCAATTTCAATGTCGTTCGACAAGGAGTTTTTCCCTCCCGGTACTCGCCCCTGGATGATCAATGTCTTATGGTGTATAATTATTTGGTATACCGGTGGCCCCGCCAGTCCGTCCAAGCGGCCGGACAGGCGCCTTGTTCGGTAGGAATTTCCGGATAACCCTGTATCTAAAAAAAGGAGGAGTTCGGTTGACCCTGACCTGTGTAATTAGGAGCAGCCTTCTCTACAGATCGTTGTCTCTTGTCTGCCATGCCGTATCGAAATACTGGGACAGCAGTTACACACGCAAAAAACTATGCACCCTTCCGTCATATTCCACAAGCCGGGCTATACAGGGGTCAATCATATTCAGGGCTGTTTCCTTCCTTATTAGCCTGGCCCTCAAACCCCTTGTCGCATTGGGATCTTTTTTGCGGCCGGCCGTTTCGGGAAGTCTTTTGCTAAACCAGAATTTACCGGTGGTAATGGCTGAAAGCAGTGTTATTAAAGCCATATCCGGCGTCAGGGTGGAGACTGCCCTCTGGATGGTGATCTTTTACCCCGTGGTTGACTACCTGATGCGCAAAGTGGCGCCGGGATTCCTGTCCGGAAGCTGGGACGAGCTACTGCTCCTGTTTTTAGTTTCCGCCTGGCCGGTCCAGATGGCCCTCCGGGGAAAAATAAACTACAACCATACTGGTCTGGACATTCCAATAATAATATATATAGGCATCAGCCTTTTCCTGTTTTTCATGCGGTCCCCAAACACATCGCTGGCGCTGGAGGGGTTAAGGGTATACCTGGAATACCTGCTGTGGTTTTTTGTGGGTTCAAACCTTCTTGTCAACCACAGACAGTTTTCCGCCCTGATGAAAGGAATTGTAGCCGTGGCCGTCATGGTATCCGCGGTAGGTGTCATCCAGTACGTTCTCGGTGTGGAAATGCCCGCCCACTGGGTTGACCAGGCCGAAGAAGGAATAAAAACCAGGGTGTTTTCCATCGTGACAAGCCCCAATGTACTGGGAAGCCTGTTGCTTATATTCATACCTGTCACCCTTGGCCATCTGCTGACTTCCAGCGGCCGGGCAAAGCGTTTTATTTACGCGGCCGCCCTTTGCCTTATGCTGGCCTGCATGGTGTTCACATACTCCCGGGGGGCATGGCTGGCTTTGGCCGGATCCATGGCAATATTGAGCCTCATGTATAACCCCAGGCTGATTGTGGCGCTGGGAGCAGGTTCCCTGGCCGCAGTCCAGCTTGCCCCCGGCATAGGCGCACGGCTGTCATACATGTTTTCCTCCGCCTACATCGCCAGCAGCCAGAAGGCCGGGAGACTTGCCCTCTGGCAGAAGGGGCTTGATAAATTACTTCAGGACCCCCTGTTTGGTTCCGGTTTCGGGACATACGGCGGGGCGGTGGCCGCCAGGAGGATACCGGGCAGCGTTTACACAGATAACTTTTATTTGAAAACAGCGGTGGAAAGCGGCCTTATCGGATTGCTGGCCCTCTTGTGGCTGCTGGCCGGCGCCTTCAGGTGCGGCTATACAGCCTACCGGAAGCTAACCGACAGCTATAGCAGAACAATGGCCGCCGCATTGATCACAGGGCTCCTGGGAGTGGCCCTGCACAACTCGGTGGAAAATATTTTTGAGGTTCCCATGATGGCGACTTATTTCTGGTTCCTGTTCGGAGTACTTTTGTCCCTTCCCCATATTGAGGGTTCGGATGGATAACCAATTACCAATTACCAAAAAAGCCCGCCAGGCATATACCGGCGGGCTTTTTTATTGTTGAAAGTATATGTCACTTTAACGTATTAAAGCATCTAAGCGCATGCATATCACAATGGGGTCATTTCGGGGGTTCCAAGGGGGCGCACCCCCTTGCTTCAGTGGGGGGTTGAGGACGTTTATACCGTCCGAAGGGGCGCCCAGCCCCTTTTATAGATAAAGTGGCCCATCTGACAACACACCATAAGGGTGTGTTGTCAGATGGCCTTTTCTAGTTTTGAGTTTTCTTGGGGGTTGCGCTTTCTATGATAACCACCACCCCCGACTCCTTGTTGGTTGACTGCTGGTCAGTTTCGGGGACACCCGGCACAACTCCCCCGGCGGGCTGGCCAGACGTTCCCGGAGGCTTGGAAGCACCGCTGCTTCCCGTAGTCCTGCCGGTACTACCCGAAGGCTGGCCGGAGCCGGAACTGCCTCCTCCGGTTTTTACGGCACCTCCCTGGGTCCCCTGGGTAGTAGTATTTTTGTTGTTTTTGGGATCCTTTTTGTCACCCTCCTGGCCGGACTGCCCCGGCACCACCGCCCCTGTTGACTGCTGGCCGTCGGAAACAGGCTTATACATAGAAGTCATGGTGGTGGTCTCTCCCAGGACAACCTTATCCTCGTGACGCCCTTCAAACAATCTTGCAATAGCTAAACGGGCCTGGCTGGGGTCCACCTCCCAGTAGCTACCGTCTTCGGTATTGAGAAACTTCCCGGGCAGGGTCTGGGTTACCAGGCTGGCATTGTTCATCTTCGCCGCAGCCAACGCAAGCTTTTTCATTTCCCCAATGCTGAGGTTGGTTTGAACAGCCTTGCTGATGCTTGATACCAGTGAAGGAAGTTTTACCACCGTAGATGGCTGGAGCACCTCGTCAACCAGGGCGGTAAGGAATTTCTGCTGCTGCTCCGCCCGGCTGATATCTCCCAGGGCATATCCCCTGTAGCGCACAAACTGAAGGGCCTTATCGCCATCCAGCCGCTGAACTCCCGGCTTCAGATCGATGGTGTATATTCCGCCGTCCTGAGGGTCGTAGTGATACATTCTTTCCTTCACGTCTATGGTAACCCCGCCCAGGGCGTCCACTATATCCTTAAAGCCCTCGTAGTTGGTCATTACATACTTGTCAACCCGGATCCCTACCAGATCCGAAACAGTCTTCATGGCCAGGCTCGGCCCGCCGAAAAGGGTGGTGCTGTTAATCTTTTCCCACCCGTGCCCGGGAACGCGCACCCTTGTGTCACGGGGAATGGAAAGTATGCTCATCTGGTTCTTCTCGGTATCCACGCTGACAAGCATTATGGTATCGGCCCGGGCCATCTTTTCGCCTTCACGGGCGTCAACACCCAGCGCCAGCACATTAATCCTGCCTTTAAAGGCACTGGGCTCACCGGGAGTATCATTTATAAACCCCGTAAAATCTATATCACTAAAATGCCAGGCTGCAAGAAGGCCTCCGACAGTCATAAAGGCGATCACCATAACTACAGCAAACGCAAACCTGATCCTGTTTCTCAATCTGTACCGAGGGTGATGACGCAAATCCAAGCACCTCTTTCTCTGTGGTCTTTATATTGTTGCAGTGGTTGGACTATCTTATCTGAACCTCTCCTCTATACATAACAATGGACTTAGTCTGGGCGCTGATTCCCCTCCCGTCGGTCCTGGGGACAATTAAAAGATGGTCAAGCTCCACAATCTGACCGGCGGTGATATTGCCGCCCCTTGTCACATCGGGTATGCCGCTGCCCACTGGATCCACAACCAGTGTCTTGCCGGCCCTGACAATAATCTCGGCTCCGGCTTTTGCTTCCAGCTTCTGGCCGGGGGTTAGATCGGCCACTTTCCAAACCATGTATTTATCGGCATAATCCTTTACTGTTTCAGCCACCTGCCCTGAGATTCGGGAATTTAACTGCGCCTCCACATAACTCCGCGTTACCAGGGGGTCATCCACGCTGCCCGGCTCACCGGTGCCTGCCGCCCCCGCCAGTGCAGCCCAAAACATCAGCATCCCGGCCATGGCAATAATTATCAGCAAAAACCGGTTCTTTTTTATTTCCATCAATATAATACTCCCTCCCCGTATATAAAGACGAAGCACGGAAAAAAAAGTTCCCGGAAGGTTCACGAACTATTCAATCCACCATCGTTTTCCCGGAAATCTTTAAAAGGTATTTTTATTCTTCCGGCTGCCCGGTATTTGCCCGGGCATCATCTGAGCCGCCAGTTCAGCCCCCCTGAGGGCTTCCCGCCGGAGAACCGCCACTTTCTCCGCCAGCCTGGCCTTCAGTTGTGCCGACGAGGACGTGACACCGTTAATGCACCGGAGAAGTTCGTGGCAGTCTAGATGGTCCACCGATCCTCCCGCCGGCATATCCACCAGGTTCAAAAATCTGTCCACCTTCGGATCGTAGGAAATGCCAACCATGGGTATGTTCAGTATCGCCCCGAATATAAGGAAATGAAGGCGCATGCCAACAATTACCCGGGTTTTCATCATAAGCGAGAGCATTTCTTTGAAGTTTATCTGTTTTTCTATTATATACGGAACCCTGCTCATCATGGAAGATATTTCCTGGCTTACCGAAACATCCTCCGGGTAGTGCATGGGAAGAAAAATCACTTTCCGGCCCGTTGCTATCAATTCATCACAAACCCTGGCTATTACCGCCTTGTATTCCTCCCGGCCCTTCCAGCCCCTGACGGAAACCCCAACCATGTCTTCCACGGACGGAATACCCGCCTCTGCCAGTATCAGTTCTCCCAGCGCCGGGTCAATTTCCCCGGTGTCCAAACCCAGTGCCGGGTCCGCAGTGACTTCAACCCTGGGCCTTACAACCCCCAGATCTTCAAGTTCCCCCTTTGACTCCCTGTCTCTGATGGTAATCAGATCTACCTTGTTGGCCACAATCCGCATCAGGGTACTTCCCAGCAATGTCCTGACCGGGCCTATCCCCTGCCCGTAAAAGAAAACCGGCTTCCCCAAAAGCCTTGCCAGAGAGACAATGCCAAGATAGTAAAGTATGCTGTTGGGGCCCGTAACATCCTGCAACAATCCCCCGCCGCCGCTGATAAGCAGATCGGACTTTCTTATCTCATGCACGATTGAGCCAAGATCATGCCTGGGCACCGCCTTTACGCCAAAAAATCTTTGGGTCTCCTCCGGGTCTTTGGACAGCACAACAGGCTCCAGGCCCTGAATTCTTTGATCCAGCGCCTTGAGCATGGCATATAACATTGCCTCATCACCGTTGTTTTTAAATCCATAGTACCCGGAAATAACCACCCTGGGCATGCCATGTCCCCCAATTCAGACGTCAGACGTCAGCCAGTAGTAGTCAGATTGTTTGCACGGTTTTCCCGCCCGGACACTGACGTCCGAAGACTTACCTGACAAAGGTTTTTCCAATTTTATATTTCACAAGCGTCAAAAACATAAACCTGGGCAAGACCAGCATCCGCCTCCAGCGGCGGGGCTCCTTCAGAAGCCTTCCCAGCCACTCCAGATTTAAACGCCTTAGCCACTCCGGAACCCTTTGCACATTCCCTGACAGTACATCCAGGCTTCCACCCACCCCAACGGCCACAGCGCTTCCAAGGAGGGGCAGGTTCTGTTCAATCCATTTTTCCTGGCGGGGGGAGCCCAGCGCCACAAAAAGCAAATCAGGGGAGGCGCTTTTAATAATGCTGACAACCTCATGGTTGTCCTCCTCGGAAAAATAACCGTGGTGGGTTCCAGCCACCCGCAATCCCGGAAACAACTTTACCGCCCTTTGGGCGGCGGCCTCTGCCACACCCAGGGCGGAACCAAGGAAGAACACCTGCCAGCCTTTTTCCGCAGCCTTCTCCAAGAGCCGCATCATCAGGTCTATCCCGGTAACCCGTTCAGGAAGGGGTTTACCCGCCGTCCGGCAGGCCCAGATTATACCTACTCCGTCCGCAGTCACCAGATCGGCCCTGTTTATCATCTCAAGCAGGGCCTTTTCACTTTGGGCGCGGTAAAGAAGTTCCGGATTAAGGGTGATTATAAAACAGGTGTCCTTTCCTTCAATATTCCGGGATACCCTCTCCACGAACTGGTCAGTCTTCAGAGGGTCAATCAAAGCGCCTAGTAGTTCTGTCTTCACTTCCTCAAACCCTTTTGCCGCAAACTTATGGTTAACAAAACCACGCCGCCGGAAATATCGCGTCCACGGCCCGGAGATTGATAAAAGACATTAAACCTTCAAACATTTTATCACAATTTCCTACACTGCTCCAGCCTGCTTTGGAAAGAGGAAATATTTTATTTGGCAAATACTGCACTCCATTTTTATTACCGGCCAGACAAGGTATATTAAAAGTGAATGCCGCTTACGCTCAGGCAAATAATGGCAGGACCGAGAAAATAAGAGGAATTTATGAATTACCGTCGAAAAGTAGCTTGATTAAATCATATGGAAAGGCAGGGTTTAAGTGCGCTACTATCTGGCCTCAATGAGGCCCAAGCAATTTATAAAGAATTTATTCATTTACGTTGGAATAATATTTTCCGGAAACCTGCTCAACACCGGCATGCTTTTGAAGGTTACCGGAGGTTTTGTTGTGTTCTGCCTTTTGAGCGGAGGAGTGTACCTCATCAATGACATCATGGACATTGAGAAGGACAGAAAACATCCCCGCAAGAGAAACCGCCCCCTGCCCGCAGGCCTAATAACGGTGAAGGGCGCGGCGGTGGCGGCGGCTATCGTATCGGTGGTTTCCCTGGCCCTGGCCTTCTCACTTTCAACAGCGCTTGGATTAATCTCGGCGGTATACCTTGGCCTAATGATACTTTATTCATTGTATCTTAAGCACATAATAATACTTGACGTGTTCACAATCGCGGCGGGCTTTGTGCTCCGGGTGGTGGCCGGGACCGAAGTGATCAAGGTCTACCTGTCTCCCTGGGCGGTGGTGTGTACCTTCTTCCTGGCCTTATTCCTGGCGTTGGGAAAAAGGAGAAATGAAAAAATAATACTCGGGGACAGCGCCAACAGCCACAGGGTGTCCCTGGAGACATACACCCTGCCGCTGATAGACCAAATGATTTCCATAGTCACCACCTCCACCATAGTGTCTTATTTTCTCTACACATTCAAGTCCGGCCAGAGCCTTGTCTCTGTGGTCACCGTGCCCTTCGTTCTGTTCGGCCTTTTCCGTTACCTGTACATGGTCTACAGCGAAAACTCCGGCGGCAGCCCGGAAGAAATAGTGACAAAGGACAGACCGCTGCAGGCGGCTGTCATACTTTGGATTGCCGCTTCAATAATAAATTTGTACTAATCCCGGATAATCAATTTACTTGTAATGATGGAGGAACAATAATGATTTCGAAGGTCGCCGTACTCAAAACCTCGCCCTCAACGGTTGTGGACGACTATAAGAAGCTGATGCGCCTGGCTGGATACCCCGAATTCCTTCCCAAAGACCGTGACACCGTGATAAAGCTGAACCTTTCCTGGACAAAGTACTTTCCCGCCTGCTCCTCCCAGCCCTGGCAGCTGGAGGGGACAGTGAAGACCCTCTTGGAGGACGGGTACAGCAAGGAATCCCTTTTACCGGTGGAAAATAAAACCGTGGTAACCGACCCAATCAAGGGAGCTTTCAACAACAAGTGGATGCCTGTATTGAATAAGT
The DNA here is from genome assembly GCA_049325055.1 of Bacillota bacterium. Classification (GTDB taxonomy): domain Bacteria; phylum Bacillota; class Desulfotomaculia; order Desulfotomaculales; family Desulfocucumaceae; genus BRHc4a. Next base: position 22,513 of record JBMOPB010000102.1, read on the forward strand.
ATGGCCTTGGGTTCACCCCGCTGCCGGACGTGGAGTGGATAGAGTTTAAACCGAAGGCCCGGCTAATGGTGCTGGACAAAATATTTCCCGAGGGGATAAAGGTTCCCAAAATGTTTCTGAACAAGAACGTTTTGCACCTGCCAACTGTCAAAACGCACGGCCACAGCATCACCACCGGGGCCATCAAAAACTCCTTCGGCGGGCTCTTAAAGGAAGTGCGCCACTACTGCCACAAGTACATGCACGAAACCCTGGTGGACCTGATGATACTTCAGAAAGAAATACACTCCGGAATATTCGCGGTGATGGATGGAACGGTGGCCGGAGACGGAGCGGGGCCCCGCACCATGATCCCCCATGTCAAGGATTATATACTGGCCTCGGGAGACTCGGTGGCCATTGACGCGGTGGCGGCAAAAATGATGGGAATGGACCCCATGTCGATACCTTATCTCCGCATGTGTGACGAGGCCGGGCTTGGCAATGCAAGGATGGAGAATATAGAAATAGCCGGGGACGATATAAGAGGAGTAAATTTCGGGTTTAAAGCCAGCCGGAGCTTTGTCATCTGGGGAGACCAGATGATAAGGAAAGGTTTTTTAAAGCCCTTTGAAAAAATACTGCTGCACAGCCCCCTTATGGTCTGGGCCCCCTTCGCCTCCAATGTATACCACGACTTTTTCTGGTACCCCACTGTGGGGCGCAGCAGGATAAAATCCTTCAGCCAGACAGGGTGGGGAGAGCTTTTTAGCAGGTATTAGCTGTAAGGAATTCAGTATTCTGTCCAAAGGGGAATACCAATGAAAATTTACCTGATACTTCTAACCGCCATAGTATTTAACGCCGGCGCCAATATAATGATAAAGGCCGCCATGAAGAAAAGCCCCATTTTGCCGGAACAGGGAGATCTTTTAAACGCCTTTGCGCAGGCGGTAAAAAACCCCTGCCTGATAGGCGGGGTTGCCCTGTTCGGACTGGCCCTGGCTGCTTACAGCATTGTTTTGAGCAAGATCAACCTCAGCGTTGCCTACCCCATCATGACCGGTGCCGGTTTCCTTTTAGTGTTCCTGGTATCGGGGCTTTATTTCAGGGAGAGCATCACCGCCGTGCATATTTTTGGATCGGTGCTGATACTGGCCGGGTTGTGGATCCTGGCCAGGTAAAAACAATTAAATAAATCAAATTCTGTCAAGATCATTCAAAAACTCTTCCAGTGTAACACCTGCTTGCTCAAGAATGCCACGGAGCGTCCCCCTGGCCAATTCATTATGCATGGGAACAATTACCGTTCTTGAAGGTTGTCCGGCATTTTTAAACTTAACGTGGCTTCCCCTTTGTGAAACCTTGACAAACCCCATTTTCATCAATACTTTAATCACTTTTTCAGGAGGAAGCACAGGATACCTGGATCCCATTATATAGCAACCTCCAGAGTGGTTAGAAATGTTTGCCTTGTTTCTTTTTCAGGAGTCTCGTCTTCATAGTAAAGTACCAAAGCTTCTTTCAGATTCTCAAGGGCTTCCTCTATTGTTTTTCCTTGAGAAACCACACTGTTCTCTATACACTTGGCTACAAACCAGTTTTCTTCTTGCTGAACTATTACATTAACTTTTATAGTCAACATATTCACTCCCCGGGAAAACCTTTATTAATATTATATCAAATTTTTTAATGATATTTCCTTATCGAATTGAGGTATAAACTTGAGAAAAGAACGGGTTATTACAGCGGCTGCCATTTTACTGGCCACACTCTTCACCGCCGCAGTGTGGTACATCTACTATAAAACCTATTTTACCGGGCTGATACTAAACGACGCAATGGATTACGCCGGCATAGCCAGGAACGTGGCCAGGGGGCAGGGGTTCATATCACAGTACATAACCCCCCTGAGCCTTGCGCACTACGGCGTTCCCCAGCCGGACATGTGGCGGGCGCCACTCTGGCCACTTACACTGGCCGGGTTCCAGAAAGCGCTGGGCTTTATAGATGAGGCCTCGGCCTTTGGAACGGGTTTTTTCTTTATTGCGGCCAGCCCCGTCATATTCCTTCTTGCCAGGCAGTGGTTCGGCAGCCTTGTGGCGGCGGGATCAGTCCTTATATATACCCTTACACCTGAACTGCTTCGCTTTTCCATTTCCGGGATGACCGAACCAGTGGCGATTTTCCTTATGTCCCTGGCCGTGCTGACAACTACCGCCGGCAGTCTTAAAAACCGGCCCGGCGACTGGCTGTCCGGGGCAACCCTTGGGCTATTCTACCTGGCCAGATACAACGCCCTGATATTCCTGCCTTTTTTCCTGCTATTCAGATGGCATTACAGAAGGAAGGGACTCCTTCCCCCGGCCAGGATGCTGGCCGGCTTTACCCTTACCATCCTCCCCTGGCTTGTCAGAAATACCGTTTTATTCGGCAATCCCCTGTTTTCCCTGCAAAAATATGAACCGGCGATGTTCACACCGGTTTACCCTGACTACAGCCTCTACCTGTTTACTATTAAAATTAACATGCTGGAGTTCTTTAAAAACAACCCACAGGCCATTTTGGAAAAGATATCGGCCAACTGGGACCACTATACATCGATATTCTTGGACCAATCCCTGAATGGAGTGTCCCCCGCGCTTTTTGTCCTTTTCCTGGTATCGGTTTTATTACCCCTTGATAAAAAAGCAGCCGGCATAAGGCCCCTGGTGGTAGCCTGCTATCTTACTCAGCTGTCCGCCCTGCTTGTGATACATTTTATTCCCAGGCTGTTCCTGGTATTTACCCCCTTTTACATCATTTTCGCCCTGGGGGCCCTGAAGATGCTGACAGGCACCATAACAAAGAAACTGAAGCTGACGTCCATACCCGGACCGCTAACTGCCATATTTATAGTGCTCCTGTCCCTTCTCAACTTCGTAAGTACCGGCCTCCCGGCCAGGGAAAAACCGGACCGTGATGAGTACATGAAAGTTATAGGCCAGTTGTCCTACATTGTCCCTGCCGACAAGGTTGTACTCACCGACATGGGCCATGTTGTCAGCTGGTACGGAGACCGCTACGCCTGCAAAATACCATACAGCGTGGAAATGATCCCGGAAATAAAAAAACGGGCCGATATCGGCGCCATGTACATCTCCGACCGCATCCTCTGGCACATGCCCGAGGCTGACAGGAGCTGGAAGTTTCTCTGGTACCAACGTCCCCCGGAACTCCACGGTTTTCAACTATACAAGGTGATTGAAGACAAGGGTTTTATATACCTGAACCCCGCCAAATCTCCGTAAAGTGTGCTACTTCATGCCCACCGCCCGCTTCAGCCGGTATATGTCTTCCTCCTGATGGGAGAGCTTTTCCTTTTGAAAGTCCAGCCGATCGTTAACAATCCTGATGTCTTCCCTGGTTACCATGGCGGACTTGATAATGTCCATGTCCCTTTGCAATACGTCCACTTTCACTTCAAGTATGTCCATTCTACTTTCAAGGATGTCCATTCTACTTTCAAGTTTATCCATTCTACTCTCAAGTTTATCCATTCTACTCTCAAGTCTGTCCATCCTGCTTTCCAGGCTGTCCATCCTTTTGTCAAGGCCGTCCACCTTGTCCCGTAATTCCTCGACCATGGCGTTGGTGTTGCCCACGATCCTTATTAGATCAGTCAATAAATGCTCGATTCTTTCTATACGTTTTTCATCCACGGAGATCACATCCTGTTAACCTTTTTCCATATCATTATAAACCCCTTCCTGGTTTGCCAACAAGGAAAAGATAGACACTAAAAACATGGTTTCAGACAACAAAATACCAGAAGCTGCTGTCCTTCCCGGGTAACAAACCGCGGCTTCAATCAATATTTTAGTAGAAGGTATTTTGGGAGATCGATACAAGGAGATTGCCTCTGTATGAAAGCCCTGATTCTCGCCGGGGGAACCGGCACCAGGCTTAAGCCCCTGACCTGCACCATGGCAAAGCAGCTGGTCCCGGTAGCCAACAGGCCGGTACTCCACTATGTAATGGATAAAATCGCAGAAACCGGAATAACCGATGTCGGCGTTATAATCTCCCCGGAAACCGGCGGACAGATTAAAACATCAATTGGAGAAGGGGAGAAATGGAAGGTCAGTATTACATACATACTGCAAAAATCCCCGGCCGGGCTGGCCCATGCCGTGAAAACAGCCCAACCTTTCCTGAAAGACAGCCCTTTTCTGATGTTCCTGGGGGATAGCCTCATCCGCGATAGGGTTAACCAATTGATACAACGTTTTTTTGAAGAAAACGCCCAGGCGGCGGTGCTGGTGAAGGAAGTCGAGGATCCCCGCTCCTTCGGGGTTGCTGTTATAGACGAACACTCAAGAGTTCTTGGGCTGGTGGAAAAACCTCAGAATCCCCCCGGCAACCTGGCACTGGTGGGAATTTATGTTCTCAGCCCCGAAATCCACCGGGCAATAGAAAAGATAAAGCCCTCCCGCCGGGGAGAGCTGGAAATCACCGATGCCATCCAGGAACTGCTGAAAACGGGCCACCGGGTACTGTCCCGCAAGCTGCCAGGCTGGTGGGTGGACACAGGCAACATGGAAAGAATACTGGAAGCCAACAGGGCCATACTTGGCGATTTTACCATCTCCAGCAACATGGGGGAAACAGATACCGGCAGCATTATTTCGGGGAGGGTCCAGATTGGCCCGGGAACCCGCATTACTTCCAGCACCGTAAGAGGGCCGGCGATAATAGGAGAAAACTGCTTAATAGAGGAGTCATTTATCGGACCATTCACCGCCATAGGAAACAACACTGTAATACAGAAATCAGCTGTGCAGCATTCGGTTATAATGGAAAACTGTATGATAAACTGCCCGTCCAGGCTGGAAGACAGCGTCGTCGGGCCAAGAACCAAGATTACCCAAAAGCATTCTTATCCCGGATCTCTGCGACTGTCCCTCGGTGAGCAGTCCGAGGTAGTTTTTTAGGGGGAGTAACAGTATGGAACTGATTAAAGACGTTCTGGTAAAACAGCTAAAGTTAATTCCGGACGAGCGGGGCTTCCTCATGGAGATAATGCGTACAGACTGGCCGGAATTCATGCAGTTCGCCCAGTCGTACGTCACCGCCTGCTACCCCGGTATTTTCAAGGCCTGGCATTACCATAAAAAGCAGTGGGACCATTTAGCCTGTGTTGAGGGCATGGTCAGGCTTGTATTATACGACGACAGGGATGGCAGTCCCACCGCCGGCAAGATAAACATTTTCCACATGGGCCGTCTTAACCCAGTACTGGTCAGGATCCCGCCCCTTGTATACCACGGATTTGCCGCCGAGGGTGATCGGACCGCTCTTTTGGTGAACTTTCCCACCGAGCTGTATAATCATAAGGAACCCGACGAGTTCCGGCTCCCCTACAACCACCCTTCCATCCCGTACGACTGGGAGGCGGTGCACAGATGAAAGTGTTGATATGCGGCGCCTCCGGCATGCTGGGCAGCCAGGTGGTAAAAGAATACAAAAACAGGGGATATGAAGTATTTCCCCTTACTAGAAAAGAAATGGATATCACCAGTTACAGCTCCGTTAAAAGATCTTTACTGGACATCAAGCCTCACCTGGCTGTAAATTGCGCAGGGTACACCGATGTGGACCGGGCTGAAACCGAAAAAGAAGAGGCCTTAGCCGTCAACGGATTGGGCCCCCGCCTGCTGGCCGCGGCCTGCCGCCGGAACAACGCTGCCCTGGTACACATAAGCACGGATCATGTTTTCAACGGTCAGGCACAAAGGCCATACCTGGCAAGCGACCTGCCAGACCCCATTAACACATACGGCGCCAGCAAGCTGATGGGCGAGCAAGCTGTGCGGGAATCGGGCTGCAGGTACTTCATAGTAAGAACAAGCTGGCTCTTCGGCCCCGGCGGCAAAAAAAGCTTCGCGGACACCATTTTAAGCCTGGCCGGGGAAAAAGAAACCCTGCAGGTGGTGGATGACCAGCACGGCAATCCCACCTATACCGCCGACCTGGCCAAAGCTATAGCCGACCTGTCCCGGACCGGTATATACGGCACATACCACTGCACCAACAGCGGAACCACCTCCCGGTACCAATTCGCCAGAAGAATAATAGAAACGGCCGGCCTGAAATCCCGGGTCGAACCCTGCAAGTCTGACCTGTTCCCCCTCCCGGCCAGGCGCCCGGCTTATTCGGCGCTGGACCCGTTTCCCCTGAACAGACTGTTGGGCCGCACCCCACCTCCCTGGGAAGAGGCGGTGGAACACTATATTAAAATCATATAATTGATATCGACTATCCTGTTTTAAAAATGTATAATATTAACAACACAATACCGGTATGAAAAAGAGATCTGATAGGAGAATAACCAGATGAGTGAACAATTATTAAAAGAAATTATTGCTGAAGTAAAAAAACTAAACCTGCGTTTCGACAACCTGGAAGAAAACCAAGTTAAGACAGCATCAAAAGTTGACAACATAGATAACTCTTTTGGCAAGCTGGAAGCCAAGGTCGATAGACTGGAAACCAAGGTCGATAACCTGGAAGGCACTGTCGGCAAATTGGAAGCCAAGGTTGATAACCTGGAAGGCACTGTCAGCAAATTGGAAGCCAAGGTCGATAACCTGGAAGGCACTGTCGGCAAATTGGAAGCCAAGGTCGATAACCTGGAAATAAAGGTTGATAAGCTGGAAACCAACCAGATCAGATTGGAAACCCGTATTGAAAACGAAGTCATAGACAAAATCCGCATCCTCTATGACACCCACTCATTATACATGGACTACTTTGCCAGCATAAGGGACAGCCAGGCACGTATTGAGGATGGTATTGAATCCCTTTTCCGACGGTCAATTGATACGGATGCCCGCATAAGAGAACATGACCGGGAAATCCGCCTGCTGCGTTTAGAAAAACAATCATAGCACAAGGTAACCCGGTAATGGATCCGAAAGCCTCCTAAGTGCCGGTTGTTGAATTGTTGAATAATTACCAGATGGTCTCCACCGGATAACGCCCGATTTCCGGGTCGGCGGTCAGTATTGGCAAGTTTTCCAGCCTGGCCTGGGCAACAAGAAACCTGTCAAAGGGATCCCGGTGAAAATCGGGAAGAGCATGAACATGCAGCGCATGAATCATCTGAACAGGCAATGACTCAATGGCATTAACGGCAAGTTGTTCAGAAATAAAAGATTCCAAGTCACCCGGCAATTCAAGTTTTCCGATCCCGGCCTTAATGGCCATCTCCCAGCCGCTGGCGGCACTAAGAAACAGTTTATTCTCCCCATCTCCAATAATTTCACGAACGCGGGAGGACAAACGGGAATCGTCTGTAATCCACCACAGGAAGGTATGAGTATCCAATAACGCCATCATCTTTCAAAGTCCTTTATAAGGGATTCAGGCAGAGGATCTTCAAAACCCGGAGTCACAGTAATCTTCCCTTTAGCACTTCCGGGCACACGCCGGACCAGGTGGTCCGTTACCGGGACTAATCGCGCGATGGGTTCGCCGGCTTTAGCAATAATGACTTCCTCGCCCTTTTTCACCCGCATCAAAAGTTTGGAAAAATGAGTTTTAGCCTCGTGAACGTTGATTTGCACTTTTATCACCCCATTAAAACCATTATAGACTAAGCTATAGACTAAGTCAAGCAATTCGGTGGACCGATGCAGACGAATTCAACAATTCAACAACCGGCACCATTGTTTTCCATTGTTTTCAAAAAAAATAACCCCCAACAATGGGGGATAAATAGCGTATCAGGTATTTAACTGCTGCTGTCTTTTGTATATCCATTTATTGAATAGTTCCGCCTTCGCCGGTCTGCCCGGCGGTACCGGTTCCTGTGGCGGGCTGTGTTCCCTGGTCAGAAGTGCCGCCCTGGGTAGTCTGGCTGCCGGTTCCGGCGCCGCCTGCGGGTTGAGTCCCCTGGTCCGTTGTCCCGCCTTCAGGAGTCTGCCCGCCGGTTTCACCATTTTCCACCGTGTCCACCATATTTGCCAGCATGGCTGCTATTTCAGCCCGGGTTACGGAGCTGTTGGGGTTAAATTTGCCGTCGGGGGTTCCCTTCACAATTCCGGCTTCTTTCAAGGCAAGTATGTAGCCGATATCTTCCGGTGATATCAGCACCGCGTCGCTGAAGGTAGTGCCTACTGTGGCCACCGGCTGCAGGCCGAGCGCCTTGGCCAGCATCACCGCCGCCTGAGCCCTGGTGGCCTGCACCTGGCTGTGGAACCTGTTGACGTTAATAATCTTTAATACAGCTGCCTTTTTAGCCTTTTCCTTTGCCCATCCCGGGATCTCCGGAACACCCTCTTCTTCCGTGACTTCCCCGACAGTCCCTTCCTGGGTGGTACCTTCGCCTGAGGTTCCCTCGCCAGAAGTTTCCCCTTCAACATCCAGGTTTTCCGCCAGGTTTACCGCCATAACCATGGCTTCAGTCATAGTTACCGGATCATCGGGCTTAAATGTACCGTCTTCATACCCTGAAATCAGTCCCAGTGTCTGGACCCTTTCAATTTTGGTTTTGGCCCAGTGCTGGCCTGCGTCACTGAACTGGCGCTTGACGGCCTTTTTTTCGTGCTCCTTCAATCTGCTCCGGACCTTCTCTTTTTGTTCGGAAGACATGTTGGTAAGGCGGGTCTGGATATGCTTTTCCGCCCTTTCCCTTACTTCAGGCTTGGCCTTGACCTGATTCCCCGTATTGCCTTTACCTGGGCCCCTGCCGGCATCTCCCCTCGCCAAGGCCGCCCCGGCAAGCAAAGAGAGAGAAGCCACAATGACCAGAAAAATTAAACCCGCTTTTTTCATTGCAATCCTCCTCCTTTGAGGCTATTTGCCATAATGTGATTAAAAATCATTTTATACAATAAATACCCCTTCTTTCCATGGGAAAAAAGTCCTCAAGACAGGCAACCAGATTCTCATTTTTTATCAGACCGCCTGTTTTCCATCTCCCATGGAGGAGATAGCCATCAGGAAAAAGAATAATATTCCGGTAGGCTCTTGGAAAAAGAGTAAACGTTACTGACAGATGTTCATTAGACGAAAGGAAGACGTAACAGATTATGATGTTTTTAAGAATTGGGGACGCCAAAGAACCCCAGTATTATGGTAAATACTGGGTTAGCCATACCCCATTCATCCAGATTAGCAGGTCTGTTTTAGCCAGTCGGCTTAAAACCTTGGGGTATGAACCGTCAGCCCGGGCTAAAGCCATATTCTGCAACAGTCTGAATTCAACAACCGGCACCATTGTTTTGTAAAAAAGGATAGCCAGCATGGCAATTCAACAATTCAAAACCGGCACCGCTACTTACTCATAATGCGTCCAAAGGCGCAATATCCTCACACATTGCCTCTCTTTATCAACCGAATAAACAAGGCGGTGCTTTATGTTTATCCGTCGGGAATACGCGCCTGCGAGGTCTCCAACCAATTTTTCATATGGCGGCGGATTTTGAAAAGGATTGTTTTTCAGGACTTCGATCAGTTCAAGAACCTTATCTTTCAATCCCGCCTGCTTTATCAACTCAACATCCTTTACAGCACGTTGCGTAAACTCAATCTCCCA
>JBMOPB010000103.1:0-2286 GCA_049325055.1 Bacillota bacterium
AGGAGTGCAGGCGGCTGGGGATAGAGGTGCTGCCTCCCGATGTAAACCAGAGCCGGGAAAGTTTTTCAGTGGAAGGAGCCAGGATACGGTTCGGTCTTGCCGCCATCAAGAATGTTGGACTGGCGGCTGTCGAGGCCATAATTCATTCCAGGGAAAAGGACGGATTGTTCCGTAATTTCGCCGATTTTTGCAGCCGCCTTGACACCAGGGTGGTGAACCGGAGGGTGATTGAGAACCTGATCAAGGCGGGCGCCATGGACTCGCTGGGGCACCACAGGGCGCAGGTAATGGCGGCGGTGGACGCCGGGCTGAGCCTGGCCCAGCACACACAAAAGGAAAGGTCCAACGGGCAGCTGTCACTGCTTGATTTCTGGGGGGACGAGGTAAAGCACACCGTCAGCCTGAACATGCCGGACGTGGATGAGTATTCAAGGTCGGAGATGCTGACATTTGAGAAGGAGGCCATAGGTTTTTACCTAAGCGGCCACCCGCTGATGGATTACCGTCAGTCAATGCAGGAGCATTCCACCGGCACGCTTGCGGAAATTAAGGAAATTACTGAAGAAACAAAGATAGCGTGCGGTGGAATGCTTACTTCGGTGAAGAGAATAAACACCAAAAAAGGAGACCCGATGGCTTTTGCCAGCCTCGAAGACCTGACCGGGAGCATGGAAGTGGTGTTTTTCCCGAAGGTGTACCGGGAGTATCAAAAGCTTATACAAAATGACGAAGTGGTTATGATAAGGGGAAAGGCTACATCATCAGGCGAGGAGGTTAAGATACTGGCCGAAGAGGTGCAGCCCCTTAACAAAAAAGTAATTGGGGACTTGTACCTGAGGCTGGATGACGTTACTCCCGAAATACTGGATAATATAAAAATTATATTGCGGTCATACCCCGGTAATTCCAGGGTATTTCTGTATTTTGAAAAGGAAAAGAGATTAAAGCAGATTTCGAAGGAAAACTGGGTTGACATTGCAGGCCCGCTGCTTGGAGAGCTTAGAAAACTCCTGGGCAGCCGGAACGTTAAGGTGAAGGAACAGGGATAAAAGGCACTCTGCCAGAAAATGCCTGTAATCGTTGCAAACACAGAAAGGCTGTGCTATTATTTTCGATAGAAAGCCGGAAAAGCGAGGGATCACGATGTCCGATAAAGAAAACTTTATTTTCGGAGATTATATTGTAGTTAAGGCACTGGATAACGGAGTTACAATCATAGGTCTTACTAGGGGGAAGGACACAAAATTTCATCATTCGGAAAAACTCGATAAGGGAGAAATAATGGTTGCCCAGTTTACCGAGCACACCTCAGCCATAAAAATAAGGGGCAAGGTTGAGCTGCTGACGAAAAACGGCAGAATCAGGTCTGATGAATAGAAAAAAAATCCGGAGATCTTTTGGGGTCTGCGGATATTTTTCTGTTTTCCCGAAAGGAATACTCGTATAAAGAGTAGAAAAGACTAAATCGTGTTCGTAACTGCTCGGGAGGGGGAATACTGGCGTGTGGACCGTGGTGTATATCGCTCCTCACATGAGGGAGGCCGAAAGAATCAAAGTTATGCTTTCCGGTGAGGGATTTCTTGTCAAACTCAAGTCAGTTGGTTTATCCCAGGCAAACGAAAACGGGCCCGTTGAGGTGCTGGTGCCGGAATCCGAAGCCGAAGAAGCTACGGAAATTATGGCTGTGTTTAAGCTCTCAGACAGACAGGGGTACATTTCAAATCCCGGCTAAATTGTTAATCAGCCGTGCTTTTATTGCGCATAATATACTCATGTATTGTTAAGCCGGGAGGTGTGTATAGTGCAGAGGATAGGGGTGCTTACCAGCGGCGGGGATTCCCCGGGAATGAACGCCGCCATAAGGGCAGTGGTCCGCAAGGCGATATATCACGGCATGGAAGTAATCGGCATAAAACACGGATTTGCCGGTTTCATAGATGCAGAGATGGGCCCAATGAACCTGGGATCGGTGGCCGATATAATTCATAGGGGCGGTACGGTATTACAAACCGCAAGGTCAGAAGAATTCAGAAATCCCGAGGGAAGGTCAAAGGCATACAAAAACGTCAAAAGATTCGGTCTCCAGGGGCTGGTGTTAATTGGAGGAGACGGGTCATTCAGAGGCGGTCTCGAGTTTTACCGGGAATACAAGCTCCCGGTAGTTTGCGTTCCGGGAACCATTGACAATGACATACCGGGCACAGACTTTTCCATAGGATTTGACACTGCGGTAAACAATGTAGTTGATGCCATAAACAAAATCAGGGATACCGCCACATCTCACGA
>JBMOPB010000104.1:0-30660 GCA_049325055.1 Bacillota bacterium
CGTCTTTTACGGATCCTGGGGCACACAGGCCAGGGAGGTGAGGCGGTTGCGCCTTTGCCGTGAAAAAAATCTGGGCACCGCTGACAGGGTTATACGGACGATAGCCGGGTTTATACTGCTGGGCCTGGTTGTTACGGGGACTTTAACAGGATGGTGGGCCTCGGTAGCGGCTGTGCTGGCTCTCTTTCAGTTTATAGAGGCACTTTTTGCATACTGAATAGTGTATGACCTGCTGGGTTGGTCGACCCGGGAAAGAAAAGCCGCAGGATGAACCGGTTTTTTAGCCGGCCGTGCCGCAAGAAACGGGGTGCGGCCTTTATTTTTTGGGGAATGGTCCACGTACCTTGGCCGTAAGAAACATGATTAGAGGGATTATGAATGCCACCGTAAGGGCGTAGGGATACCATATTACAGCGGCGAAAAACACCTCTTCCACGTAGCTGTCATATACCAGAACCGACAGGGCCAGCATAATTACTCCCGCCGGCAGTACCAGGGGCCTGTAGTCACTTAGGTTCAGCCACTGGGCCAGTCCCGTGACAAAGGTGTAGAAACAGATTGTTATCTTCATGAAACCGAAGCCAATCCAGTTGATGATGATGGCCGCCTCCACCCGCTGTATTATATTGAAAAGGTCAATCATCCTCACAGCTTCCAGCACCGGGTACCATAGCTTTGGCGTTGCCGCTCCTATCACCAGTAGCGTTCTCAGTATTACCAGCAACAGAAAGAAACCGCCCATCAGCCCGCCTAAAAACAAGGCCTTCATGGATTGGTTCCAGCTTGGTACCAGAGCGAAGTATTTCCATGGACACCGGCTTTTCATTCCCGGGGGCCGATATGTCAATAATTCCTCCCTCGACCTCACCCCTTACCCACAGAAGACCGCGGCTTTCTGTGGGGCTTAGCTGCCCCACCATTTTATCCCGCCGGAAGACAGCGGTACCGCTCATAGTGATATTCTGGTGCGGCTCGGCGACATGCCCTTCGGTTTGGATCCTATAGTGTTCTTTGGACTGGGCAATGTTAAACTTCCTTTCAATTATGGCGGTAAAAGGCTGTGTCCCTTCACTTTCCATCATCTCCAGGAAATCTCCCAGCCTGATTACAGCGTACTGGGAGGTAAGCTGCCTTTCGTTTATAATCCCGAATATACGCTGGGCCGGGCTGTTTTCCAGCCGGCCGGGCTCGTCCAGAAGGGCTACCAGGTCGCCCTTACCCACCAGTATCCAGGTGGTGCGTCGTATCTGGGGGTTGCGCTCAAAAAAGTCAATAACTTCTATTACCCCCCGTTCCCGGGCCAGTTTTTCCGAGAGAATAATCACCTGGTTGTGGGCGAAGAAAAGCTGCCGGGGAGTCTGGCGGGAGAGGTCCCTGACTGCGTCAAAAATGGTGTCTCCTTCAGCACTGCGGTTGCGGTACGGTTTTGAAGTCTCCGCCATACCGCCTCCACCCCCGCCCTGGGATCCCTTTCCCATGGCCGAGGGGTTGATGTTCTGCACTATTATGCATTATCCATGATCTTGTCGGCCTGCCCGGCAGGTTTGCGGCGGGGAGCCTTTCTGAATAGGTTCCTTAAGATCCGGGATGCCATTGACAGATACTCCACGAGTCAAATAGTTCCTTCTGATACAATATCCGACAGCGCTGGCATTTTTATTCTGGAACCCGGGGGAAGATGCTTCTTTTTTCCCGTAGGCCGGGCATCATAAAGAGATTAAAGGAAAAAATATTGCAATTAATAACCTCCGGCAGGTGTATTCACTTTCCTGGCAGGCTTTTATTTGTTCGACGACAGAATGGAAATGCTGGATTTTTATTCTCAGACCTACCCTGTTGTCACCCTGCCCCTGGTTTTACTTTTTATGGATCTGGTCAGTCTTTTCCCTGGCAGAGGTAAAGTAAGAGAATCATGAAAACGCCGGGGGTTATATTATATGGAAGGATTATCACTGCTTCACGGAGAATAGAAAATACCGGAGGTGTTAATATTGACCATTTTTGTTCAGGCCCTTGAGCTGGGCAGGGAGATTGCCAAGACAGAAGAATACAACAGGATGATGTCGGCCGAGAAGGCCATCAAGGATGATCCCGAGGCCAGCAGGGCGGTTAAGGAATACCAGGATCTGCAGCAATCCTACTACAGGATGCAGATGATGGGACAGCAGCTAACCGAGGATCACCTCGGAAAGCTCAAGGAAGCCGAGGACGCTGCAATGTCCAACGACCTGGTTAAGGATTACTATGAATCCAGGCTGCAGTTCCATCAAATAGTGGAAAGGGTTAATGCCAGGATACAGGAGGGAATTACCGGGGTTAACCCTGACCAGAACTGCGGGGGTGGGTGAAGGCCCCGTTAGTTGGGCCGTGAGCCTGTTCGGTATTACCTGGATGCGGATTCTTGTGGCCGGGGTATGCTTCTTGTACAGCCCCGGCCTTTGTTTCTAGATATGGGAAATTATTGGTACGGGGTAGGACGCGATACGTCCGAAGGGGCGGCAGCCCCTTTTTATTAATAAAAGAAAAGAGGTGTCCGGATGAACGAAGAAAAAAAAATCAGGCTGGCCGGAATTACTCCCGAGAGTGTGGTGGATGGCAATGGTATAAGGTACGTTATATGGGCGCAGGGGTGTAATCACCGCTGCCATGGTTGCCACAGCCCTCAAACCTGGGACTTTGATGGCGGCCAGCTGAGGGATATGGATGATATACTGAGCGAAATAAGGCGTGACGGCCTCCTGAAAGGAGTGACGTTCTCGGGGGGAGACCCGCTGGAGCAGGCGGAAAAATTCGCGTATATGGCTAAAAAAGTCCGGGAATGCGGACTGGATGTATGGTGTTATACAGGATACACCTTTGAATTCATACTGGAGAATATGGACAGGAGAAAAGGATGGAAAGATCTTTTGGAGAATGTTGACGTGCTTGTGGACGGCCGGTTTGAACCGGATAAAAAGGATTTGCGCCTGGCATTCAAGGGGTCGAAAAACCAGAGGATAATCGACCTGCCAAGGAGCATGCAAAGCTCCGAAGTTGTGCTGCTGGACCTGGAAAAAGAAAAAAACAACATTTAATCAAGAGGACAGAACCTGTTTCTAAAGATTAATATCGGTTGACAAAACAAGGCGTTTCTCCGTAAAAGGGGAGCTTTTTTTTGTGCCAATAGTCAATAGTTTTCACCTGCCGGATCCGGGCCAGAAGCCAGGGGAATCTCTTGGGATTTAATAAATTCTGTTTCCTTTAGAACTATTGCCGGTGGAACGACATATCATGGAATAGCCCTTTGGAAAGGAGGTATTATCAATGCCGCAGTTTTATACGGTGATGCCCGGCGATACCCTGACCACCATAGCCAGGGCGCTGGGAACCACGGTGGAAAACCTTCTGGCCCTGAACCAGATTGAAGACCCCAACCTTATATTCCCCGGCCAGACACTGCTGGTGAGTGTTGACGGGATTGACACCGACGGCCAGCGCAACATAAACAGCAGGGTCATAGACGGCCTTTTGTATGTCCTGGCCACAGATAAGAGGATATACAACAGGGGAGAGCCGGTAAACATAACATTTACCAAGATAAACATTTCCTCGCAACCAATTACTCTCAATTACACAACCGGGCAGAGGTTCGAACTGGAGGCGGTGCGGGCCGACGGGACGGTGGTGTGGAGGTGGTCCCAGGGCCGGGTATTCCCGCAGGTAACCGGGACTGTTACTCTGCAGCCCGGTGGAACTCAGGTGTTTACGGCTGTCTGGGACCAGCGCAATCAGCAGGGCAACCTGGTGGCCCCCCAGACAATAACATTACGTGGGTATAACTGGGCAGTGGGGCTGAGGGACAGGTTTGTCAGAAACAATATAGTGATAACCCGCGGTGCTGCAACGCTGCCGCCCACCACACAGCCGCCCCAGGTATGTCAGCCCGGAGTCAACCTGCTTACTAACAGCGGATTTGAGATCTGGCCCAACCCCGATGTTCCGCCGCCGGGCTGGACGGGGCAGAATGTGTCAAGGCAGGAACTTATACGGCACACGGGGAGGTATTCTGCGAGGCTTGGAACCAACCCCAAAAGGGAGGCAAGGATTTCCCAGACGGTCTCCGCCCAGGGCGGTAGGCTTTACAGGGTGGCGTACTGGCTTCGTGAAATACCGCAGGTCCCGCCGGGCAGCAATTTCCGGTTCAGGGCCAGGGTGTTTTTCTACAACGAGGCCGGCCAGCTTATCAGCACCGCCGACCCGGAATACTCCGAAGACTTTATTCCCGAGAACTTCATACAGTACAATTTCACCACCGGGCTCAGCCCCGCGCAGACCAGAAGCATGGAGGTCCGTTTCATATTTATTCCGGAGCCGGGAAACAACAATCCCGTTGCTCTGGATGACATCTTCCTGGAGTGCTTAAGGTAACGGATCAGGTAGTCGGGCGTCTGACTTTGGATTCAAGAAGGCATTGGACCTTATGTCCAATGCCGATTTAATTTGCAATAAAGTTCTTCATCCCTCAATAAATCATTCTCCATTATTCTGGATTCTGGCTCCTGGATTCTGTATTCCGACCCGCAACCCCAGCCCCCTGGGTCATTAATGGCAGGTGCTGCAGTTGCTGGAACTGCACCCTGAGCAGCCGCCGCCTGATGCCGCGGGACCGCCTTTTTCCACACCCTTGGCGGCAAAGCCGCTCATTACCCGCTTGGGGCCGTTTGTGCCGCACTGGGGGCAGGATAGTTTTTCCCCGGTTTCACCCATGCTGCACAGTTTTTCAAATTTCAGGCCGCAGGAGGCACACTTAAACTCGTATATCGGCATCTCAAACCCTCCCCCCGGTATGAATATTTTTCTCAATTAAGATTAAGCATTTTCCTTATTTATGTCAAGGGAAGCGATCTTTGTGTGCGATCTTTGTGGCATTTTGGCGGAAGCCTTCCTTTACAGGAAGGATTTAAAGAGGTTTGGGATGAAATAAATAACTATCTGATGGTAAAGGAGAATAAAGCGATGAGATTAAGATTTCTGGGAGCGGCGGGAACTGTAACGGGGTCCTGTTTTTTGATTGAGACCGGCCTTTCCAGGGTGATGGTGGACTGCGGAATGTTTCAAGGTTCCAGGGCGCTGAGGGAACGAAACTACCAGAAGTTTCCGGTCAACCCGTTTTCCGTGAATGCCCTTCTGCTTACCCATGCCCACATAGACCACAGCGGGTTGATACCGAAGTTTGTCAAGGAAGGATTTAAAGGTAAAATATACGCCACGGCGGCCACCACCGACCTCTGCGCGGTGATGCTCCCCGACAGCGGGTACATACAGGAGATGGAGGTTGAAAGGTTAAACCGCAAAAACAAAAGGGCGGGAAAGCCGCTTTTGTCTCCCATCTACAACTCGGATGACGCCCGGGCGTGTTTGCGGATGTTTAACAAGGTCAATTACGGTGAGACCATCAACCCTACCCAGGATATAACGGTCCGTTTTTTAAACGCCGGACATATTCTTGGTTCGGCCATACTGGAAATATGGGTCCGGGAGGGCACGGAGCAGACGAAACTTCTTTTCACCGGCGACCTGGGAAGCGAAGGAAAGCCATTTGTGGAGGACCCGTCCACCGTGGCCGAGGCAGATTGTGTTATAATGGAGAGCACATACGGGGCCCGGGTTCACAAGGATTCGGGCAACAGGCTGGAGTTATTACATGATGTAATATGGGAAACATATCGTAAAGGCGGCAACCTTATTATACCCGCCTTTGCGGTGGAACGCACCCAGGACCTTTTGTATGATATAAACCTTTTGGTCAAGGACGGGCGCTTCCCTCCCATGGACGTGTACATTGACAGCCCGATGGCCATTGCGGCCACAGAGGTCTTTAAGCTTCACCTGGAGTGTTTTGATGATGAGACCAAGAAATTGATGTGCCGGGCGCAAAACCCCTTCGACATGCCCAATCTTAAATATTCCAGGACAATGGAGGAGTCCATAGCCCTCAACAACATGAAGGGCGGGGCGGTGATTCTGTCCGCCAGCGGAATGTGTGACGCCGGCAGGATCAAGCACCACCTCAGGCACAATCTGTGGAGGTCTGAATCCACTGTCCTGTTCGTGGGGTACCAGGCGCCCGGGACAAAGGGCAGGAAGATACTGGACGGGGCCGAGTTTGTGCGGATTCACGGCGAGGACGTAAAGGTTAGGGCTGACATACGGGTGATTGACAGCTATTCTTCACATGCAGACCAGAAGGGCCTTTTAGAATGGCTGGGCGATTTTACCAGCCTGCCCAAAAATATTTTCCTCGTTCACGGGGAGCCGGAGTCGGCGTCCACCCTGGCCGGCCTTATAAAGGAGCAGTTTGGAATCGATCCTGCAATACCGAACTGGCTGGATTCATATGAAATAACACCGGGGATTGTTTTTACCGAGGATCAGGTGCTTAAGGCCCACGCCGCAGTGGCGGAAAAACTTCAGAAGCTGTTGGAGGAAGGGGAAGGCCAGGGATACTCTGCCATCATGAGGCAGTTGAATGATTTGAACGGCCTGCTGGAAAAACTGAGCAGGAAGGAAGCGGTGTGATATTTTAGAGAATCCGGAAGTCAGAATCCAGAATCCAGAACAAGGGGATAAAAGAATTGCCGGGATACAGTATAAAGTCAGCTGGCGATATAAGGTGCATTTCCTTTGACATTTTCAGCAATACCGGGCTGGTGGAACATGCCTTCACCACCCGGCAGGGAGGGGTAAGCCGGGGGCCGTACAGATCTTTAAACCTTGCCTTTAACGTGGGGGACGACCCCGGGGCGGTTTTGGAAAACAGGAGAAGGATCTCTTCGGTTATGGGCGTAAATATACGTGACATGGTGGCCGGGCAGCAGGTCCACGGAAAGAGCGTCCGTGTTGTTACGGAATCCGACCGGGGCAGGGGGGCGGGAGATTACGGGGACGGCTTCCCGGAAACTGACGCGCTGGTTACCGATGTTCCCGGCGTTTTGCTGTCCAGCTACTATGCCGACTGTGTGCCGGTAATGATACTTGACCCGGTGAAAAAGGCGGCCGGCCTTGTGCACGCAGGCTGGAAGGGCACGGCCCTGCGGATAGCCGCCGCCGCTCTTGAAGCCATGGGGGAAGCTTTCGGGACCGACCCCGGAACCTGCCTGGCGGCCATAGCGCCGTCCATAGGTTCATGCTGCTACGAAGTGGACATTCCCCTGATTGATTCCTTCAGGGAACGGGGGTTTGACCCGGGCCCATTTTTAAAAACCGCCGGAAACGGCAGGTGGAATCTGGACCTGCGCAGGGCCAACCTGGCCACCCTGGTGGAGGCCGGTGTGAGGGCCATGAATATAACTTTGACTGACCTGTGCACTGCCTGCAGCCCGGAGCTGTTCTTTTCGTACCGGGGACAGTCCGGCCAGTGCGGCAGGATGGCGTCGCTGATGGTCCTAAAATGAAAAGGCCTAACCTTGAACTTCCAACTTCGAACCTCGAGAATGGGGGGTATTGTATTGAACAGTGTTCTTGTGGTGGATGACGAGCAAAATATACTGGAACTTATAAGGTATAATCTTGAAAAAGAAGGTTACAGGGTGCTGGCTGCCACCGACGGGAATATGGCGCTGGATTTGGCCGGCAGAGAAAGGCCGGACCTTATACTGCTGGATGTAATGCTACCCGGTTTTGATGGTTTGTCGGTCTGCCGGTCCCTGCGGCAGAACGAGGCTACCCGAAAGATACCAATTATAATGATCAGCGCCAGGGGTGAGGAACTGGACAAGGTGCTGGGCCTTGAGCTGGGGGCTGACGACTACGTGACAAAACCTTTCAGCATCAGGGAACTGCTGGCGCGAATCAAGGCAAGGCTCAGGAGCAAGGAGGATTCAGGGTTGGCGGATAAAAAGGACGGCGCAGTGATAGTCCACGGGAAGCTTGTCATAGACCAGAACAGGTTTATGGTAACGGTGGACGGAGCCCGCCAGGACCTCACCCCCAAGGAATTTGAGCTGCTGCGGTTTCTGGCGGCAGAGCCGGGAAAGGTTTTTTCAAGAGAGTACCTGCTGGAAAAAATATGGGGTTATGATTATATGGGTGACTCCAGGACCGTTGATGTACATGTGCGGCATATACGGCAGAAATTTGAGCAGATACCGGGATGCCCCCAGTATATAGAGACTGTGCGCGGAGTGGGGTACCGTTTCAGTGAATCGGGTTAATGTAATTTTAACAATAGCCTAACAGGCATCTAATATAATTTTGCTATTATGACACCTGAATTCAAGTATTTTGGGGGAAGACCAATTGAGCGGAAACAAGATGGAAGTGGAGTCCCTTAATCTTTATTACAAGGAGTTTCAGGCACTTAAAGACGTGACCATCAATATAAAGTCGAATCACATAACCGCTCTCATCGGTCCCTCGGGCTGCGGCAAATCCACATTCTTGCGGACCCTGAACAGGATGAACGACCTGTATGAAGGGGTGAGGGTTGAGGGAAAGGTTTCGATAGACGGGCAGGATATTTATCAGCCCGGCGTTGACGTGGTAGCCCTGCGCAAGAGGGTGGGAATGGTTTTCCAGAGGCCCAACCCTTTTCCCATGTCGGTTTACGACAACGTTGCGTACGGTCCCCGTATTCATGGAATTAAAAATAAAAGGAAGCTGGACGAAATAGTTGAGATAAGCCTGCGGGGGGCGGCGCTGTGGGATGAGGTCCAGGACAGGCTGTTTAAGCCCGCCCTGGGGCTTTCCGGGGGGCAGCAGCAGAGGTTGTGCATAGCCCGTCTCCTGGCCGTGGAACCGGAGATTGTTTTGATGGATGAGCCCAGTTCTGCCCTTGATCCCATTTCAACACTGAAAATTGAGGAACTGATACAGGTTCTCAAGCACGATTACTCCATTGTGATAGTTACCCACAACATGCAGCAGGCTGCCAGGGTATCGGACACCACCGCCTTTTTCTTAAACGGTGAGCTGATAGAATACGGGGATACCGAGGAGATTTTCACCCGGCCCGGGGACCGCAGGACTGAAGACTATATAACAGGCAGGTTCGGATAATATTAGACTATTAAACAATTATTTATACAGATGTTTTAGGGATGAAAGTTTACATTCATATTTAACAAAAGATCCCGGGGGAATTGTCGAAATCAATGAACTGATCACATAAGCCGTGTATGGTAAAAAAGTCCTACTACAATCCGTTAACGGTAAACTTGTAACCGGCCATTAAAAAAAAATCCCATATTTTTTTAAAAAACACCCTGCTCAGGGTGTTTTTTCGCAGGAGTTGGGATATTGACCGTCGAATAGACCAAGTTGACACATCTGGTGGGAGTGATAAATTTTTATGAAATCCGGGTGCGGGCGATGAGTGAAAAAGGAACCGGCCCCGGTGAGGAAGGCCGGGCAAAACCCCGGGCTTCAAAGGCGCTGTTGATTGTTGCGGGTATTTTTTTGTTATACATAACGACGGTCCAGGTATGGCATTATGCCAGGTCTTTCATGGTGGAAACAGGGGCGCTTTCCACCGGGGAACTCAAAAAACTATATCCGGCCGAAGGTTTGCTGATAAGGGATGAGACCGTTATCCCGTCTCCGGCTGACGGAGAACTGGTTATGCTGGTTAAGCCCGGGGAAAGGGTCAGGGCCGGCGAAAGCATAGCCGAGGTAAAAACCGCCGGTGAAGGGACGTCGGCGTGGTCCTCCCTGGTACAGGCCCCCAGGACAGGAATTGTCAGCCTTGCGGTGGACGGGCTGGAAGGCGTGCTCAATCCGGGGCAGGCGGATATTCTTAAGACTGTCGGCCTAAATGAGGTGAATACAAAACAAAGGATTCCCCTGCGGGAGGTCCAGACCATTAAATGCTACAAGGGGCAGCCGGTAATAAAGGTTATAGACAACCTTTCCCCTTTGCTGATATGCCTTCCGGCGCCGGACGGATTCCCGGGGGATGCCCTGAAAAAAGGCGGCAGTATTGTGCTGCTGTGGGATGACAGCGAACTTGCCGGCCGCATTAAGGATGACCCTGCGGGGAATAATGCAGCGGGGCGGATGTTGATCGTGCAGGCCTCCAACTACCCGGCGGGCCTTCTTAATATAAGAAAAGACAATTTTTACCTGGTGGGAGAAAGGTTTTACGGTTACATAGTGCCCCAAAGATCACTGGTAATAAGGGATGGCCGTGTGGGCCTGTACATTATGAACAAACAGAGGGGCAAATGGGTTCCGGTAAAGGTGGAAGGAATTGTTGACGGACACGCGGCGGTTACCGGAGACCAGTTGGCGCCGGGCGGTCGATACGTGATAAACCCTCACTGGCTTTTTACCAGGGAATAAAGGAGAGTTTTGTGGACAGGTCGGTTATCAGGGAAAATATTGTGGAATTGCGCGGGGAGATTTACAGTGCGGCCGTTAAAGCCGGGCGCAACCCTGCCGATATAGAAATTGTGGCGGTAACAAAAAATGTGCCGGTGGAAACCATTTCACTGGCGGTGGAAGAGGGCCTTTTAAACCTGGGTGAGAACAGAGTCCAGGAATTAATCTCCAAGCATCATCATTTCGGACAGGATGTCCGGTGGCACCTGATCGGCCACCTTCAGACAAATAAGGTCAAGGCCGTGGTGGGTAAAACAAGCCTTATCCATTCCCTGGATTCATGGCGCCTGGCCGTTGAAATAGACAGGCGGTCCGGGGAACTTGGATTGGTCACCGATGTTCTGGTGCAGGTTAACGTTTCCGGCGAAGAAACAAAATACGGACTGAACCCGGAGGAGGTTTCGGATTTTATAAAGGATGCCGCCGGCCTCGGGGGTATTGCCGTAAGAGGTCTTATGACCGTGGCCCCTTACGTGGACGACCCGGAAGAGGTGAGGCCGGTATTCAGGGCGCTGCGGGGTTTATTCGGGGATTTGCGGAAAAGGTTTCCCGGCGTCCCCATGTCTTACCTGTCCATGGGAATGACAAATGACTACCGGGTGGCGGTTGAAGAAGGAGCCAATATTTTGCGGGTGGGTACCGGAATTTTTGGTGAAAGGCCGGGGGGAAAAGCCGCCGGTGACTGAGGAAGGAGGAGTTTTATTTGTCTAGAAAGCTGATGGACAGGGTTCTGGGCATAATAGGATTTGAAGAGGAGCAGCTTGACCAGGACGAAAATGAAAAATTCCGGGAGACAAGATTCCGGGAAGAAGAAGAGATACCGGCCAGCAAAAGAAAAGGTCAGGTTTTGAACCTTCACGCCCAGCGCCAGCAAAAGGTGGTTGTGTCCGAGCCCAGGGTTTTTGAGGATGTGCAGGGCCTGGCGGAAAACCTTAAAAGCCGGAGGCCGGTAATTATAAACCTGGAAAAGGCCGACCCCGATCTGGCCAAAAGGGTGGTGGATTTTATAAGCGGCGCCACCTACGCCCTCAACGGAACCCTGCAGAAGGTGGGAAGCGGTATTTTCCTGGCCGTGCCCAGCAACATGGATATCTCCAGCGAACTGGGGGAACAGATAAAGGACCGGGGACTTTTTTCCTGGGTAAAATAAGAACTGTTTGAAGTACTATAGCTGAAACGATTGGAGATGGATTGACAATGCCCCTTACAGGGTTAAAAATAGGTTTTCTGGGGGGAGGGGCCATGGCCGGGGCCATGCTGGCCGGTCTTGCCGGCAGCGGGACTGTGCCCGCCTCGAACCTGTATGTGACTGACATCAGCAGTGAAAGGCTGGAGAATTTAAAGTCAACGTTAAATATAAATACAATGAGTGACAACAGGGAACTGGCGGGGCTGGCAAACATAGTGATACTGGCCATCAAGCCCGGGGTTATTCTGCCGGTGCTTCGGGATGTGGCTGGAGTGCTAAGGCCCGGGCAGCTTGTGATGTCCATCGCTGCCGGAATAACAACCGCTATGCTGGAGTCCGCCGCCGGTGAGAAGGTGGCTGTGATACGAGTAATGCCCAATACCCCGGCCCTGGTGGGGGAGGGCGCCAGCGCGGTTTGCGCGGGATCGAGGGCCGGCCGGAAAGACATGGAAAAGGCCCTGGCCGTTTGCGGATCATTCGGAAGGGCGGTGGAGGTTCCGGAGTCCATGATGGACGCAGTTACCGGGCTGAGCGGAAGCGGGCCCGCTTATATGTTCGTAATGCTTGAAGCGCTGGCCGACGCCGGGGTGAGAATGGGCCTGCCCAGGGACGTGGCGACGCTGCTGGGGGCACAGACAATGCTGGGCGCCGCCAGGATGCTGCTGGAAACAGGCAGGCACCCCGGTCAGCTTAAGGATATGGTCACCACTCCCGGGGGAACCACCATTGAGGCCCTCTACTCGATGGAAAGGGACGGTGTCCGGGCTGCACTGATAAGGGCGGTGGAGACCGCCGCAAAAAAATCCCGCGAGATGTCCGGCGGCATAAAGTAGGGAGAGTGGTTAAAATGGGTTTCGTGATAACAGTGATCGATATTGCTTTTGAAGTATACATGGCTCTTATGTTCGCCAGGATTCTTCTGTCCTGGGTAAGGCACAATCCCTATCAACCCGTTATCAGGTTTATTTACGAGATAACCGAGCCGGTTCTGGGATTTTTCAGAAGGGTAATTCCGCCCATAGGCGTTATTGATATATCCCCAATTGCCGCATTTTTTGTGCTGGGACTTTTAAAAAGCCTGATTATAAATCTTGTCTTTGAGTTAATGAGGTGACTTTTAACCTGGACAGGGAGCGTTTCATGGCCGCTGCCGGCGGTGAGGAGAAGATCATACTGGCCCGGGCGGCGGATATTGCCGGCGTTGTACTGAAAAGCCATAAACCCGGTGTTACAGACTTTTACGACCCGTATCACGCGGGTCTGGTTGTTTCTGCGCTTAAAAAGGCGGCCGGCCTATCCTGGAGGGCCGACGGCGGGTACCTGGGCGCCGAGAGGCAAAGGGTGCTGATATGTCCGGACTATATTAACCCCCGGGATGAAGACAGCGGGCTGTCTTTTTTGTCGCTTACCGTGAATTTTCACGGCACCCGGCCGGGGCACAGGGACTTCCTGGGCTCTCTTCTTGGGCTTGGACTGAAAAGGGAGAAACTGGGAGACATACTGGTTAACGACAGTGGGGCGCACGCCGTGGTGGCCGGGGAGGTGGCTCCCTACATTTTGTCCAACCTTTCCAGGGTTGGCAGGTGGGAGGTGTCGGTTGAGGAGATTGGCGCCGATAAGCTTGCAGTTCCCGAGGAAAAGGTAAAAGAGGTCAACACCACTGTTTCCTCACTCAGGCTTGACTCGGTGGCAGCGGCGGGATTTGGAATTTCCAGGTCGAAGATGGCGGAATTTATAGCTGCGGAAAGGGTAAACCTCAACTGGCAGGTGAAGTCTTCCCCGTCCCAACCCGTCAGGGAGGGCGACATAATCTCCATAAGGGGCAGGGGAAGGGTGGAAGTGGCCCAGGTGAAGGGAACATCCCGGAGCGGAAGGATCTTCATTACTTTGAGGAGATACTATTAAGTTAGAATACAGGGTAGAAGTCAGAAGTCAGAATTCAGAATAGGTAACGGCACAGTCATTGCTGTCTCCTGTCTCCTGAATTCTTTAAAGCGGTGGTGTTTTGATTTTGCTTGATATCCGCGAGGAAAAGGGGGGGGTCACCTTCAGGGTGAGGGTGCAGCCAAGGGCCTCTAAAAATCAGCTGGCCGGGGTGATGGAAGGCGCCCTCAAGGTACGGCTTACCGCCCCGCCGGTGGACGGGGAGGCCAACGAGGCCTGCCTTAGATTTCTGGCCGGACTTCTGGGCGTGCCGGTAAAGTCGGTGGAACTGGTATCCGGCCACACTGGCAGGAACAAAACCGTCAGGGTGACGGGGGTAACCGCCCGGGACGTGGAAAGGATCATAAATAACGGCTGAAAAGTTGACGCTTTGGGGTGTTTTTAATATAATACATTATGTTATATTATGTATATAAAAAACCGATGCACGGGAAGAGTAGGAGAAGAAGGATCTTTTAAGAGAGCCCGGGGTGGTGCGATCCGGGCAGTGCCCTTTTCCCAAAATCACCCGGAAGGTGTCCGCCGAAAGCCATTTAAACGCCGGTAGGATGGAACGGCCCGCCCACGTTAAGGGCACAGGAGATAACGAAAGGCGGAAAGATATTTTTCGTTTTATCGTTAAAATTGGGTGGTACCACGGGTAAATCAACCCGTCCCTTTTGCGGGGCGGGTTTATGTTTTTAATGCAGCATTACAGGAGGTTAATAACAATGGATTACGGTCAAACTCTAAATCTCCCCAAAACCGATTTTCCCATGAGGGGCAATCTTCCGGAGAGGGAGCCGGAAATTATGAAATTCTGGGACGAAATAGATATTTATAGCAAGGTGAGCCGTAAAAACTCCGGAAAGCCCAAGTTCATTCTTCATGACGGCCCGCCCTACGCCAACGGCCACATTCACCTTGGCCACACACTGAACAAGGTTCTGAAGGACATTATAGTAAAGTATCATACCATGGCCGGCTACGACGCCCCTTACGTCCCGGGCTGGGACACCCACGGGCTGCCCATTGAGCAGCAGGCCATAAAGGCCATGGGCATCAACAGGCACGCCTTTCACCCGGTGGAGTTCCGCAAAAAATGCAAGGAATATGCCCTCAAATTCGTTGAAATACAAAAGGAAGAATTCAAGCGCCTGGGGGTCAGGGGAGACTGGGAAAACCCTTACCTCACACTGATGTCCCACTTTGAGGCCACCCAGATAGGGGTATTCGGGGAAATGGCCAAGCGAGGCTACATTTACAAGGGCCTCAAGCCGGTGTACTGGTGTTCCACCTGCGAGACCGCCCTGGCCGAGGCCGAAGTGGAATACGGCGAAAAACATTCGCCTTCAATTTACGTGAGGTTCCCGGTCAGCCAGGGAAAGGGGGTTGTTCCCGAGAAGAACACCTACGTGGTCATCTGGACCACCACCCCCTGGACTCTGATAGCCAACGTGGCCATCTGCCTGCACCCTGATTTTGATTACGTTCTGGCACGGTTTGGGGATGACAGCTACGTGGTGGCCAGGGAGCTGCTGGGCCAGTTTATGGAGGCAGCCGGACTTACGGGCCCCGAAATTGCAAAGGAGATAAAGGGAAGGGAACTGGAGGGCGTTGTCTGCCGGCACCCCTTTATGGACCGCCAGTCCCTTTTGATACTGGGAGAACACGTGACGCTTGAGGCTGGAACCGGCTGCGTCCACACAGCGCCGGGCCACGGCCATGAGGACTTTATAGTGGGACGCCAGTACAAGCTGCCGGTGCTTTCACCTGTGGATGGCAAGGGAGTTTTCAGCGAGGAGGCCGGGGACTTTGCCGGCCAGAACTATAACGAGGCCAACAAAGGGATTATCGAAAAGATGTCGGCCGACGGCAGCCTGCTGTCAAAAGGTGTAATCCAGCACCAGTATCCCCACTGCTGGCGCTGCAAAAAACCTGTGTTTTTCAGGGCCACCGAGCAGTGGTTCGCCTCCATCGACGGGTTCCGGCAGGCCGCCCTGGACGCCATCAGGAAAGTCCGCTGGATTCCCGCCTGGGGAGAGGAGCGTATACACAACATGGTGGCCAACCGGGGGGACTGGTGCATTTCAAGGCAGCGCACCTGGGGGGTTCCCATACCCATATTCTACTGCGCCGACTGCGGCAAAGAGATAATTGACGACCGGACCATAACCCACCTGCAGGGGCTGTTCAGGGAATTCGGGTCTGACGTATGGTTCGCCCGGGAGGCCGGGGACTTGGTTCCCCCGGGGCTGAAGTGCCCGGAATGCGGTTCCGGCAATTTCACCAAGGAAACCGATATAATGGACGTCTGGTTTGACAGCGGAACCAGCCACCTGGGGGTTTTAAACCAGCCGGAAATATGGCCCGATCTCAGGTGGCCGGCGGACCTCTACCTGGAGGGGAGCGACCAGCACAGGGGCTGGTTCAACAGCTCCCTTTCCACCTCGGTGGCCGTGACCGGCGAGGCCCCGTACAGGGCCGTGCTCACCCACGGGTTCCTGGTGGATGAACAGGGGAGAAAGATGAGCAAGTCCCTTGGCAATGTGGTGGATCCCCTCAAGGTTATATCCCAGATGGGCGCCGACATTTTGCGGCTGTGGGTCAGCAGCGCCGACTACCGCAGCGACCTGGCAGCCTCACCCAACATCCTGAAGCAGATGACCGAGTCGTACCGCAAGATCCGAAACACCTGCCGATTCCTGGTGGGTAACCTGTACGACTTCGATCCCGCAAGTCACAGTGTGCCGTACGGTAATCTGCCGGAGATCGACCGCTGGGCGCTGATGAAGCTGCAAAAGGCCGTTGGCCGTGTGCTTTCCGCATACAGGGACTACGAGTTCCACGTGGTTTATCACGCCATACACAATTTTTGCACCGTGGACATGAGCGCCCTTTACCTGGATATAATAAAGGACCGGCTGTACACCGCCGCCCCGTCTTCCAAAGAGAGGCGCGCCGCCCAGACCGTGCTGTACGAGGTGCTTAACGCCCTGGTACGCCTGCTGGCGCCGGTGCTGGCCTTCACCAGCGAGGAGATCTGGCGCTATGTTCCGAAGAACGGGGATGCGCCTGAAAGCGTGCAGCTCTGCGACATGCCCGAGGTCAACGAGGACTACCTGGACGCAGAACTGGAGAAGAAATGGGACAGTCTGCTGGATATAAGGGCCGTTGTCACCAGGGCTCTGGAAGTGGCCAGAAAGGACAGGGTGATAGGCAATTCACTGGAGGCGGCAGCACAGCTTTATGCCTCTGGAGAGGTCTACCACTTACTGGCTTCTATGAAGGAGGAACTGCCCACGGTATTTATTGTATCCGGGGTTGTACTGAACCAGGGAAATCCTCCGGAGGGGGCGGTGACCGACGAGGGAGTGCCGGGCTTCGGGGTTGTTGTGGAGAGAGCTCCGGGCAGCAAGTGCGAGCGGTGCTGGAACTACCACGGGGAAGTGGGCCGGGACGCCGACCATCCCACCCTGTGCCCGCGCTGTGCCGGGGTTGTCCGTTTACTGTAGGTTATGTTGTCAAAAGTGGTTGGAGCCAGGGCTTCCAACCACTTTTGTTTTACTCAGGGGTGCCTTTATTATCCAGGTAACCGGAGATCAGTCGTGACGCCGCGGATACTAACAACGCTATTGCCAGAGTTACCGCCAGTGAAGCATGGCCCAACAGAAACAACATCCACAGATAACCCGTTGCAATAACTATGGACATCAACATTAATGGAAACGCTATCTTGAAAAAACCCAGGAAACTTATGTATGTCCCTCTTTTTTCCGCTATTCCTACAACCACAACATTGGCTGAGGCGCCTATAATTGTTCCGTTGCCACCAAAACATGCGCCCAGGGATAATGACCACCAGAGGAAATCGAGGTTTTCCATGCCACCCAGCTGTCCCATGTCTTGAATAAGGGGAATCATGGCGGCCACAAAAGGGATATTGTCAACGAAGGCCGAGGCAATAGCCGAAATCCATAGTATTAACATGCCTGAAGCCAAAATGTTGGACCCGGTGACCTCTAGGGTGTATTTTGCCAAAGTTTTTATAACGCCCACGTGTTCCAGCGCACCTACGATGACAAAAAGCCCTATAAAGAAAAATATTACAGCCCACTCAATATCCCGCAGGGCATGCTCAGGGTCCTGCCGGCTGAGTAATAACAAAAGACTGGCCCCGCTTATGGCTATAACCGAAGACTCTATGTGTATGTACTGGTGCGCGACAAAACCAGTCATTGTCAAAAAAAGCACCAGCAGACACCTTTTAAGAATTACCGGGTCCTTTATCTCGTCCTGTTCGTTCATGTTCATGATATTTTTTTGAAGTTCGGGAGTTGATACAAGTTGCTTCCTGTATATGATCCTCAATATAAATATACTAATAACATAAACAACGGCAACAACAGGGGTCAGATTTATGACAAAGTCCATAAATCCCAATTCTGTGGCGCTGCCAATCATAATATTGGGCGGGTCGCCAATCAATGTGGCTGTTCCCCCAATGTTGGAAGCAATTATCTCAACCACAAGGTAGGGCAGCGGGTTTACTTCCACCTTTCTTGCAATAGCGAAGGTAACAGGCACCATAAAAAGAACCGTTGTTACATTGTCAAGTAATGCTGAAAGCACTGCAGTTATAAGGGCAAGTGAAACCATAATTTTTAAAGGCTGCCCGCCGGACCGCTTTGCTGCCTTAATGGCAAGATACTCAAAAATACCTGTCTGCCTGGTAATTCCTACAATTACCATCATGCCCACCAGAAGTCCCACGGTATTAAAATCAACGGAATCTATGGCTTCTTCCGCTGTAAGCATGCCGCTTAACCCTATAAGGGCTGCGGAAACCAGCGCAATTACCGTTCTGTGAATTTTTTCCGAAACAATTATTGCATACGTAACAATGAAAACCGATATTGCAAAGAATATTTGTATACTCTCAGGCATATATTTTTTCCCCTTCTATGGGATATGAAAAGCCCCACCGCCAAACAGACCAACGGCGCCGTGCACAGTATGGCAGGCGCCAAGTAAGAACAGCGGTCAGCCACGCTGGAGCTTTCATCCTTCGCGGACGGGCTTGGAAAGTATTGTTTTGAAGCTGGATAATTTATAGTAGGGCTTAAGGTTGATTCCTGATCCTGTCGCTGAGGCGGCTGGAAAGGATGCCTCCAATTTTACCGGATTCCACCGCGTTAAGCTCACCCCAGCCGCCTTTTTTGATTTTATCCAGCAACCCCAGCTCTTCGGCTATTTCCAGTTTTATTTTTTCCCTCAGTAACTCCTCCCCGGTTTTTTGCTTTTTAGAAGGCAAGCGATCACCCTTTCGTTTATATATTGCCAGATAGTATTCCCCGGTCTGCCTTCCTTAATTTAGGAACTTTTTGGGGTAAAATCAAAAGGGAGCGATTTTAAAACCGTTCCCATCAACAGCAAACCGCCGTGACCGCCCGTAAAAGGGTTGGAACGGCGGCTCTTTTATTTTAGTCAACATCATCTCTCTTGTAACCGGAGGTTTTTAAAACTCATCCGGGGAAACCACTTTGACAAGAACCTTGGTTTCACCTATCACCTCAACATAGACACCCAGCTCAAAATCGATCTTGACTTTACCTTCCTTTGTAATGGCGGCTTCCTGGGCTGTCGGCGCCTTGATCACAGTGGCTTTGGCGTCGGTGATTGATAGTATTTGCCCGTCGTACTCACTTACAGGTATAACTTCTTCAAAATGGATTGCCTGCCTGATGAGGTCGGTTGACTTTCCCGCGTTGAAAGCGTACCATAAGTGTGCCTCAAATATACCGTTGACCCTTACGCCTATTTTGTCGCCGTCAGTTTCAATTTCGGGCTCCTTCAGGCGCATCTGGGTAATGGAAGTGCCCAATATCTGTGTCGGGGCGCTTCCATCGGCAGGGTTGAATTGCTGGCTGTAACGGAAGAACTTTTTGGCAGTTCCGCAGACCGCCTTGGTTATTATTTCCCTGTAGCCGCTTTTGGAGTATACAAGGAAATTTTTGTCTGAATTGGTTGCCTCGCTCACTTTTTATTTCCCTCCTTAAAAATGGATGAAAAGAAACCTCGTTATCTTGTATGGCCTTGTGGTTTTGAGTTGATGAGGATATGGCAAAATATACGGTTCACAATATACTATGAATTTTAAACTTCAAGTGTGACCATTTGACAGGACAGTTAAAAGAAGGAATGCAAAATCTAAAGGATATTGCTAGAAGACGGCTAATTCATATATATGCCGGACAGTATTATAAAATCTTAGTGCAGTTTTGACCGGTGGGGGATGTTATATGAATTCCGAAACAAAATATGGAATTTTAGTGGAATATATGGAAACATTGGGTAGTGTGCTGGTAGCTTTCTCCGGCGGTGTGGATAGTACCCTTCTTCTGGCGGCGGCTGTTGACGCACTGGGGTGGGAAAGGGTGATGGCCGTTACGGCGGTTTCGGCGATACACCCCCCGGAGGAGCTGGAGGATGCCCGGAAAATTGTGGAATTCCTCGGGTCCCGCTGGCGTGCCGCGGAATCCGCCGAGATGCTGAACCCCCGTTTTTTGGCCAACCCGCCGGAGAGATGTTATTTCTGCAAAAAGGATTTGCTGGCACTTTTGGCAGGTATGGCAAAAGAAGAAGGTATTTCCTGCATTGTGGAGGGCAGCAATAAAAGCGACCTGCACGATTACAGGCCGGGTTTTCGCGCCGTACGGGAGGCCGGGGTCATAAGCCCTCTCCTGGAGGTGGGCATGACCAAGGAAGAAGTCAGGGAGGCGGCCCGTGAGCGGGGCATACCCAACTGGAACAGGCCCTCCGACGCCTGCCTCTGCTCCAGGATTCCATTCGGGGTGGCCATAACTCCTGACAGGCTAAGGCGCATCCACCTGGCCGAGAAGGTGGTAAAGGGACTTGGGGTGGAAACCGTAAGGGTGAGGGACCACGGTGAAATAGCCCGGCTGGAGGTCCCGGAAAAAGACATCGAGATTGTCTGCCGGGGTGGAAACAGGGCTCAAATATGGCAAAGGCTTAATCAGCTGGGATTTAAATATGTAACCGTGGATATAAGGGGCTACCGTACCGGAAGCTTGAATTAAATGTTCTTCCCTGGGTAAAGCCTTCTGTCCGGGGTTAGTCAGGTTCCGGGCTTAAACCCCGGCCCCATCAGTTCAGTGGTGTCCTTCCACGCTTCCTGCAGACGTATGTAATGGGACTTCGAAAGCAGCGGGTCCCTTTTTTCCTCATAATCCCTCATTGCCTTTTCCATCGGCAGCACCCGGTACCTGTAAAGGCCATCCCTTGTGTGCCTGTGGACCCAGACCGGTATGTAGCCGGCCCCGGCCAGGGAGGTTATTCCGTCAGGGCTTTTGACTATATCGATGTTCAGTATTATTCCGCAGTCGGAATGTCTCCACTGCTGGTTGGAGATAAAATTACCCAGTGAGTAGGCTGCCAGCACATTCTTTTCCCTGCCGTCAAGAGTTACCTTCTGCCATTCCATGGGCTGCAGCACGTGGGGGTGAGCCCCCGCCACCACGTCCACGCCGGACTCGAAAAGGTCCTTGGCCAGGGTTTTCTGGAATTCGTTGGGATACCTCTGGTACTCGGTGCCGAAGTGGATGTATGCGATTATAAGGTCGGTCCCGCCGGACTTTATGTTTTGTAACTCCTTTTGCATCAGGTCCCTCCTGATCAGGTTGACCAGATACTCGCTTCCCGAGGGGACGGGTATGCCGTTGGTGTCCTGGGCGTAGTTGATGAACCCCACCCTTATCCCCCCGATTTCAAAAATTGCCGGCTTTTCCCTCTCACCGGCGCTGCGGTAGGTGCCCACGTGATAGATCCCTGCCCTGTCCAGGTTGTCCAGGGTGCTGATGACGCCGTCCTTTCCCATGTCCATGCTGTGGTTGTTGGCCGTCGCCACCAGGTCAATACCCAGTTCTTTCATGTCATATGCCAGTTCCGACGGGGAGTTGAAGAGGGGGTAGCCGCAGTACCCCTTGGCCGGGCCGGCAAGCCTTGTTTCCAGGTTGGCCACGGTAAAGTCCGGTTGGGAGAGGTATTGGCGGGTTTCCTTGAAAATTCCCTTGAAATCATATTTGCCGGTGCCGGGGTCCAGTGCGGATTCTATTACCGGCATGTGAATCAGGAAGTCCCCCACCATGGCGATGCGTATCTTTTTGGACTCTACGGCCGTTACTTTCGTGACGGGGTCTTTTTCCCCGGGCCGGGAGCAGCCCGTCAAAAGGAGTGACAGCGCCAGGAACGCGGTCAGCAGTAATCTTCCAACATACGGTACCAAAAGAAACAATCACTTCTTTCCAGGAATCTAACGGCAGGAGTCCCTCCCGCAGGGGGACTGTCCCCACTCGTCCATCATGTGGCCCCGCAGTATGAATTGATCACAGGGCCTGTCGTTGTTTTCCACCGCTTTGCCTGTTATCCGGCACAGGGCCTTTCCTACCGAAGGAAACTCTTTGAAATATTTGCAGTCCTTGCAGTACACAGCTATGGCTTACCTCCCCGACTGGCTGCTACTGGTGATATTATACAATTCATTCGCTAAAACGGCATCAATAAAAAACAAAAATTAATTTAAGTCAAAAAATTTTTTTAGCTGTGGAACATTCTAAAACCCGCTTCGTCTTAGATTTTGAGGAGATTTTAAACAGGAGGTTTGCAAGGATGAAAAAATCAGCCGGAATCAGGCTGGCCGCCTGCCTGCTGGCGGCAACCATGGCCGGGGCCCCGCTGCCCGCAATGGCAGAAACAGTTCAACTGGTTGATAAACAAAAAATAATGGTTAACCCCGCAGGGCAGGGAACTGTCAAAGAAGCGGGGAATATGAAGGTGTCCCTGGAAAGGGCTATACAAATAGCCAAGGAAAAGATTGCGGTTCCGGAGGGGCTTGATAAATTCAGCTCGGATTACAACGAGTACAGCGGCAGGGGACAGTGGATGCTGCGCTGGTACAGCTCCGGTCCGCACGAGTCCAATATGAATGTCACGGTCAATGCCGTAACCGGTGAAGTGGATAATATCGGTTTTTACAGGGCGGTGATTCCCGGGACGCGCTACAAGGGTCTTCCCGCCTTCAGCCGGGACCAGTGCCTGCAAATAGCCCGGGAGCAGGCGGCAAAGCTTGCCCCCGACAAGTATTCCAGCACGGTGCTGGCGGAAAAGCCCCAGTGGCGTGAAATGTCAATTTTGCAGGAAAGGGAATACCCGGCTATTTACGATTTTAATTTCAGGAGGACATCCGGGGGGATACCCGTCACCGACCAGGGAATAAACGTGGGTATAAACGCCGAAACGGGAGAACTGGTAAGGTTTGATGTTACGTGGCCCGCCGATTCCAAGATCCCGTCTCCCCAGGGGAAAATAAGCGCGGATGAGGCCAGGAAAATATTCATGGAGAAGTCCGGCTACGAGCTGACCTATGCCAGATTTAACGGCGATGACCCGGTCTCTCCCGGGGAACTGGGGCTTGTGTACCGGTTAAAGCCGCCGGGAAGGTTTATTTTAAACGCCCTCACCGGTGAAGTGGTGGACACCAGGCTGATGGATATCTACTTTGATGATATGTATGCAGGGGGCTACGGCGGTGGGGATTACATAAAACAAAAGTCCGAGAAATCACTGTCTCCGGCAGAGAGTAAGGCCGTAAAGGAAACCACTGACCTTATCAGCTCTGACCGTGCCCAGGAAATTGCCCGTCAAATGGTTAAGGTGCCCGGGGAGTATAAGGTTAACGGAAGGAACCTTGAGCGACACTACGGGATACCGGGCAGCAGGATATGGAGCATTAACTTCTCAGATCCGGAAGATAAAAAGTGGATAAGGGTTACACTGGACGCGCGGAACGGTGATCTGCTATCTTTCTACATTGATCACAGATTTGAGCCGGGGGATATATACAAGGAGCCGGAGGTTAAGGTCAGCGAGGATCAGGCAAGAAAAGCGGCTGAAGAATTTATTAAAAAAATGCAGCCGGCCAGGTCCGCCCAGGTGGTGTTCAGGGAGTCAAACAGTGATATGGGGCCGTGGATCAAGATGGGTAAACGGTCGCCCCAGTCATACAGCTTTTCTTACGGCAGGCTGGTTAACGGTATCGCGTACCCGGAAAACGGCTTCAGGGTAAGGGTGGACTCCCGCACCGGAGAGGTTACAATGTACGACATGACCTGGTGGGATGCTGCGTTTCCCAAGGCCGACGGTGTGATTGACGTCAAAACGGCCAATGAAAAAGCCCTGTTAGAACACCCACTGGTGCTGGAATACGGACGGGGTTACAAGCATTATGAACCAGAGAGGGAGGCCTCCTATTATCTCATATACAGGATGAGCGGTTTCAGGGGTTACATGCTGGACGCCAGAACCGGCCAGGAAATCGACTACCGTGGAAAACCGGTGGAGAAGAAGGAAAAACAACCTTTCAGCGATATTTCCGGCCACCCGGCGGAGCAGGATATACTTCTGCTGGCGGAGGAGGGCATTGTTAAGGGAGCGGGCGGCCAGTTCCGGCCGGATGACGCTATCACCGGGGCCGAGATTCTGGCCATGCTGGTTAAGGCCTGCTCCCAGAGAAGTCCTTTCTACCCCTTGTATGAGGCCGGAAAAGACGAACCATGGCATAAGCCCGTTTTCGACAGCGCCAGGGCAAGGGGTATACTGGACGAAGGCTTCACACTGGGGCCGGAGGACGGTGTAAACAGGCTGCAGCTGTCAAGGCTGGGCATAAACGCCGGCGGCTGGGGAAAGCTGGCCAGGCTGTCGCATATATTCAGGCCTGAGGTTTCCGATGTAGAGTCCATCCCGGCTGAATACAGGGGATACGTGGCGTCGGCGGTGGCCATGGGGCTGATTGTTCCGGAGGACGGGAAATTCAGCCCGGAAAAGGCGGTCACCCGGGGTGAGGCGGCCATTTTCCTGGTGAAGCTGATGAAACAGTAAAACTTATACGATGATGAAAACCTTCCGTCGGCTGGCGGAAGGTTTTTTAATGTAAGTGCGTTATTTTAAGGTTAAGTAACATTTTGGATTTTGTAAAATTTTTATTTCTGTTGCGCAAATAGGACAGTCCGAGCATCTATAGGACACTCTTGTAGAGAATGATAGCTTTAAGATTCAGAAGAATCGGAAAATTATTTGTCCTACCAGTAAAACAGAAGTTGTAATTGTAAAACCGCACAAAGCCTGTCGTTTTGGGGTCAGGTTTTGGCACTGATTTTGCAATTATTCAATATAGTTGGAATATTAAAACAAGGGGGTTGGAGTATGGCTAAAATTTATCAGGATATTTACCAAGATTATAGATGGGAAATACCTGAACAATACAACATTGCTGAGTATATTTGCGACAGATACGCCGGTGACAGAAATCGTTTGGCCCTGATCTATGAGGATGAAAATGGTCATGTAAGTAAATACACTTTTATGGACTTAAAACAACTATCCAATAAGCTTGCTAATGTGTACACCCATTTGGGGGTTGGACGGGGCGACAGAATAGGCCTTGTTCTATCGCAACAGCCTGAAACTGTAATTGCCCACATAGCCGGATTTAAAGTAGGGGCTATAAATATACCGTTATTTACCCTTT
Source organism: Bacillota bacterium (assembly GCA_049325055.1). Lineage (GTDB taxonomy): Bacteria > Bacillota > Desulfotomaculia > Desulfotomaculales > Desulfocucumaceae > BRHc4a. The sequence goes on from JBMOPB010000104.1 coordinate 25,074, forward strand.
TTGGTCCGGAAGCTCTGGAATACAGGCTGAGTAACAGCGGGGCCGAAATAGTCCTGGTGGACGCCGAGAACTTGCCCAAGATAATGGAAATAAAGCCAAAGCTGGAGAACTTAAAATATGTGATTTGCGTAGGAAAGCCTACAATAATTGGCGACGGGTTGATAATTTTCCAAGATGAGCTTGAAAACGCTTCAGATGAATATACCCCTGTAAAAACATCACCGGAAGATCCGGCTATAATTATTTATACTTCAGGCACCACCGGCCCTCCAAAAGGCGCCCTGCACGCGCATCGCGTGGTTTTAGGCCATTTGCCGGGTGTAGAGATATCCCACAATTTTTTTCCTCAACCAGGTGATTTGTTCTGGACCCCTGCCGACTGGGCATGGATCGGCGGCCTTATCGATGTTCTATTTCCCAGTTTGCACCATGGATTACCGGTTCTGGCATGCCGGTTTAAAAAATTTGATCCTGAAGAAGCTGTTAAATTGATGGTAAGACATCGGGTCAAAAATACTTTCTTACCTCCCACTGCTTTGAAAATGATGCGTTCATTAACTGGTATCAAAGAAAAATTTGGCTTGGAATTAAGAACGGTGGCCAGCGGTGGGGAACCGCTAGGAGAAGAGATTCTGGGTTGGGGCCGGAGTGAACTGGGTCTGGACATAAATGAATTTTATGGCCAGACTGAAGCCAATTTACTTGTTTCAAATTGTAGTGAAATTATGCCGATAAAAGCCGGGTCAATGGGACGGGCAGTTCCTGGACATACCCTTGCAATTGTTGATGAAGAAGGCAACCCTCTTCCTCCCGGTCAGCTGGGCGAAGTTGCCGTCAGACGTGGAGATCCTGTTATGTTTTTGGGTTATTGGCAAAATCCTGAGGCTACCAAAGCTAAGTTTGCTGGTGATTGGTTGCTAACCGGAGATGCAGCCAGCATGGATGAGGATGGTTATTTTTGGTTTAATGGGCGGAAAGATGACGTCATTACCAGCGCCGGTTACCGCATAGGACCATCGGAAATAGAAGACTGTTTGCTTAAACATCCCGCTGTTTTTATTTCCGCTGTGGTTGGAAGTCCGGACGACCTGAGAGGACAAATAGTAAAAGCCTTTATCAAGCTGAATGAAGGGTACTTGCCTTCAAAAGAACTTACCGATGATATAAAGAGTTTTGTTAAAAGCAGGCTTGCCGCCCATGAATATCCGCGAGAAATAGAATTTGTGGATAGCTTGCCCATGACTGTAACTGGAAAAATTAAAAGGAACGAGCTTCGCAAAATGGAAATAGATAAAAAATCAAGGAAATAATTAATTTTTTAAGATATATTTTCAAAATATTATTAATTCTATCAATTTTATTTCTTTCCTGCTTCGGTTGCCCTTACAGAGGGGATTAATTGTCAGGCAGCAAGATAAAAAGTTCTGAAGAAGCGGTTGCTATAAAAGATGGTGATAGTAGCCATTAATGGATTTATCGGCTTTGGACACCCGGAAGAACTGTCTATTAAAATTGAAGAGCGTTTCTTAAATAGAGTTCTACATTAATTTATTTTCTAACATGGGAGGTGAGCTCAGGTTTTACTGCAGAATGTAAAAAAATAATAACAAGGGGGATCAAGTATGAAGAAAAAAGCATTTGTGATGTTGGCATTAGTATTGGTTTTGGTCCTTGCTGTGACGGTGGGCTGCGCCACCACCAGTACCACAGGTGCTCAAACCAGTACGGCGTCAGGGAAAACATACAAGTGGGTAGCCCAGTCACCCTGGCCGGACGGAACTATCTTACACTGGATGGCTACAGAAATAGCCAAGGATATTACAAAGGCTTCAGGCGGGCGGCTGACAGTTGAGATGCACCCGGTAGGGACCATTGTAGGGGCTTTGGATCTTTTAGACGCGGTGCATAACGGTTCATTAGACGCCATTCACAGTTGGGAAGGCTACTGGATGGGCAAGATTCCTGCCGCGGGTTTCTTTGCTGCCATGCCACTGGGGATGAATGAGCAGGAGTATATGACCTGGGTGCTGGAGGATGAAGGCGGTAAGCTTTGGCAGGAAATATTTAAAGATTATAATGTAAAGGTCCTTCCCGCCGGATGTTATACCCCGGAGATTATGTACCAGTCTAAGGTTCCCATTCGCAACCTGGAAGATTTAAAAGGAAAGAAAGTTCGGGGGGTTGCCTTTTGGGGACAAATACAGTCTAAGCTGGGCGCCAGCGTGGTCACGGTGGCCGGTAATGAAATTTATCAGGCCCTGGAGAGGGGCGTGGTTGACGCTATAGAATACGCGACACCGGCAAGCAATTACCCTCTGGGCTACCATGAAGTTGCTCCGTACTTGGTTACTCCCGGCATTCACCAGCCCACTTCCACTTTTTCCTTTATGGTAAACAAGAAAAAATGGGATGAGTTGCCGGATGATTTAAAACAAATCGTTGAGATTTGCACCCAGAATATGTGGGGTAAGGCCTGGGCCCATGCCGCAGCCGAAGACGCCAAGATATGGCAGGAATACAAGAAGCTGGAGAAGGCCGGAAAGCTTACGATTATACAATTTGACCCCAAAGACCAGGTGAAAATTAAACAAATGGCTGATGAGCTTTATGCCGAAACTGCGGTTAAAGACCCGGTGTTTAAAAAAGTGTTTGATTCACAAAACAAGTTCCTGAGTGTTTACAACCCTTGGCGCAAGGCAATGGAACCTAGCTATTAATAACCATCCCTAACCGATAAAGGCTGTGAGGCAATGAATGGGGATGTTCACTCATTGCCTCACAGATACAAATTTAATGAGTAAGGGGGTTAAATTTTGAGCCGGGATAATATCTCCCCAAAAATATCGGTTTTTCTGGAAAGCATCGTGGAGTGGTCGGGCAAGGCAGTCAGCTGGCTTATTTTGGTCTTGATCGTTAGTATAGTTTTCGAAGTGATAAGCCGGTTTTTGTTTAATGCCCCAACCTTCTGGTCCTATGACATCAGCTATATGGTTGGCGGAACAGCGATGATTTTAGGGTCAGCCTGGACCTTGAAAGTCGGCCAGCATGTCCGGGTAGATATTTTTTATTATAACTTTTCTCCTAAAGTGCAGGCTGTTATGGATATCATAATGAGTTTTATCCTTTTTTTCCCGGTTATAATAATCGGATTGATTTATTCCGTCCCGCAAGTTATTTTTTCCTGGTCGAAACAAGAAAGGATTTATTCCGGCATTTGGAATCCTCCCATATATCATGTTAAAACATTTATCGCCCTGGCCATGTTTTTGTTACTAATTCAAGGTATATCCGAATTAATTAGAAACATAGAGAAGCTAAGGCAGGAAGGGAGGAATTCCAGTGGTTGTTAGTTCCCTGACCGTATTTATCTTAATGCTGCTGGGTTTGATTGTGGGAATATTTTCAGGTTATTACCTGTTTGCCGTTCTGGGTGGCCTTGGTGTGCTGTTTGGCTACATTTTCTGGGGGCCGGATGTTTTTAATTTAGTTTTTTTGAATTTCTTTGGTACGGTAAAAAATTATACGTTACTGGCTATCCCTCTTTTCGTTTTTATGGGGAATATGCTTCAGCAGTCGGGGGTTGCCAACAAACTGTTTGATGTATTGGGGGTTGCCCTGGGCGGTTTAAGGGGCGGCTTGGCTGTGGCTTGCCTGTTCATTTCCATTTTGTTTGCGGCCACTACCGGTATTGTCGGAGCTTCGGTGGTTACCATGGGATTACTGTTCCTTCCGGCGATGGTTAAACAAAATTATGATAAAAGCATGGCGTCCGGTGCAATCTGTGCCGGCGGCACACTGGGAATACTGATCCCTCCAAGTATTATGCTGGTGGTATATGGACCGGCGGCCGGGTTATCCGTAGGGAAGCTTTTTTATGGCGCCATGATTCCCGGCGTTCTGCTGGGTTTATTATATATTGTCTATGTGCTGGTAAAATGCTTTTTCAACACGGCTGCGGGGCCGCCGCTACCGGCTGAAGAGCGGGCCCGCTATACAACCCGGGAAAAACTGGTTGGTATTGTGCTCCATATCCTGCCGGTATTTGCACTTATCCTTTCCGTGCTGGGAGTAATCTGGCTGGGCGTGGCCCCTCCAACAGAAGCGGCTGCCATAGGGGCTTTGGCTTCCATGATAATCGCCGCGGCATATCGCAATTTAAACCTGAAGGTGCTCAAGGAAACCCTTTACCGTTCTCTGCAAACATCCTGCATGATTTATACCATTATTATTTTCGCCGGCCTTTTTGTCAGCGTATTTATGAGGCTTGGCGGGGGTAAGGTGGTTCAGGATGCTTTATTAAGTTTACCCTTTGGTAAGTGGGGAATTTTTTTCATCATGATGTTCGTGATATTCATACTTGGACTTTTGATGGACTGGATAGCCTCCCTGCTCATTATTGTTCCGGTTTTTACACCTATTGCCGCGGCGTTGGGATTTGACCCCCTTTGGTTTGCTATTGCGGTTTGTGTTATGTATCAAACTTCATTCCTTACCCCACCTTTTGCTTATTCAATTTTTTACCTGAAAGGAGTTGTTCCACCTGGGGTAACAACCTTGGATATAATGCGGGGGGTATGGCCCTTTGTGGGACTGCAGATAGTCACGTTGTTGTTGGTGGTTCTCTTCCCGCAGCTGGCTTTGTGGCTACCTTCCCATATGATTAAGTAGAAACATGGGAAAAGTCCTGGATTTGCCCTGAAATACGGTTGTTACAGTGGACAGCCGGCGTTATGGATGGGGGTATGTAACTATGCATAATGAAATGATAGTTAAGAATATTGTATTGTGCTTTTTTGTTCAGCCTGCGAGCCTAGTTATAGTAATTACAAGCACTAAACGCGGTTGGGGGTAATTTCCTATATTGAACTGTTAAACCGATTTTTTCATGGTTAAAGGCTTATAGTAAAAACTACTTACTCTGATAAATTTAAAAACGCGTTAAGGGGGGCTTATAATTGGAGCGGGGAAAAAGCTTTGAAGAACTTCAGTTAGGTGATAAAGCTGCCTTTACCAAAACCATAACCGAAGCCGATATCATTTTGTTTGCGGGTTTATCCGGAGACTTTAATCCAGTACATGTAGACAGTGAATACTCTAAGAAAACCCAATTTAAAGAGAGAATAGCGCACGGCCCCTTAACACTGAGTTTAATTGCTCCGGTTATCGGGATGAAGCTTCCCGGATTAGGCTCGGTATTACTGGACATTCAGGCACGTTTTCACCGTCCGGTCAGAATAGGGGATACAATCACCGCCGAAGCTGAAGTGTCAGAAAAGCTGGCGAAGAATAAATTTGTCAGGTTTAAAATGCGCTTTGTCAATCAAAATGGAGTAGAAGTCATAACGGGCAGTGTGCTTGTGCTTCCACCTGAAAAAGAATAAAAATGATTGGTTCTGAGCCCATTTTTTCTATAAGAAAGGGAGCTAAAACATGGTAAAAGATTTAAAGAACCTGCAGCTGAAGGAAAAGGAAGCCGAGGCCAAAGCGGGGGGGCACCCCAAATATCACCAAAGCAACGCCAAAAAGGGAAAGCTCTTCGCCCGGGAGAGGATCAGGCTGCTGCTTGACCCCGACACCTTTGTGGAGG
>JBMOPB010000105.1:0-17455 GCA_049325055.1 Bacillota bacterium
GGGGTTAGCCAGGTAATAATTGCAAAGTGGCTTGAACGAAGTTCAAGCCAGCACTTTTAGGTGCTGGCTTGTAGCATGCCCTTATAGGGCTAGAGCAGACCACCCGTTTTACGGGTGGTCATGATTCGAGATATAGGAAATAATGCTGAAAGGAATTCTATTGATAATTTCCTATACACGGGGGTTGCAAGGGGGTGTGCCCCCTTGCTTTAGTGCGGGGTAGGACGCTCTGCGTCCGAAGGAGCGGCAGCCCCTTTTTACTGTGACCGGCAACATGTTATATGGGAAGTTATATACGGGAAGCTTGACTGGTTTGAGAACATAGGTTAATATATATCGGTAAAAATTGTTTTTGATAGGAATACGAGGTGAAAGTGATGCAAACCATGGATTTGGCCATAATAGGAGGCGGGCCGGCAGGTCTTGCGGCGGGAATTTACGCTGCCAGGGCGGACCTGAAAACGGTTCTGTTTGAGCGTGGTATGCCGGGAGGCCTTGCCGCCAGTACCGAAATAATAGAAAACTATCCCGGGTTTACCGACGGCATTGGCGGGCCGGAGCTATCCATGAGCATGGAGGCCCAGGCCAGGAGGTTCGGGCTGGATGTATCTTATGCCGGTGTTGAAGCGATAGTGAAAAGGGAAGGGTATTTTATACTTAAAACCGATGAGGGTGAGTTTAAAGCGGGGGCTGTTATAGTGGCCACCGGCGCCAGGCCCAGGATGCTCCAGGTAAAAGGAGAAAAAGAATACCACGGTAAAGGAGTATCTTACTGCGCCACATGTGACGGGGCACTGTTCAGGGGAAGAAAACTGGCTGTAATCGGCGGCGGGGATTCTGCGGTGGAAGAGGCGCTTTTTCTTGCCAAATTCGCCGAAAAGGTAACCATAGTGCACCGCCGGGGTGAGCTGAGGGCCACAAAATACCTACAGCAAAAGGCTATGCAAAACCAAAAAATCGATTTTTTCTGGCACGGAGTCCCGGTGGAGATACAAGGTGGCGACACGGTGGAAAGTGTGGCCGTGAAGGATGTGCGGACCGGGGAAATTACCGACCTGCCCGTAGAAGGGGTCTTTGTCTATGTGGGGCACAGCCCCAGCACCGAGTTGGTACAGGGTCTGGTTGAAATTGACCAGGGCGGCTATATAATAACTGATGAGGAAATGCGGACCAGCACGCCCGGACTTTTTGCCGCCGGTGACGTTCGTAAAAAAACACTTCGCCAGGTGGTCACGGCTGTGGCCGATGGAGCAATAGCCGCTGTGGCAGCCGAAAAATACCTGGAAGGATTGAAGTAATTCTCCAACATAAAAAAAGGGGCTGCCGCCCCTTCGGATAACGGGTCCTACCCCGCACTAAACTATATATGAAGCAAAGGCAGCCTTTTTCGTAAGCGGCTACCTTTGCTAAATATTTTTAGCGCTAAAATATTATTGAAACTATCAGAGATTTGCAAAAATTAAAAAAAATAGCTGTATCCTTCTGATACAGCGGAGAAAGGGAGAGGAGATTAGGTTGTTGTCAGCCTGTTAAAGCTATTATAAATAATACAATTTAACCAAGGAAGTATAAATCCGCAAGTGGTTGTATTTTTTGTTTCAATGGATATATTAACAGAATTTCGGGGTTCGCATACGTTTAAATGGCGCGGTCCGGCGGCCAAGCGCCGGAGGTGAATCGGCCAAAAACCGTTTAGGATATTTAATAAACCGTTAAGGCCTATTGCCAAACCATTGGCAGGCTAACCGGGAAACATCTGTGCAATAGGAATTAATCGTACAAAAAAGATTCTTTGTGCGGCACAGTCCTGACGAAACAGGTATTAAGACTCTGAATGGCGAAATATTTTTTTAATATCTGATGCTGTTGTACGTTCTGTTTTATTAATAATGTTACTGGAAAAATTCATTTTTTTTGAATGATTAATTATGAAAGGCGGTATCCATTTGCTGGACAATATAAATGACCTTATAGATAATTTTAACAGTGGAAATATAAGGGCACTGGCAAGGCTAATATCCAAGATAGAAAACGAGGACCCCGCCAAAGACGAGATACTTAAAAATATATTCCAAAAGACCGGCAGGGCTCATGTTTTGGGTGTCACGGGATCTCCGGGGGCGGGTAAAAGCTCCCTGGTGGACAGGATTACCGCTTTTCTCAGAAAAAAAGGGGATACCGTGGGCATCATCGCCGTTGACCCGACCAGCCCGTTCACCGGAGGCGCGCTTTTGGGGGACCGCATAAGGATGCAGGAGCATGCCGTGGACAGAGGGGTATATATAAGAAGCATGGGAACCAGGGGCAGCCTGGGAGGCTTGGCCAGGTCAACCAAAGAGGTGGTAAAGGTGCTTGACGCCTACGGATTTGACTGGGTAATAGTGGAGACGGTGGGCGTGGGGCAGGCTGAGCTGGATATAATGCACGTTGCGGACACCACAATGGTGGTACTGACTCCAGGCGCCGGTGACTCTATACAGACCATCAAGGCCGGCATTATGGAAATCGCGGATATTTTCGTTGTAAACAAGTGTGACCTTCCGGGGGCGGACAAGGTAGTCTCTGAAATAAGCCAGATGCTGGACCTGACGGGGGAAATTTCGGAATGGCGCCCCCCGGTTGTTAAGGTTTCCACCCTGGACGACAGGGGTGTGAACGAACTGATGGAGTCTCTTCAAAAACACATCGATTATTTAAGGGATACCGGCATAATGCAGTCCAGCAGGGACGAAAAGGCCAGAAGGGAAACACTTGAAATAGTGGATTACCGGTGGCAGAAAATAGTCAGCCAACAGGTGAATTACAGGGGGCAGGTGCAGGATATACTTGACAAAGTGACTGCCGGAAAGACCGACCCCTTCACTGCCGCAGATGAGATACTGTCGTATATAATCGGTAATTCAAGCCTGGTAAAAGGAAAAAACGGCGGCCAGGAATAAGCATTAATAGGCTATTTTACCCGGGTGGTGAAGTTTTTGGGGGACGAAAAAAGACAGCATCAAAGCGGTGAGGAAGTGCTGGACATTCTCCTCGGCGCGCTGGAGGAGCTTAAAAATACCGGCCTCAAGGAAGGAATGTCCGGCTACAGGTCATATTTGCACGGTCAGATATACGGCCTGGCAACGGCCCTAAGAATACTCTACCCGGGTCCCGGCAATCTCGGCGAAAGGGCGGCGCTGGCCGTAAGGCCGGTGATAACCGAGCACCAGTGCCTGTGCGAGGATAAGGACAACGGTGGATAAACTATTCCGGGATGTAAAGCAAAAGACCTTCGGCCTTATGATGGCCGGGGGTTTTTTTGTTTGTGACGGCATAACCGGACAGCTTTCTGTACACCCCGCCGGCAAGGGCGGGGAAATGGGTTTTACACAGCACTATTGCCGCTGTTTCCGGCCTCAAAAGGGAGGAAGACTCCAAAAGAATTTTTCCGGCCGTTTCAAGCGGGATGGTGAGGGCTGTAATATCATAATAAAAAATAGTTTTTCCGGTGGCGGTATTACTGTTGTCCATGGCTTCAGCCTGGATTTCCAGGAATTTGCCGGCCGGCGGCAGTTCCCCCCGGGAAAGGTTGAGGCTTATTGTTTCGAATGTCTCGGTAGAAAAGCATTGTACCTGGTATCCTTTCCCGGACACAAAAAAACTCCCGGGTTCTCCGGAAAAGACAATATCATTGGCAAGTCGCCTGTATCCGGATGCCACCGAAAGGGTAAATGCCGCCCGGTCAAAGGTGTCATCGTGTAAAAGCCCCCTGGCTGCAGGCTCAATCCCGGGGATTTCTTCCAGTGTGGAAAGGTCGTCGGACAGAGCGCCTATGACGGCGGAATGCAGGCCCGGCCTGAAATAGCCCTGTATGGCTGCATATACAAGTTCCTCACGGGCTTTGTTCCAGATCTGCAGGAGTTTTAACGACCCTTTTGCGCCGTACTCCCTCCCCATGCCTGATCCGCAAGGATCGCTGTCTTTTAAGTATTCAACACCCTTTTTGAAAAAGTCAGTGCCAAATGTGTTTTCCAGATGTTTACAGGCATTTTCAATTTGGTCTTGGCTGTATGATCGTCCCGGAGGCATTTTTATCACCTATCCTGATATTATCACGGATGTTTAACAAGCCAGTATTATACAACAAATATTTTCACTCTGTAACAAATAATAGTACCCTTACATATTTTAAATTAGAACGTCCGAACGTTCAAAAAAAATTATTAATTGAAAGGAGGCAGTTCACGTGAGTGACGCCCTTGCTGCATTAAAGGAGCATTTTGTTCCTGGTAAATTTAACTTTTTGATCTGCTTCGTACTTTTCTGGATTGCCATTGCCCTCCTGCTTTGCGGCATCGCATCTCCGTGTACGGCAGGTGCCATTATCTTCTTCGGGTTGGTACTCTGCTGCTGCACAGCCTGCTTCTAAGAAATTCCTTTGTGCAGAAAAAGGGCTACACCTTTTGTGTAGCCCTTTAATCACCCGAGGTGCCCGCAGTGACTATTATTATGAAGGAAGTGGGCAGTGTGAAGTTTGAAATGGATGGGCAGGTTGGCGATGTTCTGGAGGGACTGGTTCAGAAAATTGAGAAGCTGAACAGGGAAAAAAAGGAAGAATTCGAAAAATCGCGCCATGTTTTAAGCATGATGGATAAGTTGAACGAGGCCATGGCCCGCCTGGAGTACCAAAGAAGGCGCGAAAAGGTGATGGCCAGAAAGATTGCCGCTGTGTATCAGCAGTTGGAAAGTGGCTCAGGAGTTGAAAGAAGTTCTGCCGAAATCAGAAGTTTTGCACAGATTGTAACAAGTTTGCTTAACGGCGCGAAGACTACCGGCCAGGTAATAGAAATAGTGGCCGGCAGCCTGATGGTTATGATGGAAACCGTGTCCAATGTGATAAAGAGCCAAAAAACGGGAACCAGGGGATACTCACCGGGCGGGGAGTCAAAGGGTTTGGACCTTGCAGCATTGATAAAACCTGTGAATGCCATACTCAACTCCCTGGCGGCAAAGCAACAGCAGCAGCAACAGCCCACACCCACTCCCACTCCCACTCCAGACTCCACCAAGGTAAGCGACACCAAGCCTGCCGCCGCTGAGGCGCAGCCGGCAGCGGACACCAAAACGGCTGCTCAGACCATTTTAAAGGATGACAATACGTCGATCCCGGTGGTAAGGGCAATGCCGGCGGAAAGTCAAGATTTTGAAGACAACGGTTAAAAAAAAGGGGCCGCAATACAATTGCAGCCCTTTTTGTTGTTTTATTCTCCGGTTTGCTGCTTGGTGGGGAGCAGCTTCATTACGCTTTCCATCATTTCCTGGACTTTTTCCGCCTGCTCGGGGGTAAGGGAGTCCTTGAACATTGAAAACATGGAATTCAGCATCATTGAAAGTGTTGCCGGGTCATACATCTTCATAAACTTCTCAATCATCTGGGGGTCGAGGTTTTCCGCCATACTTTTCAGCGGTTCCGGCAGGGAACTCATATCGATTGGCAATTTATCCAAACTTCACACGCCTCCTGTTTTTTTATTCTACACTATGACTATGATAGAAAGTTTGATTTTGCGACCTGCCGTCAAAAAATGGTCTATTCATATAAGGTAAAAAATAAAAATAAATAAGTCCTGGTATGAGAGGTGGAACGTGGAATGAGTGAGCCTTCCGGAGAAAACCTGAGCCTGGCGGTGGAAAGACTTATAACCAAAATGGAAAGGATGTATGAAAGGCAGGCTGCCGAGAATGACAGGGTTGAAAGGATGATGTCTTCACTGGACAGCTTGTCCAAGGTCCTTGCCCGGATGGAATCGTCCAAGAACCTGGAAGATGATATATATAAAAGAATAGACATGATGAACCAGAGCCTGGAGCGAATATTAAGCATTCAGGAAAGCCCTTCCGATAATAAGGAGGGGGAAGAAAAAACCATGGACAAAGTAATTCAGGGCGTTAAAACATTCGGGCAGGTTATGTCCGCGGTGGCCACCGGCATTCAGATGGTTGTGGATAACGTGGGAACCATTATGAAAAAGGACTCGGGAACTGGTGCTGTTGCTGACAAGGTTCAGGTGGCAAAAACACAGGCCGATCTTTCAATGCTTCTACTGCCTCTGAGCACACTGGTGAAAAATTTAGTGGATGAAAAAATAAAGCAGAAAGAGACCGATATAAATAAAATAGATGCCGCCGGACAGTTGAAGGTTTTGTCCGGAAACGAGGGTGACATGTCCTGAAGATAATCAACGGCCGTCTTGATAGAGGAAATAGCTTTCCGCAGCAAGAATATATTCCGGTGGGAAATGTAGCACGGGAGTGACAGATTTTTGTTGGAGCGGTATGTTGCGCTGGATTTGGAAACCACCGGCCTTAACCCTGGCTTTGATTCAATTATCGAGGTTGGAATGGTCAGGGTCCGGGATGGGCAAGTAGTAGAAATATTTCATACATTTGTTATGCCGGAAAAAAAGGTGCCCCTTAATATAAAAAGGCTGACGGGCATAGAGGATCACATGCTGGAAGGAGCCCCCCGGATAAATCATATAAGGGATCAAATTGCCGGATTTATTGAAGGAGAATGCGTTCTGGGACATAACGTGGGGTTTGACGTCAGCTTTTTGGAGTCCGCGCTGGGGAGGCCGGTTCATTCCCCGGTGTATGACACCGTGGAACTGGCCAGGATCGTAAAGCCCTCGGCAAAAAGCTTCCGGCTGGGTGAGCTGTGCAAGTCGTCCGGAATAAAAATGGAAAAAGGCCACCGCGCCGTGGAAGACGCGATGGCAGCCATGATGCTGTTTGAACATTTAGCAGGGTTGCTTGGCCGGTTGGACGGTCATATCATTTTGTACCTGGAGGCAATGCTGAAGAGGGCCGGTTCCCCCTGGGGCGGCGTGATTTCAGGGTATTCAGCCGCAGCACCGGGAAGTGTTTTAAAAGCTTACGGCAGGGAGGGCTATTTCGAACAACAGCAGGGCCGCTCATACGAGAGCGCCCCCTGGGGCCGTGTGGATGCTGACGAGATAAGAAGACTGGTATCGGAAGAAGGTCCGCTGCCGAAAATAATGCCTTTCTATGAATACAGGCCTCAGCAGGAGGAAATGGCGGTAGAAGTGGCCAGATCCTTCAATGACAGGAAGTTTTTACTGGTGGAGGCCGGAACCGGCACCGGAAAGTCAATGTCTTACCTCATACCCGCCCTTGTCTGGGCCGCCGGAGGAGGGCCAAGGGTGGTTATATCCACCGGCACAATAAACCTGCAGGAGCAGCTCTGGTATAAAGACATACCGCAGCTGACCGCCGGGCTTGGATTAAACGTCCGGGCTGTTCTTGCCAAGGGCCGGTCAAATTATCTCTGCAGGAGGCGGTGGGACTCGGTATTGTCGGAAGGCCTGTGGTCGGAGCAGGAAGCCCGTTTTTACGCCAGGGTGCTGGTGTGGGCCGGTGAAACCGCCAGTGGGGATAAGGCCGAACTGAATCTTAACCACCGAGAGGAAGAAATCTGGTTAAGTATATGCGCTGACAGCGATACCTGCATGGGGAGCAGGTGCAGGCATTTTCCGGGATCTTGCTTTGTTGCGCGGGCCAGGCGCGAAGCGGAAGGATCGGGAATAATAATTACTAATCACGCGCTTCTTTTTTCAGATATCAAAACAGGAAACATGGTGCTGCCGCAATATGGCCCGCTCATTATAGACGAGGCTCATCACCTGGAGGACGCCGCCACTGAACAGCTTGGAAGGCAAGTGTCCAGGGGCGATGTCAGGCGTTGGATCGGTATCTCTTCAAGGCTGGTGTCAAAAAGCTGGGAGGCAGTTCCTCCTTCCGAATCCGACAGGTGGATGAAATGCCTGGTTTCCGTCAGGGAAGATATCAATCATCTCCGTACGGTTTCCGATGACTTTTTTGTATTGCTCAAGCACCATTTTTGCCGTGGCGGGGCGATAAATGAAGGGGAAAGTCAGAATTTCAGGTTCGGAGATGACCCGGGGCTGCCCTGGGCCGAGTTTCAAAACTTGATTTTTGGGATTAAATCAGTTTTAACCGGCCTGAGGAAGGCTTTGGATCTTGTTCAGGTTTGGGAGATGGAGAACGAAGCCTGGGGGGAAAAAGCAAAAGACTTCATTCAGGCGGCCGCCAGGGGTGAACAGATACTGGCTGACCTGGAGTTCATATTCTCCTGCGGCGACGATTCCTTTGTTTACTGGGTTTCAACCTTCGGGCAGGGGGATTGGTTCTCTATATCGCTAAACGCGTCTCCGGTCAGGATTGGCCAGATACTTTACGATAAGCTTTTTTCCGAAAGGGAGGCCGTTGTTATGACCTCTGCCACCCTTACCACCGGCGGGAGTTTTGATTTTTTTGCCGAGAGGGTGGGCCTTGACCGGATACACGGTGAAAAAGTGATTAAAAAAAATATAGAATCCCCATTTCTTTACGAAAAGCAGTCGCTCTTATGTGTGGTAAGCGACCTCCCGCATCAGGGCCCGGAAGCCGGCCGGAATTATTCAGCCGCCATAAGCCGGGCGCTGGAGGAACTTATAACGGCCATAGGAGGTAAAACACTGGTGCTGTTTACTTCCCACAGGGTTTTAAGGGAGGTGTACGGCATTTTAAAGGCCGGACTGGAGGACAAGGACATAGTTTTGTTGGGGCATAATATTGACGGAAACAGGACACGCCTGGTGGATGAATTCATGAAAACAGAAAAGGCGGTACTTATGGGGGCCGCCAGTTTCTGGGAAGGAGTTGACATTCCCGGGGAGACCTTGACCTGCGTCATTATAGTTAAACTTCCTTTTCCCTCTCCATCTGTACCGGTGATAGAGGCAAGAATGGAAGACCTGGAATCTTTGGGCAGAAGCCCCTTTTATGAATATTACCTGCCGCTTGCCGTTATAAGGTTTAAGCAGGGTTTTGGCAGGCTTATAAGAACTGAGAGTGACAGGGGAGTGGTTGTGGTCCTGGACAGGAGGGTAATAGAAAAGAGCTATGGGAAACAATTTCTTAAATCTCTTCCTGTAAAGGGGTATTTCAGGGGAAATTTGGAAAGTGTAAGAAGAAAAATAATACATTGGATGAAGGTTTAACTATTTCGGACTTAAATGGGTATATAGTTAATTATCAAATCATACTTCTAATTGTTAATAAAAGATGTTAAAATATTATGCGAAGTCTGAAGAGGGGGCGTTATATGACAAGAGAGACCTTTCCCATAGCGAGGCCCGGATGGACATACCTTATCGTGCTGGCGGCAATTACAGCCCTTTTTTACTGGTCATACAAGCCTGCCAGCGCGGTTTCGGCAACCTTGCTGGTTTTTACTGCTTATTTTTTCCGGAACCCCAGGAGAAATATTCCCGTCGACAGCAAAGCCATACTTTCGCCGGCGGACGGAGTGGTAATGTCAGTCAGCAGGGTGGACGAGGATAAGTTTATGGGCGGACCCTCCGTTAAGGTCAGCATATTTCTTTCGGTTTTGAATGTTCACGTAAACAGGACTCCGGTTGCGGGTGAGGTCAGGTATGTAAAATACGTGCCTGGAAAGTTTATACCGGCCTTCAAGAGTCATGCATCTGATTTGAACGAGAGGAATTATATAGGGATAGAGTCCCACGGATTCAAGGTGCTGGTTTGCCAGATTACAGGGTTTATCGCCAGGAGAATTGTTTGTTACGCCAAGTTGGGCGACTGGATGGGGCAGGGTCAGTTGTTCGGCATGATTAAATTCGGAAGCTGTACCGAAATATACGTTCCCGAAGATGTGGAAATCATGGTTAAACCCGGAGACAGCGTAAAAGGCGGCGAATCGATTATCGGGAGGTTGCCTGATGAGAATTGAGGTAATGCCGAATGTTTTGACCGGAGCCAATCTGGTATTGGGTATGTTCGCAGTGGCTTATGCAATTGAAGGCAAATATGTAACCGGGGCAATAATGATTTTGGTTGCAGCGCTGCTGGACAGGTTTGACGGAAAACTTGCCAGAAAGATTGGATCCAGCTCGGAATTTGGAAAGGAGCTGGATTCGCTGGCCGATCTGGTTTCCTTCGGGGTGGCCCCGGCGTTGACGGCTTACCTGTGGAGGCTTGACCAGCTTGGCATTCCCGGCCTGCTGCTGATTATTTTGTTTGTGCTTTGCGGTGCCCTGAGACTGGCAAGGTTCAATATAATGAACGTGCAGGGGTATTTTTTGGGAGTTCCCATCACCATCGCCGGCTCTCTGGTGGCAATTACGGTGCTCGCGGCCGGAGGTGCCCCGGTTATTTTCCCGGCGGTTCTGGTCTTTGTACTTTCGTGTCTGATGGTAAGCAGCATAAAGCTGCCGAAATTTTAAAATATATAAATAAAAAATTTTTCGCTGATAAATTTATGTCACAATTTCACCCCTGGCTGAATACTATATAGGGAACAATCGATAAGGGGTGAGTTGAAGTTGCGGGTATACTTCGTAAGAATACCGTCATTTATAAGGAATTTACTTTTAAAGGTTTGGAAATAAGATTCAGGGACAGGTTGTTGTGGATCAAGACCTGTCCCCTGTGTTTTTTTTGCCTGTTTTCATAAATACTAAAAAGAAATTATTCTGCTAATAAAAAGAGATAATATTCTGCTTGGAAAAATATATTGCAAATCAGCGTAAATGTATGTAGAATAATCAAAGATGTAAAAAATGGAGAGGGGATTACATGATCTCGTATAACCTGACTGAAAGCCTTCGGGTGAACGATGATTTCAGGACGCTGGTCGGCAAACTGAGTGGACAACCATTGAGCCAGTGTTACCAGTGCGGAAAGTGCACAGCAGGGTGCCCCGTGTCCTTTGCCATGGATGTGGTGCCCAACAGGGTAATCAGAATGGTACAGGCCGGGCTCAAGGACGAGGTTTTAAGGTGTCAGTCCATCTGGATATGCGCCACCTGTTCCACATGCACCGCCCGCTGCCCGGAGGGTGTTGACCCGGCCAGGGTGATGGAGGTCTTGAGGATAATGGCAGGAAAGGAAGGGATCCCTGCTCCGGGACGGGGAAAGGATGTATCCATTTTCAACAGGATCTTCCTAAAGTCGGTAAGAAGTAACGGGCGAATGTTTGAGGCCGGCACAATGGCCGGGTTTAATGTAAAAAGTCTGCACCTGCTCCGGGAGGCAAGTACCGGCATGCATATGTTTATTAAAGGGAAGCTAAAGCTTCTGCCGGAAAAAATCAGAAACAGGAAAGAAATAGATAATATTTTTGAAGCCGTTGTCAGGGAGAGGGGGACAGGTCTGTGAAATATTCATATTTTCCGGGCTGCTGTTATCACGGTAGCGCCAAGGAATATGAAATGTCCACCAGGATAGTGTGTAACAAGATTGGTATTGAATTGGTGGAGGTTCCGGACTGGAACTGCTGCGGGGCCACCGCCGGGCACAGCACCGACGACCTTCTGGCAGTGGCGCTGGCGGCAAGAAACCTGGCTCTGGCCGAAGAAACCGGGCTTGATGTAACCGCGCCCTGCGCCGCCTGTTACCAGAGGCTGGCCCACGGCTGCCACGAAATGAACATGGACCCCCTTCTCCGGGAAAAGGTAAACAGTATAATTGGGCGCCCATTCAACGGCAAAATCAAGGTGAAAAGCATACTTGACGTTTTCATTGATTATGGGCTGGAGGCCATTTCGGATAGGGTGGTAAAAAGCCTTTCCGGTGTTAAGGCGGCGGCCTATTACGGCTGCCTGATGGTAAGGCCGGCCTCGGTAAAGGTGGATGATGATGAAAACCCGGTGAAAATAGACCGGATTCTGCAGGCGGTAAAGGCCGAAACTGTTGACTGGGATTTCAAAACCGAGTGCTGCGGGGCCTCGCTGGCGGTCAGCAACCAGGACATTGTTATCAGGCTTACGCACAACATTATTAAGTCCGCTGTGGAGTCAGGGGCCAATTGTATTGTCACCGCCTGCCCGCTGTGCCACTTCAACCTTGACATAAGGCAGGCCAGGATAAACCGTACTCTTGGCACATCGTTCAACCTTCCGGTGTTCTATTTCTCTCAACTGATGGGCCTTGCCCTTGGCATAGACGAAAGGAGCCTGAATCTCAACACTCATTTTGTTGATACATCAACGCTCCTTAAGGCAATTTGAAGTAGACAGAATAGACAAGGCCGGATTTAAGGATTTTTTCGGGGAGAGTGACTTTTATGAAGAGGCTGGGAGTTTTTATTTGCTGGTGCGGGTCCAATATCGGCGGAGTTGTGGACGTGCCCCGGGCGGTGGAGGAAGTTTCAAAAATTCCCGGGGTAACATACGCCACAGACTACAAATACATGTGTTCCGACCCGGGGCAGGAAAAAATAATCAACTCAATAAAAGAATACAACCTTGACAGGGTTGTGGTGGCAGCCTGCTCGCCCAGGCTGCACGAGTCCACATTCAGAAAGGCCATCCAGAGGGCCGGGCTGAACCCTTACATGCTTGAGATTGCCAACATCAGGGAGCACTGCTCCTGGGTTCACCAGAATGACAAGGAAAAAGCAACCCTTAAGGCCATTGACCTGATCAGGAGGGCTGTGGCCAAGGCCGGCAGGGTTGAGCCTCTTTACGAGTCTTCAATATCTGTCAAGAAAAGGCTTTTGGTTATAGGGGGCGGAATTGCCGGCATGCAGACAGCCCTGGATGTGGCCGACGCAGGCTACGAGGTTGTGCTGGTGGAAAGGGAGGGCACCATCGGAGGCAAGATGGCCATGCTGGACAAAACTTTCCCCACCCTTGACTGCAGCGCCTGAATAAGCACGCCGAAGATGGTTGCTGCGGTGCAGCACCCTAACATTAAGCTGATGACCTACAGCGAGGTTGAGGAAGTCAGCGGCTATATAGGCAATTTTGAGGTTACCATCAGGCAAAAGGCCCGCTACGTGGACCATTCCAGGTGCACGGGCTGCGGCACCTGCTGGGAGAAATGCCCCGCCAAGGTGGAAAGCGAGTATAACCTCGGACTTGGCAAACGCAAGGCAATATATGTTTCCTTCCCCCAGGCGGTGCCCAGCAAGCCCCTTATTGACCGGGCAAACTGCAGGTGGTTTACCAGCGGTAAATGCGGGGTATGCAAAAAGGTATGTCCGGTGGGGGCGGTGGATTACGAACAGCAGGACGAGATAACCAAAGTGAGGGTCGGGGCCGTCGTTATGGCCACCGGCTACGACTTGTATCCGTGGGAAGAGGCATACGGGGAATACGGATACGGAAGGTTTCCGGACGTGATTACCGGGCTACATTTTGAACGGATGAACAACGCCTCGGGGCCCACCGGTGGTAGAATAATAAAGCCGTCGGACGGAACCGAGCCCAGGGACGTTGTTTTTATCAAATGCGTCGGTTCCAGGGATATAACCAAGGGCAAGGAATACTGCTCCCGGACATGCTGCATGTACACCGCCAAGCACGCCCACCAGGTGCTTGAAAAGATACCGGGATCAAGGGCGTATATTTTCTACATGGACGTGCGTACACCCGGGAAGGCCTACGAGGAATTCTACCTGAGGACCCTGCACGAGGGGGCCAATTACATCAGGGGCCGTGTATCTAAAATTTACCGATCCGGAAACAAGCTTATTGTAAGGGGTGCCGACACACTGCTGGGAAGGCCGGTGGAGGTAGAGGCCGACCTGGTGGTTCTGGCCACAGCGATGACACCGTCTGCCGGTTCCGATAAAATCGCCCAGAAGGTTGGGTTTTCCACCGACAAGGACGGCTTCTTCCAGGAGGCCCACCCCAAGCTGAGGCCTATGGAAACCAATACGGCGGGAGTGTATCTGGCCGGGGCCTGCCAGGGGCCCAAAGACATCCCGGACACGGTGGCCCAGGCCAGCGGGGCGGCGGCAAAGGTTTGTGCGCTGCTTTCCAGGAGTGAGCTGGCAACAGACCCCATGGTTTCCCAGGTCAACGAGTCAATCTGTTCGGGATGCCTTGCCTGCAAGGCTGTATGCCCGTATAAAGCCATCGAGGAAAAAACCATTACCGAAAGGGTGGGCGGAAAAACGGTTGAGCGCACCGTGGCCTCAGTAAACATGGGTCTCTGCCAGGGCTGCGGAAACTGTACCGTTGCCTGCCTGCCGGGCGCTATAAATCTTAAAGGATTTACCAATGAACAACTTCTGGCGGAGGTGGATGCCATATGTCTGTAACGGACAACTGGGAGCCCAAAATAATTGGGTTCTGCTGCAACTGGTGCAGCTACGCCGGGGCCGACCTGGCAGGCGTGAGCCGGATGAGCTATCCCCCCAATATAAGGATATTACGGGTGCCCTGCTCCAGCCGGGTGAATCCCCAGTTCATACTCAGGGCTTTTCAGAGGGGTGCTGACGCTGTTCTGGTCAGCGGGTGACATCCCGGCGACTGCCACTATGGTAGTGGCAATTACTACACCAGGAGACGGTTTCAGATTTTCAAGCGGCTCCTGGAATTCGTGGGTTTTGAGCCGGGAAGGCTCCAGGCGCGGTGGATCAGCGGGTCCGAGGGGGCCAAATTCGCCGAAACTGCCCGGAAAGTTACCGAACAAATAAGGGAGCTGGGTCCCAACAGAAAAATGAGGGATGAACAGTGAACAGGGAGATAGAGAAGGGGCTGCGGGAGATTGCCCGGGGACTGCTGGAAAGCGGACAGGTTCAACTGGTTATCGGATATGGCCGGGGCACTGAAGCCGTACGGACCACCCCGGTTTTCATAAGAAAGCCCAACGACGCGGAAAACCTGGTTTACAACCCGCTGTGCGGCAATAACCTGGTCAAGTACCTGCTGGACCACAGGAATAAAGAGGGAAAAGTGGCCGTCTGCGTGAAGGGATGCGACTCCAGGGCGGTTAACAGGCTCCTGCAGGACAGGCAGATAGAAAGGGATAAGGTGTACTTGATCGGCCTGCCCTGCCGTGGCGTACTGGACCCCTCCAAGGTTGAAGAGATAATCGATCCCGGGGAGGAAATACGGGAAACGGTAATTACCGGAGAGGGATATGAACTGGTGACTGCCACAGGAAAGCACCTGCTCGGCATGGCCGCTGCCGGT
This sequence comes from Bacillota bacterium, assembly GCA_049325055.1. Taxonomy (GTDB): domain Bacteria; phylum Bacillota; class Desulfotomaculia; order Desulfotomaculales; family Desulfocucumaceae; genus BRHc4a. The sequence continues at coordinate 15,009 of JBMOPB010000105.1, forward strand.
GCTGAAAAATGCGGTGCGTGCGAGAATCATAACCCGGTTGTTTACGATGTGATGGCTGGCGACCCCGTCAATGTTCACGATGTAAAGAATGACAACTATATTGATGTAAAAAAACTGGAAGATTTAACAGTGGATCAGAAAGCTGAGTACTGGAACAGGCAGTTTTCCCGCTGCCTCAGATGTTATGCCTGCCGCAATTCGTGCACGGCCTGCAGCTGCAGGGAGTGTGTATTCGACCAGGTTAACACCGGGTGGGTGTCCAGGTCCAACAACCTTTCTGAGAATACCGCCTTTCACCTTATCAGGGCTTTCCACGTTGCCGGCAGGTGTGTGGACTGCGGGGAATGTGAAAGGGTGTGCCCTGTGAACATTCCTCTCAGGGTGCTTAACAGAAAGATTATAAAGGACCTGAAAGACCTGTTCAACGCTCCGACACCGGGGCTGACACCGGATGGAGAAAGGGTTCTTGGGCAGTTCTCCGCCGATGACCCCGAGGAATTCATGTAGGAGGTGGCCGGCAGTGGAAAAGATGTTTATAAGCAGCAGCAACCTTAGCAAATTGCTTGATCACCTGGCCCGAAACATCAAGCTGGTGGCGCCGGTGAAGGATGAAGAAGGAATTATAATGTTCAGGCCTGTGGCGGATGCCGCCCAGGTATTACTGGATTACCAGAATTCCACAGTTCCCCCAAAATCATTTTTCTTTCCCCAGACCGAAAAGATGTTCAGTTTCTCCTACAGCAAAGAGGGTGTGGATTTGGACAGTCTGCACGGTCAGGATAAAAGGGTGCTGTTCGGGGTTCACCCCTGTGATTTAAGGAGCATACTGTCCCTGGACCCCGTTTTTGGGGGAACGTACAATGACCCCTATTATCTGAAAAAGCGTGAGAATTCCACTATTATAGGGCTGGCCTGTGTGAGACCTTCACCCAGGTGCTTTTGCGCCACATTCGGATTCGGCCCTGGTGACGGTGAGGGTTCGGATATTATGCTGACCCCGGCAGGGTCCGGTTACTCCGTGGAATTGTTAACCGAAAAGGGAAGGGAACTGGCGGCTTCCCAAAACGGTCTTTTTGAAAAGGATCTGCCGGCTGTTGAGCGTCAAAATGTCAATACCGTTAAAAAGCTGGACCTGGACGGAGTAAAGGAAGTACTGGACGATAATTTCGATCTGGAGTACTGGGATAGTTTGTTTGAAAAATGTCTGGGCTGCGGGATATGCACTTACCTGTGCCCCACCTGCCACTGCTTCGACATATTCGATTTCTCCGCCGGAGGCAGTGAAGGGGAAAGGCGCAGGGGGTGGGACTCCTGCATGTTTGGGCACTTTACCCTTATGGCGGGCGGGCATAACCCCAGGCCTTCCAGGAAGGAGCGGGTGCGCAACCGCTTCATGCACAAGCTTAAATACCATATTGACAGGTACGGGCTGGCGGGGTGCGTCGGCTGCGGCAGGTGCGTTAAGGCTTGCCCGGTGAACATTGACATCCGGCAGATTATAAAGGATTTGGGGGAGGTGTACAGGAATGGGAAGCCGGAACGGGTGTAATTGCCAGAATCCATATCTTCCCCACGTGGCCACCATAAAAGAAGTGATAGACGAGACCGGCGATGTAAAATCATTTCAGATGGTGTTCGACGACCCGGAGGTAATGGAGAGTTTTAAGCAGAAACCCGGCCAGGTGGCCCAGATCTCCATTTTCGGGGTAGGGGAGGCCACCATATCCATCACCTCCTCTCCCACCAGGAAGGGCATGCTGGAGTTCAGCGTCAAAAAGGTGGGGCATCTCACCACTGCCCTTCACGAACTGGGACCGGGGTCGAAGGTGGGCATCCGGGGGCCGTACGGCAACTACTTCCCGTATGAGATAATGAAGGGCAAGGACCTTCTTTTCGTGGGAGGAGGAATAGGCCTTGCGCCGCTGAGGTCATTGATAGATTTCGTGCTGGCGGAAGAAAACCGGAAAGACTTCGGCAGGGTGGAAATAATATACGGCGCCAGGTCGGTGGAAGATCTGTGCTTTAAGTACGATATACTGGACAGGTGGCCCGGGTATGATAACACAGAGGTCTATGTCACAATAGACCGGGCGGACATGGCCTGGCAGGGGCATGTTGGGTTCGTCCCCTCCTACCTGGAGGAAATAAAGCCGTCCCCCGAAAACAAGTACGCCATAACATGCGGTCCTCCAATAATGATCAAATTCGTGCTTCAGGCCCTGAACAAAATGGGCTTTTCGGACGACCAGATAATCACCACCCTGGAGATGAAGATGAAGTGCGGCATAGGAAAATGCGGCCGCTGCAATATAGGGTCCAAATTCGTATGCCTTGACGGTCCGGTTTTCACCCTGACACAGCTAAAAGAACTCCCGCCGGAGTTCTAATAAAAAGTCGCCCTGGCGGGCGGACTGGAATTCTGAATTCAGCATCCAGAGTTCAGAATA
>JBMOPB010000105.1:17555-30506 GCA_049325055.1 Bacillota bacterium
TAAGCGAACCGGTAAGCATCATTCATTAAGGAATTGGCTTAAGGCGAAGGTTGTTCCAGCCTGTTGCTAATCTGGTTGCTAATATAGATTTTTTAAAAAACGCATCCCCTCAAACGGGGATGCGTTTACACGATCAACAGGATCTCCAAAATTTACGAAAAGGTGTTGGCTTGAAAGGAAAGCTTTAAGCATTCTGAGTTCTGGATTCTGGCTTCTTAACCTAAAACCCCACTCCCACTATTCCGCCCAGCGACCCCGCCACAACACAGATGAAAAACTTCTGTATCAACGGTACAAAGGCCACTCCGGCAGTGAGGAATATTCCCATTAAAAGCCAGATGAGAACAAATACTAATATTCCCACGCCAAGGCCGTGAAACAGTCCCTTAGTGCCGGACTGCTTGGAGGAAAGGAACCCTCCCAGGAAAACGCCGACGAATAGCAGTATGGATGACGTAACAGGCATTGATGAGTCCGCTATGCCGGTAAAATGGTATACTATGCCCAGAAACAAGGCCCCAATAATTATTATTGCCAGTGCCGTCAGGATTCCTCTGAATACTGCGGAAAAACTGAATGAGGAGTGGGTGGTGGACGGCGTTTTAAAAGCCACGGTATCACCTCCAGGGATTTTATACCATAATTTATGTTGGCATTGCATGTTTAATAACCCCCTGATACAGACTTGATATTTTTTTATTTATCCAATAAAGTAATATGGTATTATTTAATGAGCAAACACCGGTTTTCAGCACTGCGCCAAAGACTTAAACAAACGGACAGACTGGAGAGAATTGTTTTTGAAGGAGTTTATAATAACCTACAGTTTGGGTGACAGATTATACCTCAATATTACCAACAGGTGCACCAACAACTGTGATTTTTGTATAAGAAAAACCAGGCACGGGGTTGGGTACAACCTGTGGCTTGAAAGGGAACCCTCCGCCGAAGAGGTTATCGGCTCACTGGGCGACCTCGGCCGGTACAGCGAAGTCATATTTTGCGGATACGGGGAGCCGCTGACAAGGCTGGATGTGGTCATTGAGGCAGCGGGCTATATAAAGAAGAAATACGGCAGTATAATCAGGGTAAATACCAACGGCCACGCCGACATGATTCATGGGCCCGGCAGCGCGGAAAAATTAAGGGGACTGGTTGACAGAATAAATATAAGCCTAAACGCCCACGACAGCAAAAGTTATACGGAGATCTGCCGGCCTGCCTTCGGTCCCGGGGCCTATGACGGCGTCATAAAGTTTGCCGGGAGCTGTATAGGGGTTATCCCCACCGTTATACTCTCGGTGGTTGACTGGCCGGGGGTGGACGTTGAGAAATGCCGGGAAATCGCCAGGAACATGGGGGCGGAATTCAGGCTCAGAAAACACAGTGATTGAAATATAAGGGCAGGAGGTGATTAATCTGTCGGGATATATAGAACACCTCAGGAAGATAGCGCTGTTTTCATACTTGGATGACCATCAGCTGGCCGAGATTGACAGTATGGTAATGGAAAGGAATTACCAGAAGGGAAGAATTCTATTCGTGGAGGGGGAGCCGGGCGAGGCCGTGTTTTTCCTGCGGGAAGGCCGGGTGAAGATTTCAAAGCAGTCCGAGGACGGCCGGGAGCAGATACTGCACTTTATCCATCCCGGTGAGATGTTCGCCGAGGTGGTGCTGTTTGACGGCGGATCTTACCCGGCAACCGCCGAGGCTGTTGAAGATTCAAAAATAGGCATGATCAGAAACACTGACATGGAACGTATAACCCTTGAGAATCCCGGCATTGCCCTGGGAATTCTTAAAATAATGTCCAGGCGGTTAAGGCTTGCCCAAAAACAGATCAACGAACTGGCCCTGATGGACACATCCAGAAGAATGGTCAGCACGCTGCTTTTCCTGGCTGCGGAGCAGGGCGTTCCTTCAGAAAAGGGAACAGTTATTGACATGTCACTTACGAATCAGGACCTGGCCAACATGATAGGCACCTCCAGGGAGACAGCCAATAGGATTCTGAGTGATTTACGCAGGCAGAAGGCCGTCCAGGTTGACAAAAAGCAGATTGTCATCACTGATATGAAAAGGTTGAAATCCTGGCTTTGATTGGGAGGGGTGAATCGCCGGTGGTTTATTCAGATCTGCCGGATGTTAAAACATCGGTGCTTGGCATCATCAGGGATGCAGACAACGCGTTGACCTATGACGTCATACTGAGGAGGTCCGGGCTTCCGAAAGGGGTTCTTGATGCAGCAATCAGCAGCCTGGTTGACGGGAACAGAATAATGTTCTTCCCGGATGATCAGGTAAAAGATGAAGAAAAGAATATAAGGTACTTCACCGTGGCGGGAAAAAGGGAGGCAATAGAGAGGGCGGTGGCGGATCACCTGTGGGAACTGTCCGCGGCAGGAATGCTGTATTTCGCCTATGGAACCGATATGGACCCCGAGGAGATGTACAGCCGTAACTGCCCGGGAAGCCGGTTTCTCTGCAAGGGCCGCCTGGAAGGTTTTGATCTGTCCTTCGACCGGCACATGGAAGAGTGGCGGGGCACGGTGGCCAGCATTAAATTTTCCGGCGGAGAAGGAAATGTATGGGGTGTGCTGTACAGCATAGGGAAAAATGACTGGGAAACACTTGACAGGCTGGAGGAAATTCCAGGCAGTAACAGGCGGGTAAGGGTGCCGGTGCGCACTTCCTACGGCCTTTTCTGCGCTGAATGCTACCAGTCGGTGCCGGGGGACAAGAGGCTGCCCTCGAAGGATTATATAGAAATAATTGTTAAAGGCTCCTACTTTTTCGGCCTTCCCGAAAAATACATCAAGTATCTCAAATCCCTGCCTGTTAGCGGGGGATGAAGGGGAATACGAAATGGAAAATGAGATTGGAAAGAAGATTTATGATGAAATAGTCAGTGTTGTTGATGATTCCGGGCTGCCCTTTTACAGGGAGCCGCTCATGGGCATCGCCAGCGCTGACAACCGCTGCCTGAGGCGGTTAAAAAAAATTGTTCATCCCGGCCACCTGCTTCCGGAAGAAATTTTAGCCGGTGCCCGTTCGGTGGTGGCCTACTATTTACCCTTTAAAGACCATATTCCGAAGGAAAACAGGAAAGGCCGCAACGCCTCGAGGCTTTGGGCCGAGGTATATATTCTGACCAACCAGCTGCTGTCACGGATTGCCGAAGCCATCAGGGAGCGGCTGGCCGGTGAGGGATTTAAGTGTGCCTGGGAAAATCCCACCCACAACTTCGACACTGAATTGCTGGTGTCTTACTGGTCACATAAACACGTTGCCTTTGCCTGCGGGCTGGGCAGGTTCGGGAAAAACCACCTTTTGATAACAGAAAAGGGGTGCGCCGGAAGGATTGGTTCGGTGGTAACCGATCTCGAAATTGAACCCACTGTGGCTGATGAGGACAGGGACCCGTTTTATAGCTGTCCCCGCAACTGCAGATACTGTTTCAGTTCCTGTCCCGCCGGCGCACTGACAGAACAATCGTTAAACAAGGCAGTTTGCTACCAGATGTTACTGGAAAACGACCGCATGTACCCTGATCTCGGATTGTGCGACGTCTGCGGGAAATGTGCCGCAGGCCCCTGCTCCAGTCTTTGACCGGAATGAGCAAAGGGAAGTGTTTGCGGCGTTATTCCCGGGCATCGTCCGGGGGATATTCGTTCACCCGGCGATCGAAGTCCCACCTTCCGTCAAGGTTGACCATGGTGGCCGAACCGGTTGGTTCCTCCACAAAGGAGTCGCCCACGGCAAAATCCTGGTCGATTTGATTTCTCCTGCTGAGGGTCTTTTCGATCAGCATCTCTTTTTTACGGGGGGATTTTGCATTTTTTGCCACAGGGATATTCCTCCCATAAGAATATTGTTGTATACTTCTTATATTTTGTCCTGTTTTTTTTGAATATAATTACCGCTGCTTTACGGGAAACTAAATAAAAATAAGGAGGTACAGACATGGCCATAACCGAAGAAGTGCTGAAGGTACAGGGTATGTCCTGCAACCACTGCAAAATGGCGGTAGAGAAGTCATTAAAAAATTTGCCCGGAGTTACCGGCGCGGATGTTGACCTGCCCGCGGGAACGGTATGTGTAACATACGATCCCGGCTCCGCAAGCCATGACCAAATAGTGGCCGCCATAGACAAGGCGGGATACAAGGTGAGCGAATAGTTTAGACTTTTGAGCTGTAACTTGCTGGTCGGAATCCAGAAGCCAGAATTCAGAATAACTTAAGCAGCTCCCAGATCCAACATTACAATTATGCCTTTGGGATCCTTCTTTCGAAGAAAGTCAGGAGGGTGTATGCGTCCTCATTCTGGATTCCGGCTTCTGACTCCTTGTTTCTGACGTGAAAGAATTACCGTTTTTATAATAGGGGGACGTAATTTGTTTGAACTCTCTATAAAGAGGAGATTTGCCGCCGCGCACAGGCTGGAGGGCTACAAAGGCCGGTGCGCATCCCTGCACGGTCATACCTGGACCGTGGAGGTTGTGGTTGAGGGTAAAAGGCTTGATTCTTGCGGGATGTTAATAGATTTTAAGGTTCTTAAGGAAATGGTTGACGGTATAGTCACTGAACTTGACCATTCCTGCCTTAACGATATAGATTATTTTACCGGCGGGGAGACGAAGACCAACCCCACCGCCGAGAACCTAGCAGTTTATGTTTTCGGTAAAGTTAAGGAACAGCTGAAAAACAATTCACCGGATATTACACTCCGTGGTGTCAGGATTTGGGAATCGCCGGATGCGTCGGCATATTACCGGGGGGATCGATAGGTGTCAGGTATTGTATTGCTTTCCGGAGGGCTGGATTCTGCAGTTTCATTAAGCCAGGCGCTGAGAGAGGGCGAGGTGAAACTCTGCCTCACATTTGACTACGGACAGAGAGCCCGCCTTAAGGAGCTGGAATCATCCGCCCAAATCGCCGGTTATTATAAATTGAATCACCGGGTCATTGCGCTGCCTTTTTTAAAGGATATCACTTTCACTTCCCTGGTCAATACTGAAGAGGACGTGCCGGAGCCTGATGAGGCCGACCTTGACGATGCCGGGAAGATGGACCGGACAGCAAAGTCGGTATGGGTTCCCAACCGTAACGGAGTATTTATAAACATAGCCTCCGCATTTGCCGAATCTCTGGGATGCAGCCGGGTTGTAACCGGGTTTAATGCAGAGGAGGCCAGGACATTTCCGGATAACAGCAGGGAGTACCTGCAGGCTTGTAACCGGGCGCTGTCTTTTTCCACCATGAGTGGAGTCAGGGTGGTAAGCTACACCCAGATGCTTGACAAGGTTGAAATTGTAAGGCTGGGGAAGAGGCTTGGCACTCCGCTTGAGCATGTCTGGCCGTGTTATTTCGGTGGAGAAAAGATCTGCGGGCGCTGTGAGAGCTGCAAAAGATACATCAGGGCAATTAAAGCTGCAGGTGATGAAGATGCATGAGTATTTTCACGAAGAAATAACCGCCTATACCGGACACCAGCTTTCCTCACTCTGGGCCTACAGGAAGTTCGGCCTGCAGGGGGACAGCATAGTCTCCTTTCGGGGGCCCTGCCGGGTTGAGTTCACAGAGATGGTGGACGTTGAGGACGTAATCGGAGGATCAAGTATATTCGGACCTGACATGCTTCATTTCATAGTGGAGCATTTTGGAGAAACCCTTGAAAAGGGAGTATTGAGGCAGAGGCTGTTGATAGCAATAATAAAGGATGTAATCAACAACCCCGGCCTGGTAAGAAGAGGGGACGACCTGTACCTGGGTGACGGCAAGCTGTCAATATCCATAGCCACCGCCTCCCCCGTTTCAATTATGATACACGCTGCCCTGAACATTGTGTCCGAGGGTACGCCGGTCAGGGCTGCAGGGCTTTTTGACATGGGGTATAATGAGGGAGACATCGCAAGTTTGGGCAAAAGGATATGCAGTTTATACTCGCAGGAAATGTCATCGGTCAGGATGGCCTGCTGTAAGGTAAGAGGTGTCGGATAGATTTGAAAGCCAATATCAGTGAAGTGTTTTCGTCGGCTCAGGGCGAGGGGCCTTATGTTGGATTGAGGCAGGTCTTCATCAGGTTTACGGGCTGCAACCTTTCATGCCGCTATTGCGACACTGGGCATGACAAGAGCAGCGACACCTGCAGGGTGGAGATTGAGCCCGGCAGAAAAAGGTTTATTGAAATACCAAACCCCGTTTCCGTGGTTGAACTTGTAAAAATAATCACAGGACACTACCCGGTTTCACTGCACCACTCGGTCAGCATTACCGGAGGGGAGCCGCTGCTGCATGCGGAATACTTGAAGTATTTGCTGCCGGAACTGAAAAAAACCGGCTTGAAAACGTACCTGGAGACAAACGGCTCCCTGCCCGGAGAACTGGCGAGGGTAATTGACCTTGTGGACATTGTTTCAATGGATATAAAGTTGCCGGGCACTTCAGGATGCCAGCCGATGTGGGAAGATCACCGCCAGTTTTTGTGTGTTGCCCGCAAGGCAGGTGTTTTTGTTAAAATAGTCATGGATGATCAAAGCGACGCTGTGGAATACAGCAGGGCGCTGGAAATGCTGCATAGGGAGGATGCCGGGATCACGCTGGTAATACAGCCCCTGACATCAAACGGAAAATGCGCCCTGTCGCCCGAACGGGCCTTGTTTTTCCAGGCAATGGCGCTGGAGAGGTTAAAAGACGTGAGATTGATACCTCAGACACATATATTTATGGGACAAATGTAAAAATGAGAATTGAGAGGTGAGAAGTTAGCCTCTCACCTCTCAATTTGGGAGGGGTAGGACTATTGGTTGACAGGGACAAAATAGAAAAAGCGGTACGGATGATACTGGAGGCCATAGGAGAGGATCCGGAGAGGGAGGGGCTAAGGGAGACCCCGGCCCGGGTGGCCAGGATGTATGAGGAAATCTTTTGCGGATTATGGGAAGATCCCCATCAACATCTGCAAAAGATGTTCTCGGAAGAGCATGAGGAAATGGTGCTGGTAAAGGATATCCCAATCTATTCCATGTGTGAACACCACCTGCTGCCTTTTTTCGGCAAGGCGCACGTAGCCTACATCCCCAGAAGGGGCAACGTCACCGGCCTCTCCAAGCTGGCCAGGGTTGTTGAAGGCTTTGCCAAAAGACCACAGCTCCAGGAAAGACTGACGTCCCAGATCGCTGACGCTATTATGAAAAAACTGGCGCCCCACGGGGTTCTGGTGGTGCTGGAGGCCGAGCACATGTGCATGACGCTGAGGGGGGTCCGTAAGCCCGGTTCAAAGACAATAACTTCAGCGGTCAGGGGTTCCTTCCAGAAAAATGAAGTGACCAGGGCGGAGGCCCTGGCCCTTATCAAAGGTTAGGGGTGATCATTTTGAAGGAAGGCGCGGATCAAAAGGATCCTGGTAAATTGGAGCTAATAGCCACCAAGTCATTCCCGCCGTACGGCGACATGTACCGGGTGGTGGATTTTCTTAACAAAAGCCTTAAAGATAAAAAAATTATGTTCGGACTGACCAAGGACCGCCAGAGCGGTATGATGACCATAACAATATACGAGGTTTGATTTGGAGGTATCATGCGGATACTGATCAGCAATGACGACGGGATATTCGCCGACGGAATAATCGCCCTGAGGGAAAGACTGGAGAAAATGGGCGAGATTGAAAAAATATACGTGGTTGCCCCGGACAGGGAAAGAAGCGCCATAGGTCACGGAATTACAATGCACAGGCCTTTAAGGGCCAAGGAAATAAAGTATCCCTCTCCAAAATCCACCGGCTGGTCGGTGGACGGGACCCCGGCCGACTGCGTCAAGCTGGCGCTGGAGGAATTGCTCAAGGAGCCGCCGGACATTGTGGTTTCAGGGATAAACCAGGGGCAGAACCTGGGCACCGACGTGCTTTATTCAGGAACTGTCTCTGCGGCGGTGGAGGCCGTGATATACGGTGTTCCGGCAGTGGCGCTGTCCCTTGCCAGTTTTAAGGAACATGATTTTTCCGCAGCAGCCGATTTTGCAGCCAGCCTTTTACCGGTTATAAAAAAAGAAGGGCTGCCCCGGGGCACCCTCTTAAATGTAAATGTGCCTCCGGGAAAACCAGCCGGAGTGAGGGTTGTCAGGCTGGGAAGCATGAAGTATGTGAATATCTTTGACAGGAGAACCGACCCCCGGGGGAGGGTCTATTACTGGATGGCCGGAGAGGTTCAGGAACTGGAGGACAACTGCGAGGATACCGATATAGGTTCCAGCCGGCTTGGATATATTACAGTAACTCCTGTGCAGATAGATCTCACCAACCAGTGCGAGCTTGAAAGAATAAAAAACTGGGGAATTATAAAAGACATTTGAATCACTTTCATCTTTTGATAATAAGCTTTATCTTTTTTACATCGGCCTCACTTATTCCGCCGACAACGTACAGAACCATAAGGTAAGAGATGGCTCCCCCCAGAAGGTAAAGGATGAGTTCCGGCAATCCCGTGTGCGCGGGCGAAATAAAACTTTTCATCTGCAGCATCACCAGGGCTGCCGCCATTGATGCCATTGCCGGCTTAACAACACAGGTAGCCGGGTTAATCTTAATGCCGGTCAACCTTTTCAGTTCTCTGTAATTCAATAGGGACATAATAATATAGGTGCTTCCCATTGAAAGGGCGGTCCCAAGTATACCGAAACCCGGTATGGAAGTAAGGTAGTAAATGCCTATAATTTTAATGAAAGAAGCCTTCAACAGGTTTTTAAAGGGTATTCCCGCCCTTCCAAGGCCCTGCAGTATGCCGGTGGTGGTCTGCTGCAGGTAAAGAAAAGGCCCGGTCAGCGCCAGGACAAACAGGGCGTCTCCGGCCTCCCTGTAACCAAAGAGGACCTGGCACAGTTCATGGGGCAAAACGAAAAAAACCGCTGCAACCGGTGACCCCAGCAATATGGTTATGCGTACGGCCTCTTCGATGCGGCTGTGGACCAGTTGGGGTTTTCCCTGGGCCATGGCGTCGCTTACAGCAGGGATAAGGGCTGTGGCCAGGGCGATGGTGACCACGCCGGGGGTGAAGAAGATAGCCTCTGCAATACCGACAAACTGACCGTAAGTTGCAGTGGCTTCACTAAGAGACATCCCCGCCATCTGCAGTCTTCTGGGAATCAGCAGCGCGTCGAGGGACATCAGTGCGGTGGATACGAAACGGGTAAGGGTTACGGGAATGCCCAGGTTATAAATTCTTCCCAGCGGCAGAGGAAATGTTTCCTGTGGCCGGGGGAGGGGAACAAAACGGGGACGCCTGGTAATATAAATATAGACCATGAAAAGGAATCCAACCAACTCTCCGCACACCACCCCCAGAGATATGCCCACAGAAGCGTATTCGACCCCCCGTGGCAGCATCAACCAGGCTATGCACAGGCCTGCGGTTACCCTGACCAGTTGTTCGGCGGCCTGGGTAACGGCTGTGGGAGACATTCTCTGCAGCCCCTGGAAAAACCCCCTGAAGGCCGAGCACGCCGACACTATCAACACGCCGGGAATAAGGGTGACGAAGCAGAAATACACTTTTGGGTTGGGAAAAAGGTATTTGACTAAAAGGGGTGAGCCAAAGAAAAGAAGAAGGGTAAAAAAAAGTGCACTGGCGCAGATAAGGGAAAGGGAGATCTTAAAAATACGGTATGCCCCGGGAAGGTTGTCCACAGCCACTTCCTCGGCCACCAGCTTTGATATGGCCACAGGTATTCCCATGGATGCGATTACCAGAACCATAACATAGACAGGAAAAATCATGCTGAAAAGCCCCACACCCTCGGGTTTGATCAGCCGCATCATCAGTATCTGGTATATAAATCCGACGCCCCTGTTGAAAATGCTGGCCGCCACCAGAATGGCGGCTCCGTATATGAAGGACTGGCCGGACATGCTCTCACCCCTGTGCTATATGTATGTCCACAGGGGGATTTCTATGTTATTTTTCCAGGTAAAACCATCAATATCAAAAGATTAAAAAATACGAAAACAAAAAGGATATTAAGTTGTCAATGTGGAATATATAGTATTCGGTTGTGTGATATTGCCGTATTTTTCCGTATTTAAGTCTTAGCGGTGAATCGGCTCTTAAAGGGGCTGTTTTTTATGTTTTCCTTATCCGGGTATAGAAATACTTTACACAGGTAACATTATTTACAAAGGAGGCAAGGGGCTTGAAAAGTTATCCGAGCGATAAGATTCGTAATATAGCTGTGGTGGCGCATGGTGGAGCGGGAAAAACCTCTCTGGTTGAAGCCGTGTTGTTCAATACGGGAGCCGTCAACAGGCTGGGAAGGGTGGAGGACGGCACCACCACCGCCGATTATCATCCCGAGGAAACAAGTCGCCAGATAACCATACACACCAGTCTGGTTCCCTGCGAGTGGAACAACTCCAAGCTTAATCTCCTGGATACCCCCGGTTATTCGGATTTTATCGGAGATGTCAAGGGCGCCATGAGGGTTGCCGACAGCGCCCTGTTTGTGGTGTCCGCAGTGGACGGGGTTGAGGTTCAGACCGAGATTATCTGGGATTTTGCCGACGATAAAGCCATGTCCCGCATGGTTTTCATAAACAAAATGGACCGTGAAAACGCCAACTTCTACAAGGTGCTGGACGAACTGAAAGAATCTTTCGGGGCCAATTTTGCCCCGGTACAGCTTCCCATAGGCCAGGCCCTGGATTTCACCGGCGTGGTGGACCTGCTGGAACAAAAAGCATACAGCTTCAAGGACGGTAAGGTTCAGGAGATACCAATCCCTGACGACATGGCCGACGCTTTGGCGGAAAACAGGGAAAAACTCGTGGAAGCCGCAGTTGAGGGCGATGACGAGTTGATGATGAAGTACCTGGAGGGCGAAGATCTGACTCCTGAGGAAGTCAAAGCCGGGCTTGCCGCGGGAGTGAAGGCCGGCAAGGTGGTACCCGTGCTTTGCGGATCGGCCACAAAGAATATGGCTGTTAAAAACCTGATGGATTTCATGGTAGGGTACCTGCCTGCCCCCTCGGTGGAAGAGGGTAAACCCTTCTCCGCTCTGGTGTTCAAGACCCTGGCAGACCCCTATGTGGGCAAGATGAACTTTATAAGGGTCTACAGCGGCAAACTTAGGGGCGACATGGCGATATTTAACGCCAACAAGGAAAAAGCTGAAAAAATAGGCCAAATATTGTTTACAAGGGGTAAAACAACCGCCCAGACCCAGGAGGTTCTGGCCGGAGACCTGGCCGTTCTGGTCAAGCTGCAGGACACAGATACAGGCGACACCCTTTGCGAAAAAGACAACCAGGTAATTCTTGAGGGTATAGATTTCCCCGAGCCCACCCTGTCGGTGGCCATTATTCCAAAGAGCAAGGGAGACGAGGATAAACTCAGCAGCGCCATAGGCAAAATTCTGGAAGAGGACAAGACCCTGAGGGTGCAGAAAAACGTGGAAACAAAGCAGACCCTTGTCACTGGAATGGGAGAAATGCACCTGGACATCGTCATGGAGCGCCTCAAGCGCCGTTACGGCGTTGATATTATCACCGACGACGTAAAAGTGCCTTACAGGGAAACAATCCGGTCCGAAGTCAAGGTGGAAGGCAAGCACAAGAAGCAGACCGGCGGACATGGCCAGTACGGCCATGTGTGGCTCAGGCTCGAGCCCCTGGGGGACGGTGAATTCCAGTTCGCCGAGGAGATTTTCGGCGGAGCTGTTCCCAGAAACTACTTCCCCGCCGTTGAAAAGGGTGTCCGTGAGGCTATGGTGGACGGCATACTGGCCGGCTATCCTGTAACCGGGGTTAAGGCAGTGCTGGTTGACGGGTCGTACCACCCGGTTGACTCTTCGGAACTGGCATTCAAGATAGCGGCCTCCCTGGCCTTCAAGAAGGGCGCCCAGCAGGCCAAGCCGGTTCTCCTGGAGCCTATAATGAACGTGGAGGTTACCGTTCCTGAAAACTTCATGGGTGACATCATTAGTGATTTCAATACCAAGAGGGGCCGGATTCTCGGGATGGAGCCGGGCGGCAAGCAAACCAAAGTCAAGGCCCAGGTTCCCCTGGCCGAGATGTACAGATACGCCATTGACCTGAGATCTATGACACAGGGACGCGGCTCCTTCAAGATGGAGTTTCTGGGATACGAGGAGGTTCCGGGCAGACTGGCCGATGATGTCGTCAAGAAGGCCAAGGCCGCAGCGGAAGCCGAAAAATAGAATGATAACGACTTGAAATCAAAAGGGCCTCCTTAAACGGGGGCCCTTTTTATAATGCGGTGAAAAGGGCCCCCGGGAAAAGCCGGGTGCCCTTTGGCCGGGACAGTGCATAGTTTTAAAGAGCGAAAATGGTTACACCGATGAGGAAAATTATAAACCCGACGATTCTTGTTACCGCCCCGGAGGTGCCGGCACCGATCAGGAAAAGACCAATACCCGCAAGGATAGCCCCTAACAGCATACCGACGACGTTGAAGGGGAAGGAATTTACTCCCACTTCAGCATTTTCCATGTCCGCCATCATATACAACCCTCCCTAATTATATTTTTTAACCGGCGGTGCACTGCGCCGATATAATAGCATAATATGGAAAAAGAATTTTTATTGTTCCATATTATGGCAATAATTCTATTGTTGTAAATCCGGTTATAAAAGGACAGTGCGTATATTTTAGAGATCAATGATCAATATTTAAGTTATCATGGGAAAGAAAGGATGAGTAAAAATTGATTTATTTTGACAATGCCGCCACCGCCTGGCCCAAACCTCCCGGCGTAATAGAGGCCATAAGCAGGTCAATAAATGATCTGGGGGCCAATCCGGGCAGGGCCGGGCACAAAATGTCGGTGAAGGCCGGAGAGATGGTGGATGAGGTCAGAAAAAAACTGGCGGGGCTTTTTAATATAGATCCCGTTCATTACGAGAGAATAATTTTTACCATAAATGCCACCGGGGCGCTGAACCT
>JBMOPB010000106.1:0-30241 GCA_049325055.1 Bacillota bacterium
TCATTATACTTGTACTTACGTTCCCTGAGGCCGATTTTGCGGCGCTGACCGTGATAGTATCGGGATCGGCGGAATTCAGGGTGGCGCTCAGTGAGGTTACCTGTTGCCGGGGCCGTCCAGTCGATGAGCGACCATAATGGCGCGCTCTCACCAAGATCAATGTCTGAATCGTCGTTATCTTTCAATTTAGTGGTGCCGTCGGTGTCGTAAAGATAAATCCAGGTGTTCATGTCAGTGACGGCATTATTAATTTCGGGCGGAAAAAGGTTAGATGTGCGTATCCTGTATGACTGGCCCGCCTGAGCGATGAATTTGATCCAGTCCTGATCTGTTGCGGGGTCGATCCTGTGTCTTTGTGCGGTGCCGTCGGTACTGATGAGGGTAGCCTGCGCAAATGTATCGTCAGGCTCGTAACTGGCGTCGATGGCCCCAGTCACGGTGATGTCGGACTTCACATTACCCGCCGCGTCTCTGAGGGTGTCGGCGTTAACCCTGATTCTGTTGGAAGCCGACACCAAAGGATTTTCAAAGGTGATAACCAGCTGTCCGCTGGTGATGGAAACACTGTCCCCTGCCGTCAGGGCAGCATAGTTAATCCCGTCGGCTGCCAGGGTTACGGCATCTTTCAGAGCAGCGTCCGCCGTGTTGTTTACAATGTATTCGGAGAAGGTAAGGGTTGCCTTTTTGTTGCCGTTGCTTAATTCCGCGCTCACATAGCTTGGGGGGGTCAAATCCTGGGCGGTGGTGGTGACATCGACTTTCACCACGCCTGCCTGCACGTTTGGTACGTAATCTTCAGCAACCACGCAAATGTCGTAGCCGGTGGATGCGGAGAGCCCACTTATGGTTGAGCTTGCCTGTGTGTTGGCCGTCAGGTTTATGGTTCCCTTGAGGCTGTTTGCCAGGGCGGTACCGGCTGAGTCCTGTCCGGCCTTCACCTGGGCCGCAGTTGGGGGCGGCGCATTATTGGAAAGCACTACGAAATACGCATTTCCGTTTTCATTGGTTTGAACCAGCAGGTCAAAGCCAGTGGTAGTCACGTTGGCAGTTTTGGGATAAGTGCTTGCAAATGCCGGTGCAGTTGTATCACTTCCTCTGCTGCTTCCGCCACCTCCGCTTCCGCCCCCACCACTACCGCCGCCGGTGTTGGAACCGGTGCTGTTGCTGGTGGTGACAGATGAATTAGAAGTGTTGGTTGTCTCCTTTCCGCCGACGCTGGTTGTCACGCTTGGAGCGACGGTGACTTTTTCCGGGGTCTGGATGATCTTGGCCCCGGTGGCGTTGACCGTGGCCTCCTTGACCTTTCCTTCCCCGGAAATGGTGGCGGCCGAGTTGAGGGTGGCGCTCTCCACCGTGGCTTCTTTAGCCACACTGACATTGGTTTCGGTGGCGTTTTCGGCAACGGTTAACTTATCAACCTTGCCCGCGGCAACCTCAATATTTACTTTATTTGCGGCCACTTCAACCTGATCAAAGTTTCCTTCAAGGGTTACCTTTGCTTCCGCCGGTATGACCTGTGAAACTGTCACATTTTCAAAGCCGTTTCCGGTAGCGGTAACCTCCACCAGTGTGGCGCCGGACTCAAGCCGCACGATATTCACCCTGGTGTTCCCGGAGGCCACAACCCTTACACCGTCTTTGTCCACGGTGATATTGGGCAGGGTGCAGTCTTCAAGCACAACGCTGTGGCTTCCGCCGCCCTTGATTATGGTATTGCCCTTTACTGTAACGTTCTTCAGCCTGACGTCCCCTTCACCGATGCTCTGCGCCAGCAGCAAATCCCCCGTTATTACGAGGTTTTGAAGACTGACTCCGGCAGCGCTGACCGTTGCATTGCCGTCAATGGTTTTCACACCTGTGGCCGGCCCGTATGTGCCTGCCTTGCCGTAGGTCACATCCCTGGCCTTCTGAAGGGCCCGGTCCAGTGTGGACAGGGCCTCAGCGCGGGTGATGGGTTTATCTGGCCGGTAAGTCTGGTCGGGGTAGCCGCTCATGAAGCCCCTGGCCACAACCGCAGCCACCGAACCCCTGCTCCACTGGGGTATGCTGCCGGCGTCCTTAAAAGCCGACAGTGCCCCCGTGTTTTCAGAGGTGACTGATTTCAGTATTCCGGCCAGCATTGAAGCGGCCTCCTGCCGGCTGATCTGATTTTCGGGCCTGAAGGTGCCGTCTTCGTAGCCGGATATATAACCGGCCGCCCTGGCCTTTGAAACTTCACCAGCAAACCATTTGGTTGAATCAACATCGGTAAAATTGACCTGACCGGTCTGGTTGAATCCAAAGGCACTGTTGGCCATGGTTACGAACTCGGCCCTGGAGATAGTGTTGTCAGGCCTGAAGGTACCGTCAGGGTACCCGCTGGCCAGGCCCTTGTTTATCCAGTCGCCGATTTGCCCGACGGCCCAGTGCCCCGCAATGTCCGTGGGCCGGGCAAATGCCGATCCCGCCGGAGACAAGGCTATCAACAGCATCACGCAAGAAATTAAAAACTTCCATTTAACGCTCCTCATAGTATTTCGCACACCTTCCTTAAGATTTGTATGGCTTCGGCTTTTACCGGGTTGTATACGGCTTGTCACGGGATAACAACGAAAAAACTACCTGAACCTCCTCTCATCGGGCAACAGTTTCTCAATGGTTTTATAAAGCTGCTGCAGGCTTCCAAAGCGACTGGTGAAACCCGTTGTTACATGCTGTACCTCGCCATGCCAAATATTCCGGCCATTTTCTTCTCTGCGCCACATCCGGATTAACAGGGAAACAGAAGTTTCTTCCTTTTTTAAAACGAGCCATCCCCCTTTCAAAAAAAAAGCTGCCGATAGGCAGCAATTTAACAGAATAGCGTTACAAGAACGTAACAGGAAATTACTTATTTAGACCAAATTTTGCTTTTAGTTATTTATTTCTTATCGGCGCCGGATCTGATTTCTTCGACCAGTCTCAGAATAGCCTTGCCGGGTCGCACTCCGAACTCCCTCAGCAGCATTTTTCTGCATTTTTCGAAAAGAAGTAATGCCTCACCGGTCTGTCCAGTCGAAACCAGCACTTCCATCAATGCAAGGTATGTTTCTTCACGGTATGGGTTAACCTGAAGAGCGCGCAGCAGTATATCCCTGGCCCGGCCGAGGTTTCCGCCCCCCGGGCTGCTCCGGTACAAGCCGGCAAGTTGGACCAGCGCGTCCAGAAGCATCAGCTTCAGCCTTTCACGTTCGGCTGCCGGCCAGTCCTCGTACAGATCTTCTTCCAGCAAGTCGCCCCTGTATAATTCCAGTGCCTGTTCTAAATTCTTTCTGGCGGCGTCAAGATTTCCGCGCCTTAATTCCGAAAACCCCGCAGCGGATTTTTTTTCAAAGTCCTCGGTATCCAGGGTGTAGTCTGTCCCGGGATTAAACCATATCATGCCGCGCCCTTCCCCGAAAAAAGGTGTCTTGTTTCCGGTTTCCCGGCCGGCGGATGATAGCGCCCGCCTCATCCTGCTCAGAGTAACCCGCAGCGAGGCGGCGGCAGCCTCCGGGCCGGCCTCCGGCCAGAAAAGCTCCATCAAGTGATCGCGGGTAACCTTTTGCCCCTTTTGCAGTACGAGGTATTTGAACAGGGCCTTTGCCTTCCGTGTCTGCCAGGCCTTTTCCGGCACAGACTTTCCGTTTATCGACACATCCGTGTTTCCCAAGAGCCTTATTTGTATGCCCGTCGGACCAAAAGACTCACTGCCTGTCCCGGGCTTGCCAAAGAACACTGAAGTCCGGGCGGAATCCCCGGGGTTGACGGGATTTGCCTCCTTTTCGAAAACCGCAAGGAACTCCGGATCATTGCCGGATTTACCGTCCAGAAGTATTACATTACAGAACCTTACGCCGTCCTCAAGAGGTAAAGATACTCTCTTGAAATACCCGTTTTCCACCAACTCGTTTTTGGGGCTCCTTTTGAGTTCGTGACATATGCTTTTCAGGTATCCGTATACCTTCTGCCTTCCGGCCAGATCCATGTCCAGTATGTTCAGTGCGGAACGGTTGGCGTCAACCAGCCTGTATCCGGCGTCAAGAATGCTTATCCCCAGGCCGCCCCTGAGGTTGCTGTAAATAAATGAGGTTTTGAAACCGATGTTCACGTGATCGTGAAGCAGTTTGAGAATATCCATTTCCTTATCGCTGAAATCGGGGGACTTCCTGCCCCGGTGAAGTGAAATCTCGCCTACCAGTTGATTGCCGTAAATCACCTGTAAGCAGGCTATGTGGTATATGCCCTGCCGCAGGAGAAAATCCGACCGGTGCTCGTTTTTATCCCACTGTGTGTAGTCCATGTAGTCCGAGCTGCGGTCCACAGGAGGAATACCTTTTTCCGAAAAAACAGCGGTTTTATAAATATCCTTACCTTCATAGTACTCTTTATATTGATCGAAGTCCGCTTTATCCAGGCCTACCAGGTATGGTTCGTCGAAGCTGTTTGATTCAGGGTTTACCAGAAAAAAAGCTGCGCTGTCGAAGGGGACCAGACGGGACAGGTGATTGATCACCAAAGGGCGAAAACCCACGGGGTCGGGGTCCCGGTAGATACTTTTGATCATGCTGTCGTAAATTTTAAAACTTCTCTCATCAAACATTTAACTGCTCCATATAAAAAGACTCTATGATTTGAATTCACAATTCGATATTAACATTATTGGTAAGCGGTCAACAACTACCCTATAGGGTTGTTTTTCATGTAAAAGGTGAAAAACACGACAACTGCTCCACACCTGCCCCATACTTTCCTGTTACAGGTCAGGAGATATTGCTGTTTATTATCATTTTCAGCAGAAAAAACACTTTCCTTTTCGCCTTTTGTTATTTACACTGATGTTAACGGGAGTGGATGTATAAAAAATGAAAATTGAAACTCGGGGACTGGATTCCGTACCAGGGCCGGAAAGGAAGGCTTCCGGGGCCGATCTGTTTGTGATCTGGGCCGGTGTGAGCTTTTGCCTCCCTTCCTTTATTACAGGCGCACTGCTTGTCCCGGCTTTTTCCTGGGCCGATGCGGTGGAAATAAACTTTCTGGGAAACCTGCTGGTCGGTGTGCTGATCGTGCTGGGGGGGTATTACGGGACCCGGACAGGATACCCTGCAGTGGTTTACGGCCGGCATGTTTTTGGTTACCCCCTGGGGCATTGGATTCCCACCTTCGCCCTTCTGGCCTCGACACTTGGCTGGTACGCCGTGATGACAGCCATGACCGGCGCCTTTATAAATGACGTTATCAAAACGGCCACCGGATTTTCCTCGCCGGTGCTTGTGGTAATTCTGGTGGGGCTTTTAAACGCCTCCACGGCAGTACTGGGGTATCAAAAGATACGCCGGCTGAGCTGGATTACGGTACCCCTTTTGAGTACTATTTGCCTGTGGATGATATATAAAATAATGTCCACGGCGGCGATGCCGGAGTTGCTGGGGTACCGGCCCGGCGGGGGGCTCAGTTATGCCGGGGGGGTGGACCTGATCATAGGCGGGTTCCTTGCGGGGGCCTTTGCCGCCTCGGATTTTTCCAGGTATGCCCGCAGCAACCGCGATAACTGGATTGGCACCATGGCGGGGGCATTTTTGGTTTCTTTCCTGCTTGGGCTGATTGGAATGCTTTCAGTCGCGGCCACCGGGGACTGGAATCCTCTGTCCGCCGTGATGGCCCTTGGCATGGGCATCCCGGCGCTAATATTTGTTGTTTTGGCAAACTGGACCACAAACGACAATTTGCTGTATTCCTCAGGCCTTGCGCTGACAAATATCATGCCGGGGCTGACCCGCTGGAAGAACACTCTGTTGTGCGGGGTGGCCGGCACCGTAATGGCGGCGGCCGGCATAACCGACTACCTCCAATCATGGCTTATGCTGCTGGCATATGTTTTCTCCCCCCTCTTAGGTGTTGTATTGACGGATTTTTTCATAATTACCGGAAAGAAAACTGCCGCGCCTTTGAACATCCAGGCGGTGGCGGCCCTGGCGGCCGGGATAGTGATTGCAGCAGCAACTCCTCAACAGTATATGGCCTCGCTGGCAGGGCTGGCAGGTGGGGCCGCAGCTTATATTTTGCTGCTGGTGATCACAGGGCAGGCGGTATTAAGGAGGGCGGTCCACAAAAAACAGCCGGCTGCAAAAAGCAGGGTGTGAATATTAAAAATATTTTACTGAACGGGTAGCCTTTTTCAGTCAGTTTTGTTACAATCTCCTTAACTGAATATTTTTTCCGTATGATGCCGGCGGAAGAGTCCCTTTAAAAAGGGCGCCGAAGGAGTAACCTGCAGAGGTGGTGTGCTGCGGGGAAACTCTCAGGCAAACAGACTGCCGGTTGATGGAACTCTGGAGAGTCCTCCCAGGGAGGCACCAAAGGGGTAAAAACCGGGTCACCGGAAAATCTCTCAGGTAATAAAGACAGAGAAGCCACCAAGCTTCGCTGTCTTTTTGTTTTTTTCCCGCGAAGTTTGCCGGCCTGATTTTTAAATCCGGAGGGCTGGTGATTCCTGATACTTTGGCGGCGGGGTGGAAATTATTAAGGGTAGTTAAAAAGACATAAAACCAATAATAAAAGTTTAGGGGGTGACGAAGTGGCAGAAAACCTGAGGAAGACTCCGCTGTACGATGTTCACGCGGCTGCCGGGGCCAAAATCATAGAATTCGGAGGCTGGGCCATGCCGGTCCAGTACAGTGATATTCTTGAGGAGCACCGGGCTGTGCGGGAGAGGGCGGGGCTTTTTGACGTCTCGCACATGGGTGAAATAGAGGTCCGGGGACCTGAGGCCGAAAGCTTCTTACAAAGCCTGATCACCAACGATGTGTCGGTGATGGAAGACGGCGGGATTATATACGGCCTGTTGTGCCACGAGGGTGGAGGAGTGGTGGACGACATACTGGTCTACCGCCTGTCGTCCGGAAATTACATGCTGGTGGTCAACGCCTCCAACACGCAAAAGGACCTGGAATGGATAAAGGGGCGCGTCCGAGGAAATGTTCAGATAGCGGATAAATCCGGGGAAACAGCCCTGCTGGCCCTTCAGGGGCCGGGGTCGGTGGACGTTCTGAAGCCTCTGGCGGGATTTGACCCGGACTCCATCCGTTATTACCGCTTTGTGGAGGGAGAGGTGGCCGGAGTACGGTGCCTTGTCTCCAGGACGGGGTATACCGGGGAAGACGGCTTTGAGCTGTGCCTCTCCGCCGGGGATGCGGTCAGGGTCTGGCAGGCGCTGATGGAATCGGGGAGGCCGCGCGGCATTGTGCCGGCAGGCCTCGGAGCCAGGGATACTTTGAGGTTTGAGGCCTCGCTGCCTCTGTACGGGCACGAGCTTAGCGACAGCATAACTCCTCTGGAAGCCGGCCTGGGCCGCTTTGTAAAGCTGGAAAAGGGTGATTTCGCGGGCCGGGAGGCGCTCTTGAAACAATCCCGGGAGGGCCTGACCCGCAGGCTGGAAGGCCTGTCCATGGAAGACAGGGGGATACCGAGGGCGGGATACCAGGTGGCAATAGGGGGGATCCCATCAGGGTGGGTCACCTCGGGAACGTACTCTCCGACACTGGACGCCAACCTGGCCATGGCCTACCTGCCTTCAGGGATCAAAGAGGGCGACCGCGTGTCTGTGTTGATAAGAGGAAGGGAATGCAGGGCAAGGGTGGTGCCCCTGCCGTTTTATAAAAGAAAAAGGGGGAATTAGTATGATACTGGAAGGACTTTTCTACAGCAGTGATCATGAGTGGGTAAAAGTGGAGGGCAAAATCGGCAGGGTGGGAATTACCCATCATGCCCAGGACGCCCTGGGAAGCATTGTTTTTATAGAGCTGCCGGAGGTGGGGACCGGGGTGGCCGCCGGTGAATCTCTCGGAGTACTGGAGTCTGTCAAGGCCGCGTCGGACTATTATGCGCCGGTTTCAGGCAGGGTTGCGGCGGTAAATGAAGAACTGCTGGACTCCCCGGGACTGGTGAACGAAGACCCTTACGGAAAGGGCTGGCTGGTTGAAATTGAATTGAAAGACCCCGCCGACCTTGACGGCCTTCTTTCCGCCGAAGGTTACAGGGAACTGCTTGACGGG
Source organism: Bacillota bacterium (assembly GCA_049325055.1). Lineage (GTDB taxonomy): Bacteria > Bacillota > Desulfotomaculia > Desulfotomaculales > Desulfocucumaceae > BRHc4a. Next base: position 8,052 of record JBMOPB010000106.1, read on the forward strand.
GAAGGCAAATGATTTTTAGCCACAGAGGGCACAGAGAAAGACAAGGAATAAACCGGAATGAATAGACACTTTACAAGCTGCACTGCGCTGGATTGAAGAGATGTGGCACTGATTTTCATGGTTAATTATCATTTGCTGAACCAGTTTTAAAGGGATACCATTGCATATTGCTTATGTAATTCTTACACTCTGAGCACTCTGTGGTTTTAAGGTGTTTCATCCCTAAAAGAGGTGAAAAAAATGAGGTACATATTGAATACGGACCAAGACCGGCGGGAGATGTTAAAGGCCATCGGTGCCGGCAGCCTTGAGGAATTGTTCGGCGACGTGCCTGCCGGTGTAAGGCTGAACAGGCCCCTCGGCCTGCCCCGCCCCCTGGCCGAGCTTGAACTTCGCCGCCATGTGGCGGAAATTGCCTCCGAAAACTTTAACCTGGATGATTATTCGTGCTTCCTGGGCGCCGGAGCTTACGATCACTACGTGCCCCAGGTTGTGGACCAGCTGCTGCTGAGGTCCGAGTTTTACACTTCCTACACTCCTTACCAGCCGGAAATAAGCCAGGGAACCCTGCAGGCCATATTTGAATACCAGACGCTGATATGCGCACTTACCGGAATGGATGTGGCCAACGCTTCACTGTATGACGGAGCCAGCGCACTGGCCGAGGCCGCACTGATGGCATGTGAACAAACAGGTAAAAACAGGGTTGTTATTGCCGAGAGCGTTCACCCGGAATACAGGGCAACCGTTAAAACCTACCTGAAGTACCGTGGAATAGAACTGGTAGATGCGCCGGAAAACGGGGGAATTACCGTGCCCGACACACTGGAGGGGCTGGTGGGCGGAGGAACCGCTGCGGTTATGATACAGCAGCCCAACTTTTTTGGCTGCCTGGAGGATGCGTCCTGGATAGGAGAGGTGGCGCACCGCAACAACGCGCTGTTCGTTGTCTGCGCAGACCCTATTTCCCTGGGGATACTGGAAGCCCCGGGCGAGTACGGGGCTGACATAGTGGTGGGTGAGGGCCAGGGACTGGGCAACCACCTCAGTTTCGGCGGCCCCTACCTGGGATTCCTCGCCTGCAGGCAGAAGCTGGTAAGGCGCATGCCGGGCAGGCTTGTGGGCCAGACCGTCGACAGGCAGGGCCGGAGGTGCTTTGCCCTTACGCTGCAGGCCCGGGAGCAGCATATCCGCAGGGAGAAGGCCACCTCAAACATATGCTCCAACGAGGCCCTTTGCGCCCTGGCCGCCGCCATATACCTGTGCTCCCTGGGCAGGGAGGGGCTGCGCCGGGTGGCCGAACTGTGCATTCAGAAGGCACACTATGCCCGGCGAATGATTGTCCACGCAAAAGGAGGGGAGCCCTCCTTTAATGCCCCGTTCTTCAAGGAGTTCGCCGTAAAAACGGCACAGGCCCCGGCGGTGGTGAACCGTCGTCTTTTGAAGGATAAGATCATCGGCGGCCTGGACCTGGGGAGGTATTACCCCCGTTATTCCGGGCACATGCTGCTGTGCTGCACCGAACTCCGCACCAGGGATGAAATACGCCGGCTGGCCGCCGTTATGGGGGGAATGAACAATGACTGAACCTCTTATTTTTGAAATCGGGGCACCCGGGAGAAACTCCCCGTTCATGCCCGAATGCGATGTGCCGGAACAGCCTCTGAAGGAGTTGGTGCCGGAGAACCTGCTGCGCCGCACTCCTCCGGCGCTGCCCGAGGTGGGGGAGCCGGAAGTGGCCCGCCATTTTACGCGGCTGTCCACCCTCAATTATGGTGTGGACACCGGCTTTTATCCACTGGGATCATGCACCATGAAATACAACCCCAAAATAAACGAATTGGCCGCCAGGCTTGCAGGCTTCGCCCGCCTGCACCCTTACCAGCCCTGCGAACAGGTACAGGGGGCGCTGAGGCTGATGCACGAATGCCAGCGCTACCTGGGGGAAATAACCGGCATGGATTGTTTTACTCTCCAGCCGGCGGCGGGGGCCCACGGTGAGCTTACAGGCCTGATGATGATAAAGGCCTATCACGACAGCCGGGGTGAAACCGGAAGGCGAAAGGTGATCGTACCCGACTCTTCCCACGGCACCAATCCTGCCACCGCCGCCCTGTGCGGCATGGAGGTGCGCCAGATTAAATCCGACGGCAGGGGGCTGGTGGACATGGGGGCCCTTGAAGCGTCCCTGGGAGACGACACCGCCGCCGTAATGCTCACCAATCCCAACACACTGGGGCTGTTTGAAAAAGACATAACTTTAATTGCCGATATGGTGCACCGGGCGGGAGGGCTTCTCTACTGCGACGGGGCCAATATGAACGCGCTGTTGGGGATTGCACGGCCCGGCGACATGGGCTTTGACGTAATACACTTAAATCTGCACAAGACCTTTTCCACTCCCCACGGGGGAGGCGGGCCGGGATCAGGCCCTGTGGGCGTGAAGTTGTTCCTGGAGCCATTCCTGCCGGTGCCGGTGGTGGCTTTTGACACCGAAAGCGGCAGTTTCCGGCTGGACTACAACCGGCCTCTTTCCATAGGCAGGGTCAAGTCCTTTTACGGCAACTTCGGCGTTGTGGTGAAGGCCTATACCTTTATAAGGGCCGCGGGTGGGGAGGGAATGCGTGAAATAGCTGAAAACGCGGTGCTTAACGCCAATTACCTGCTGGCCCTCCTCAGGGAGACCTACCGGGTGCCCTTTGACCGCTACTGCATGCACGAGTTTGTGGCCGCCCCCCCGGCGGGGTTCAAGGAGGCCGGGCTGCATACCGTGGATATCGCCAAAAGGCTGATGGATTACGGCTACCACCCGCCGACGGTTTACTTTCCGCTGATCGTGGAGGAGGCCCTTATGGTGGAGCCCACTGAAACAGAGAGCAGGGACACCCTTGACAGGTTTGCCGCCGCCATGCGGGAAATCGCCAGGGAGGGGCTGGCTAACCCCCCCGTTTTAAAGGAGGCTCCCCACACCGCTCCTGTTTCCAGGCCCGACGAGGTGACCGCCGCCCGCAGGCCGGTGCTGCGATGGACTACGCCCGCAGGCGGAAGCGGGGGAGAAGGGGTAAAATGATCTGGCGGCTTCTGGATACCGGCAAAAGAAACGGTTTTGACAACATGGCCATAGACGAGGCTATACTGGTGGTGCATTCCAGGGGCAGAAACCTGCCCACGCTGCGATTTTACGGGTGGGACCCTCCGGCCCTTACCCTGGGGTACTTTCAAAAGCCCGGAGATACCGTTGATTTTGAGGCCTGCAGGAGGCTGGGAATAGATGTTGTGCGCCGCCCCACCGGGGGTCGGGCCGTTCTCCACCAAAATGAGGTTACGTACAGCGTAATAGCCGGGGAGGATAACCCGCTGGTGGCGGGTACGGTGGAGCAGTCCTACCTCCGCCTGAGCCGGGGCCTATTGCTGGGGCTGCGCAGTCTGGGCGCGGACGTAACCCTGAACGAAGTCAGGGTCCCTGCCGGGAAGGGCGCGGCCTGTTTTGACAGCCCCGCGATATACGAACTGGTGGTCAACGGGAGAAAGCTGGCGGGCAACGCCCAGTGCAGGAGGGAAGGGTGCGTGCTCCAGCACGGGGCACTGCCTGTTGTGAATGACCCCCGGGCACTCTTCGACATACTAAGGTTTTCCTCGGAGGAGGCAAGGGAGTATCAGAGGCTGCGGTTTTCCCAAAGCGCTATTTCTCTGGAGGAGGCCCTGGGCCGCCCGGTGGAATCCGGAGAGGTTGCCGCAGCGCTGGCCCGGGGTTTTGCAGAAGCCCTGGAGATAGAGCTGGTTCCGGGTGATTTATCGGACGAGGAGCTGGAGATTGCTGATAAGCTCAGCAAAGAAAAGTACAGGGTTTTAAAACTGTAATGCTTTCCCGTCAGAATCCGGAATCCAGAAGAATGAAGATTAATTGCTTGACAGAAAAAAGTGTCCGTTATGTAATATTCTTTAAACGGCCAGTTGGACTTTCAATAACTGTCGGGTGGTTTTTTAAATGGACCGGTGGAACCCGGACCTTTACGACGACAAGATAAGTTTTGTGTCCCGCCTGGGGAAGGAACTTGTAAAGATTTTAAATCCTCAGCCGGGGGGAAGGGTGCTGGACCTGGGGTGCGGGACAGGGGATCTGACCAGTGATATAGCCAACGCCGGGGCAATAACCCTTGGAAAAGAATAATACAAGCAGGAGTGATGAAAATGGCTGCCCGGTTTCCGGAGTGGCTGAAAAAAAAGGTTCCCGGCTGCAAAGACATACAGTCAACCAGGAACCTTATAGACGGGCTGGGGCTCAATACCGTCTGCAGCAGCGCCAGGTGTCCCAATCAGGGCGAGTGCTATTCCCGCAGGACGGCCACCTTTTTGATAATGGGAGGCATATGCACCAGGGGGTGCCGGTTCTGCGCCGTGGACAAGGGAAAACCCCTTCCCCCGGACCCGGAGGAGCCCCGGAAAGTGGCCGGGGCGGTAGCTGCCCTGGGATTGAAGCACGCGGTTGTCACCTCGGTTACCCGGGACGACCTTCCGGACGGCGGGGCATCACATTTTGTGAAAACCATAAACGCCATAAGGGAAATGCAGCCGGGAATAACCGTGGAGGTGCTCACACCGGATTTCAAAGGGCGCTTAAGGCCGGTGGACACCGTGGCCTCAGCGCGGCCCGAGGTTTTCAACCACAATCTTGAGACCGTTCCCCGCCTGTACCGCCGCGTACGGCCGGGATCAGGGTACCGGCGCAGCCTTAAGCTTCTGGAAAGGGTGAAAAACAGGGAGCCCGGGGTGCTGACCAAGTCGGGACTGATGGTGGGGCTGGGCGAGGATTTTGCGGAGATAGAGCAGGTGATGGCCGACCTCCGGTCGGCGGGCTGTGACATTATCACCATCGGCCAGTACCTTCAGCCCTCCCGGAAGCACCTGGAGATAAAGGAGTTTGTAAAGCCCGAAGTTTTTGACGCCTACCGCCGGGCTGCCCTTGAAATGGGATTCAAGTACGCGGTGTGCGGCCCCTTCGTAAGGAGTTCGTACAAGGCGGGGGATTACCTGCCGCAGGGTTGATTTTGTTATGAAACAAAAACGGTTATTATTAAACAGGCCTGCTATTTAAAGCAAATAAATTGTCAGTTTTTAAAATAATAACATATTATAGGTACGTATATTTATATTAGGGGTGCTTCGTGTCGATCGATTATCATGTTAATATGTACTATTTATAACATATAATTAAACTACAAGTCCCTACTTTGAAGAAGGGGGTGCTTTTTGTGACGATAGTCAAAACCACGGCCAGTTATGTTCGCAGCCTCAACATAAGAGAGGGCTTTATTTATTAAGGCTCTCTCTTTTATTTTAAACCTGGTGAATGACGCCAATTGCCTTCCAGTACGGCAGACCGGCCAGCAGAGAAGCAATAACTATTCCGGCAGCAGCAAAAGCCATCGCTCCGAGAATTCTACGTGCTATACACGGAGGAAGGATTACTTTTTCTGAACCTGTGCTTCTGCCGACAGCCTCTCCGGCAGGCTCTCGTCCGGGTCCACGAAAACAGTCTTTTGGTCTGTGTAAATGACGTAGCCCGGCTTTGCGCCTTTTGGCTTGCTTACAAATTTGCGCAGGGTGTAGTCCACCGGCACCTTGCGGGAGTGTCTGGCCCTGCTGAAAAGGGCGGCCAGCCTGGCAGCCTCCTCCAGTGTGGATGGAGGCACCTTTTTGCCCTCGGTTTTTATGACCACGTGGGAACCGGGAATATCCTTGGTATGCAGCCATATGTCGTCCTGGCGGGCCAGCCGCATGGTAAGGTGGTCGTTTTGACGGTTGTTCCGGCCCACCAGTATGGTGATCCCGTCTCCGGAAACGTAGGCGGCAGGGCTGGGTTGTTCCGGATCCTTCCGGCCGGGCTTCTTCTGCCCGGTAAGCTTTAAGTAGCCCTGGTCGGCCAGCTCGGCCCTTATCTGGTTCAGTTCCCCGGTGGAGGACGCCATTTCAACGGAGTTTTCCACCCCGGACAGGTACAAAAGCTCCTCCCTGGTGGATTCAGCGTGCTGCGCCGCCGCCTCCCTCACCTTTTTAGCCTTGGCGTATCTGCGGAAGTAGTTCTGAGCGTTTTCTGCCGGGGAAAGATGTTGTTCCAAAATGACCTTGACCGGGGGGCTTCCCTCTTCGTAAAAATTCTCCAGCAATGCCTCGGTTTCTCCCCTCTGCAGCATGTGAATGCTGGCTGTAATCAGCTCCCCGGCCAGCTTCAGGCTTTCGGCGCCGGATGCGGACTCCAGGTCGGCCAGCTGAATGGAGAGCTTTTTTTCCAGCCTTACGGTCTCTTTCCTGATCACGCTTAGAAGTGACTGCCTGGATCTTTCGGTTTCGCCGGCCAGGGATTTGAGGCTGAAATAGCGGTCCACAATTTGGTTCATGCTCCCGGTTATCCTGGAGCAGCTTTCCAGGTGGGTCAGGTCAAAGGCCGCAAAATCCCGGGCCTCTTTGCCGTCCAGCGCCATGGTGGGCTTAAATTCAGCCTTTTCGGCGAGGCCGTACAGATCCCTTAGGACCCGGTACACCGAGGAAAGGTCAAATTCACCGCAGGTGTCCAGTTTGACGCTGGGGTCGATACCGGCCCTCCAGACCACCTCCCTGGATAAAAGGGGGCTAAGGCCGTCAAAATGCTTCTGTACCAGGTCGCTCAGCCGGCTGTCAAGCGGGTTTTGCAGAAGCAGGCTGAAAAACTCCTCGTCGCTTAGGGAGAGGGGGTTTATTTTATTCTGGGCGGGCGCGGGTACGTATCGGCGTCCGGGCAGTACCTCCCGGTGCCTGCTTACAGAGTGGGAGTACCGCTTTATTCCGTCCAGTATAACCCCGGATTCCGGGTCTAAAAGTATTATATTGCTGTGCTTGCCCATTATTTCGCAGATAAGCTGCTTTGGGGAAGGCCGGCCCAGTTCGTCACGGCAGTCCACAGAGATCACCAGCACCCTGTCGTAAGCAGGCTGTATAAACCCGGTGATCCTTCCCCCTTCCAGGTGTTTGCGCAGGACCATGCAAAAAACCGGCGGCGAGGGGGGATTTTCTGCGGCCGAAGCAGTGAGGTGCACCCGGGCCATGGACGGGTCCGCCGAAAGAAGCAGCCGGTATTTCTGACCGGGCCTGCTGATTATGAGGTGAACTTCTTCCCTGGCGGGCTGATACACCCTGTCTATTCTGAGTCCGGTAAGCGCCCCGGACAGCTCATTCCTTACCGCGGCCAGCACCATGCCGTCAAATGGCATTTTGTTTCACTCCAGTTATAAACTTTATATCCTGTTCTTGCACTTTACCAGTATAGCATCAGACAAAAATGCGGTCAATTTGACGGCTTCCTATATGAAGCTTGTTTATCAAATACTAACAAAAAAATGCATTATCAATATTTATGTAAAAATATGGATGCCGGGAAGTGTAAAAAAAAAATTGGGCAAGAAAGTTCTTATCGTTGATGACAGCGCCTTGATGCGGGCTTATATAAAGAGAATATTGGCCCGCCAGGGCTACAGTATTATCGGGGAGGCTTCCACAGGTTCAGAAGCGGTGGACAAGTACAGGAAACTGAAGCCAAACGTGGCTACAATCAACCTCAATATGCTATTATTGTTATAAGGGTGCCGGCAATAACTGCCGCATTACCCGCTTAAGGAGGAAGATAAATGGAAGACGTGATGATAACGGTGGCCAACCTGATGGCGCTGGCCGCACGGACCGCTCCCAAGGCCTTCGGCCACGACTGCGTGTCCTTAAAGGTGCTGGCGGGGGATCAACTTGCCCTGCTGGCCGATGAGATGATTAAATACGGAAGCGAGACCGGAAAGATAAATTTCGACCGCGACGGTGAAAACGTGCGCCAGTCGGACGCGGTGTTGCTTATTGCCCTTTCAGAGAACAAAAAGCTGGGACTGAACTGCGGGGCGTGCGGTCAAGACCGGTGCTCCGGTCTGGAAACCCGGGAGGGGCCGGAATTTCCGGGGCCGCTTTGCGCCTGGCGGCTGATTGATGTAGGCATAGCCGTTGGTTCGGCGGTAAAAACCGCCAGCATTCTCAACGCCGACAACCGGGTAATGTACAGGATAGGGGTTGTGGCCCGCAGGATCGGCCTGTCGGACAGCCCGTTCATAATCGGCATACCTATTTCGGCCCACAGCAAAAGCATCTATTACGACCGTCCCGTTAATAAATAATAGAGTGAGAGGATTGTGGATTTTGATAAACCGGAGAATTGAAGGCGCCTTCATTGACATAAAACATTCAGTGCTTGACTATTTCAGAATAAATGACATCCCGGGCATTGTATACGAGTTGAAAGATAAAAGGGAAATGGTGACGAAGGTTGACAGGGAAATTGAGTCAATAATAATCGGCAGGATATTAAAAGATTTTCCGGATCACCGGATAGTTTCCGAGGAAAGCGGTGTAATGGGCGAAGACGGGGATTTTGTGTGGTATATCGACCCCGTTGACAACACTGTGGGGCTTGTGGGCGGGGAAAGGGACATATCCACATCCATCTCGATCAAGCACGGGGACAGGCACTTGCGGTCAATGGTTCTAAACCCCCGGACCGGTGAGGTGTACGAGGCCGGTGACGGGGGAAGCTTTAAAAACGGCGGGAGGATACAGACCTGCAGGGGCTCCCTTTTTGATAAAACCAGGGGAATTTCCACCTGCGCCTATGTAACAAAAAGCAGAATAGAAAAAGCACAGAACATAATCGCAAGGATATATGAAAACAGGCTTCCCTTGAGGATTTCCGGAGGGTCGGCCCTGGACCTGTGCTTTGTGGCCGAGGGAAAACATATCGCCCACGTTTCCCTCGGAGCCCACACATGGGACGTGGAAGCCGGAATCCATATGCTTTTAAGCGCCGGAGGCACAGTTGAAATCACGGCGGTTTATCCTCAGAACAATGCCGTGGGGCTGCTGGCGGCAGCAAGTGAAGAAGTGATGGATGAACTGAAGAGCCTCTTTGGAGACGTCATATAACACCTTCGGGGAACTGGGGGTGGGCGGTTGATCTGATCGTTTCAGATACTGGGGATATGTTGATTTTACTATGATTGCGGTAAAAATGGAGATATGGCAAAAATGAAATGGGAAAGGCTGTACAAAATAGTGGGGGGTCTTACGCCCCTTAAATATGACTGTGGCCGTCTGTGCCGGAAAAAATGCTGTTCCGTCCAGGGGGAGGGGAAGGGCATGTACCTTTTTCCGGGGGAGGAGGCCATGTACCCGGCCGGCGGCCCGTGGTACACGATCATGGAATCTGAGGGCGGGGTGGAACATTTCACCGGCAATAAGCCTCTTATACTGAACTGCCGGGGGAGGTGCCACAGGGAAAAAAGACCCCTGGCCTGCAGGCTGTTCCCGCTGGCCCCTTACCTGGACCCGGAGGGCAACCTCAATATAGTACTGGACGACGATGCCCTGTTAATGTGCCCCCTGGTAAGGCAGGGCGAACCTGAAGCCATTGACCCCGACTTCAGGGAGGCCGTGCGCCGGGTGTGGGTGGATCTCTTGCAGGACAGTTCCGTAAGGGATACAGTAAGGGGGTACTCCGCCAGGATAGACCGCCAGTCCTCGGATCCCTGGAGGTTGTTTTTTAAAACATGAGCAGGAGAATTGCCCCCAGGCTCATTTCTGACTCATCGCCCACAGGGCTTTTTTTTTGCCTCATTGACGGTTACTATAGGATGGTTAAAAGCTATATGCCAGGGTCTACTCTACTTGTTTATTATTGCTGCATGATATAAAATGATAGAGGCTGCATGGAAATAACAGGGGGCGCTTTTGTTTTAAACAGGGCGCTGTTTTGTTTCCTGCTCTAAAAGTCAAACAGGTTAATAAACGGCCGACCGGGATTGCCGGCCGCCGGCCGTAATAAGGAGGTTTTTAATCAATGGAAGGGATAGTGTCCGGAGAAAAAATGTCGCTTTGGAAGAGGCTTTACGGGGTAATCTGGGGCGGCCCGGCCAGGACCATGGAGGATATAGTACAGAAACCCGCTTCGCTGGGGGCGGTTTTGCTGATAATGGCAGTCAACATTGTTTTAACGCTGATGACTGCGCCCAAGATAAAGGAGTTTACCGCCTGGACCCTGCAAAACCTGCCGGGCGGGGGAAAGCTTCCTGCCGAACAGATGGCCATCGCCCTGAACGCGGCCGTGATTTCCGCCGTTGCCGCCTCGGTGCTTCTGCCGCTTATAATGTGGGTGGTTGTGGCGGGGCTCTTGAAGCTTTTTAACGCCTTTGCCGGGGAGAAGGCATCTTTTGCATCCTTTTTCGCAGTGTCGGTATTTGGCAACCTTCCCGCAGTGCTGGACGGAATAATCAAGACATTGCTGGTGATGCTGACACCGGCCCAGAACATGGCCCGAATTTCAATAAGCCCTGTGGTATTCCTGCCGGACCCGGGCCTTTTTCCGGGAAAGGCGTATGTTTTCTTAAGCCAGGTTGATCCCTTCATTTTCTGGGCGCTGGGCCTTACAGCCCTGGGAGCTTCCATTGCCATGAGGGTCTCCTTTGGAAGGGTGGCAATATACCTGGGCTCCCTTTGGCTGGTGTATGCCCTGATAGTAACTTTTGTTTCCGGGATGGGCAGAGCGGCGTAGGGGTGGTATTCGAAATACTTCCGGCCAACAAGGCGGCACGGCTGAACCCCATCGAGGCCCTGCGCAGGGAGTGATGCGCCGGACCGGAACCGCAGGACCTAAATCTCGCAATCACATGCTGGAAAATGGTATAATTGAATTGCGGGGGAACTTATGATAGAAAAGCAAAAACTGATAAATGATATAGCTTTAAAAAATGATGTAGCGCTTATTTACATTTTCGGCTCCAGGGTTAAAACCGGCCTGGATATACTTAAGGGAGCGCGGAGAAAAAATGATGACCCGCTTGCCGACATAGACATAGGCGTGGTTTTCAGGACCGGACTGCCCGCCTTCCGGAGGAGGCCGGAATTGTACAGTTCTATTTACAACCAACTGGAAGACCTCTTTACGCCTTTTCCGGTGGACCTTGTCTTTCTCCAGGAAACCCATTCGGTATTCCAGGCCAATGCTATAAATGGCCGTTGCCTGTATTTCTTAAGCCCGGAATTCAGAGAAACTTACGAAGAAAATGTTCTCCGCCGGGCGGCTGACTTCCGGCCGTTTTTGGAAATGTACCTGGATGAAGTGCTTGAGGAGGTCAGATAAATGCCGGTTGACAAACTCCTTGTCAAGCAAAGGCTGGCTCTCATAAGCCGGTACGTTGGTGAACTTGAAGAACTGGCCAAGCTTCCTAAGGCCGACTTTCTTGATATTCGAACCGCCGCATCGGCGGAGAGCTTCCTCAGGCGCTCACTTGAAGCGGTTTTCGACATCGGCCGCCACATACTGGCCAAAAGCGGAGGGGCAAATATGGCCCTGGAGTACAAGGGTATTGCCCAGGGACTTGCGGACAAAGGCATTGTCAGCGGCAGGTTGAAACAGCAGCTTATGAAAATGGCTGGGTACAGAAACAGGTTGGTGCACCTGTACCACCAGGTTTCCGAAGAGGAGCTGTATGAAATAATCAGGAACGATTTAAAGGACTTAAAACTTTTCGTGGAACAGGTAATGGAGTATTTAGCCAGGAAATAATTCCCCTGAAATTAAATAAGGAGGGCGCGGCCGTAAACCGGCCGCCGGTTTACGTGAGATATGACTGGTTAAAACCCGGCACAAGGGTCCGGCTGTGGCCCGCGGATACCTATGCCAAGTACGCGGTGGTGCGGGAAATGAACTATTATACTGTCACATTTGAAATCACCGAGGTTGAACCCGGCGAGCCGTATTACCGCCCGGGGCATAAAATTACGCTGCCCTGGTCCCACGTCAACGTGTCAAAGGGTTTTTGAAAGCATCATCCCTCATTGTTCCCGGGAGTAAGTGATCAGCATATGTAAACTGTAAGTTAGTGGGTGGTTGACAAAGGGGGGGGATGACGGCTATATTATTGTTTAATTCAGGTTTTAATGTGCCGGGAGAGCGGCGGAGGTTTTGACATGATTTTCGAAATTGGAAAAAGGATTACCGGCGGTGGATCGATAACCAGGGAAGAGTCTTTGCGGCTCTCGGAACTTGATATTCAGGAAATATATGAACTGATCTCGGTCAGCAATATGGTTGCGAGGCATTTCAATGGGACCCGCATTGAGCTGTGCTCCATTATCAACGCCAGGTCCGGTAATTGCAGCGAGGACTGCAGCTTTTGCGCCCAGTCTTCACGTTATAACACCGGGGCGGCGGTTTATCCCATGGTTTCGCCGCAGGAAATACTGAGGCAGGCGGTAGCCATGGAAAAGGCGGGGGCAAGGAGGTTTTCCATAGTTACCAGCGGGCGCGGCATCTCCGGCCACGACCTGGAAACGGTGCTGAAGGCAATTGAACTGCTGAAGAGGGAAACCGGCCTGGGACTATGCGCCTCCCTGGGGATCATCGACGAAAAGAAAGCTTTGATGCTTAAGGAGGCCGGGGTTACAATGTATCACCACAACCTGGAGGCCTCTGCGGGATACTATCCCCTGGTGTGCACCACCCACTCCCACGCTGACCGGGTGAAAACCGTAAAGGCCGCCCAAAAGGCCGGGCTGAGGGTGTGCTCCGGCGGTATCATAGGACTGGGGGAAAGCTTTGAGCAGAGGGTAGACCTGGCATTTGAGATACGGCAACTGGGAGTCGACTCGGTTCCGGTAAACTTCCTTTGCCCCATACCGGGCACTCCCCTGGAGGGCGCCGCTTTTAACCCGCCAATAAGCCTGCTGCACACGCTGGCTGTTTTCAGGCTTATTCTGCCCGGCGCAGTCATCCGACTTTGCGGGGGCAGGAAGGCAGGGCTGGGAAGACTTCAGCCGCTGGCATTCATGGCCGGCGCCGACGGGGTGATGATAGGCGATTACCTCACCACCAGGGGCGAAGACCCGGACGGCGACATGAAAATGTTTGCCGATCTCGGACTGAGCTTGTCTTAAGTGTTAATGGAAAGTCCTGTTTTTTCATATCATGAGATAATCACGGGGTGCTTTTGAGGTTGCAGTTTCAAAGGGGTTCTTAACGGCTGGGAAACAGCCGGTATTTTTTTTATCCCCCTGGCATAAAGATTACTGTTAGCAATAAGTGGAAATGCAAGGGGGAATTGGAAATGGCTGGTCAGTGGCACATGATGACCGTCAGGGAGGTGCTGGAAGCTTTTCGGACAAGCGCCGCCAAGGGTCTGGACGTAAAGGAAGCCGGGGAGAGATTGGTCAGGTTCGGTCCCAATGAACTGGCCAAGGCTCCCCCGGTTCCATTGTGGAGCCTTTTTTTAAATCAGTTTAAGGATTTTCTTGTGCTGGTTCTTCTGGCTGCAACGGTTCTGTCCGGATTTCTGGGGGAATACGCCGATGCAGTAACAATAATGATAATCGTCATTATAAACGCTTTCCTGGGATGTGTTCAGGAATACCGTGCCGAGCAGTCCCTGGAGGCGCTCAGGAAGATGGCGGCGCCCGAGGCAAGGGTCATAAGGAACGGGCGGGAGCAGAGAATCAATGCCGCCGGACTTGTTCCGGGGGACATTGTCTGCCTTGAGACGGGAGACAAGGTCCCGGCCGACGTAAGGCTCATTGAAGCGTCCACCCTGGAAGTAGAGGAATCGGCCCTTACCGGGGAATCGGTCCCGGTTAAAAAGAATACCGAACTCTTGGCGGTCCACAGCCCAAACCCCGGAGACATGCGCAACACAACCTTCCTGGGCACCTCGGTCACCAGGGGCAGGGGGCGGGGAGTTGTGGTGGCCACCGGAATGGCCACCGAGATGGGGCACATTGCGGTAATGATAAGTGAGGCCGGGCGGGAGCCTACGCCCCTGCAGCGCCGCCTTTCCCAGCTGGGCAGGGTGCTTCTGGCATTTTGCCTGGTGATATGCGGCGCGGTTGTGGTGCTGGGGGTTTACCGCGGAGAGCCCCTTTATAATATGATAATGTCCGGTATAAGCCTGGCGGTGGCGGCGATCCCCGAGGGGCTGCCGGCCATTGTGACCGTGGCCCTGGCCATAGGGGTCCAGCGCATGATCAGGAGAAACGCCATAATACGCAAGCTGCCGGCGGTGGAGACCCTGGGCTGCGCCACGGTGATATGCTCGGATAAGACAGGCACCCTGACCCAGAACAAGATGGTGGTCAGAAAGGCTGTGGTGGGACGGGCGGTGGCCGAAATCGGTGGTGAAGGCTACGATCCCAAGGGAGAGGTGAGTTTTTCCGGCGGGAAGGCCGGTCCTGAGTTTGACATTCTTCTCAAGGCGGCGGCTCTGTGCAACAACTCTTCGCTCAGGCGGGGAGAGTTAAGAATACAGGGGCTGTTCAGGGGCATATCCGAAGGAAAAGGGATCAGGGAATGGGACATTGAGGGAGATCCCACCGAGGGGGCGCTTTTGGTGATGGCAGCAAAAGGCGGTGTCTGGAGGGAGGAAATCGAGCGGCAGGAATCCCGTGTGGCCGAGCTGCCCTTTGATTCCGACCGGAAGCGGATGACTGTGTTTTACCGGGACGGCGCCGGGGCCGTCACAGCATATGCCAAGGGAGCCCCGGATGTTTTGCTGGATATCTGCACGCACAGGTACGACAAAGGAAGGATTATTCCCCTGACCGAAACCGACAGGAAGGAGATACTGGCCTCGGTTTCGGGCATGGCTGCCGAAGCGCTCAGGGTACTGGCCTTTGCGTATAAAAAGGTGGACAGGGAGATGGAGGACTATGGCGGTGAGGAGAGCAACCTGGTTTTCATCGGGCTGTGCGGAATGATCGACCCTCCCAGGCCCAGCGCCGTCAGCGCTGTTCATACCTGCAGGCGCGCCGGTATACACGTGGCAATGATCACCGGGGACCACCAGGCCACGGCCAGGGCGGTGGCCCTTGAAATGGGCCTTCTGGCCAGAGGGGGCAGGGTGGTCACAGGGGCCGAACTGGACCGCATGTCCGACGAGGAGCTTGTCCGCCAGGCCGGTCAGGTGGCGGTTTACGCCAGGGTTTCCCCCAGGCACAAGCTGCGTGTGGTCAGGTCCTTAAAGCAGGCCGGCCACGTGGTGGCAATGACCGGAGACGGCGTGAACGACGCCCCTGCCGTCAAGGAGGCCGACATCGGAATAGCCATGGGCATCACCGGAACGGACGTGACCAAGGAAGCGTCGTCCATGGTGCTGGCCGATGACGACTTTTCCTCAATCGTGTCTGCAGTAGAGGAGGGACGCGGCATTTACGACAATATCAGGAAGTTTATCCGCTACCTGCTGTCCTGCAACGTGGGAGAGGTGCTGGTAATGTTCCTGGCGGTGCTGGGAGGACTTCCGCTGCCCTTGCTTCCCATACAGATACTGTGGACGAACCTTGTTACCGACGGCCTCCCGGCCCTGGCCCTGGGGGTGGACCCAGCCGACAGGGATATAATGAACAGAAGGCCCAGGCACCCTGGAGAGGGAATTTTCGCCAACGGGCTGCTGCTTAAGATACTTGGCAGCGGAACGGCTATTGCCCTGGTGACATTAGCGGCTTTTACGCTGGCCCTTTTCGGATCCGGCAATATCGACCTTGCCCGCACCGTGTCATTTAATACCCTGGTTTTTGCCCAGCTCTTCTATGTGTTTACCTGCAGGTCGGAGCATCACACCATTCTGGAACTGGGAATACTCTCAAACCCGCAGCTGGTGATGGCAGTTGTCTGCTCGTCCGTCCTGCAGCTGTCGGTGACGCACCTGCCTTTCCTGCAGAAGGTTTTCCACACCGTGCCGTTAAGCCCCTTCCAGTGGTGTGTTATTATATCGCTGTCGGCCCTGCCCACCGTGGCGGGTATAATACTGAGGGGCGTTCAGGTTAAAGCCAGGCAAAAGGTAACATACATGAAGGTATAATGCCTGGTATTGAGAATAATTCACTTCTATTGTTCAACAACTCTGAATATGTTACATAAAATATTTAAGGCGAAAAAATGACTGTTCCGGGGTATAATTATGGGTAAAAAGAAGGAAAAAGTGAAACGAGATGGAAATTATGCAGGGTGTGCTTGTTGATTTGGCGGCACACCCGGCGCTTTTGAAGGGGGGGTGACGATGAGATTCCTGAAAGTTCACGGGCTGGGTAATGATTTTGTGCTGGTGGACGCCCGGGAGGAAAAGGACCTTCCCGGTACAGGGGAAGGTCTGGCTGAGTTGGCCGTGAGAGTTTGCCACAGGAATTTCGGGGTCGGCGCCGACGGGCTTGTTCTTGTAAAAGAGGCGGAGGACGCCGACGTTGCCATGCAGATATTGAATTCAGACGGAAGTGAGGCCGAGATGTGCGGCAACGTTATTCGCTGCGTGGCCAAGTACGTGTACGAAAAGGGGGAGGTCAGGGGGAACAGCTTGCGTATTAAAACCCTGGCCGGTATAATGGTTCCTGAAATACTGACGGATGACGGCCGGGTGGTTTCGGTCCGGGTTGATATGGGAAGGCCGGTGCTGCAAAGGTCCCTCATCCCGATGGAGGGCGAACCTGGCCCTGTGGTGTCGGAACCCCTGAGGGTAGGCAATAATAGCTTTACTGTTACTGCAGTATCAATGGGGAACCCTCATTGCGTTATTTTTGTCAAGGAAGTTGAAAGAGTTCCTTTAAACATATGGGGCCGAAAAATCGAGAGTCACCCTGCATTTCCCAGGAAGACCAACGTAGAGTTCGTGCAGGTCATCAGCCGGGATGAAGTGAGCATGAGGGTGTGGGAGCGGGGAGCCGGATATACAATGGCCTGCGGCACCGGGGCATGTGCCGTGGTGGTGGCCTCCGTTTTGAACGGCTATACCGGCAGGAGCGTCAGGGTCAACCTTGTGGCGGGCTCTCTGCACGTGGAATGGAAGGAAGACAACGACAGGGTGTATATGACCGGCCCGGCCGAGATAGTATTTAGCGGGGATTACCCGGTCAGGTAGATAAATATCCGGTACAATCGAGGAGGAGATCATATGAAACTGGCAGAAAGAGCGCTGAACATAAGTCCGTCGCCCACTCTGTCCATAGATGCCAGGGCCAAGAAAATGGTTGCCGAAGGGTTGGACGTGGTTAATTTCGGTGTGGGAGAACCCGATTTTGACACTCCGGAACATATCAGGCAGGCAGCCATTGAGGCCATAAACAAGGGAATGACCAGGTATACCGCAGTGGCCGGAATAGACAGCCTTAAGGCCGCCATAGTGAAAAAATTCAAAGAGGATAACGGGCTGGAGTACCAGCCGTCCCAGATAGTTGTTTCTGCCGGAGCCAAGCACTCTCTTTACAACGCCTTCCAGGTTCTGTGCCAGGAGGGGGACGAGGTTATACTTGCCGCCCCTTACTGGGTAAGCCACCTGGAGCAGATAAAACTGGCCGGGGCTGTTCCCATCATAGTGCAGACCAGGGCCTCCAACGGTTTCAAGCTCACAACGGAGGAACTGGAGTCGGTGCTGACCCCCAGGACAAGGCTCATACTCCTTAACAGCCCCAGCAACCCCACCGGTGCGGTGTACACCAGGGGTGAACTGGAGGCCCTGGGAGAAATACTGTTAAGGCAGAAGGTTTCCATTATTTCCGACGAGATATATGAAAAGCTCATTTACGACGGAATGGAGCATGTAAGCATAGCTTCCCTGAGCACGGAACTAAAAGAGCTGACGGTGGTAATCAACGGTGTTTCCAAATCATACGCCATGACCGGATGGAGGATCGGGTATGCGGCTGCTCCACAGGCGGTGGCCAAGGCAATGGCCGATCTGCAGAGCCACTCCACCTCAAACCCAACTTCCATTGCTCAGGCCGCCAGCGTAGCCGCCCTTCTTGGCTCCCAGGAAAAACTTTTCGAAATGGTCAGGGAGTTTAACAGCCGCAGGGACTACATGCTGGAGAGGGTCAACGCAGTACCGGGGCTTTCCTGCGCCAGGCCCAGCGGCGCCTTTTACCTCTTCCCCGATATGAGTTCCTTTATCGGTAGGCACTATGAAGGCAGGAAGATATCGGGGTCTTCGGATCTTGCGGCGATACTGCTGGAGGAAGCCATGGTGGCCCTGGTGCCGGGCGTGGCCTTCGGGGACGACCGCTGCTTCAGGCTTTCGTACGCCACTTCAATGGAAAGAATCAGGGAGGGAATGGACAGGATAGAAAAGGTGCTGTCCCGGATAAAATAGCTGGTAAATTATTTTACCGCGCTGCTGCGAATAATAATTTAGGAAAGTTGCGCGGTTTTACAGGTGGTGATATATTGCCTAAAAGCATGACCGGTTTTGGACGGGGAGAGGCAATAGGGCAGGGTAAAAAGTTTACCGTGGAGCTTAAATCGGTTAACCACCGTTTTGCCGAAGTGGTATTGAGAATGCCTAAACAGCTCTTTTCCCTGGAGGAAAAAGCAAGGAGACTTATCCTGGAGAGAGTTGCCAGAGGGCGGGTAGACGGGTATGTGTCGGTGGAGCAGTTTGGGGAAAAAATACCCACGGTTAAAGTTGACAAAGTACTTGCCTCATCGTATTATAAGGCAATGGGAGAACTGCTGGATCAATTGGGAGTAGTGGATTCCATAAGGTCCGACCATATATTCGCACTCCCCGGCGTGATGTCCCTGGAAGAGCCGGCCGAGGACGCAGCGGAATTTTGGCCTGTCCTGGAGGAGGCCATACTGACGGCGGTGGACGGCCTTGTCCGCATGCGGGAGGCCGAGGGCGGCCGTCTAAAGGACGACCTTCTGTCACGGCTGGGCAAAATAATGAAAATGACATCGCAGATAGAGGAAAGGTCCCCCCGGGTGGTGGAAGACTACCGGGCCAGGCTCACGCAAAGGCTTTCCGAGTGGCTGGCCGATTCCACCCTGGACGTGAACAGGGTTATGGCCGAGGTGGTCATTTACGCTGAAAAGTCCAGCATCACAGAGGAAATTATCAGGCTGTACAGCCATATTGTACAGGCTTCCGAGAGCCTCGGAGGGGATGAACCTGTGGGGCGCAAAATGGATTTTATTATCCAGGAAATGAACCGCGAGATAAATACCATAGCCTCAAAATCCGGGGATATCCAGATAAGCGGCTATGTTGTGGAGATTAAAAGCGAGTTGGAAAAGATAAGGGAGCAGGTGCAGAACCTGGAATAACCGCTTAAGACCGCTCACATTTTTTAGGGGGGATAAGAGTGGATATTAAACTTATTAATATCGGTTTCGGCAATATAGTTTCTGCCAACCGGATCATTGCCATCGTGAGCCCGGAGTCCGCTCCCATTAAAAGAATAATAACCGAGGCAAGGGACCGGGGCATGCTGGTTGACGCCACCTACGGCCGAAGGACCAGGGCGGTGATAATCACAGACAGCGACCATGTCATACTCTCGGCGGTACAGCCGGAGACCGTGGCGCACCGGCTTGTGGGCAAGGAAGTGTCCTCTGCCGCGGCTGAAGACCCCAATGACTGATCTGGAGAAGTAAAATGGCCGGACAGGGAATGTTAATACTGATATCCGGGCCCTCAGGGTCAGGAAAGGGTACGGTCTGCAGCCGGCTTTTGGCGCTGAACCCCAGCATGAAGCTTTCAGTTTCGGCTACAACCCGGGATCCCAGGGCCGGCGAGGTTCACGGCCGGGACTATTACTTCATGACCAGGGGAGAATTTGAAAATATGGCCGCCAAAGGCGGTTTTCTCGAATGGGCCCCCATATACGGCAATCTTTACGGGACTCCCTCGGCGCCGGTCAAAGAATCTCTGGCCCGGGGAGAGGACGTTGTACTGGAGATTGACGTGCAGGGGGGACTCCAGGTGAAGGAGCATTTTCCCGAAGCCGTACTTATTTTTCTCATTCCCCCCTCCAGGGCGGATCTGGAATCCAGGCTCAGGGGAAGGGGGACCGATAGCCCGGATGAAATCAATAAAAGAATGCTGTGGGTGGATACCGAGCTGGGGTTTATATCCAAATACGATTACGTGCTTGTCAATGACCGGCTTGACGACACGGTGGACGGCGTGAACTGCATATTGAAGGCCGAGCGAAGCCGTGCCAGGCGCTTCACTTTGCCCGGGGGCTGGTATAAAACTTAGGGATCCAGAATTCAGAATTGAATGCCCAGTTTATAAGCTTTCTCACTTCTGACTCCTGTATTCTGTTTTCTACAACTACCGCCGCATATAATCGTTAAATACTGTGATGACTATATTGTGCAAATATTACTTTGATAGCATTTCGGAGGGTTGCCATGATCCAGACAGCGCTGGACCAGTTGATGCAAAAGGTGGATAGCCGGTACACCCTGGTGGTTATTGCCGCGAAGCGGGCAAGGAAGCTGACGGAAAAATCCGAAAGCGATAAAAACAGCGGTTTTGCTGTACGCAAGCCGGTAACCGAAGCACTTAAGGAAATCGCCCAGGGGAGAATAAGGTACCGCCGGACCAAACAGGGGATAAAATGAGAAGTGAGACGTGAGATTAAGAAGGGAATATGCGATGCAAATTCCTTTAAGAAATCCATTTCTCGCCTTACACATCGTAACTTTAAACGGGCGGGTGATATCATGCTGGAAGGCAGGTTTATAACCCTGGGAGTGACCGGGGGAATAGCGGCATACAAGGCTGCCGACCTGGCAAGCAGGCTGAACGGACTGGGGGCATCGGTACACGTTATCATGACTAGATCGGCGGGGGAATTCATCAGGCCTCTTACATTTGAGGCGCTGACGGGCAACCCGGTATTTACCGGTCTTTTTTCAGCTTCACCGGGTTTCCGCATGCCTCACATAGACCTGGCCACCCGGCCTGATATTATCGTGGTGGCCCCGGCTACAGCCAATTTGCTGGGTAAATTGGCGCACGGATTAGCCGACGACCTTTTGACCACCACCATAATGGCGGCCACCTGCCCGGTGCTTCTGTGCCCTGCAATGAATGTCAATATGTACGCCAATCAGGTCGTTAAGGACAATATTTCCAGGCTGACCGGGCTGGGGTACCATTTTGTGGAGCCTGAGACCGGCAGGATGGCCTGCGGACATGTCGGTAAGGGCAGGCTGGCCGATCCCGGGACAATATTGAGTGCCATAACCGGCCTTCTTTTCAAGAATGAAGACATGAAGGGTCTCACCGTGCTTGTCACGGCGGGAGGCACCAGGGAGCCCATCGACCCTGTAAGGTTCATATCCAACAGGAGTTCCGGTAAAATGGGCTACGCCCTTGCCCGGGCCGCCCGTTCCAGGGGCGCCAGGGTTATTTTGGTGACCACCCCCACGGGACTGCCGGTCCCAACCGGGGTTGAGACGGTTCAGGTGGAATCGGCGCTGGAGATGTACGACGCGGTGATGCGCCTTTACCCCGGGGCAGACGTGGTAATCAAGGCCGCTGCCGTTGCCGACTACAGGTGCGAACAGGTGGCCGGCCACAAAATCAAAAAGGAAGGTGACAAGCTGACCGTTAACCTGGTCAGGAACCCCGATATTCTGGCCGAACTGGGCAGGCAAAAGAGGGAAGGGGTAACCCTGGTGGGCTTTGCCGCCGAAACCAGGGACCTGCTGGAAAACGCCAGGCAAAAGCTGGTCGCAAAGAACCTCGATCTCCTGGTGGCCAATGACGTGACCCTGCCCGGGGCAGGCTTCGGCGCCGACACCAACATAGTAAAGCTTGTTTTTGCCGGGGGCAGGTGTGAGTCACTGCCTGTGATGGAGAAAACAGATGTGGCTCAAAGGGTGCTGGATGCGGTATTGGAAATAAGGCGAAACGGGTAATTTTTTTCTAAGATGAAAGGAGCACCTCTGTGGGGTGTTCCTTTTTTTACCGCGCAAACATGTTGCAAGACGACAACGGTGGAGGACGGTCCGGCATAATATATAAGCCCCCAGGTACAACTTTAATTGGCTTTTCCCATTACCAGGAAGATATAATTCTTGCCGTACAGGATGAGGGGACAGGAATTTACACCCCGCTCCTCAAAAAATCGGGGATTGGATGTGGGAAGTCGGAAGCAGAATTTATGCACATTTCCAGCCCCCAACCCCCAACCCCCAACCCCCAATCCCCAATCCCTAACCCCTAACCCCTATACTTGCTGCCCCCGCCTTTTTTAACCGTAGGTTCCAATTGCTTTCCGGTTCCGATGGTCCTGTCCCCGGGTGCGCCAGCGCACATGTAGTCTCCCAGCACCTCACAAGCCTCACACTCCGGTCC
>JBMOPB010000107.1:0-30229 GCA_049325055.1 Bacillota bacterium
TGGTGTTCTTCCACCTCGGCCAGCGCCACCTTGTCCCTGGCGCTTAAAAACCGGGCAAGATCCCCGGCCCTGCCGGGCACCTCCACCAGTATCAGCCGGGCGCCGCCGCCGGCCCCGGTTACCTCTTCCACCGTTCCGGCCACCACCACCCGGCCGTTTTCCATTATGGCCACCCGGTCACATATCTCCCCCAACTCCGGAAGGATGTGCGAGCTTATTAGTACTGTCTTTCCCATCCTTCCCAAGTGCCTTATAATCTCCTTCATCTCGGCCCTGGCCCTGGGGTCCAGGCCGGACGCCGGTTCATCCAGTATCAGCACCAGCGGGTCATGCACCAGGCACCTGGCCAGGGCCAGCCGTTGCTTCATCCCCCTTGAAAGGTGGTCAACATAGAAATCCTTTTTATCCCCCAGGTTGACCAATTCCAGGAGCCCGTCCACCAGCCGGTCCCTCCCGGTTTTGGGGAGATAATAGGAGTTGGCGAAGAAATCAAGATACTCGCAGACTTTAAGGCCGTCGTACACCCCGAAGAAGTCGGGCATGTATCCTATAAGGCAGCGAACATCGTCCACATTGGCCACCACATTACGGCCGTCAACAGTGGCCGCTCCCCCGTCGGGAAGCTGCAGTGTGGCCAGAATGGACATGGCTGTTGTTTTACCGGCTCCGTTGGGGCCGATAAGTCCGTATACCGATCCCCTTTCAACCTCCAGGGACATCCCGTCCAGGGCCACAGTTTGCCCGAATCGCTTGGTGAGATCCTTTATAGAGATCATTGGCCAATCACCCCCTCCACGGTTATACCGCGAAACACCCCTTCGGCTCCCGGCTTTTCAAAAGGCGGGGCGCTGACCCTCACTTCAATGGTCCCCTGCCCCGAAACATACTTGAGGGCATCCTCTCCTGAAATTCTGTAGTCGCCGGCCCCCACCTGCTCCCACTTTGAAAGGTCACGACGGTAAATCTCCATGTTATTGACAGTCCCACCCGGAATCTGGGAAAACTCTATGGAGGTCAAGCGGAAATTACCGGTCCTGAGTGTGCCCTTCAGGTCATAGGTTATATTGACCGATCCGTTGTGCACGAACAGCCCCTCCGGCCCATCCTTATAGGCGCCTCCCGGAGATGTGACGGTGTGCTTGATGAAGCCTGCCGGAAGTTTAAATTCACCACCGGGGAACTGTATATCAACCTTTTGCCTTACAAGGGTAAGGCCGCTTGCATTCCCCTCCCCAGAAGGCCTGATCACTTTTATCTGATCAACGGCACCGTCACTCCAGCCCAGGAAATGTATTTCACCGGAACCTGACCTGCGGGCGGTATATTCGGCGACCAGCCTGCTCTCCCTGGCCCTGGCCGGCGATTGTGAGTCAAAACGGTATAAATCCCCGGCGTCTCTTATAATACGGGACCTGCTTAAAATCTCGTTTATCTGAACCACCGAACCGGCCGGAAAATCTCCCAGTTCCACAAGGCTTTGGCCCACCAGCAGCCTGCAGTCCCTGAGATTATATATTGTATTGTTTTTCAGTTCACCAATTACACTGTCATCCCTGAAATAAACAAATCCATCCAATCTGCCGGCGCCTGACAGAATCCCGTGAGAATTTACCTGCCTCATGGATCCGTATTCCACATCACTGAAAACTACACCGGATTCATCCCCGCCGTATACGGAAACAGGACGGCCGCGGTGGGTATAAATATTAACCGGCGTCAAAAGCACCTCCCGGGCTCCCCTAACCTCCAGAACCCCTCCCCGGGGAAGCACGAAGGTTCCGCTGCTTCTCACCTCGGCCAGTGTTTCATCCACTATTTCAACAGCTGACAGGGTGTGTGCTATGTAAGACTGAAGCCGGTTAACCGGTGATATGGTATATAAACCCAGGCCGGTGACCACGGCCGCCGACGGAATAAGCACCCAGGCCAAATCCCTTCGGTTGAAACGTTTCAGAAAAAGGTACAGGCCGGGGCCGACGGCCAGGGTATATGCAACCCACAGCAGCACCAGCACCCAAATATCGGGTATTTTCATGGTAGGCAGGTATGACCCGGCTTCAGCCAGCATGCTGCTTTCCATGTTCTTGATTTCCATTTCCCTGCCCTTTACCGTCCCTCCGGCAATACCGGACAGGCCCGGCGAATCCCAGAAACTGCCCCCGGGATCATCAATATTTTCTATCGGTGTACGGGTAATTATCACCTCTCCCCTGCCAAGGGCTTTACGGGCAACATTTTCCCGGCCGGAGAAACTTAAGTCCAATAGGGGGGCAGCTACCGCATCCTTACCTGAAAGAAGCAGGGTACCTCCCAGGCGGACCCACTCATTTAATGCCTTCAACTGGCCGTCACTTATCTGCCCGGCGGAGTCACGGCCCACCACTATAATATCAGCCCCGCTCAGAAAAAGTGATTTTTGCGGCAATTCCTTCGTGGGAAGGTACTTGACAGTGACCTGGCCGCCGTAAGTTTTATCCAGCCATTTAAACAGCCCGCTTCCCGACACCTTCTCACCCAGGGTCAGCATGACGGTGCCGCCGCCAACCCCGGCGCCCTCCAGGCTTGTCTCGGCCATAAAAACATCCCCTGCCACAAGCCTTATCGATCCGGAAGACACCGCCACTTCCCCGGGCACCACCATATCAACCGAAGTCTTTGCACCGGCCGGGATATCCACTTCACAGCGGTAGACAGGTTCGTACCGGCGGGAGTGCATATCAACATTGCGGGGAAGTACGGTCAAGTAACCCCTGAAAGCCTCTCCCCTGTTCTCAATATCCACCCTGATGAGAACCGGCTGATTGACCTTAAATATTCCGGCCAGGCCGGGCCTGGCCTTCAGGGTCACTTCCCCGCCGCACCACCCGGGGGCAGCCGCTCCCAAAAACATGGCCAGGGTAAGAACCAAAGCCAAAAGTACTTTTCTCAACTGTATCTGCCCTCCCGCTTCAGTGTATTCTTTCTCAGGCCAACCCTGACCAGGGAAACCGTGCCGCCATCATTCCTGGAAATGATCAGGCTGCCCTCGTCTCCTTCCACCAGCCCTTCATATTCGGCGGATTTGTCCAAAAATAATGTCCTGGGAGACCTGACCCCACTCAGCTCAAGAGATTTAAGCCACTGCAGCTCCTCTACCCCGGTGGGGGTATCCTGGGCCATCAGCAGATTTGCCCCTGACAGTCCCCCTTCCTTCGACAGGAGTATATTTTCAGCCTCCGGTCCCCGGCCCAGGTATATCCAACGTATTTCACCGGTTTTTCTCTGAACCGTGAACTGGGGGGAACCGTCGGGGAGGTAGGACAGCACTTTTTCCCGTATGTTTGTCCTTACAAACATGAGATAACCGTCACTGTTCCACATTGGAGATTTTCCCGGTCCCAGGGAATAAGAACTCCCTTTTTTGCTGTCCACCAGACGAAGAGCATTGTCCGGGCCGTCCCCCTCCACCACAATCCAGTTTCCATCGGGAGACCAGGCGGGGTTTCTTCCGGGGCACAACAGAACATTGCTTCCTGACCTGTTTGTCAGGTAAAGTCTGCTCTGCCCGTCTTCCTGAACGCTGTAAGCCAAGGTTTCCCCGTCCGGCGACCAGGCAAGCCCTGAGACCGGAAGCTCCGCCTGAATAAAGGCCAGCACCGAAGCGCCCTGCATCCCGCCTTCAATACTCCGCACCAGGTCTGCGGGCTTTCCGGCTGTGGATACGTCAAGTGCGATTATTTCCGCCGCCGTCCCTTTATCCCGCACCAGGGCCAGCTTTCTGCCGTCCCGGGACCAGGAAGGACTTGAATATCTTGTTCCCGGCGGAGGGCTTACAACAGCAAACTGCGATCCCCCGCGGTCCAGCAGCAGCAGGGCGCCGCCCCTTTCAACCACGATAAACCCCTTTGATGGTGAAATCGCCGGCACCAGAGGGGATTCCTCGTTCCAAAACCTCCCCAGTTCCATCACCTGCCCGGTCTCCAGGTTTTTTACACCCGAGGCCCTGAATACCAGGAAAACAACTGCAATCAATATAAAAGCAAAGATTGATCCGGCCGCACTCCAGTATTTCCACCCTTTTCTCCTTTGGGCAGGCAGAGGATTTATAATTTCGAAAGCTTGATTCCGGGTGCCGTCAATGAGCTTCGCCCTCAATTCCCTGTGCAGGTCCCGGTTAACCGGAATGGAGTCCCTGATGGACCTCATATGCCTTACCAGGTCTTCCAGTGAGTTTTCTGCCCGGCGGGACCCGGAGTCGTCTATGGGAAATACATTGTCCTTTTTCTCAAAATTCCCGTGGCCGTTTTTCCCGGACAAATGAATCACTCCTCCTCCCGCAACATCAACCTTAAAGATTTAAGAGCACGGTGATGAATCATCCTTACCGCCGCTTCCGTTTTATCCAGCACCCTGGCTATCTGCGCGAATTTCAATTCCCCGGCGTATCTCAGGGAAACAACGTCCCGCTGGTCCGGAGCCAGCATTTCAAGATATTTTTTAAGACGGGCCAATTCCTCCACCTTCAATATCTCATCCTCGGGCCGGCTGTCCGCCGCTATTTCCACAGTGGCCTCGCACCCGGCAATGGCGCACCTGTTGCGGCTTCGAACGTAGTCAACATATGTATTGTGGGTTATTCGAAAGAGCCAGACGGCCACCGGGGCCTCCCCCCGGAACTGGTGATATTTTTCCAGCGCCCGGGTAAAAACCGTGGCGGTAAGGTCGTCAGCATCCCATATGCTGGGCACCCGGTAGCGCAAGTACCTGTTTACCCTGTCAAAATAGCTGTCATATAAAATCTCAAAGGGAATTATCTTTTCCCTTTCATCGCTGATGGCCTGAGGCATGGTATTCCTCCTATCCGCCCCGGGGCTAGGTATAACCGGTTACTACTAAGTTAGACGTTACATAAATCATTTTTGTAACTAACTAAAAAATAAGCTATAAAAAAATAGCGGCGGGATCGATTTTTCAATTGATCCCGGCCCAGGTTACAAGAGGCAGGTCGAATATATGTGCAAGGTCGGGATTGGAAGGCCTTACCCTTACTGTAAACCCTATGGCCCCCTGGGGCAGGGTGAGGTTGCCGCGGTAACGGTAAATGCCCTCGCCCACCTGGTCCACCAGTGCCATCGGAGTGGTTCTCAGATTGATCAGACTGTCTCCTTCAACTCCGCCGTATACTATTTCCACGCTGACATTATGGTGGTTAATTCTTCCCAGCCGTACAGTGGAGTTTATGGTGAACACCTCCCCTGCCCTCCTGAAGGAACGGCTGTCGTTGACAACGTCACAGATTGCCACATGGTGCCAGTTATCCCTTAAATAATCTTTATAAGACTCAATTTTTTCAGCCACGGCAAACCCGTCTCTCCTGAAATACAGGCCCCTCGAAATAGCAGGAACATAGAAGATTTCAATATACTCCCTGACCATGCGCTCGGTGCTGAACTGCAATCCTACGGTCTTGATGGAATTTTTCATATACTTAACCCATCTTCCGGGCACACCGTCGCCACCGGAGAAAAAGGAGGGAATTATTTGGTTTTCCAGCACGCTGTAGAGAGAGAGGCTGTCGTTGCGGTCCTGCACCTCATCATCCGGGTATTCCCTTTCCTCCCCTATGGCAAAACCGTTCTCACCGTTATATGCCTCTGGCCACCAGCCGTCTAGGACACTGAAATTTATCACACCATTTATGGCAGCCTTCATTCCGCTGGTTCCGCTTGCCTCCTGGGGCCTCCTCGGATTGTTGAGCCAGACATCGACTCCCCTGACCAGGTACCGCGCAATGTTGATATCGTAGTTTTCAAGGAAGACTATTTTCCCCCTGAAAGGTTCCATATTGGAAATGTCGCAGATTCTTTTAATCAGCTCCTGGCCGGGCCTGTCAGCCGGGTGGGCCTTGCCTGCAAAAATTATCTGTACCGGCCTTTCGGGGTTATTCACCAGGGAGGCCAGCCTGTCCAGGTCCCTGAAGATTATGAGCGCTCTTTTGTAAGTGGCGAACCTGCGGGCAAAACCCAGTGTAAGGGCATCGGGGCTAAGATAGCCGTCCACCTCGGCCACCCTTTCCGGGGGCTCAAAATTCCTTCTCCTTTGCGCCTTGATATGTTCCCGGGCAAAAGTAATAAGTTTGTTTTTCAACTGAAGGTGGGTATACCAAAGGGCCTCGTCCGGAATGGATTCCACCTTTTCCCAGACTCCAGGATCGTTCATGTTGTTCATCCAGTTTGATCCGGCGTGCTTTTTCATCAGGTCCTTTATCTGCGAAGCCATCCATGTCTTGGTGTGCACACCGTTAGTTACGCTGGATATGGGCACTTCTTCCGCCGGAACGTTTCCGTACAGCCTGCGGAACATATTACGGGATATATGCTCATGAAGCTTGCTTACACCATTTTTAAAGTCGGAAAGCTTTAAAGCCAGCACCGTCATGTTGAAAGCGTGGCGCTCATCATCCCATCCCAGGCGCATCAATTCTTCCCGGGACAGACCGATTTGCTGCTGATAAATACCCAGGTAGTAGTCTATCATCTCGGCGCTGAAAGTGTCGTGGCCTGCCGGGACCGGGGTATGGGTGGTGAAAAGTGTATTGGACTTCACCGCCTCTATTGCCACATCAGGCCTGATTCCCGTGGACACCTTCTCTCTTATTCTCTCAAGGCAAAGGAAAGCCGCGTGTCCCTCATTGATGTGCCATATATAAGGGTTAATGCCCATGGCCCTTAAGGATCTGACGCCGCCTATTCCAAGCACTATTTCCTGGGATATCCTGTTATCCCGGGAGCCGCCGTACAGCTGGCCGGTAATGTTCCTGTCCTCCCTGCTGTTTCCCGGAACGTCGGTGTCCAGGAGGTAAAGGCTTACCTTGCCTATCAGAACCTTCCATATTCTGGTCAGCACTTTTCTGCCGGGCAGGTCAACAGATACCGTCAATTCCTCCCCGCTTTCCCTCATAACCGGCTTCATGGGCATTTCATAATAATTCTGGAACGGGTATTCGGCTTCCTGCCAGCCTTCCCTGTTGATGCGCTGGGTAAAATAACCCTGCCTGTAGAGAAGGCCCACAGCCACCAGGGGAACGCCAAGGTCGCTGGAGGACTTGCAGTGATCCCCGGCTAAAAGCCCCAGGCCCCCGGAATATATGGGATGGGACTCATGAAGCCCAAATTCCGCCGAAAAATAAGCCACAGTGTGCCCCGCGTACTCCGGGTAGCGGGTATTAAACCAGCTTTCGGAATTCATGTAACGATCATATGTTTCCATAACCTGGTTGTAAAGCTTAAGGTACTCCCTGTCGGTGGTGGCCTTCTCCAACACATCGGCCCTTACTTTTATAAGGAACTTTACCGGGTTGTGATAGACCTCTTCCCAAAGATCCCTGTCAAGCCGGGAATACAGCTCCTGGGCCGGTTCATACCAGCTGAACCAGAAATTGTACGCTATCTCTTTAAGCCTTGATACTCTGTCAGGTATCTCGGGTATCGCGGAAACAGTATAGAACGAAAACATCTTCTCACCTGTCTATGCAATTTTTATTAATACCGGACACCCAATACGGATGCCGAAACCTTCTTTATTTTCTCCCAGGTAACGGAAATAAATTCACCCTCTAAGAATTAAATTTAACCCCGGTCAACCGGACTTTATTCTTCCCGGTAGACAGATTTGAATACAGCCAAATGTCAGAATGTTCAGTTGACTTGCGATGATTATTGGGTTATTATCAACTTATCCGGAAAACTCCCACAAATAATGAGTGAGCAGTCACTCATGCAAAGGAGAGATTATGATGCGTGAAGCTGTTATAGTGGAGGCGGTAAGAACACCCGTAGGAAGAAAAAAGGGCTCCCTTTCAAACACCAGGCCCGACGACCTGGCCGCTATGGTTCTCGGTGAGCTGGTTAAAAGAGCCGGCATTGAGCCGGAAATGGTGGAGGACGTTATTATGGGCTGCGTATCCCAGGTGGGAGAGCAGGCGTTTTGCGTAGGCCGGCAGGCGGTTTTACTGGCGGGGTTCCCCTCCCGCGTCCCCTCGGTAACCATTGACAGGCAGTGCGGGTCCAGCCAGCAGTCGGTTCATTTTGCAGCCCAGGCCGTTATGGTTGGAGACATGGACATTGTGATCGCTGCCGGTGTGGAGTGTATGACCAGGGTTCCCATGGGGTCCTCACTGGCGGGCGCCTCGTTCAACCCAAGAATGGTGGAAAAGTATGGTATTTTCTCCCAGGGCATCTCCGCAGAATTAATAGCTGAAAAATGGGGGCTAAACAGGGACTCGCTGGATGAGTTTTCGCTGGAAAGCCACAGGAAGGCGTCAGCCGCCAGGGAAGCCGGTTTTTTCGAAAAGGAAATAATGCCGGTGGAGGTTACTTTCCCCGATGGAAGCACCGGTCTCTTCAGCCGGGACGAGGGAATCCGCCCCGGCACCACCATGGAGGCGCTGGCCGGGCTGAAGCCAGCCTTTAAGATTGATGGAAAAATCACCGCGGGCAATTCCAGCCAGATCAGCGACGGGGCTGCGGCGGTGCTGATAATGTCCATGGAAAAGGCGCAGGAACTGGGCCTTAGACCCAGGGCCAGGATCGTGGCCAGGACGGTAATAGGTGACGATCCCGTTTTGATGCTGTCCGCTCCCATTCCGGCCACCAGAATGGCCCTGAAGAAGGCGGGGCTGTCCATATCCGACATAGACGTGTACGAGGTTAACGAGGCCTTTGCCCCGGTTCCCCTGGCCTGGCTTCACGACCTGGAGGCCGACCCGGCCAGGCTGAACCCTCAGGGAGGGGCCATTGCCATTGGCCATCCCCTGGGCGCCAGCGGGGCCAGGATAATGACCACCATGCTTCACTATCTTGAGAGGACCGGAAAGAGATACGGGTTGCAAACCATGTGCGAGGGATTCGGCATGGCCAACGCCACCATTATTGAAAGGCTGTAATGACAAAACGATTCTTTTGAAAAGCCCATGACCAAAAAGCAGATTGACTTTTTCTTCGATTATTACCTTTCCAACGTCAAGGACATGAAAGAATTCAACAGGCTTATAGCCCAACGTTACACGGCATAACCGGGAGCCATGAAAAGCGCCCTGAAGCAAGGGCGCTTTTTATATATTACGTGGGGTGTCTATTGTCATGCGGTGGTATAAATGAGATAATTACCTTCAGATCAGTCCTGTGGAGGTTTATTTTTGAGGGAAATTCTTCTTAAAATCTATGAAAAAATGGACAGTCATTTCGGCCCCAGGGGATGGTGGCCGGCCGAAACTCCCTTCGAGGTCTGCGTGGGGGCAATACTGACCCAGAACGTAGCCTGGCGGAATGTGGTCAAGGCCATCTCCGCCCTGAGGGAAGAAGGGCTTCTCGGCGTGGAGCCCATCTACCATGCGTCAATTGAAAAAATAGGCATACTGATACGGCCTACCCGCTATTTTAACCAGAAAGCCCGGAGGCTGAAGGATTTTTGTGCACTGGTGGTGGAAAAGCACCAGTCAGACCTCGACAGGCTTTTCAGCCTGCCGGTCCGGGACCTCCGGCGGGAGCTGCTGGGCGTAAAGGGAATAGGCAAGGAAACCGCCGACAGCATAATACTGTACGCCGCCCAAAAACCGGTATTCGTGGTGGACTCGTACACCGCCAGGATTTTCAGCCGGCTGGGCATAATACCGGGAGACTGGGGATATGACCGTATACAGGAGTTCTTCACCGGCAACCTGCCTTCAAGCGTGGAACTGTTTAACCAGTACCACGCCCTCATTGACGGCACCGGACACTATTACTGCTCGGGAAATTCCCCCCGCTGCGGGGACTGCCCCCTTTCCGTGATTTGCAGGTATGGCCCGGAAGTTCAAAAAAACAAATAAAGTACTTGATAAAGCCTTTAATAAAAAGGGATGGAGTTTTAAGCCGGTTCATTTAATCGGCCTGAAAAATCCACCCCTTTTATACTTATTGCCATTAAAGCTGATGGTACGGCGCCTCTAGCCCGGCCCGTTCAGAAAATCCATCACGGCCCTGGCCATGGCCTCCCTGTCCACGACGCCGCCGTGCAGCACCGGCTTTTTGTCCAGGTCTTTTAAGTTGCGGGGAATTTCCGTACTGCTCACCCGCGCAAGATCTTCCAGTAGCTGGAACTCGCTTTTGCCGGCCACCGCCTCCTCTCCCATAAGGGCTTTTACCACACTGCCGTTGAACTTGTAGGGGCTGGCGGTGGAAAGTATCACCGTGCGGGTGCTGTCGCCGGTGGCGTTCCGGTATTTGTTGTAAACGCTGATTCCGACAGCGGTATGGGTATCGGAAAGATACCCCCTGCTTTCAAAGGTTTCCCTTATGGTCAGGAGGGTTTCGGCGTCATCGGCACAGTCTGACCAGAAAAGAGACCGTATCTTTTCCATCACACCGCTTCCCACGTCATAACTGCCCTTATCCCTGAGGTGTTCCATCCATCCTCTGACGGCGCCGGCGTCCCTGCCGGAAAGTTCGTAAAGGAGCCTTTCCAGGTTACTGGATATAAGTATGTCCATAGAGGGTGAGATGGTCTTGTAGAACGTGCGGTTCCGGTCGTATATGCCCGTCCTTATGAAATCGGTTAGAACATTATTGCTGTTGGAGGCGCAAATGAGCCTTTTAACCGGAAGCCCTGCCTCCCGGGCGTAAAAGCCGGCCAGTATATTGCCGAAATTTCCTGTGGGAACAACGAAATTGACCGGCTCCCCGTCGGTCAGCAGCCCCTTATTCCGCAAATCGCTGTATGCGCTGAAATAATACACTATCTGGGGAGCCAGGCGGCCCCAGTTAATGGAATTGGCCGAGGAAAATTTAAACCCCCTGTCATTAAGGATCTTTTTTATTGACTGGTCGGTAAAAATTGCCTTTACGCCGCTCTGGGCATCGTCAAAATTACCCCTGACCGCCGCAACACCTACATTTCCACCCTCCTGGGTAACCATCTGGAGCCTCTGTACCTCGCTTACCCCCTCATCCGGAAAGAACACCATAATCCTGGTGCCCGGGACATCTTTAAAACCTTCCAGAGCCGCCTTGCCGGTGTCCCCCGAAGTGGCCACCAGTATGACAATCTCGGCCCTCTCCCCGGTTTTGTACGCTGCCAGCGGTAAAAACCGGGGCAGTATCTGAAGAGCCATGTCCTTGAAGGCGCTGGTTGGCCCGTGCCAGAGTTCCAGTATATGCGTTCTGTCCTCCAGATCCTTTACCGGTGCGATTTCCGGGTGGTCGAAGGAAGCGGGGCTGTACGCCCCCTGTACACACTCCCCGATCTCCGCTGGAGTAAAATCGGGCAGGTAGTGCTGCAGTATTGCAGCAGCCCTGCCGCAGTAATCGGCTTTCTTCATCTCTTCTATCTGCCCGGCTTCAATTTTAACCGGCGTGTCGGGCACATAAAGCCCCCCGTCCGGAGCTATTCCGGCTTTAATGGCCTCGGCGGAGCTGACGGCCTGCCCCCCGCCCCTGGTACTCACGTAATGCAACTTGTTTCCCTCCGATATAAATGCTTTTTATTCAATAATTCTACCTGCACCGGCGCAATCCTTTTTCAAAAAAAAACCGCCTTATTCCAAAGCGGTGATAAAACATATTCCGACATTTCGTTTTGACCCGGCAATTACCCGGCAAACGATCCTTTGTTTTCAATGCTTATGGCAAAATCCGGACAAATCATCAGGCATCTCAGGCAGCCGATACATTTTTTACTGTGAGCAGCCACCATTGGCTTGTAACCGGATGAGTTAAAAGTGCCTGACACCTCAAAAACACCCAGGCTGCAGACTTCCCTGCAAAAGCCGCACTCCTTGCAGGCCGAGGAATTTACGGTTACATTAAAATCACGGAGATCACAGGACAGGCAGCGCGTGGCCTCTATCCCGGCCGCAGTGCGGTCATAGCCGTTTTCCACAAGGTGGAATCCGCTGAGCCGGTCTTTCAGTGGCAGAGTATCCGGATCCGGGCGGGTGGAACCCCTGGGGGCAGATTCCTTTAAATCATCCGGTGTGCCGTCTGACATGTTTCCACATATTATCCCGTTTCCACCCAGGTATTTATCAATAGAGTCAGCCGCCCGCCTGCCCTGGGCAATGGCCAGTATAATGGAGGACGGCCCCGATACTGCGTCACCAGCGGCAAATAATCCTTTTTGGCGTGTGGCCAGCGACTGGGGATCTACCCTGGCTGTACCGTCACTGTTACTGTCCAGCCCCAGGGAAAATGCTTCCGCTGACTGCCCCACCGCCGTAATCAGGGTGTCGAATATAACCTCAAACCTGCTTCCCTCAACAGGTATCGGGATCGGCTTTCCGCTATGGTCGGGGGCCCCCAGGGTCATCCTGACACATAAAGCCTTATTATCCCGTATCTTAACCGGAGAGGTCAGGCACTCTATTTTAACCCCTTCCTCCAGCGCATCCCTTACCTCTTCAGGGCTGGCCGGCATCTCGGCCATGGACCGGCGGTATAAAACAACCACCTCCCGGGCACCCAGACGGACGGCCGACCTGGCAGCGTCAACCGCCGTATTTCCCCCTCCCACCACAATAACCTTGTGGCCTATGACAGGGCTTTCTCCGGAATTGACATCTTTTAAAAAGTTTATTCCGTCCATTACCCGGTTCGATTCAACTTCTACGGCCATTTTTGAGGGAAGCCAGGCCCCTGTGGCGACGAAGACAGCATCGTACCCGTCAGACAGAAGTTTGGCGGGAGAATCCACCCGGGAGCCGGTAATTATGCTGACCCCCATTTCCTCAATTCTATGTATTTCCCTGTCCACCACGCTTTTGGGAAGACGATATCCGGGGATACCATACCTCAGCATCCCCCCCGGGGAGGGCATCTTTTCAAATACCGTGACCTCATGGCCCTTTTCAGCCAGGTAACAGGCCGATGTCAGTCCGCAGGGACCCGATCCGATGACGGCCACTTTCCTTCCGGTGGGACCGGCTTTTAATCTGTCTTTTCCCGAGTCTTCGCCCACTTCCGCGGCAGCCCTCTTCAGTAAACGTATGGCCACAGGGTCATCGTACTGCACCCGGGCGCATCTTGCCTCACACGGGTGTGCGCAGGCGTAGCCGCACACGGCGGGAAAAGGTATGCTTTCGCGGATAACGGCCAGGGCTTCACTGTATTTACCTTCCCTTATCCTCCTTATATAGCGGGGCACGTCAACACCGGCCGGGCAGGCTTCCCTGCATGAGGCCTTTATTTCTTTGCATGGTGACTTTTCCATCGATGCCTGGTTCAGCTCCTTCCCTCGAAACACTATTCGGCCGCCAGCCCATAACCGCTGTTCAGCGCCTTTATGTTCATCTCGGCCGTTTTACCGGAAAACCGACTGCCTATTGTTTTGATAAGGCTCTCCAAGTCAACCATGCCGGTAATTGCGCTCATGGCTCCCAGCGCGATCATGTTTGCCGTTCCCAAATGGCCCAACTCCTCAGCCATCGCCGTGAAGGGGTAGCCGTAAAGGTTTTCTCCCGATTGTGGTTTTAAAAGGGTTGTGTCGTAAAAAACCGGCACTCCCTTAATGGCAAGAGAGCTGTATTTATCCAGGGCCTCTTCCGTGAGGGCAAGTATCGCATCCGGTTCCCGCACCTGCTGGAATATGATCTCATCCCTGTCTATAATAACCCCGGATGCCGAATAGCCACCCCTGCTTGCTATGCCGTAAGACTGGGTCTGCACCACGTTTTTGCCCTCCAGTATGGCGGCCTCCCCAAGTATCATTCCCGAGACTATCAGTCCCTGGCCTCCGGACCCTGCCAGTATTATTTCGTATCTTCCCTTATCCTTTTCTTTCCTCATTTTGCTGTCACCCCTTCGGGATGAAGTGCCCTGGCCCGGATTTCCTCATACCTGGTGTTGAAGTCCGGGGCATCCCGGTCAACCAGCTTACCGACCATAAAGTATCCATCTTTTTGAGGATCGGGCAACTGGCCGTATTTTTCCGGGGGAAGGGCTTTTTCCCTAAGCCACCTGAGCATTTCCAGCGGGGCCTTCATTTTATTGTTGCGGCCGAACTGGGTGGGGCATGGACTTATTACCTCAACCACTGAAAACCCTTTTTTGCTTAGGGCTTCTTTTATGTGTTCCTGCAGTTCGTACCCGTGATATACAGTCCCCCTTGCCACGAAATTGGCGCCGGCCACCCCGGCTAAAGAGCATATGTCAAATTCCCTTTCCGGATTGCCGTAAACAGTGGTGCTGGTAAAACTGTCCGAAGGGGTGGTGCCGGAAGCCTGACCGCCGGTCATGCCGTAATTAAAATTGTTGACAACTACAGCAGTCAGGTCTATATTGCGCCTGGCCGCGTGGATAAAGTGGTTCCCGCCGATGGTCACGCTGTCACCGTCGCCCATCAGCACCACCACATTAAGCTTTGGGCTGAATGCCTTAACCCCTGTGGCAAAGGCCAGGGCGCGGCCGTGGGTGACGTGGAGTGCGCTGGTAACCAGGTAGTCATCGGCTTTCCCCCAGCATCCGATGCCTGTAACCACCACCGTCTCGTTTTCTTTGTAACCCAATTCCTCAAAGGCCCTGAGCAGGGCTCCAAGAACCACTCCGTTGCCGCAGCCCGAGCACCACATGTGGGGAAGTATTCCTTTTTTAAGGTATTTAAAGCCAGTGGCGTGAGTCACGTCTAAACCTCCATAACTCCCAGTATATCTTTCGGGGTGATCACCTGTCCGTTGTATTTATTCACCCTTTTTATGTCCATGGCAGGCCCCAGCACCCGCCGCACCTCTCCGGCCACCTGCCCGCTGTAATTCATTTCAGGGACCACAACGGTTTTGACATTTTGTCCAAATTGCGCCACTTCCCGGTCCGGGAACGGCCAAAGGGTAATCAGCTGCAGCACACCGGCCTTTATCCCTTTTTTCCGGGCCTCCAGCGCCGCTGCCCGGGCCGCCCTGGTGGTTGCCCCAAAAGCCACCAACAAAACGTCCATGTCTTCTGCATAGAAATCTTTGGTCATCACTATTTCATCCCGGTGGTACTCTATCTTCCTGTGTAACCGGGCCACTTTCCGGGCAGCGTTCTCAGGATTGTTGTTGCTGTACCCGTCCAGCCCGTGCATGGAACTGGAAACATGAAACACATACTGGCTGCCGTAGGCCGCCAAAGGGGCCACTCCGTCCGCGTCTGCCTCGAAGGGCCTGTACTGTCCGGGCGGCACCGCCGGCTTTTTCCTGTCAATCACTTCAACCTCTCCCGGGGCCGGGCATTTGAAGCTCTCCCTCATGTGAGCCACTATCTCGTCGGCGGCAATTATCACAGGAACCCGGAACCTTTCCGAAAAATTGAAGGCCTTTACCGTAAGGTAAAAACACTCTTTAACCGATGAGGGTGAAAGGGCAATGACGCACTGGTCGCCATGCCTCCCCCACCTGATCTGCATGACGTCCGACTGGGCCGGCTTGGTTGCCAGGCCGGTGCTGGGGCCGGACCGCTGGACATTGACAATTACACAGGGCACCTCTCCCATTACAGCCATCCCCAGGTTTTCCTGCATGAGCGAGAAACCAGGCCCGCTGGTGGCCGTAAAAGCCTTGGCCCCTGCCAGCGACGCCCCCACAACAGCAGCTATGCTGGCAATCTCGTCCTCCATCTGAATGTATATTCCGCCGATTTTCGGCAAGTTTCGGGAGCATTCTTCCGCGATTTCGGAGGAGGGTGTTATGGGGTAGCCGGCGTAAAACCTGGCCCCGGCGTAAAAAGCCCCTTCAGCTATGGCCTGGTTGCCCTGGATTAGCTTAACTTCACTTTGCAAGTTTATCCACCCATCTCTTTTACAAAATTAAATACGCCGGCGCTCCCACACCTCAGGGTTGGCAAGGTACTGCGGCCTGCGTCCCCACAGAACGTCCAGAATGCCCGTGGATACGTCAACAGCCATGTTGACCAGCGCCAGGTCGGTCATGGCGGCCATGTGAGGGGTGACCAGAACATTGTCCAGCCCGAAAAGGGGCAAACCACTCTGAGGGGGTTCCGTTTCAAAAACGTCCAGTGCCGCCCCGGCCAGCCTTCCCCCGGCCAGTGCCCTGTAAAGGGCCTCCTCATCAACGATGCCGCCCCTTGAGGTATTGATTAAATAAGCCTTTGGCTTCATCACCGACAGTTTGTTTTCATTTATCAAATGACGGGTATCCTCTGTATAGGGCACATGCAGGGAGATAAAGTCAGCTGCGCGCAGCACTCCCTCAAGGGTATCGGACCTCTCAACTCCCGCCGAGTCAAAAACCGGCTGAGGAACCAGAGGGTCATAGGCAATAACCTTCATATCCAGGCAGCTCAGGGCTATCCCGGCCAGCCGCCTGGCTATTCTCCCCATTCCCACCAGTCCGAGGACCTTTCCCTTCAGTTCCATGGTTGAGTATCCCATCTTCTGCACAAGGCCCGGGAGTGACCCTGCCCTGGAAAACTCCCCCTGCCTCAACGCCTTTTCGGCCTTATTGAAGTTACGTGCGCAGTGCAGCATGGCCCACAGTGCGTGCTCGGCCACAGCGTTGGTGTTGGCCCCCGGGGTGTTTACAACGGCTATTCCCAGGCGTGAGGCCGACAGCAGGTCTATGTTGTCAAGTCCGATTCCATGACGACCGATCACCTTAAGCTTTTTTCCGGCCTCCATCATCCGGGATGTTGCTATGGTGCTCCTTATCAGCAAAGCATCGGCGTCTTCTATCAAATCCACAATTATACTCTCTGTGGGGGCAGGAGCTATAACAACCTCACATTTTTCCCGCAAAATATCAACCCCTGCCGGGGAAATCTGTTCTGTCATAAGAACTTTCAAAGTCATGCGTTACACTTCCTTCGCCTGATTATCCCGGCCTGAGTTTCCGGCTTTTTTTAACGGTATAAACTTCTGCATCACAAATACGCAGGCAAAAAGGCCCAGTCCTAAAATGTCCGTGTATATACCGGGCTTAATGAGGCTCAGCGCCGCAACCAGCAGCATTATCCTTTCAACGGCAGTGGCCGTGCGCAGAAAATACCCCACTGAAGCTCCCGCCAGCGCCAATATCCCTATCATGGCGGTGACGGTTGTCAGCGCAATGCTGCCTGCGGTGCCGATAGCCAGCAATGTGGGAGCATATACGAACATATACGGAACTATAAAAGCCGCAATGCCCAGTTTGCACGCCTGGAAGCCGGTTCTCATGGGGTCTGCCCCGGAAATTCCCGCGGCAGCGTAGGCGGCCAGGGCCACCGGGGGTGTAATGGCCGAAATTATAGCAAAATAAAAGATGAACATATGAGCAGCCAGGGGATTCACACCAAGCTGTATAAGGGCCGGCGCCGTCAGTGCCGCCTGTATTATATAGGCGGCCACCGTAGGCAGACCCATCCCCAGGACGATTGACACGCACATTGTCAGAAACAGGGTCAGCAAAAGGTTGTCTCCGGCTATGGAAAGTATCACGGAGTTAAATCTCATCCCAAGTCCCGTCAATGTGAGAACTCCGATGACTATACCCGCGGTGGCGCAGGCTATCGCCACTTCCACCGCTCCTTTGGCGCCGGCCTCAAGTGCGGAGATAATTTTATCCGGGGTCATCCAGCTATATTTTCTTACAAAGCTGACAGCTACAGTTACAATTATGCCGTAAATCCCGGCCTTCATAGGACTGGCTCCCTGAACCAGAAAATATATCAGCACGATAAGTGGTATGGTAAAGTGAAACCCGTCTATAAATATTTTTTTAAAGTCCGGGAGTTCACTCTTGGGAAGCCCCACCAGGTTTATGCGCAGAGCCTCGTAGTGCACCATAAACCCGACACTCATGTAATAAAGCAATGCCGGTATTACGGCGGCCAGGGCCACCTTTATGTAAGGAATCCCTGTAAATTCTGCAAGCACAAAGGCCCCCGCCCCCATTATGGGCGGCATCAACTGGCCCCCGCTGGAAGCCACGGACTCCACCGCCCCGGCAAAGACCGGGCGGTAGCCTATTTTTTTCATCAGAGGTATGGTAAATGTGCCGGTGGTTACTACGTTGGCTACGGCACTGCCGGAAATGGTGCCCATAACGCCGCTGGCGAAAACCGCAGCCTTGGCCGGACCGCCCCTGGCCTGGCCAAACAGGGCCAGGGCAATGTTTATGAAGAAGTCCCCGGCCTTGGACTTGTCCAGGAATGCCGCAAAGATAATGAACATGACTATAAATGTTGCCGACACCCCTACGGGAATGCCCCAAATACCTTCACTGGTATAGAAAAGCTGGTCAACCGACCACATAACCGAAAAACCCTGGTGCCTTAACATGCCCGGCAAATAGGGACCAGCAAACACATATCCGATAAATACAACGGATATAATGGGAAGGGCCAGTCCCATTGTCCTCCGGGTTGCCTCCAGCAGCAACAGCACCCCCACTATTCCGGCAAACAGCTCATAGTCGGAAAGAGGGGTAACATAGGAATAACGGGAGGCAATGCTTTTGGCCTCAACCGAAACGTACCCCACGCTTATCAATACAAGTACGATCAGCGCCCAGTCGTACCAGGACACTTTGCCCTCTCTCTTCCTGCCCGAGGGTGAATACATCAGGAATACCAGCAATAGGGCAAAAAGAACATGAACCGACCTTTGAAAAAATGACTCAAAGACCCCGAAAACCCCTGTATAAATATGGAATAGAGACATGGTCACGGCGATCGCAGAAATAATCTTTATCAGATAAGGTTTCTGCCCTTGCCCTACATTTTCCAAAGCCATCATCCCCTTAAGCCAAAGTAGAGTGCCGGAAAAGAAGGGCCGGCTTGCAATCTGCAGCAGGCCCGCCCTTCTGTTCAAATCAGATTACAGGGCTCCAATTTCTTTATAGTACTTGACTGCACCCGGATGCAGTTCAACGCCGATATCCTTGGGCGCAAATTTTTCATTCCAGTCTTTCATCACCTGGTGGACTTCGGTCATCTTCTTCTTGTTTTCTACAATTCCCTTCACCATTTTATACACCAGGTCTTCACTCAGCGATTTCTGCACTATAACAACATTGTTGGACCCCACGCAAACAACATCTTCGGTCTGCCCCTGGTAGCTGTTCGCTTTGATAGCAAACTCAGAGTAACCCGGGTTTATTTTTTTCAGCTCGGCAAACTTTTCAGGAGAGATTGTGAGCAGCCTGACACCCTTCGTGGAAACTGCCAGATCCTGAATCACCGGCGCTGGAACAGTGGTGAACGGCATGAAAGCGTCGAGATGGCCGTCCTGCATAAGCATTGCCGCATCCGCATAGGCCAGGTGTTCAACCTTTGCCATGTCTTTGTAGGTTAATCCGTGTACTTTAAGTATGTTTCTGACCAGAACCTCACCGGATGTCCCGACCAGGCCGGGGGCAATTCTCTTGCCCTTGAGGTCTTCAATGCTCTTTATGTTTGAATCAGCCCTGACCACTATCTGCAGCGGTGAATTGTACAAGGCAACCATTCCGGCAATATTCTTTTGAGGTTTTCCCTCGAAAGTTCCGGTGCCGCTATATGCATCGGCGTTAGAGAAAGAGAAAGATAATCCCATGGTGTACTGCCCGTTGTTAACCCCGATAATGTTGGCATCCCCGGTGCCCTGCATGGTGGATACGGTTGATCCCGGAACTGACTGCTGGACAATCTCGGCCAGTGCTCCGCCCATGGGATACCAAGTCCCGCCGGCCTTGCCGGATGCAATGCTCATGGTAACCGGATCAGCCTTTTTAGCGTCTTGCTTTTTGTCGCCTTCCTTACTGCCTCCGCACCCCGCCATAAAAACGGACAACACCACGGCCAGGATAATCACTGACAGCCTTTTTGTTTTTTTGTTCATCAACACGATCTCCTTTCAAAATGACTGGATATTACCGAAAATGGGTTTTCAATATCACCTCCGATAAATTTTTTTATAATTCCATACCGCCTGGCGGTATGCATACCGTTTAATGGCCATAATCCTCCCCAGTTAAATCCTGCGTACCTGCCTGCCGGGCATTATTATAGTTTAATTGATTGGTAACTGTTGATCTCTGCCGCCCCTTCGGTCACCAGCTTGATATACTTGTCCACTTCCGACTGGCGGTCAATGGGAGCCGCTATCGAAATAGACGCATTTACTATGCCCCTCTCATTCTTTAAGGGGGCGCTCACCGAAATCACCCCGGAAACCTTTTCCCCTACGCTTATGGCGTAGCCCCGCTGCCGGATCCCTTTCAGGTCCTGCTCTAAAAGCTCCCGGTTAACAATGGAATTGGGAGTGAGTGGCACCAGGTCCGTTTCTTTAAAATAAAGGTCCAGCTCCTCCTCGGAAAAATAGGCCAGTATCGCCTTTCCCGAAGCACCCACATAAAGGGGCGATTCATCGCCAACATAAGCCATTACCCGGACGGCGCTTTTTCCCTGCAGGCAATCCACACACAGCCTACGGTTGTTATGTAAAATATAAATGTACACCGTTTCAAGGCAGGCATCCCGAATTCTTTTCAAAACCGGAGCCGCCACCTGCTTCACTGTAAGTTTTTCTGAAACGGCATAGCCGTAGTAAAGAAGTTTCATTCCCAGGGTATATTTTTGCTGGCTCCTGTCCCTTTCAACATACCCAGCATTTTCAAGGGTATTTAGTATCCGTGCAAGGGTGGTCTTGGACAAACCAAGGTTATGGTGTAAAGAAGCAAGGCTCTGCGGTTCCTTTTCCGACCGAAGCGCCTCAAGTATCTCAACGGCTCTCATTATAGCCCTAACTTCACTCATAACTTTACCCCCTCATGTCGTACCACTATGCGGTATATGTACCATTTTATTTCATTTTGTTTATCATAAATCCAACAATAAGCAATTGTCAATTATTTTCTAATTATTCGACAAAATAGTTTGATGCCGTCCTTCTAATAATTTAAAGGGACCCGGCAGCAACGTCCGGGTCCCTTGATAAGATTCGTTGTGAGATTACAGTCTTTTCTGGTGGAATCAACCCTGCTTTCCCGCGTATTTAAGTGTCAAATGCACTAAATGATCCGGCCCTGTCAGTTTTCTTCTAGACTCCGCCCCCCCCAGAATAAGGTTGGCCGGGTCGGCGGACCTTAAGGCGAGAAGCTCCTTTTCAACGGGGTCCGGGGCAATCTTCAGATTATCGGAGATTATCAGATCCCAGCCCACACTGTCCTTTATCTCCTCAACCTCGACCCCGGGGTAAATGGTATCCAGGTACATCTCCCTTGTTTCCGGGTGGAACCTGAAGACTCCCTTGCTGGTTACCACTGCCACCGGCCCTCCTCCCAGAAGGCCGGCCCTCTCCCTGGCCCCCGGTGATCCGTCCAAAAATCCTGGCGTGGTTACATAGTCCACCCTGGGCACGAAGCGGTGCTTCTCCAGGCGCATCATTATAACCACCCGGCCCACCGAGGAACCTATGTCGTTTCCGCCTCCGCTTCCGGGCAGCCGGACCTTGGGGCGGTAATAGTCACCGTCGCCGAATATGGCGGTGGTGTTGAGGTTTCCGTACCTGTCAATCTGTGCTCCCCCCAGCACACCGATGTCGTAATACCCGCACTGGAGGTCACCGAAAACGTGCCACTCGGATGTGAGGCAAAGTGCCCCGTCGGCGGCCGAGGAATCTCCCACGTTGAAGTCCACCCTGTACTTTTCCGGCCCTATGGACCCGGACTCGTAAACAATGTTCAGGTTGGGGGCTTGCAGCCTTTTGGCCAATATGCCCGCCACCAGGGGAATACCTATTCCAACAAAGGCAACTTCCCAGTCCTTAAACTCCTTTGCCGTGGTGATAGCCATCAATTCCGAGGCGGTGTAATTCTTTCCCTTTACGAATTCACTTGGTCCATGCACGTTTTACACCTCCTCATATCCTGTTAAACTGTTTTTCCAGGCGGGTCATTGACTCAAGCCTTTCCCAGCCCACCTGATCACAGTATTCAGTATGGTCCCTGCAGCCGTAAACATAGCGTTCCAGCCATTTTAAAAATCCTTCCCTGGTCTTGCCGGCCTCGTGATATTCCCCGCAAAAAAGTACGTCGTATGTGTAATAGCCGTAGCAAGACTGCGGAAAGCAGCCATAGGGAACATGGACCACTGCATCTACGCAGTAAAAGGGAATAAGCGTCATGTTGCCCCGGCTTCGCACCTCGTCGGTGGAAATTATCTCCTCGCATGTTATGATGGTATGCTTGGCCGCCCTGGCCTTGTTTTCGTCGTTTCCGGTGAACCCCCAGATCTG
The DNA here is from genome assembly GCA_049325055.1 of Bacillota bacterium. Lineage (GTDB taxonomy): Bacteria > Bacillota > Desulfotomaculia > Desulfotomaculales > Desulfocucumaceae > BRHc4a. Next base: position 22,195 of record JBMOPB010000107.1, read on the forward strand.
GGCGTTGCCCATCACGTCGGCCTTCTGGGCGTGGATTATGGCCACATCGGGCCTGGCGGCGGGAACCAGCGCCACCGGAGTCCCGCTGTACGGGTCGTCAATAACCTTGATCCTCTGATTGTATTTGATTATATCTGATCCCAGCATTGACCTGGTGGCCATAAAGGGCAGGTTAAGCCCCCCGGCCAGAAAGCGCATGCTGACGGCGGCGTTTGACCAGTCCTCCATCTCAATGGGGGCAGGAATACCACGCTCCACCGCCCGCCTGATATTATTGCCAAGGCCGATGGACCCGTAGCCTGCGTAGGCGCCCTCCCAGCGCCTGACGCAGCCTGCCCCCACCAGCAGATCCAGCACGTCTGTCTTGCTGTCGTCAATCACCACCAGGTCACTGATTTCCTGCCGGATTATTTCATGTACCGCCGCCAGGCAGTCCCGGCCGATAAAACCGCCGAAGGTTATGCTGGTGCCGTCCCTGACATAGGTGCCGATGGCCTCCTTTAGGGTCATCATTTTGTTTGCCTTACTGCTACTAGACAAGATGTCCCCTCCCGTAGTAAATCTGTTTGCTTGATACTACCAGCCATTTTACAGGGGTAGTTCTCAACTTAACATATAAGCAAGAAGTATGCCCGCAGATATTACGCGTTACCGTCCCCGCTTACTGCCGGCGTGGAAGGGAGGTTTCTGCCGGTGCGCCGCTTTTGCATAATGAGTACCGGGGCTAGGCTGGCAAAGCCAATTATGTCCGTCACCAACCCCGGCTTGATCAGGCACAGTGCTCCAATAAAAAGCAGAATCTGTTCAAGGCGGGTGGTGTGGGTGAAAAGATACCGCGCCCCAGCGGCCCCCAGTCCAATCACACCTATAATGGCCGTAGTAATTGCCCAAATGATCTGCAGCGGTGTCCCCTGCTGTATTAGCAATTCAGGAGCGTATACAAACATGAATGGAACGATAAAGGCGGCTATGCCCAGCCGTACAGCGGTCCAGCCCACCTGGTTGGGGTTTGCCCCGGCTATCCCCGCTCCGGCGAAGGCGGCCAGGGCCACGGGAGGAGTTATGTTGGAAATGTTTCCGAAATAGAAGGCAAATAGGTGCGCGGCAATGGGCAGAACACCTATTTTGATCAGGGCAGGTGCCGCCATGGTTGCAGCCACAATATAAACGGCCGTTGTGGGCATTCCCATGCCCAGTATGATGCAGGTGATGGCGGACAACACCAGTGTCAGCATAAGGTTGCCGCCGGCCATGCCGATGATTATGTCCCCCAGCTTTATGCCGAAGCTGGTCAGTGACGTAACTCCCACGATGAATCCCACCACGCCGCAGGCGATGGCCACCGTTACCGCTCCCTTGGCCCCGGCGTCCAGGGCGGCCAGAAGGCCCCGCCATGACATGCGGGTGCTCTTGCGCAGCATGCTGGCCGCGATAGTGGCCACAATGCCGGACACGGCCGAAAAGGTGGGAGTGTATCCTGCCACAAGGAAATACACAATAACTACCAGGGGCAAAGCCAGGTGACCCCTCTCCTTCATTACCTCTCCAAAACGGGGCAGCTGGTCCCTGGGTATTCCCTTTAGCCCGGTCTTGATAGCCTCAAGGTGCACCCCCACGTAGCAGGCCAGGTAATACAGAACCGCGGGGATAATTGCCGAGATCATGATAACCTTATACTCAACGTTTAAAATCTCAGCCATTATAAATGCCGCCGCACCCATTACAGGGGGCATTATCTGACCTCCGGTGGAGGCCACCGCCTCCACCGCCCCGGCAAAATAAGGGCGGTAGCCCACGCTTTTCATCAGAGGAATGGTGAAAGCCCCGGTGGTGGCCACGTTGGCCACGGCGCTGCCGTTGATGGTGCCCATGAGGCCGCTGGCAAAAACCGCCACCTTGGCCGGCCCGCCCGGGGAATGCCCCGCCATGGACATGGAGACCCGGTTGATAAATGTAGCCATGCCGCTTTCCCCAAGAAAGGCCCCGAATAGAATAAACAGGAAAATATACGTTGCCGAAACCCCTATGGCCACGCCGTAAAGACCCGAGGTGGAAAGGTACATAAGTTCAATTATGCGCTCCACCGAATAACCCGGGTGACCGAATGTGCCGGGTAAGAGGTTTCCAAAGTAGGCGTACAATAGAAAAATGATTCCCAGCACCGGCAGGAATGCCCCAATGCTGCGCCGGCCCGCCTCCAGGACCAGCAGCATGGTCAGCACCCCGAAAGCGTAGTCGGTGCTGTTGGCAAATCCACCGCTGAAAGCAAATGCGTCGTAACGCACAATAATGTATAGTCCGGTCAGCCCGCTTCCCAGAACCATCACCATGTCCATAACAGTGGGCCGTTCCTTGGGAGCTTTTGCCCTTCCGGGATACATAAGGAAAATAAGCATCATTATTACTGCCAGGTGAATGGCCCTTAGCTCAATGGCGGGCAGCGCCCCTATGGTGGCTGCCCAGACCTGGAACAGCGACAGCCCTATGGCCAGCACTGAAGTGATTATCCCCCACGGAGAGCCCTTGGCATATTTGCGGAAGGTTGACTCCTTGTCATATTTTTCTACAATTTTTTCTATATCTTTCTCGTTAACCTGTTCGTTTAGCGGTTCTGAAACGGTGCTGTTTTTCTCCGTCAATTTCTAACACCTCCATAAAAACAGCGGGAGTACCCAAACAAAATTGCATATAATGTTTGTGACAGCCGCCCTACCGGGCGGCTGTCCTTATAAAAATTGCTTACTGAGGTACCGTCAGGCCAATTTCCTTGAAATACTTGGCCGCACCGGGGTGTACCGGGACGCCCATCAGGCCCTTCAGCGCGTTGTCCTTGGTGATGTCCTTGGCGGCGCTGTGGGCGTTTACCAGGTCCTTGTGGTTGTCATATATAGCCTTGGTAAGGTTGTAAACCAGTTCATCCGGCAGGTCCGCCCTGGTCACCAGCAGGTTGGCCTGGGCCACGGTGTGCACGTCTTCTGTCTGCCCCTTGTAGGTGTTTGCCTTGATTACGGTGGGATAGTACCAGGGCATCTCCTTGCAGATTTTATCTATTGTTTCCTTGTCCAGTGAAATGAGTTTGACGTCGGTGGAGTTGCTGAGGTCCATTATAGCCGAGTTTGGCACCCCGGCGGAGATGAAGGCGCCGTCGCTCTGTCCGTTTTTCAGCAGTTCCACCGCCTCGGTGAAGCCCACAAAGTCCGCCTTCATATTCTTCTTGTTCATGTAATCAATTCCGTACAGCGCAAAAATCTCACGGCAGCTGACCTCGGTGCCGCTTCCGGCAGCCCCGGGCACAAAGCGCTTGCCCTCAAGCTCTTTAACAGACTTGATTCCGCTCTTTGTGGGGACCACAATCTGAACCACGTTGGGATACAGCCCGGTCATAACCCTCAGGTCCTTGTTGGCGCGGCCCTGGAACTTATCCTTGCCCTGGTAGGAGTTGCCCACCACCTGGTTCATGCTGAAACCTACATCGGCTTCCTTTTTCTGAAGAAGGTTCATGTTCTGAACGCTGGCCTCGGTGGCCTGGGCGGTTGCGCGCACTCCGGGCACCTTAGCGTTCCACATCTGGGCCATTCCGTTACCCAGCACATAATAGACTCCGGAAGTAGTCCCGGTGGCAACGTTGAGGTCCCTGGCCTTCCCCTGATCCGCCGGCTTGCCGGCCTGAGGCTTGTCCTGCCCGCCGCACCCGGCAACCAGAGCCGCCGCAACAAAAACCGCCAGAACCAGCCACAATATTCTTTTTCCCTTCACTTTACTACCTCCCCGATTAAATATTAAACATGGAAATTTACCTGCCCAACACCCTAATCCCATCTCAACAAACAAAACACAAACCACTATTCTGAATACACGTTGATTTCTGACACTTCTCAACCTTCTGATTTTACTGCTGCCAATTTGCAGCACCAACCGGCTGCAAAGCTCAGGGAACACACCACAGCCCGTCCGCCTTCCGTCTTTTTCCCCTCTCCCACACCTCCCGGCAAATTTAGTCAAATACATAATATGCAATTAAGATGCCAGAGCAAAATACTCCATTAATCCCCTTCTGGGACAGTAATATATAAAAAAAACCTTAACCCGTGCTGCAATGCTGCAATAAGCACTGCATTTTTGCAGCACGGGTTAGGTTGCATACTAATCCCTTACCATTCTGTCAATATTTTACTTTGTCGCCGGGCAGCTTCTTTTCAAATTCTTTTTCCTTATAATAGTAGACGGGTCCACCTTCAAAACTTCTGCGGCCTTGTACGAACTGCCGTAAATTGACAGCGCCCTTTCGATCAGCTGCCGCTCCACCTCGTGCACCGCCTGCTTCAGCGGAACAAGGTCATGCACCGTAACCGGGGAAGATTGTGCATTATCGCTACTGTGCCGGAAGGTGTCCACCAGGCCCAGATCTATCTCTTTCCCCGGCGCCACAACAAATAAACGCTCCACGAGGTTCTCCAGCTCACGCACATTGCCCGGCCAGTGATAGGCCAGAAAACGGTTAAGCACTTCTGCCTTGAATATCTTACTGGCGCCGTATTTTTCCTGCAGCCGGTGCGAAAAGAGGGCTACCAGGGGAATGATGTCCTCGGACCGCTCCCTTAAAGGGGGTATATTTATGGGAACCACATTGAGACGAAAGAACAGGTCCCCCCGAAACCTCCCCTTTTGCACCTCTTCAGCCAGTTTCTTGTTGGTGGAGGCTATTACGCGGACGTCTATCCTGCGGGTCCTGGCCTCCCCCACCCTGGTGATCTCCGGGTCCTGCAGCACCCTGAGCAATTTGGCCTGCAGGCTTAAGGGAAGCTCACCGATCTCATCCAGCAGTATGCTTCCCCTGTGGGCCAGCTCAAAGAGCCCCGGCTTCCCCTCCTTGGTTGCCCCGGTGAAGGCCACCGGAGCATACCCGAAAAGCTCGGTTTCCAGCAGTGTTTCCGGAATTGCGGCACAGTTCACCTTGATAAAGGGCTTTTCTGCCCTGGGGCTGTTCTCGTGAATGAACCGGGCCAGCACCTCCTTACCAACGCCGGATTCACCAAGAAGCAGCACAGTTGTGCTGAACTGCGCCACCCGGGCGGCCAGTTCCACAACCTGAATCATGGCGGGAGACTTGGCCACCAGCTTTTCTATGTTTACACGGACACGCTGAATGTTCAGCTCGGCGGCAAAATGCTGTGCCAGCGCCCGCTGGTACTGCACCTCATGCCGGAGCCGGTTAAGCTCGTTAAAATCCCTTACACTGACCACCACCCGGAAAACATCGCCTTTTTCGTCCAGCACCGGCCTGCCTGTAACCAGCAGGGTATTTCCGGATACACCCTTGCGCTCGGTGGTAAAAGGTTTTTTATGGCAAATGGCCTCCAGGGTCACCGATCTTTCAAACAAACCTTCAGCCATCAGCTGGTGCATGGATTTTCCAATGAGCCTGTGGGCGGTATAGCCGGTGATCTGCTCGTAAGCCTTGTTGACGCGCAACACCACCCCCTGGCCGTCGGTTACGAATATGCCGTCCGAGGAACTCTCTATAATGGCTTCCAGTTCCCGGTTCAGGTTCTGGACTGTTTCCAGCCGGCGGTACACATCCGCCAATTCTTCATTCATCCTGGCCATGCCACTACCCCCCGCAAATATCATTTCATTAGAACACCGGCATGGTATTATTTCTTTTTTCTATAGCCTCGGGTGAAAACTCTCCCCCCCTGCCATTTAATGTACTTCAAAAAAGTGCTGCAGCCGGAATGAAAAGGAAGAACCTCTTATGGATTGAGGTAAAGGAATTTCAATTATTACGGAGAAATCAAAAGCAGGGAAGGACGGGATGATACATGCTGGTAAAAAAGCTAATGACCAGGACAACTGAGACCCTTGACCATGACCGGCCTATTATTGAAGCCTGGAGGCTGATGAACAGCACAAAAGTCACAGGCATACCCGTGCTGGACGATAAGGGAAACATATCCGGGATTATAACGAGGGATGACCTTTTTTCAGCAGGGCCGGACGGCATGAACAGCCCCGTAACCGTGGGAGAGATAATGGAAAAGGATGTGGCCGTCCTCACCGAGGATTCCCCGCTGGTGGACGCCTGGTCACTGCCCGGAACAGTTTTTCCCGTGGTGAACAAGGAAAACAGGTTGACCGGGGTGCTGGACAAAAACACCGTGGCCCCGGTATTATTTAACCTGTCCGCCAAGATGCTGCATCAGGGGGAGACAATACTGGATTCCGCCCACAACGGCATTATCGCCGTGGACAAGGACGGGATCGTGACCATATTCAACAGCGCCGCTGAAAAAATCACCCGCCGGCCCAAGTCACAGGCGCTGGGCAGGCACCTGTCCGAAGTCATTATACCCCAGGGCCTTCTGGACGTTCTTAGGGAAGGAAAAGCACAGAGACATTACAAGTTCAGCGTCACCTACTCCAGCGGCACCCATATCTACCTCACCAGCCGGAGCCCAATAATTGAAAAGGACGAGGTAACCGGAGCCGTGGCTGTGTTTCAGGACATTTCCGAGATAGAATTCATATCGGAGGAGCTTAACTCCGTCAAAAAACTGAACAATGAGCTGGAATGCATAATACAGTCCTCCTACGACGGCATACTCATAACGGACTGCGACGGAAATATTATTAAATCCAACCTGGCCTGCGAAAGAATTACGGGCAGGCCGCCCCTTTACCTGCAGGGCAAAAAAATGGCTGTTCTTTCAAACGAGGGGATTTTTCCCTCTTCCATTATAGAAACGGTGCTGCAAAAAAAAGAGGCTGTCACCCGGGTAGAAGAAACGCCGTCGGGAAATCACCTTCTTATAACGGCCAGCCCGGTCAGGAACCCGGAAGGACAGATTTTCCGCATAGTAATAAACGTCAGGGACCTGACCGAGCTTAACCTGCTCAAGCAGGAACTGGAGCAGAGCAGGGAACTGAGCGAAAGGTATCACCAGGAGCTTGCCCACCTGCGGCAAAAACAGTTCAGCCAGAAGGGACTTGTATTTAATTCACCCAATATGCAGGAACTTTTAAATACCACGCTGAGGCTGGCCCAGGTGGACTCCACGGTGCTGCTGCTGGGAGAGTCAGGCGTGGGCAAGGAAGTTATAGCCACCATCATCCACTCCAACAGCACCAGAAAAGGAGGGCCTTTTATAGCAGTCAACTGCGGGGCGGTTCCCGAAGGACTTCTGGAGTCGGAACTCTTCGGGTACGAAAAGGGGGCATTCACTGGGGCAAGCCGCGAAGGAAAGGCCGGCATGTTTGAGCTGGCCAACAACGGAACCCTTTTTCTGGACGAAATAGGCGATACCCCCAAGGACTTTCAGGTCAAACTGCTGAGAGCGATACAGGAGCGGGAGATAATGAGGGTGGGCGGAAGCAAGCCCATACCTGTAAACGTCCGTATTGTCGCCGCCACCAACCGGGACCTGGAGGCGCTGGTCCGGGAGGGAAAATTCCGGGAGGACCTGTATTTCCGACTGAATGTGGTTCCCCTGCACATTTACCCGCTGCGGGAAAGAAAAGAGGACATCATACCCCTGGCCTACAGCTTCATCAGGAAATTCAGCAAGGCGTACAACATTAAAAAGGACTTCGCGCCCGGGGCTTACAACGCTCTTCTCAGGTATGACTGGCCCGGAAACGTCCGGGAGCTTGAGAATATAATAGAGAGGCTGATGGTAACAACCCCGGATCAAGTTATAACGGCCGAAAACATTTCTTCCTGCCTTTTCAGGGACCAGTCCGGCCTTTCCCCGGAAATCACCGTCAAGGGCATACTGCCTCTGAAAGAGGCGGTCACCCAGGTGGAGAAACAGCTGATATTAAACGCCCTAAAAGAATATGGCAGCACTTATAAGGCTGCCAAGGTTCTTAAGGTGGACCAGTCCACCATAGTACGCAAATTTAATAAATATAACAAAAATTACTTATCCTGAAGAGCTTTTTAGGGTCGGAATACAGAATTCAAAGATCCAGAATCCAGAATAAAAACCCACTCTTAGCCGGAGCGGCACCTCCGGCCACAGATTGTCATTGCTTG
>JBMOPB010000108.1:0-29988 GCA_049325055.1 Bacillota bacterium
TGCTCCCGTGGTGGGAATGTCGGTCAATATGTAAATATTGCCTTGAAAAAACAGATAATTTAAGTTGACACTGATGTAGCGATACTTTATAATAAACTTTGTCAGTTTTAAAGAAACAAAAGACGTTGAAGGGGACAAGTAAGCAGCCCGGGCCATTTAAGAGAGCCGCCGGGAGGTGCAAGGCGGCAGGCAGTGTTGTTGAAAACTCGCCCCGGAGTCTGCCGGGAGAAAAAGCTAGAAGCTGGAAAGAAAAGCATAGCTGTGGCAGTGGCAGATTTGAAAGTTGAGTAACCCGGTACGGTTGGCGGCCGTTATCCGCAAGAGAGGGTAAAGTAAGTACACATGGGGCTGTGGCGCAGAGGGAGCGCGCTTCCTTGGCATGGAAGAGGCCGCGGGTTCGATTCCCGCCAGCTCCACCAAAATACCGGCTTTACCAAGTAGGGTGGTAACGCGGGGAATAAAACCCGTCCCTTATAAGGGGGCGGGTTTTTTTATTTTATCTGACGCAGGAATCCCGGCCAGGCTCATTATCCAGGTTGCCCCGGGGTGGTTGGACGGTGACCGTTCGCCATCCCTTTTTTTTAATGTTCCCGGATGTTCCTTTTGTCGTTTAACTTGTAAGAGGCTGAAAATTGTGGTAAAATACCCTTTCGGAGTGTTATGGGGAGATATTTAATAGTATATGCCCCGCAAGCAGGAGGATATGACCGTTATGGCTATAATGAAGGAACGTTACTTTTTTAAAGAAATCGAGGAAAAGTGGCAGGCCCGGTGGGCCGGGGAGGACATCTACCGGGTTGCCGAAAACAGCGACAGGCCCAAGTACTACTGCCTTGAAATGTTTCCCTATCCTTCAGGCAAGCTGCACATGGGTCACGTGCGCAATTACTCCATCGGAGATGTGCTGGCCCGTTTTTTGACCATGAGCGGATACAATGTGCTGCATCCCATGGGATGGGACGCCTTCGGGCTTCCGGCTGAAAACGCCGCCATCAAGCACGGCAACATGCACCCGGCTGTGTGGACCTACGACAACATCAACACCATGAGGGCACAGCTTAAGCAGCTCGGAATCAGTTACGACTGGAGCAGGGAGATTGCCACATGCCACCCGGGCTATTACCGCTGGACCCAGTGGATCTTCCTCCAGCTCTACAAGCACGGGCTGGCGTACAAGAAAAAGGCGGCCGTCAACTGGTGCCCCTCCTGCGCCACGGTGCTGGCCAACGAGCAGGTCAAAGAGGGCGGGTGCGAGCGCTGCAAGACCGCTGTAGAAAAGCGTGAATTGGAACAGTGGTTTTTCAGTATAACCAAGTACGCCGACAGGCTTTTGGAAGACTTAAAGCTTCTCAAGGGCTGGCCAGACAAGGTCAAGATAATGCAGGAGAACTGGATAGGACGCAGCGAGGGGGCGGAAATAGACTTCCCCGTGGAGGGCGGTGGTTCCATCACGGTATTTACCACCAGGCCGGACACCGTTTTCGGCGTTACCTACATGGTGCTGGCCCCGGAGCACCCTCTGGTGGAGAAACTGATCGAGGGAAAGCCCCAGGCCGGGGAAATCAGGGAATTCGTCAGAAAGGTTCGCAGCCTCAGCGAGATAGACCGAACCTCCACCGAAACCGAAAAAATAGGGATTTTTACAGGGGCTTACTGCATAAACCCGCTCAACGGGGAGAAGGTTCCCATACTGGTGGCCAACTATGTGCTTCTGGAGTACGGCACCGGCTGCGTAATGGGGGTTCCGGCCCACGACCAGCGGGATTTCGAGTTCGCCAGAAAATACAATCTTCCCATAAGGATAGTTATACAGCCTGAAGGGCCGGACCTTGACCCGGATAAAATGGCCGAAGCATACACCGGGGAAGGTGTTATGGTCAACTCCGGTTCTTTCAACGGGCTTCCCAACCGGGAAGGTATATCCGCGGTGACCAGGTACTGCGAGGAAAAGGGATTTGGCAAGGGCGTGGTCAATTTCAGGCTCAGGGACTGGCTCATTTCCCGGCAGCGCTACTGGGGGGCGCCCATTCCCATGATTTACTGCGACCGTTGCGGCACCGTGCCCGTTCCCGAGGAGGACCTTCCGGTGGAACTTCCCATGAACGTGGAGTTCAAGCCCACCGGCCGTTCGCCCCTGGCGGAGTCTTCGGATTTTGTTAACACCACCTGCCCGCAGTGCGGGGGGCCGGGCCGCCGGGAAACCGACACCATGGACACCTTCATGTGCTCATCCTTCTATTATTTCCGCTATACGAGCCCCAGGAACACCGAAAGGGTTTGGGGAGAGGACGAGATAAAATACTGGCTTCCCGTGGACCAGTATATTGGCGGAGTGGAGCACGCCATACTGCACCTCCTGTATTCAAGGTTCTTTACCAAGTTTCTTTATGATATAAACCTGGTGCCCTGCCAGGAGCCCTTCACCAACCTCCTCACCCAGGGGATGGTATTGAAGGACGGGGCAAAGATGTCCAAGTCCAAGGGCAACGTGGTGAGCCCAGAGGATATAGTGGCCACCTACGGCGCGGATACCGCCAGGCTCTTCATACTCTTCGCCGCTCCGCCCGAGCGGGACCTTGAGTGGAGCGACCAGGGAGTTGAGGGATGCTACAGGTTCCTGAACAGGGTGTGGCGCCTGGTGGCCCCCCTTGCAGGAAAAATCGGCGGTTCCGCAAAGCCGGACACCGGCAGGCTGGTGGGCGTGGACCGGGAGATGCACCGCCTTACCCATGTTACCATAAAAAGGGTCACCGAGGACGTGGGCGGCAGGTTTAACTTCAACACCGCCGTCAGTGCCATAATGGAGATGGTAAACGGCCTCAACCAGTACCGTGAGGTGCCCGAAACCGACCGGGACCCGGCGGTGCTGAAGGAGGCGGTGGAAACGCTCTTAATACTGCTGGCCCCCTTTGCCCCCCATATCACCGAGGAGTTGTGGCACGGCATAGGGCAGGCCGAAAGCATACACCTGCAGCCGTGGCCCAAATATAACCCCGAGGCCATAGCCGAGGACGAGATAACCATAGTGGTTCAGATAAACGGCAAGATAAAGGACAGGATGCTGGTCCCCGCCGGCATCTCCGCGGAAAAAATGTCCGAACTGGTACTGGCGCAGGAAAAGGTGCAGCAGATGATTGAGGGCCGCAGTGTGGTCAAGGTAATACCGGTTCCCGGGAAACTGGTGAATATAGTTGTAAAATAGTTTTTTAAAGAATCCAGAATTCAGAATTCAGTATTTGAATCAGAAAATCCCGCTTGAACGCGGGATTTTTTAAAAATATAGGAAATTATGATCCAAAGGGATTCTGTGGATAATTTCCTATACACGGTGGTTTCAAGGGGGTATGCCCCCTGATATGGTTGAGACTTTATGCAGGCTTGTCAGCGGGGAGGGATGGAGGGTCAGGCATGACACCTCCGGCCCCTACCGGGGCGGTTATATTGTTTGGCATTACAGTGGGACCAGAGGGGTGTGGGGTGTGCAATTGGAAATCAGCGAAAGGAGAACACCGGCTTAGACGGAAATACGGCCTCTTTAGTAGTTGTGAAACTTTCGCCAACCCCAAATGCCGGACGTGAACCATGTGAAACGGTAGACTATTTTAAAGGCCGTGACGTTGTGTAATAAGGCATTTGAAAGGCAAGTTATTTCTCAAATCACCTTCCGGGCGTATTATTAAAGCAAAAGAGGGGAATGACTGGTAGTGACGAAGCGGGAGGTGAAACCATGGCCAGGGCTATAAGTTTGCCGCATTATTTCCATAAAAAAAAGCATCAGGATACTGATGACATTATGGAAACCCTTGTTGTTTCGGTTCGGGAGAATTATTTCACCTTTAACGGGTGGGAAGCTGACGGCAAAGGGTCAAAAAATGCCGGGACATTAGTTGATCGCGTCAATCAGAACTTTGCCACCTTCAGGGAATGGACCAGTTAAAACGGGCGCCGGAAGGAGGATGGGCCGGATTGAAGTTAATACATTAACCCCCCACCGGAAAAAGGGTGGGGGTTTTGTTTGTTCGGACATAGTTTTATTTAAACCACAATAAAATTACATTAGCATTGAGGAAAGGAGGGTTTCCCTTTTGTCCGAAGATACGAAAAGTAAAAAGGCAGGAAAGGACAAAAAAAGCAAGGACAAAATTGAAAGAGTAAACCTGGAGCCTCATGTAAACAGGTGGTGCGCCCTTCCGGAACCATATCCCGAGATCCGGGTGGTTCGCCAGAACCAGTATTATGCCATGCTTCTTCTGGAGGATTACGCGGGAATGGTAAGCGAAATGACGGCTATCAGCCAGTATTTCTATCATCACCTCACTTTTGAGGAATACAGTGACCTGGCCGAGTTGGAGGAATGTATATCAATTATAGAAATGCATCATCTGGAGTTGCTTGGAGAGACGATACGCATGCTGGGCGTCCCGCCGGAGCTGAGGACTTTGACCAACAATCAGAGGACGTACTGGAACGCTGCTTATGTCTACTATGGCAGTAATGTTTGTGACAGGCTGGCTTCGGACATTGCAGCGGAGAGGGCGGCCATTCAGCAATACCGTTATCACCAGCAACTGATAGACGACCCATATATAAGGGAACTGCTGGAAAGAATAATAATGGATGAGTTGCACCATCTGAAGCTTTTTAGTGAGGCTGCGGTCAGATACTGCCCGGGAATAAAGTGACTGTAACACCATTATGATTGGCTGTAAAAAAACAGTCAATCAAGTGGTATGTACATATCTATAAAGCAGTACGGTATGTTTTGCATATACCGGCCGGAATTGGTTCTTTTGCAACCGCCGGTTTTTTTATGCCTTGAAAATGTAACAAAAACAGATGTAAGCGAAAACAGCTTGACAGGCGGCCTAAGTTTATTTAAAATCATTGTGTGTCAAGTATTTGCCCTTGGCAGATAATCGGGGGTAGCCTTTCATGGATAAGCTGACAAGGATTAACCTGTTCTACGACTTTTACGGGGCGATGCTTACCGAAAGGCAGAGAAGATTCATCGATCTGTATTACTGCCACGACCTTTCCCTGGGAGAAATCTCCGAGCAGTTCGGGGTCAGCAGGCAGTCGGTGCACGACACCCTCAAGCGGTCGGAAGAGTCCCTTTATAAATTTGAAGAAAAGCTGGGACTGGTGGAAAAGTTCCTGGAACAGAGGGACCAGCTGGACAGGGCGCTTTCCTACCTGAAAAGCGGCCAGGATGATGATATTGAGAAAGCAAAACAGATTCTGACCGACCTGATACAGGCGGAAGAAAGCTAGGAGGTGGCGCCGTGGTATTTTCCGGATTGGCTGAAAGGCTCCAGGAGACTTTTCGTAAACTTAGGGGAAAAGGACGCCTCACCGAGGCCGACGTGGACGAGGCTCTGAAAGAGGTCAGGCGGGCGCTGCTTGACGCTGACGTTAATTTCAAGGTGGTCAAGGATTTCCAGGGGCGTGTAAAGGAAAGGGCCGTTGGCCAGGATGTTTTGGGCAGCCTTACTCCGGCCCAGCAGGTTATAAAAATCGTGCACGATGAACTTGCCGCCCTCATGGGGGGAACCCAGAGCAAGATCAACATGGCGTCAAAGCCACCCACCGTGGTAATGCTGGTGGGTCTCCAGGGTTCCGGCAAAACCACCACCGCCGGCAAGCTGGCCAACATGCTGAGGAAACAGGGCCGCAGGCCGCTCCTGGTGGCGGCCGATATATACCGTCCGGCTGCCATAAAACAGCTTCAGGTTCTGGGAAGCCAGCTTGATATTCCGGTGTTTGCCATGGGCGACCGCAGCAACCCCGTGGATATCGTCAAGGCCGCCAGGGAATACGCGTCATCCAACGACAGGGATGTTATCATAATTGACACCGCCGGGCGGCTGCATATAAACGAGGAATTGATGTCGGAGCTGGAAGCCGTAAAGAAGACGGTTCACCCCCACGAGATTTTGCTGGTGGTGGATGCGATGACTGGTCAGGTGGCGGTTGAGGTAGCCCAGTCCTTTAACGGCAGGCTGGGGCTGGACGGTGTTGTTCTGACCAAGCTGGACGGCGATACCAGGGGCGGTGCAGCGCTCTCCATCAAGGCAGTGACAGGTTGCCCTGTAAAGCTGGTTGGCATGGGCGAGAAGCTGGATGCCATTGAGCAGTTCCACCCGGACAGGATGGCCGACAGGATTCTTGGCATGGGGGACGTGCTTACCCTTATTGAAAAGGCCCAGGCCAATTTTGACGCCAGCCAGGTTGAAAAGCTCAACAAGAGGATAAGAAGCTCCGACTTTACCCTGGAAGATTTTCTGCAGCAGATTCAGGAGGTCAAGAAGCTGGGGCCCCTTCACCAGGTGCTGGGTATGATACCCGGCCTGGGAAATATGAAAAAAATGAAGGAAATCGGCGATATAGACGACCGGGAACTGGTTTCGGTGGAGGCTATCATCAAGTCAATGACCCCCTGGGAGCGCAGCCACCCACATGAAATCAACGGCAGCCGCCGCAAGCGCATAGCAAAGGGGAGCGGCACGACGATACAGGAAGTGAACCGGCTGTTAAAACAGTTTGAGCAGACGAGAAAAATGATAAAACAATTTACCGATATGGAGAAGAATATTAAGAAGGGCGGGAAAATGAAAAACCCGTTCTTCGGCCTGGGCAAGAAAGATCTGTTTTAAAAAAGAATTCGGAATACAGTAGTCAGAATTCAGTAGCAAGAATTAAGACTTCCATTCAGTAAAACGGCATCAGCAGAGAATGAAAGCTGATGTACCGTAAAGAGGATTCTGGATTCTGAATTCTGGATTCCGAGGGTAAGATTTCAATTATTATTTTTGCAAGGAGGTGAATACAGAGTTGGCAGTTAAAATAAGGCTTAGAAGAATGGGCGCCAAGAAAAAACCCTTCTACCGCATCGTGGTGGCGGATTCCCGCTCACCGCGTGATGGCCGGTTTATTGAAGAGCTGGGCTATTATGACCCGCTGAAAAACCCGGCGGAAATAAAGATAGACCACGCCAAGGCCGCTGACTGGCTGAAAAAAGGAGCCCAACTTACCGACACCGCCCGTTCCTTGTTCAGCAAGGCCGGACTTCTGGCAAAACCCGCCGGGGAGGGTCAATAAGAGCTTGTCGATAGAACATATTTAAAGTCGATCGGCAACCGCCCGAGGCCGCTTTTACTACCGAGGTTTGAGGGTTGCCGGGACCGGGCGTTAACCGGCTCCGGCAAGTATGATTCCTTAATTTCGCGCCTCGATTTGATTATTCTTTGGCGGCCTCAATAGCATTAGGGAGGTCCTATCTGATGAAGGAACTCGTGGAGATTTTGGCCAAAGCCCTGGTAGATAATCCCGACAGGGTCAGCGTCAATATGATTGAAAAAGAGAAATCCTGTGTCATTGAGTTAAGAGTGGCCCCGGAAGATATGGGAAAGGTCATAGGCAAGCAGGGCCGCATAGCCAGGGCACTCCGTACAGTGGTCAAGGCTGCCGCTACCCGGTATAAGAAAAAGGTAATCGTGGAGATTATTTAAGCACATTTGATTGGGGTTAAGCGGTAAAGCGCAAATCCCATGCGGAGGGGGCCTGACCCCCTCCGTAATTTTATCCCGGGATATAACGGGCGGCTGTAACCCGGCCCGTGAAAGAGGGTGTTCCGTATTATTGATTCCATCAGAATAACCCGCCCGGTAATTATTAAGGTCCGGGTAACCGAAGGCTATAAAAAGTCTGTATCCGCTGAGGTAAGGGAGGCGCTGGCCGGGTTGGACGCCCGTATGAAGCACCTGGAATTTCAGGCCAAAAGATTAACCGAGATGGAAAAAAAGGATCCGCGGGGGCAAGCCGGGGATTTTCAGAAATTGGAGGCCGAAAGGCAAAAGGTTCTTGAATCCAGAAGAGTTTTAACGGAGAGACTGAAAGAGATCGGCCGGCTTGTGGAGGGGCAGGAGGTGGTCCACGGCCGGGTGGAGAGCTTTGTGGAGGTAAAGGTGGGTGACCGCTGGGACAGTGTCATGTCAGTGGAGCTGGTGCTGCAGGACGGAGAGGTTGTAGAAATAAGGCAGGGAGGATTGCCGTAGGGCCTCATATATGAACAGGGATATAATAATCGGTAAAATTGTGGGAACACACGGAAATAAGGGAGTGCTGAAGGTTCAGCCCATCACCGATTTTCCGGACCGGTTTCTTGGAATGGACAGCATCACCGTTGATCAGGATGGCAAATTTAAGACATATACCATAGTAAAGGCCGAGCGCTACCGGCAGCACATACTGATCAGGCTCGCTGAAATCCTGGATATGAACGGGGCCGAGGCCCTTAAGGGGGCCTACATAAAAGTTGCCCGGGAGGAACTGGCAGATCTTCCGGAGGGCAGTTACTACATATTCGAAATTGTGGGTTTGAATGTATTTACAACCGAAGGGGAGCCCGTCGGGGTGGTGGAGGACGTTATTCAGACCGGGTCCAACGATGTATATGTTGTCAGCACCGGCAAGAATCCCCCGCTTCTCGTGCCTGCCCTTAAGGACGTTGTGAAGGAAGTTGACGTAAAGGGCGGCAGGATGATGGTAAACCTTGAATTGCTGGAATGAAAGATATTTTAACCACAGAGCACACAGAGATCGCAGAGATATTAGGGATAGAAGGAAACCATAATACATATTTTGGTTCTTCTCGTTGCCCTCTGTGTTCTTTGTGGTTTGATATTTGAGGCTTCGAAGGGATGCCCAGATCGAACTTCGAATTTCGAACCTCGAACGTCGAGAATAGGGTGGTTTTTGTGCAGATAGACATACTGACCCTTTTCCCGGAGATGTTTACCGGCCCCTTTGACGCCAGTATTATCAAAAGGGCCCGGGAAAAGAATCTATTATCCTTGGAATTAATAAACATAAGGGATTTTTCGCAGAACAAGCATCATACCGTCGACGACACCCCGTACGGGGGCGGGGCGGGCATGTTGATGGCAGCCGAGCCCATATTTGAAGCAGCCGACTGGCTTAGGTCCAGCCGGGGCGGTATCGGCCGTTTTATATACCTGAGCCCGGCGGGAGATCCCCTGAACCAGGAGATGGTGAAAGGCTTTGCCGCCGAAAAACACATTGTGCTGCTTTGCGGGCACTACGAGGGTGTGGACCAGAGGGTAAGGGACGAGCTGGTTACCGATGAGGTCTCAATAGGGGATTATGTACTTACCGGGGGTGAATTGCCGGCCATGGTGCTGGTTGACGCGGTAATCCGCCTGATCCCGGGGGTGCTTGGGGAAATGGCCTCGGCCGAGGAGGATTCTTTTTCCGGGGGGCTGCTTGAATACCCCCACTACACAAGGCCGAGGGTATACAGGGGGATGGAGGTGCCCGAGGTACTCCTTAACGGCCATCACGAACAGATTCGCCTGTGGAGGAGGAGGCACTCCCTTTTGAATACTCTGGCCCGGCGTCCGGAACTCCTGGCCCGGGCTCCGCTTACCGATGAGGATAAGGTCATATTGAAGCAGGCTGTCATTGAACTTGAAAAGTTGGGCCTGCCTGAGGAAATAGGTAAAAAGCCCAGGAAAAAGAATACAGGATACAGAAGTCAGGAGTCAGAATGATCAGAGTGTATGTGAAATTAGCTTTTTGATATGTTTATTTCCAGATGAATCGGAATTTGGTTAAAGCAGTAAATTCAATTGTTTTATTCTGCATTCTGACTTCTGTATTCTCATTATTGCACAGCCTTCGTGTTTATGGTATAATCTTTCTTGTTGAATTAAGGGCGGTCCGCTACACCCGTAATTAGCCGGGGTATGAACGTCTGGGCGGGAAGGGAGGTACATAACGGTGACTCTTGTTCAGTCTTTGGAGCAGGAACAGATCAAGAAGGACATTCCCGATTTCAGGCCCGGTGATACAGTCAGGGTTCATGTGAAGGTTATTGAAGGAACCCGGGAAAGGATACAGGTTTTCGAGGGAGTGGTAATAAGGCGGAGAGGCGGCGGGCTCGGTGAAACATTTACCGTCCGCAGGGTTTCTTATGGCGTGGGAGTTGAAAGGACCTTCCCCGTCAATACTCCCAAAATCGACAGGATAGAGGTTGTAAGGCGCGGGCTTGTGCGCAGGGCCAGGTTGTATTACCTGCGCAAGCTGCGGGGCAAGGCAACACGTATTAAAGAAAAGGTTAGACGATAGACTACTTGAGGGGGGACTGTGTTACAGTCTCCTTTTGGGCTTTAAAACTGCCCTATGGAGGATGTGGAAATGCCTGAAGAAGCCGGTATCCCCGGGGATCAAAAGGATCGTCCGGGGAAATCCGTACTGAGGGAAGTTCTTGAGTCTCTAATCATTGCAGTGGTGCTGGCTCTGCTGATTAGAACATTTATGTTTCAGCCCTTTTATATACCTACGGGGTCCATGGAGCCCAATTTAAGGGTACAGGATCACATTATAGTAAATAAGATAAGCTACAAATTCGGTGAGCCCGAACGTGGCGACATAGTGGTCTTCAAGTACCCGGTCAACCCCAAGAAGGATTTTGTGAAAAGGCTTATCGGAAAGCCGGGGGAAAGGGTGGAAATAAGGAACAGCAAGGTTTATATCAACGGCAGCCAGATACCTGAAGAATATCTGCCGGCCGGCCTTAAGTTTTCGGACTTCGGACCGGTGATGGTGCCGGAAAACAGTTACCTGATGCTGGGGGATAACAGAAACAACAGCGACGACAGCCGTGTCTGGGGTCCGTTGCCCAGGGACTTGATCATTGGAAAGGCAGTGTTGATATACTGGCCGCTTGACCGGATACAGATGCTTTCAGGAAAATAATGAGGCATTCCTTTTGCCGGGGCACTCCGGTATCTTGTAAAATAGAAGGGCATTTGACTTGAGGGGGTACCGGAAAGGCACCTCCGTTTTTGTCGTTTGTCGTCAGCAATCGTTAATCTGCCAGTGCCGACAAAGAAAGGCGAAGTTTTCAAGACCTCAATAGGGCTGACAAAGCTGTACGAAGCTTATCACAGCCCGTGCAGGAGGTATTTTTGTCCATGGATATACAGTGGTTTCCCGGCCATATGTCCAAGGCCAGACGGCTTTTACAGGAGAACCTCAAACTGGTTGACGTGGTCGTTGAGGTGGTGGATGCCAGGATACCCTCAAGCAGCCGGAATCCCATGCTGGAGGAAACTGTGGGGAAAAAACCCCTGCTGGTGGTGCTTAACAAGTCCGATCTGGCCGATCACGAACTCACCCTCCGCTGGGAGGGCTATTTTACCGGAAAAGGTTTTTCAGCCGTTTCGGTTGATTCGGTCCGGGGCGCGGGGGTAAGCAGGATATCCGCCAGGGTAAGGCAGCTGGCCGGCAAAAAAACGGTTTCACTGGGTTCAGCGGGGCGTCTGCCCAGGCCCCCCCGCTGTATGATTGTGGGGATTCCCAACGTTGGCAAGTCATTTTTGATCAATCGCCTGGCGGGTAAAAAGGCGGCAAGGACAGGAAACAAGCCTGGAGTCACCAGGGGGCAGCAGTGGATAAGACTGGGCGATATTGACCTTTTGGACACCCCGGGCATACTTTGGCCCAAATTTGACGACCCCGAGGTGGGTTACCGCCTTGCAGTAACCGGGGCTATAAAGGAGCAGGTTTTTGACGTTGAGGCGGTGGCTGGAAGGCTTGCCGGGTGGCTGTGGGCCAATCACCCGGACAGTCTGGCGGGCCGCTACAGAATTGAGGTGGCGGGAAACAAAGATCCCGAGGAAATACTGGCTCTGATAGGTGGAAGCAGGGGGCTTTTCCTGCAGGGCGGGAGGGTTGACGCGTATAAAGCCGCCGTACTGCTACTTAAAGAGTTTCGCGAGGGAACACTGGGGAGATTTACACTGGATTTGCCTTAGGAGTAAGGTAAAATCTTATGAGTGTCTATTCTGGGTTCTGACTTCTGGATTCTGATTCCGACCGTATAGTGCCGACCTGCGAGCTGGCAAAACCGTTCGGGTAAAAAATATTTACTTTCGGGGCAGGGATTTGTCCTTTCATCTCGAAAAACCTATTTAAGTTATATTTTCTTTCTCGGGGGTCTGCCCTTGGATTTATCAAAAATGACCGTAGCCGAAATAAAAGACTTATACAGGGCTATGGAGAATTCAGGGGAACCGTCGGACGGTTTTC
This sequence comes from Bacillota bacterium, assembly GCA_049325055.1. Classification (GTDB taxonomy): domain Bacteria; phylum Bacillota; class Desulfotomaculia; order Desulfotomaculales; family Desulfocucumaceae; genus BRHc4a. The sequence continues at coordinate 12,112 of JBMOPB010000108.1, forward strand.
TCCGGGCGATGTCACTGGACGGCAGGGCTGGTGTAAGGAATCTTTACGATATGATTCTTAAGCGGCGTCTGCAGCTATCAAAAGAAGAAAAAAGGCTTGAAGAACTTTTCCTGTACGAGAAAAAGCTAGCCGCCGGCGGCGTAGACACGGTGGCGGGAGTTGATGAGGCCGGACGGGGGCCGCTTGCCGGCCCGGTTGTGGCAGCGGCGGTAGTTTTACCGCCGGGTGCGCGAATACATCAGCTGAACGATTCAAAGCAGCTTTCACCGGCGAAAAGGAAAGCCCTGGCTCTTGAGATAAAAAAAATATCTAAGGCCTGGGCTATAGGTGTGTCTACGGTTAATGAGATACTGCAGCTGAATATTTATCACGCCTCTATGCTGGCCATGCGCAGGGCGCTGGAGGGGTTGAAGCTGGCACCGGGGCATGTACTGGTTGACGGTTTTTCCATTCCCGGCCTGGAACTGCCTCAGACCGGCATTGTTGGGGGCGACGGCAAAAGCGCCTCCATAGCCGCTGCTTCCATACTGGCAAAGGAAACACGGGATGAACTGATGGAACTCTGCCATTATCTTTATCCGGCATACGGCTTTAACCGCCATAAAGGATATCCCACCCCGGACCACATACAGGCCCTACGCCGTTACGGACCCTGCCCGCTGCACCGGGAGGGGTTTGCACCGGTTAGAAGAGAAGTGAGATGCGAAAAATGATAAGTTAGATGTGAGATTAAGAAGGAATTTGCGAAGCATATCCCCATAAGAATCTCACCTCTCAATGGTTGGGGCATGTGTTAATTATTGCTGCTCAACTAATTGCCTGGTATACTATATAATTACTGTGTGCCTTGTTGGGCAACCTTGAAGTGGCTTTTGTGGAGGCCCTCCCGGGCGGTGATTAGCCCTCCCCGGCGGGTCCCTTGAAAGACCTTTGTTCTTGGTATGATTATTTTTATAGAAAGGGGGGAGAGTTTTTGCTTTCTGACTGGGGTGCTGTATTTATCTTTTTTGCCGTTGCACTGGTGTTTGGAGCAGGAGGTATCGTTACCAGTTTTCTGATCCACCCGCGCAAAACCACCGACTTAAAGACTACCGTCTATGAGTGCGGTGTGGACACCATCGGCCCTACCTGGGTGCAGTTCAGGACCAGCTATTTTCTATACGCTTTACTGTTTGTGATATTCGACGTTGAAACAATTTACCTGTATCCCTGGGCCGTGAAATTCCAGAGTTTGGGTCTGTTCGCCTTTATTGAAATGATTATCTTCCTATTTATACTGATTGTTGGATTGTGGTACGCCTGGAAGGAAGGAGCATTAGAATGGAAGTAACAAAGGATAAGCACCCGGTGGAGGAATTGACCAACGACCCGGTGGTTATTGACCAGGTAAAGCGCCTCATTCACATTGCTCCGCTGGAAAAAATCTTAAACGTAGCCCGCGCCCACTCCCTTTGGCCCTTTGGTTTCGGCCTGGCATGCTGCGCCATTGAGGGCCTCATGGCCGCTAACATGCCCCGCTTTGACCTGGCACGGTTCGGCTACGAGGTTATGAGGGGATCCCCGCGTCAGGCAGACGTCATGCTGGTGGCCGGCACTGTGACCCATAAGGCTGCGCCTTTCGTGGTCAGGCTCTACGAGCAGATGTCCGAGCCCAAGTGGGTCATAGCCATGGGCAGTTGCGCCATTTCCGGCGGTCCCTTTGTGGATTCGTACCATGTGGTGCCCGGGGTGGATAAGATCATACCGGTGGACGCATACATCCCTGGATGCCCGCCCAGGCCGGAGGCTGTGATCGATGCCTGGCTCATGATCAAGAAAAAAATCCTGGACCCGAAGGTGGTGAGCAGGAGACGTGGCTGATTACAACATGCCCGCCCAGTTGATGGAGGCGCTGAAAAACAAGTTTCCCGGCATTGAGATACAGGAGAATCAGGATGTCATCGTCCCCGCGGATGAACTGATACCGTTTATGAAGGAAATAAAGGAAAACCCGGACTATGCCATGGACTTCCTGACCAACCTTACGGGAGCCGACTACAAGGACCGCTTCGAGATGGTCTATAACCTGGTTTCCATAAATCATAACTATACGCTTACGGTAAAGGTAAAAATCGAGGACAAGGACAACCCCGAAGTCCCATCCCTCTGTCCGGTCTGGATGGGGGCCAACTGGCAGGAGCGTGAGATATACGACCTGATGGGCATTGTGTTTACGGGCTTTCCCGAGCATCCCACCCGTATTTTCCTGGAGGAAAATTTCAAGGGGCACCCGCTTCGCAAGGATTACAAGTGGGAAGGCGGCAGGGAAGCTTAATATTGCGACTTACGGGATAAGAGGTGTTGTGGTAAATGAAAACTCAAACTTATTACCTGAACCTCGGCCCTCAGCACCCCAGTACCCACGGCGTGTTTCGCATCATCCTGGAACTGGATGGGGAGACAGTGGTCAAGGCCATCCCCGTGCCGGGCTACCTGCACAGGGGCATTGAAAAGCTGGCCGAGGCCCGGACCTACACACAGGTGATTCCTTATACCGACAGGATGGACTACCTGGCTGCCATGCTGATGAACTGGGGCTATGTGCAGGCGGTTGAAAAGCTGATGGGGATAGAGGTTCCGGAAAGGGCTGAGTACATCAGGGTAATCGTGGGAGAACTTTCCAGGATCGCCAGCCACATGGTTGCCGTTGGCGCCTACGGCGCCGACATCGGCGCCCTGACGGCCTTTACGTATACCTTCCGGGACAGGGAATATGTTGTTGACCTTTTGGAAATGGTGTCCGGCTCCCGCATGACTTTCAGTTATTTCCGCATCGGCGGCGTGGCCGAGGATTTTCCGGAGGAGTTCTACCCGGCCGTCAAGAAATTTCTGGCTGATCTTCCCGGCATGTGCGACGAGTACGACGGGCTCATTACCGGAAACGAGATTTTCCAGGCCCGGACCAAGCAGGTGGGGATCATCACCCCGGAAATAGGCATCAACTACAGCCTGAGCGGTCCAACCCTAAGGGGCAGCGGCGTCAACTACGACCTGCGCAAGGTGCGGCCGTACAGCGTTTATGACAGGTTTGACTTTGATGTTCCCCTGGGTAAAAACGGAGACTGTTTCGACCGCTTCCGCATCAGGATCGAGGAAATGCGCCAGAGCGGCAGGATCATCCAGCAGGCCCTGGAACAGATTCCCGAGGGGCCCATCATGGCCAAGGTGCCCAAGGTCATCAAGCCTCCGGTGGGTGACGCCTATGCCGAGGTGGAGAGTTCCAAGGGTGTCTACGGGGCGTACGTGGTCAGTGACGGCAGCCCCAAGCCCTACCGGGTTCATTTCCGCCGCCCGTCCTTTATCAACCTGGGGTACCTGGGCAAGCTGTGCGAAGGCTGGAAGATAGCCGACGTTATTGCCATTTTGGGCAGCATTGATATAGTGCTGGGCGAAGTGGACTGTTAGCGAAAACAGTAGTAGGGGAGAAGAGGTATGGGTGAAAATATTTTTACTGGTATAGCCGCCTCGCTCAGGGGGTTTTTCGGCGGACTGGGTGTGCCGGACCTGTGGAACGATACGATTCTGCTGGTAGTCAAGCTTGTGGCCATCCTGGTTTTCATCCTGGTCAACGCCCTCTGGCTGGTGTACATGGAGCGCCGCGTGTGCGCGTTCATGCAGTCCCGCCTTGGCCCCATCCACGTGGGTCCCAAGGGATTGCTGCAGACCGCGGCCGACATTGGTAAACTTCTGGGCAAGGAAATAATTTTGCCCAAGGGCATTAATATCGTGATTTTCCTCCTGATGCCTGTGCTTATATTTGTACCGCCGCTGATGATTTACGCGGTGATTCCCTTTGGTGAGAACATGGTGGCCATTGACATGAACATCGGGGTATTCTACCTGATTGCCGTGTCAGCCGTGGTTCCACTGTTACTCTGGTCGGCCGGCTGGTCCTCCAACAACAAGTACGCCCTGGTGGGCGGCATGAGGTCGGTGGCCCAGATGGTCAGCTACGAGCTGCCCCTGATTTTGGGCATGCTCGGGGTGATTATGGTTACCGGAACCCTTAACATGGGTGAGATAGTCAACGCCCAGAAAAACATCTGGTTCATTCTGACGCAGCCTGTCGCATTCCTGGTGTATTTCATCGCCGGAGTGGCCGAGACCAACAGGACACCCTTCTGCCTGGTGGAAGGAGAGTCCGAGATTATTGCCGGACCTTACACCGAGTATGGCGGAATGGGCTTTGCAATGTTCTTCCTGGCCGAGTATGCCAATGTTATGATTATTTCGGCCATGTGCACGGTGCTGTTCCTGGGAGGATGGCTGGCCCCCTTCGGGCTGACCTTTGTTCCTTCCTGGCTGTGGTTCTTCCTCAAGATGTACCTGATGATATTTGTTTTCATGTGGGTTCGCTGGACCTACCCGCGTATCCGGGTCGACCAGCTTATGGCCTTCGGCTGGAAGGTGCTGGTGCCCCTTTCCCTGGCCAACATTTTCGTGGTGGGTGTTGGCATGTACATCTACCGGGCGATAGGGTGGTGATGACATGTTCGGACAAGGATTGATAAAGGGTCTTCAGATAACCTGGGGACGGATGTTTGACAAGAAGCAGACCGTAAAGTACCCATATGAAAAAATAGAGATGTTCCCACGCTTCCACGGCCGTTTCGAGCTAGACCTGGACAAGTGCATCGCCTGCGGGCTCTGCGTAAACGCCTGCCCCAACAAGGTTATCGAAATGGAAAAGGCCAAGGTGGACAAAAAGCAGTACCTTACCAAATACGTAATGCGGATAGAATACTGCCTGTTCTGCGGGCTGTGTGTGGAGTCCTGCAACAAGGACGCCCTCAAGTTCTCCAATGTTATTGACATGAACCAGTACCGGCGCGACTGGGTCCGCCTTATACTGGTGGACCGGCCGGTTCCGGAATCCACTGAAACCCCTGAGGAGGAGTCTCCGGCAAAGCCCGCCAAGTCTGAAGCGGCGGCCGGCAAAGCTCCCGGTAAGGAGGGTTGATAACAATATGACGGCTTTATTAAACAGTATCAGCTGGGTTGCCGTGGCGTTCCACACCCTGGCCGCCGTAGTGGTTATATCCGCCCTGCTGGTGGTTTTTGTAAGGAATATAGTCCACGCAGTTTTGTGGCTGGCTGTCTGCTTCATAGCCCTGGCCGGAGTGTTCCTGACCTTGAACGCGGAATTCATAGCCCTGGTTCAGGTAATGGTTTACGCAGGTGCGGTGTGTATTATGATGGTATTCGGTATAATGCTCATCCGCCGCGGCAACATGGGTGAGACCAACCTGTTCAACAGCCAGACCGTTGCTGCCGGCGGGGTAACTGCGCTGGTTATCATGCTGAGCGCATTCCTGTCTTACAAGGTCGGCTTCACGGGCATTCCTGCACCGGTTCCCGGCGACCCGGTGGGTAACATCGCCACAATAATGTTGAGCAAGTACGTGATACCTTTTGAGGTGGCGGCGCTGCTCCTGCTGGTGGCCCTGGTGGGCGCGGTATTCCTTGCCAAGGAGGTGAACGCCAATGCTGACTCTGAGCGTTAGCCTGTATCATTACCTGATACTGTCGGCGGTCCTCTTCGGCATAGGGCTGTTCGGGGTGCTGGCAAAGAGAAACGCAATAGCGGTGTTGATCTGCATTGAGCTTATGCTCAACGCCATCAATATAAACCTGCTGGCCTTTAACAAGTATTTGACCCCCAATGATTTCATCGGCCAGTTATTCGCCATTTTTGTGATAACAGTAGCCGCGGCCGAGGTAGGGGTTGGATTGGCCATTATCATTGCCATCTACCGCAATAAGCTGTCGGTCAATCTGGATGACTTTGACTGGCTTAAGTGGTAAAACTTTCGATTTTGAAGGTAGGTGCTGAACTGAGATGGTAGAATTTGCGATGCAAAATGCATGGCTGGTGCCGCTCCTCCCCGCCCTCTCCTTCGTTATAATCATATTTTTGACGAAGCCCTGGCCGAAGCTGAGCGGCCTGGTGACAGTGGCAGGCATGGTCACGGCCTGCGTATTTGCCAGCCTTGCCGCTTACGGAGTGTTCACCAACCATGAATTAGCAGAAAAGCCCCTGGTCTATGCCACTCGCTGGTTCTCCATGCCCGGCCTGAATATAGACGTTGGGGTGCAACTTGATCCCACCTCGGCCATGATGTTGTTCATGGTCACACTGGTGGGCTCGCTGATTTTCATTTATGCAACCGGTTATATGGAAGGCGACCCCGGCTATTCGGTGTTTTTCTCGTACCTTTCACTGTTCGGGGCGTCCATGCTGCTGCTGGTTATCTCCAGCAACCTTTTGCAGATGTTCGTAGCCTGGGAGTTGGTGGGATTATGTTCCTACCTGCTGATCGGTTTTTACACGCACAAAATCTCGGCCCGTGAGGCGGCCAAAAAGGCCTTCGTCACCTGCCGGGTGGCAGACTTCGGCCTTTTGCTGGGCCTTTTGGCACTGCAGATAGTGTTCGGCACGCTGAACCTTACCGAGCTGGCCGAGAAAATAGACCACTTTGAACAGTACACAACCATGGGGATGCTTACACTGATTGCGGTGCTGGTGTTCATCGGGCCCATCGGAAAGTCCGGCCAGTTTCCGCTGCACGTATGGCTTCCGGACGCCATGGAGGGCCCCACCCCGGTCAGCGCCCTCATCCACGCGGCCACCATGGTGGTGGCGGGGGTATACCTGGTGGGACGGACTATGTTCCTGTTCACCAAGGTTCCGGCGGCAATGGAACTGGTGGCTGTCACCGGAGCGTTTACCGCGCTGTTTGCCGCATCCATAGCCATAACCCAGCGTGAGATCAAGAGGATACTGGCCTACTCCACGGTCAGCCAGCTGGGATACATGATGCTGGCCCTCGGAGTGGGCAGCCTGACAGCTTCAATGTTCCACCTCTGGACACACGCCTTCTTCAAGGCGCTGATGTTTCTCGGTGCCGGCTCGGTGCTGCATGCCCTGCACCACAAGGCCGATGTCTGGGAAATGGGCGGGCTGTTAAAGAAAATGCCCATCACCGGCTATACTTTCATGGTAGGCTGCCTGGCCATCGCCGGTGTGCCTCCCTTCGCAGGCTTCTGGAGCAAGGACGAAATACTGCTGTCGGCATTTGAGAGCGGGCACTACGTGCTGTTTACCATGGCCGCGCTGACTGCCTTCATGACCGCCTTCTACATGTGGAGGCTGTTCTTCCTGGCCTTCATGGGTGAAGAGAAGCCGGAGAACCACCCGCACGAGTCTCCCTGGAACATGACCCTGCCACTGGTGGCGCTGGCCATACTGGCCACTGTGGGCGGACTTGTGGGAACACCCTGGAAACCCATCTGGGGCGAGTGGATTTTCTACGGGCATCCGCATCATCTTGAGCCCAATTACATGATTATGATTGGATCCGTGGTGCTGGGGCTGGCCGGCATCTACCTGGCCTACACCCTGTACTGCGCCGACAAGACCAAGGCCAAGGCCCACGCCCTGGCCGAAAAATACAGGCTGTTCCATACCATTTCTTTCAACAAGTACTACATTGACGAGATTTACCTCTGGTTCAACCACACCATAGTGGACGGTTCGGCCAAGCTGTTCTACCTGTTTGACATTTATGTGGTTGACGGGATTATCGTCAACGGTATTGCAGCCTTTACCAGGCTCTCCGGTGAAGGGCTGAGGGTTACCCAGACCGGCCGCCTGCAGAACTACGCCCTGGTGTTCTTCCTGGGAGTGCTGGCAGTGGCGGTACTGCTGGCCTTCACCGAGACCTCCTCGGCGTTCGGCCTGGTGACAGGAGGTGCTAAATAATGGAAGGATTTCCTTTTCTGACGGTAATTCTTCTGGCGCCGGTGGCGGCGGCACTGTTCATGTGCTTTATCCCCAGGGATGAGGGCAAGCTGATCAAGTGCCTTGCTGCGGTGGGTACCTTCGTATCGCTGGCGCTGTCTCTGTACGTTTACTTCGCCTACGATCAGAAATTGGGAGGACTGCAGTTCGTGGAGCAGATCCCCTGGATCAGGGACCTGGGAGTGTCCTACTTCCTGGCGGTGGACGGGATTAGCCTGCCCATGCTGCTTTTGACCAATCTGATTGGTTTCTCGGCGGTGTTTGCATCCTGGAACGTAAACAACCGCCCGAGGGAGTTCTTCATACTGTTCTGCCTGCTGGTGACGGGCGTTATGGGAACCTTCGTGGCCCACGACCTGTTCATATTCCTGCTGTTCTACGAAGTGGTGGTAATCCCCATCTACATCCTGGTGATTATCTGGGGCAGCTCCAAGCGTGTCAGCAAGGAATACGCGGGTATGAAGCTGACCATCTATCTGCTGATAGGGTCGGCGTTCCTGCTGGTTGGAGTTATCGCCTTTTTCGTCAAGTCAGTGGCAATTCTGGGCCAGCCTGACATGAGCTTCACCAAGCTGGCCGAGGCCGGCATGAGGCTTAGCGCGTTTGATCAGATATGGCTGTTCGGCCTGATGCTGTTCGGGTTCGGCTCCCTGATTTCCATGTGGCCGTTCCACTCCTGGTCACCCGACGGTTACGCCGGTGCTCCCACAGCGGTATCCATGATTCACGCCGGCGTTCTGAAGAAGATCGGTGGATACGGTCTTGTGAAAATCGCTCTGTATTTCCTGCCCCTCGGGGCCAAGTTCTGGGCGCCCTACATGGCGGTGCTGGGTGTGGCCGGAGTGACATATGCGGCCTTTGCAGCCCTTGCCCAGAAGGACCTGAAATACGTCGTCGGTTACTCTTCGGTGTCACACATGGGTTACGTTATGCTGGCCATCGGCTCCCTTAACGTAATAGGAATCAACGGCGCGGTGGCCAACATGTTCGGACACGGCGTTATGGCGGCCCTGTTCTTCTCGACAATAGGTTTCATTTACGAAAAAACCCACACCCGCTGGATACCGGATATGGGCGGCCTTGCCAGGCAGACGCCCAGGCTGGCGGTTGCCTTTATGATGGCGGCCATGGCCTCTCTGGGCTTGCCGGGCCTGATCAGCTTCATACCGGAGTTCACCATATTTGTGGCCTCCTTCAAGGTGTACGGCGGACTTGCCGTCATAGGTATCGCCGGTATAATACTGACAGCGCTGTACGTGCTGAGGGCCGGGGCCAACACCCTGTTCGGACCTCCCAGGCCGGAATACGATCACCTGGAGGATATTCGAGGGCCGGAAATGGTGCCCCTGGTGGTGCTGGGATCGGTGCTGGTTATCGGTGGACTCCTGCCTTCCCTGCTGTTTGATATGATCAACAGCGGCGCAGTCAAGCTCATGACTCATGTCGAGAGCGCCCTGAAGATAGGGGGGGTGTTGTAAATGAAAGCTCAAGTGCCGATACCAATTCCTGATCTTTCGCTTATAGTCCCTGAAATAGCAATGGTGGTGCTGGGGCTGATGGTTCTGGTGATGGGCCTGATCATACCCAGGGACTCCCGCCATGGGCTGGGCTGGTTTACGGCTCTGTCGTTTCTCGGGGTTATCGGGCTGGTAATTGCGGGTTGGGATAAGCAGGGCAGCTTATATGACGGCCTGTACATCATTGACCAGTACGCACAGTTTTTCAAGATAACGTTCCTGGTGGCAGCTTTCCTGGTGGTGCTGGGATCTATGAAGTTTGTAGACAGGTTCCTGGGAGGGCAGAGCGAGTACTACAGCATAATGATATTTGCCACCCTGGGAATGATGGTGATGGCCTCGGCCGGCGACTTCATGACACTGTACCTGGGCCTGGAGCTTATGACCATCGCCTTCATCATACTGGTTTGCTTCCGCCGCACCGAGTCCAAGTCACTGGAATCGGGCATGAAGTACGTGCTGCTGGCGGGGATGTCCTCAGCCGTGCTGTTATACGGTCTCAGCCTGATTTACGGCATAACCGGAACGGTTGTCATAGCGGACGTTGGTAAAGCTCTGGCACTGAAGGAAAACCTGCCCCTCCTGATGCTGGGAGTGGTAATGCTGGTGGCCGGGCTTGGATTCAAGATTTCCGCGGTACCCTTCCACATGTGGTCACCCGATATATACGAAGGAGCGCCCACTCCCATTACCGCCTTCCTGGCGGTGGGCTCCAAGGCGGCGTCTTTCGCGGTGCTGGTCAGGATATTCATGCTGGGGCTTCTGGGAATACAGCTTAACTGGGAAATGGTCATGGCCATTCTGGCGGCTGTTACCATTATCGTCGGTAACCTGATCGCCATACCCCAGACCAATATCAAGAGGCTTCTGGCATACTCCAGTATCGCCCAGGCCGGTTACATCCTGGTGGGACTGGTGGCGGCCACCGAGGCCGGGATCAAGGGTATCATGTTCTACGGGTTCCTGTACGTGTTTGCCACGGTAGGCGCCTTTACAGTTGCCGCGTATTTCTACAACGTTACCGGCAGCGACGAAATAAAGGACTACAAGGGACTGGCCCAGCGCTCTCCGCTGATGGCGGCCGTCATGGTGGTTGCGATGCTGTCCATGGCCGGTATTCCACCGCTGGCGGGCTTCGTGGGCAAGTTCTACCTTTTCTCCACCATAGTGGAAAACTACCTGTGGCTGGCCTTCATAGGCCTTGTGATGAGCATGGTGTCTGTTTACTACTACCTCAGGGTGGCACTGGTAATGTATAGGGACGAGCCGGATGACAGCTCACCCATAAACGTGAGCGCCCCGGTTGCTGTTACGCTGGTGGTGGCAATGGTGGTCACCCTGATACTGGGGATTTACCCCGGGCCGGTGGCCGAGGTGGTAAACGCGGCGGCCCAATCCTTCTTCATCACCCATTAAAAACATGGTAAAAAAACACCCCCTTTCGAGGGGGTGTTTTTTTTTTGAGGGTAAAGTGAATGCTTCAGCCATATAGGATTATTTTGAAACAGCAGGCAGAATTTTATGGTATACTGATATAAAACTGTCTCGGAGGAAAAAGGATGGAACGGGATATATATACAGGTACAGCTGATTACCTGGCGTCAGAAGATTTGCGCAATGCAGTAAATATTGCCATCGCCCTGGGGAGGCCGCTTCTTATCAAGGGGGAGCCGGGAACCGGAAAGACCATGCTGGCCAAAAGCATAGCCCAGGGGCTGAAAATGCCGTTTTTAATCTGGAATATCAAGTCCACCACCAAGGCCCAGGAGGGGCTTTATGTATACGACACCGTACAGAGGCTCTATGACAGCCAGTTCGGCGATCGGGACGTTTCCGACATAAAGCAGTACATCAGGCTGGGTAGGCTTGGTGAAGCCTTTACCTGTGAGAATCAGGCGGTACTGCTGATAGACGAGATTGACAAGGCCGACCTTGAATTTCCAAACGACCTTCTCTGGGAACTGGATATAATGAACTTTTACATACCCGAGACCGGAGAGACCATTTCCGCGAAGCACCGGCCCGTGGTGGTGATAACCAGCAACGCCGAAAAGGAGCTGCCCGATGCCTTCCTGCGCCGCTGCATATTTCACTACATTTCCTTTCCCGACGAGGAGATGATGGCTAAAATAGTAATGGTTCACTACCCCAAACTGGAATCCAACCTTTTGTCTGAGGCGATAAAGGCTTTTTACTGGGTCAGGTCCCTTCCCGGAATACTTAAAAAGCCCAGCACCAGTGAGCTTCTTGATTGGGTCCAGGCGCTGTCGGTGGGAGGGATCCACCCGGACAGGATAGTGGCCGAACTTCCGTTCCTGGGAGTAATAATTAAGAAAAACCAGGATTTCGAGCAGATATTAAGGAGGCTGCACTCCCCGGGGGGGGTTCAGCGTCAGACCGGGTGGGTTGGCAATGTAAGGTCGGGGATAAGATCCTGAAACTGTATTACTTTCCTGTCGGAATCCAGAATCCAGGAGCCAGAATCCAGAATAATCCATAGCCCCTGGTTCGGACATCTAAATTCTGACTACTGACTACTGAATTCTGACCCTAAAGCATGCTTCGGGGGATTGATGATGTTTACCGGTTTTTTCTACACGTTGCGGGAAGAAAAGGTTCCTGTAACCCCCACTGAATGGATGACACTGATGGAAGCCCTGGATAAAGGCCTTGCCGGGGGAAGCCTGTCCGGTTTTTACTATCTTTCAAGGGCGGTGCTGGTAAAAAGCGAGGTCCATTATGACCGCTTTGACATGGCCTTCAGGCGGTATTTCGAAGGGGTGGAAACTCCTGAAAGCCTTGCTTCCCAGGTGGCGGAATGGCTGGAACACGGACTTCCACCTCTGAAAATAGACCCTTCCGAAAGAATTCCCTTTTCGGAATGGAGCCTGGAAAAACTGAAAAAGGAACTGGACGAAAGGCTGAAGACACAGGACGGTCAGCACCACGGCGGATCCCAGTGGATTGGGACAGGAGGCACTTCCCCCTTCGGGCATTCAGGATACCACCCGGCGGGTGTGCGCATAGGCGGGCATTCCAACAACAGATCGGCCGTCAAAGTGGCGGCGGAAAGAAGGTACAGGGATTTCCGCAATGATAGTGTGCTCAACACCCGGCAGTTCGAGGTGGCTTTACGGAAGCTAAGGCAGTTGAGCAGGAATGAAGAAGTTCCCCCGGACCAGCTTAATATAGAAAAGACCATAGACGCCACCTGCCGAAAGGCTGGAATGCTGGAGCTGGTATGGGACAGACCCCGGAAAAACACGGTCAAGGTTGTCATGCTGATGGACTCCGGCGGATCAATGAACCCGTACGCCAGGCTCTGCAGCCAGCTGTTTACGGCGGCTTCCAGGGTTAACCATTTTAAGGATATGAAGTTTTACTACTTTCACAACTGTGTTTACGACAGGCTCTACAATGACCCCTTCTGCCTGGCCAGGAACTCTGTCAACACCGCTGATGTAATAAAGAACCTGGACGGCAATTACCGCTTGATAATGGTAGGGGACGCCAGCATGGCTCCCAGCGAGCTGCTGATGGTGGGCGGAGCCCTGGACTGGGGAGTGGATAACAACGAGCCCGGGGAGAAATGGCTGAAGCGTCTGGCCGACCACTTCTCCCATAGCGTCTGGCTGAATCCAATACCCCAGAATATGTGGCCACCGGCAGGGGAGAGGAGTTACGACACCATAAGCATTATCCGTGGGATTTTTCCCATGTTTGAATTGACGGTGGAGGGGATGGAGAGGGCGGTGTCCAGGCTGAAGGTGAACAGGTGAAATAAAGAATTCAGAATACAGGAGTCAGAATTCAGAACCGACAAGCTAACAGCATGACTCACCTGATTATATTTCGGATTAATCAGTTGTTTTAAACAAGATTATATACAAGGAGGAAATTCTTATGGCGAAGGATCCGTTGGAGGCCCGGAACAAGGCGGGGGACTACTTCCGCAATGGGTACAACTGCGCTGAGGCAATCTTTCTGACTTTCAGGGACACGCTTGGGCTGGACGTGCCCAGGGAAATGGTAAAAATGGTTACGGTGATGGGGGGAGGCCTGGGGCATGCCGGGTGCATCTGCGGCGCTTTGGGCGGTTCGTCCATGGTGCTTGGGCTGATCAAGGGCAGGACCACTGCGGAGGAAAAACGGGACGAGGTATATGCCCTGTCCAGGGAATTTCACGACCGCTTTGAGTCCAACTTCAATTATACATGCTGCCGCAACTTAAACCCTTATCCCTTTGATACAAAGGAACACCTTCGGAACTGTATAAAAATTACCGGCAACACAGCCAAAATACTGGCGGAATTCCTTAATGAAAAGGGGTTGGCGGAATAAAAAGAGTATTTTATTTTGTCATTAATCAAGGGAGGGTAACCCCTCCTTAATATTTTTGTATATGAAAGCTATTAAGGGCAATACTTAAAAAAGTAATGGCAATTGTTTCATGTATATTTATACACGGGTTTTTAATGTTCGACAGGGAGGAAAGAAAGGAACCGGAGAGAATATATGGTATAAAGATAAAAAATATCTATGAAAAAGAGTTAAAGCTTAAGGAGGATTTGAAAGTGCCCAAGATGTACTACGACAGCGATGCCGATCTCGGCGTCCTGAAAGGTAAGAAAATCGCCGTAATGGGATATGGCAGCCAGGGCCACGCCCAGGCCCAGAATCTAAAGGACAGCGGCCTGGATGTGGTTGTGGGCTTGCGCAGGGGAAGTAAAAACTGGCACGTGGCCGAGGCGGACGGCCTCCAGGTGATGACTATTTCGGAAGCTGCCGCGGCAGCCGACGTGATTCAGATACTTCTTCCCGACGAAAAGCAGGGCCAGGTTTTCCGTGAGGAGATTCTTCCCCACCTGAAGCCGGGTAATGCACTGGTCTTTTCGCACGGCTTCAATATAGTTTTTCATCAGATCGTTCCTCCGGAAGACGTTGACGTGTTTATGGTGGCCCCCAAGAGTCCCGGCCACCTGGTAAGGCGCATGTACGTAGAAGGTAAGGGCGTGCCGGGCCTGCTGGCCGTCCACAAGGATGCCACAGGCAACGCCTACAGGCTGGGTCTGGCTTACGCCAAGGGCATAGGCTGCACCCGGGCTGGCGTTATCGAAACCACTTTTAAAGAAGAAACCGAAACCGACCTTTTTGGAGAGCAGGTTGTATTGTGCGGCGGCCTTACCGCACTTATTAAGGCCGGATTTGAAACCCTGGTGGAGGCGGGCTACCAGCCTGAAATAGCCTATTTTGAGTGTCTCCACGAGGTCAAGCTGATAGTGGACCTTATCTATGAAGGCGGAATCTCCATGATGCGCTACTCGGTCAGCGATACCGCTGAATATGGTGATGTGACCAGGGGCCCCAGGATAGTAACTGACAGCGTGAAGGCTGAAATGAAGAAGATACTTGATGAAATTCAAACCGGATCTTTCGCCAAGGAGTGGATGCTGGAAAACCAGGTTAACCGCCCTCATTTCACCGCACTGGTAAAAAAGGACAAGGAACACCTTATCGAACAGGTGGGTGGAGAGTTACGGGCCATGATGCCCTGGCTGAAAAAATAGCTATATGCATGGAAGGGCCGCCCTAGTTGAAAGGGCGGCCCATATCAATTTTCAGCAGCTTTAACCAAGAATACTGAAGTTGTCAAAATCACCCAGAAAGTCCTCGTCAATCACTGTTACTTTATCCACCCTGGCCGGGGGCGTCCCCGTCCGGCACCATTTCAGCATTTCTTCCACGGCCCGTTCATCGCCCTCGACCACAGCCTCAACCCGGCCGTCCGGCAGGTTTCTCACCCAGCCCCTCAAGCTCAGTTTGTTTGCCATGGCCATTGTGTTTCCCCTGAAATATACACCCTGAACGCGTCCGCAAATAAAAACATGTTTTCTGATCATGGTTTTTCCTCCGGTAAAAAACTGTTTTTACTACCCCGCCTGCCTGTAAATGACTTTTCTTAATAAAATTCCGGCGTTTTGCTGTTTTCCTTTTCCAGTACAGGAAGGGGTGGGTTATGACACATGAATTTACTATTTTTGTTTTTCGGACAACTTCCTGGAGAGATCCACCAAATTTTCCTGCGCCTGATATGTTATGTTTACGAATTCGAAGCCGGCGAAAGGTATGTTGTCATAAAGCTTTTTCCAGGCCATGCGAACTTCGGACTCAAGTTGTATGCCGTCTATATTTAGATATACAAAAATTTCTTGACCTGAATGGATGACCTTTTCCAGCTCGGGAACCAGGTAAACCATCACACCGCCGGCGGAAAAGTTTACCATAGTAGTGTTGGCCGATATGTTTGCAGTTTTGAACGTTATACTTGTGGGGTAATCAACTCTTACAAACTGCCTTTCCTGGGAGATTTCAAAATGATCAGGGATAGCCAGGCCGTAGAACATTTTATTATCTTTACCAATGGCCAGCACTTTGGTTTCAGCCACGTAAAAACCCCTTTGGAGAGATACACCCACCTTTACTTTTTGGCTTTCCTGCAGCACCAGTACCTGCCTTCCGTCCCTAGGCAGGCTTGTCCAGAAGATGCCTTCCTCGATTCCGTTAACCAGGGCAGGCAGAGGGAGCTGGGGAGGGGTATGCAGCCAGACCTCCCTTTTAAGGGTAATCACTTCTTTTCCCGCCAGCATATCGTTATCTACCTTCCTTATAAGTGTAGTATAAAAGGAGAGCTATTTGTCTCCTTCCTCGGGAACGATACAAATAAAAGAAAAGATCTGGTCGCCACAGTTTTGGAACTGGTGCAGCGCCCCACCGGGAACGTAGGCCACCGAGCCGGGCTCAAGTTCATGTTCCCGGCCTTCCAGGAACAGGGTGCCCTTTCCCGAAGTAATGTAATTTATGTGTGGCCATGGATGGGAGTGGCGGGGCGTTTGCCCGCCCTGATCAAGAGAGAATAGGCGCATTACCCATCCCTGCCAGCCCTGATCCGGGCCTACAAGGGGTTGTTTTATAGCGTTTACAACACCAGGGGCGCTAATTTGCAGTTTTTTAATATCTCTGACATGGCTTACGTACATAATTACCACTCCATCCTCAAACGCTTTCACCATGATTATACAGCATATTTTAATAAGAAAACACGATTTGCGGGGCGGGTATCGAAATATTTCGGAATTTTTTCGGTAATTCTATCAGAGGGATTTTGTTTTCAGCAATGGCCGTAAATATATTTATTTTTGTTCACCTGTTAAATGTTTTGCAGCTATACGTCCAAATCAGCATCTTTTTTTAAACATAATATAAACATATGTTATTATGGTATAAGGATCCTTTCCATTATAAGGCAGGAGAGTGTGACTATATATGACTGAATTCCTCGGCTGGACTGGTTTTGTAATTTTGTTAAGCACCCTGGTGCCTTTCGTACTTCGCAGGGTGGGGAAATACAGTGCGCCAGCCAGCTTTTTCACCCGCCGGCACCACTTTTTTGCCCTTGCCTCTTTTATGGTGTTGACCCTGCACGGCCTTTGGGCCCTTTTCGGAAGAAAGGGCTGGGGATGGGGAGCGAAAGAAAACACTTTATCCGGGCTGGCCGCATGGCTGCTGCTATTATCAGTTATCGTACTCGCTGAGAGATATGCCGGCAAAAGGCCGCTTCAGAGGACTCACTGCGGGGTTGCAGCGTTAATGGTGGCCTTGGCCTTCTATCATGCATTTTGATATTGTTTAACCAATCTATGATTAAAATAACCGGTAAAAAAGACATAAAAATCATAGACTATATTAACAGAAATTTCAGAAATAAACCCCAATGGCCCTGCCGATTGCCCGGTCCCTGTTTTCACAGGGACCTGTATCCGGTTGAGCAAGAGCGTTGGTTTACAGGTATGTAATCAGCAGTTCTTTGGCGATGACCTCGGGAGTCTGGTGCTCAATTTCTGTCTCTACAATGAGTTCAGCTGATTTATTATTAAGTCCCCTCGGGCCTCCTGTACTGCAGGGCTTCGGCCAGGTGTTCCACCTGGATTATATCGCTTTCGGCCAGGTCGGCGATTGTCCGGGCCACGCGGAGGACCCTGTCGTGGGAGCGGGCGCTCAGCTTGAGTTTTTTAAATGATGCCTTGAAAAAGGACTGTGCTTCTTCAGAAAGGCGGCAGTATTCACGGGTTTGCGGCCCGGTCATGTGGGCGTTGCACCTTATGCCGGCCGGGCCCAGGCGTTTTTCCTGTATTTCCCGGGCCTTCATCACTCTTTTTTTGACCGCGGCCGATCTTTCGGCGGGCTTTTTACGGTTCAGTTCCTCGTATGACAGGCGGGGTACGTTGATTGAAATATCTATACGGTCCAATAGCGGCCCTGATATTTTACCCATGTATTTTTTAACTTGCAGCGGCGAGCAGGCGCACTTTTTCAGAAGGTCACCGTAATAGCCGCACGGACAGGGGTTACAGGCAGCCAGCAGCATTGTCCTGGCCGGGTAGGTGATGGATGCGTTTACCCTTGAGATGGTTACCACGCCGTCCTCCATGGGCTGCCTCAGTGCTTCCAGGCAGTCCTTGG
>JBMOPB010000109.1:0-29474 GCA_049325055.1 Bacillota bacterium
TTTGACTTCCCCACCCCCAAGTTTTATCCCATGGACGGGGGCAGGTTCATCGGAACGGCGGTGGCCATGATCACCAAGGACCCCGATACCGGCTGGGTAAACCTGGGCACATACCGTATGATGATACTGGACGAAAATTGCGTTGGCGTGCAGATCATCAAGGGCAAGCACGCCGACTTCCACCTGAACAAGTACAAGGCTCTGGGCAAGCCCATGCCGGCGGCCGCGGTGATAGGCGGCGATCCTCTCAACTTCCTTACCGGAAGCACGCTGGTTTCTGCCGGAGTGTCTGAATACGATATCATCGGGGCGCTGAGGAGCGAGCCGGCCGAGGTTATTATAAGCGACCTTACCGGGCTGCCGCTGCCGGCCACGGCCGAAATAATACTGGAAGGAGAAATTGACCCGGTGGAGCGCCGGGAGGAAGGCCCCTTCGGGGAATACACCGGCTACTACTCCGGCAAGAAGAGCGACGAATGGCCAAAGCCGTTCATCAAGGTAAAAAGGGTGCTGCACCGCAACAACCCGATACTGTGGGCCACCTCGGTGGGCAAGCCAATCACCGACACCCATATGATACAGTCCCTGAACCGCACCGCCACCCTTTGGACCGACCTGGAAAACATGAAGATCCCCGGCATCAAGTCGGTATACATCCCTCCGGAGTCCACGGGGCGGTTCTGGGCCATCGTTTCGGTAAAACAGATGTACCCGGGCCACTCCATACATGTGGGCACCTCGGTCATTTCCACCACCACGGGACACTACGGCCTGAAGGGAGTCATAGTGGTGGACGAAGACATCCCGGCCGACGACTGGAACAAGGTTATGTGGGCGCTCAGCACCCGGTACGATCCCTGGAGGTCGACGGAACTGATTAAACGGGGACGCTCCACCCCCCTTGACCCGTCCCTCCCCATCAACGCCAGGGACATCTGCTCAAGGATCATCATGGACGCCTGCATCCCGCACGAGTGGGATCGCAAGCCCATAGAAATACAGCTGGATGGAGATATGGTCAAACAGGTCCTCGGCAAGTGGAAAGACTACGGGTTTGAAGATTAATTAAAAAAAAGCCGCCCTGTCGGGCGGGCTGGAATCCAGGAGCCAGAATCCAGAATATTTGGAAGAAAAAAATTCCCGTCAGCCCGGGTGTCCGGCGCAAGGGGCACCCGGGACTCCGGCGGTGTTAGGGCAAGCCGCCTTCAGGCCACGGCTTTGTGGCAACAATGCAAGTTACCGATTTCACAATTCAGCGGCGGGGTGATAGGCTTTGGGGAAAACCATTGTAATAATCAGCACCCTTGACACCAAGGGGGCTGAGACACAGCACCTCAAGGAGCAAATTGAAAAAAAGGGGTACCTGACAAAGATAATAGACGTGGGCACCAAGGGAAGCGCCACGATAAAGGCCGACATCGGCAGGGATGAACTCCTGGCTGCCGGGGCCGGAGAAAAAGATGTGGAAAGTTTAAAGTCCGATAGGCCAAGGCTGATCAGGGCCATGTCTGCAGGAGCCGCCGCCAGGGTAAAGGAACTGTACTCTTCCGGCAGCCTTGACGGTATTATCAGCATCGGCGGCGCCACCGGAACGCTTATGGGTACCAATGTAATGAGGGTGCTTCCGTTCGGTGTGCCAAAACTGATGGTATCCAGCGTGGCCGCGGCCAGGGGTTTGACCAGCAGGTATTTCGGGTCGTCGGATATTGAAATAATGCATTCGGTTATAGATTTCACCGGTATGAATGACCTGATGAGGAACGTGCTTGACCGGGCGGCAGGGGCCATCACAGGGGCGGTTAAAGGCGGCGGGCCCTGCGCGGAGATATTGAAGAAAAAACAAAGGGGCCGGCTCCTGGTAGCCATGACCCAGATGAGCATGTGCGAAAAATGCGCCTCCTACGTCAGGGAGCAGCTTGAGAGCGAAGGCTTCCAGGTGGTGGGGTTTTCGGCCACCGGCGTTGCGGACAAAGCCATGGAGGAACTGATAGAAAACGACGGTTTGTTCGACGCCGTTATTGACCTCGCTCCCGGGGGGGTGGCCGAGGAGATGCTGGGAGGGACCAGGGCGGCCGGTCCGAACAGGCTGGAAGCGGCGGGCAAGATGGGGCTGCCCCAGGTGATCGCCCCCTCCTGCGTAAATCTTATGACTCCCCCCAAGAGTAAATACAAACCTGACTATTACAACCGCAAAAGGTACGACCTTGATGAACTGCGTACTTTTCTGCGGTGCTCTCCCGATGAGCTGGTCAAAGTTGCCGGGGTCTTCGCCGAAAAACTCAACCGCGCCAGGGGTCCGGTGAAGTTTATGGTGCCTCTCCGGGGCTGGTCAGGCATAGACGATGTTGGAACGGTGCTATATGATCCCGAAACAGACCGGATATTTGTGGATGAGCTGAAGAAGCGGCTGAATGGTCAGATAGAAATCAGGGTAATCGACGCCAACCTGGAAGACCCGGAGTTTGCCCGGGCGGTGATCAAAGCCTTTAAAGACGTGATGCTGATGACGCGCTGGCCGTGCGAGACGGCGACGGCTAAAGATATGTGAATTAAAAGGAGGAGACGGGATTGAAACCCATCAGGCACATTGAAAAAGAAGTTGAGGAATTCTACAGTAAAGGTTACTGGACCGACGAGGTCTTCACCGATTACTGGGAGCAAAATGCCCGTAAATATCCCGATAAGGAAGCCCTGATAGATTCAATTGGAAACAGGCTCACCTGGTCCCAGGCCAACCTGCAGATAGAGCGCCTTGCCATGGCCTTCATCGATCTGGGACTGGAAAAGGATGACCGTATTGCCATACAGCTACCCAACAGGGTGGAGGGGTTTATCGCCAGGGCCGCCTGTGAGAAGGCAGGGATAATTTCCATAGCCCTCATGCACGTGTACCGGCACGCAGAATTAACTGAAATAATGGGGAAAATAGATGCCTCGGCGGTAATAATACCCTGGAAATACAGAAATTTTGACTACTTTGAAATGATAAAGGAGATACGTCCCAACCTGCCCAGGCTGAAGCACGTTATTGTTGTGGGCGATGAAGTCCCCGGGGGAGCAATATCATATTCGGAGCTGATTAAAAAGCCCCTTGAGCAAAAGTATTCAAAGGAATACCTGAACTCCAGGAGGCTTAAGGCAACCGAGGTCGGATTCCTTACCAGCACCACCGGCACCACCGGCCTTCCCAAAATAGTGGAGTGGACCATCGCGGCGCGTTTGTGGAGTTCCAAGACCCACGCCCAAAACTGGAGGCTGACCGAGCAGGATGTGGTCTGCGCGGTGGCGCCCTGGCCCGGGTCTCCCGGAGGCACTCCCACATATTTTGTCGCTCCGCTGGTTGGGGCCAAAATCGCGCTGCTATACGAATACACACCTGTAGGGGCCCTTGAGTTCTTCGAAAAGGAAAAGGTTACCGTTCCCAGCGTAGTTCCCGCCCAGTTGGCGGCAATGGTGCAGGAACCCCTGGAGAAGTACGACCTGTCGTCACTCAGGATAATAAGGTGCAGCGGCGGCTACCTTTCCCCCACCCTGGCCGAGGATGTGGAGAGAAAAATGGGCCGTCCCATACTGAGCACCTACGGCTCCCAGGACACCGGGTCAATCTCCGGAACGTCCATTGAAGACCCGCCGGAAAAAACGCGTACAACGGTGGGCAGGCCCCTTATCGGAAACGAGATAAAGCTGGTGGACGACCAGGGGCGGGAGGTTCCCCGGGGTGAGGTGGGCCAGCTGTACTTCAGGGGGCCCCAGAGTTCCAGCGGGTATTACAGGGACCCCGACAAGACCTTTACCGAGGCTGTTGACGAGGAAGGGTGGGCCACCCCCGGAGACCTGGCCAAAATTGACGACGACGGGTATATAGTAATAGCCGGGCGTAAGAAGGACATAATCATCCGCGGCGGCCAGAATATTTACCCGGGTGAGATTGAGAGCCTTTTAATAGGGCATCCCAAGGTTTCCAACGCCGCCGTGGTCGCCATGCCCGACCCCATAATGGGTGAGAAGGCCTGCGCCTTCGTAATACCGGCCCAGTCTTCCGAACCCCTCACCTTTGACGGGATGGTCAGTTATCTGAAAACCAAAAAGCTGGCAATGTATAAGCTTCCGGAAAGGCTGGAGGTTGTCGACAGCTTTCCGCTGGCGGGGGACTCCAAGATAAACAAGGTGGCCCTGAGGCAGGCTGTAACCCAAAAACTTAAAGAAGAAGGAAAAATTGAATAGTAACAAAATGCCCCCGGAACCCACCGGGGGCAAATCAAACTTTTTAAGGGGGTGCCGCCAGTGAGGGTTATAGTTGGCATAAGCGGGGCCAGCGGGGCCATATACGGTATAAGGCTTCTGGAGGTGCTGGCGTCGGACAAGAACATTGAAACTCACCTTGTTATCTCTAAAGCGGCGGAAATAACCATTAAGCATGAGACCACATACGATTTGGATTACGTCAGGGGACTGGCCCACAGGGTACACGGTATGGAAAACATCGGCGCTCCAATAGCCAGCGGATCTTTTCATACCAGCGGCATGATTATAGCCCCGTGCTCGATAAAAACCCTTTCGGCCATAGCCTGTTCATACAACGACAACCTTATGGTGAGATCCGCCGATGTAATTCTCAAGGAAAGAAGAAAGCTGGTCCTTCTTGTGCGGGAAACACCTCTTCACCTGGGGCACATAAGACTTATGGAACTGGTGACCCTGTCCGGCGGGATACTGCTTCCGCCTGTTCCGGCCTTTTATCATCAGCCGAAGGATCTGGACGACATAATCAACCAGACCGTGGGGAAGGCCTTAGACCTGGTGGGGGTCCCCAATGATATGTTTTCCCGCTGGAATGGACTGGACGAAAAAAGACTGAACGTGGTAAAGGAAGCCGGCCCGCAGAACCATTCCGAAAAGGTACGGATTCCAAGGCTTGTATAGGAGGGGTTTTTCGGGGGGCGTGGAGAATGAACCAGCGTGAAAAGTCCATACACGAAAAAATAAGAAATACAGCAAGGGGCGGTGATCAAAATCAGATTGATTACGCTTGATTTTGAGGGAACACTGGTTGACTTTCAGTGGAAACTGGCCGAGGGGGTAGGTGATGCCCTGGATATACTGGGCAAAAGCGGTGTTCCGGTCAATGCCCTGGCCGGTATGAATTACTCCGCCATTTACAACCTGGTCCGGGAAAAAGAAGGGCAGTGGGGATTCCCGGGCAACCACCTCATTTCTCTTTTGGACAGCGTTTATGACAAATACGACATGGAGGCGGCCACCAGGTGGAAGCCGGTAAATGATATTCACGATATACTGGATAAATTGAGTGAATATAAACTGGCGCTGGTGTCCAACGTGGGGAGAAAGGCGCTGTCCGGGGTGCTTTTAAAATACGGCCTCCACGACAGATTCGCACTGGTTGTTTCCCGGAACGACGTGAGAATGCTTAAGCCATCGGGTGAAGGCATACAAAAAGCCATGGAGTGGGCCGGGTCAGACGGAAAAAATACCATACATATAGGGGACAGCCTGTCAGACATACTGGCGGCCAGGAGAGCGGGAGCAAAGGCAGGCGCTGTCCTTGGAGGGGAAGATACCCCGGAAATACTGGCCGGGGAAAAACCTGACCTCATACTGAACAGCTTGTCCGACCTGCCCTCTGCGCTAAAAGCGCTTTAATTTCTAGTGCAGGGAAAAGCTGGCCGCGTACAAGGTGCCCCAGTATATCGAATTCAGGGATATGCTCCCCAATTCCAAGGTTGGCAAGCTCTCCACATGCATAGGTTGATAATTGTATTAAAATGTTGATTTATGTAATTATTTAAACAGCAGGCACCTTAAGGTATTGCCTAAACAATAAAAATACTATATAATTGTTTTGAATATACTTAAAAAGAGAATAATTTCTCTCCACGGGTTAAGCAAACCTGGCGAAAGCCAGGGACGCTAAAGCTATGGGTCTTAGGGCTGTAACAGGCCTATGATTGCCAGGCTATAACGGTATCAGGCTGCTGGGGGGGGTAGTCAATTTATTTGGCTACCCCTCTTTTATTTTTCCTTTGAGGCGGGAGGTGTTGGATAAGAAGAGTTTACCGTGCCTTTAAATGTTTTAAACTTATTATTTTTCGGAAGGAGATGAAAGATGTTTGCCGATAACCAAGTCATTTTTGCAACCGCTGTATTTTTAATAACTTACGCCATTATAGTGTCGGAAAAAATTCACCGGGCCGTGGCCGCCTTTTGCGGTGCTGCCGTGATTATTATTGCCGGGATTGTAGAAGCTGACAAAGCAGTCCACTTTATAGATTTCAACACCATTGGCCTGCTGGTGGGGATGATGATCATTGTAGGAGTGACACGACAGACCGGGGTGTTTGAGTACCTTGCCGTAAAGGCCGCCAAACAGGCAAAAGGAGAGCCTATACGCATCATGGCGGCCCTGGGCCTGATTACGGCTGTGCTGTCCGCGCTTCTGGACAACGTCACCACCGTGCTGCTTATCGTTCCGGTAACCTTTGCCATTGCCCGGCAGCTTCAAGTTAACGTAATACCGTATTTAATCGTTGAGATTCTGGCCTCCAATATCGGCGGAACGGCCACCCTTATCGGCGACCCCCCCAATATAATGATTGGCAGCTCCACCAAGCTTGGGTTCATGGACTTTGTAACCAACCTGGCCCCGGTGGTAGTCGTCGTTTATGTGGCAACAATTTTTATTTTAAAGATTATATACAGGCGGCAGATTAACACCAGCCCCGACCTGATGCGCAATATTATGGCCATGGACGAAAACTCTGAAATCAAAGACCACAACCTTTTGAAAAAGTGCCTTATTGTTTTGTCCCTGACCATTCTGGGATTTGTGCTTCACCAGTTTGTGCACCTGGAAAGCTCGGTCATAGCCCTGTCAGGGGCCTCGCTCCTGCTCCTGGTGACCCGCATGGACCCGGATCACGCTTTCCAGGCGGTTGAGTGGCCGGTTATATTCTTCTTTATCGGTCTCTTTGTAGTGGTGGGCGGACTGGAGGAAGTGGGCGTCATTGAGGCAATAGCAAAATTCGCCCTGGATGTCACGGGTGGTGAATTGCTGCCGGCGGGCCTTTTGATTCTTTGGCTTTCCGCCATTGCCTCGGCCTTTGTGGATAATATACCCTTTGTGGCCACAATGATCCCCCTTATTCAGGACATGGGACGCCTCGGGGGCATTCAGGACCTGAACTTTTTGTGGTGGTCCCTTTCCCTGGGCGCCTGCCTGGGCGGAAACGGAACCATTATCGGGGCATCGGCCAATGTGGTGGTGATAGGGATGGCGGAAAAAAGAGGGTCGAACATCAGCTTCATGGGGTTTTTCAAGGTGGCCTTCCCTCTCATGATTCTCTCCATTGTAATTTCCATGCTGTACCTGGTGGCCTGGTACGTTTCCACTGCTATTACCCTGGCGGGCACACTTGCCCTGGGCATTGTGCTTAGCCTGGTATTGAACAGGCTGGACAGAACCGGCAAGGAACAGATAAGTGGTTCCGGGGCGGTTTCAAGATAACCCATCTGAACATGTGCGGCGGGGCTCTTTCGTGTAACCGTGAAGGTTATGTAAAAGCCCCGCTTTTTTATGCGGCAAGACGGTGATTTACATTCCTTCCTATTGTATATTGTTTGCTGCTGACAGCTTATGGCTCTTTCTCCAGCACCACCGTACCACAGCCATAACGGTCAGGCCGATGCCGCCGCTGATTAAAAAGGCCGCCGGCGCTCCCAGGTATTTGGCCACGGTGCCGCTGAAAAGGCTGCTTATGGGCGTCATGCCGGCGAAAAGCAAAAAGTATATGCTCATCACCCTCCCCCTCAGTTCGTGGGGGACTTTCATCTGGATGGAGCTGTTGACGGAGGCGTTAAAGGTAATCATGCTCCAGCCCATCAGGGCCAGGACCAGCAGTGCCGGCAGATAGGACCTGAGGCCGAAAAGGGCGATCTGAAAAACGCACACCCCTGCGGCACCCCCGTACACAAAGGACTGCCGGGGCCCAAAACGGCTCAGGTAGGCCAGCACCAGGCCCCCTATCAGTGCACCGGTGCCCATCGCCGACATCATCAGTCCGAACCCCTGGGCCTCCCGGTGCAGCACATCCCGGGCGTAGACAGGCACCAGTACGTGAAAGTTCATGACCAGCGCGCTCATGGACCCGATCAGCACCATCAGGTAAAAAACATCTGGAGTTTTTATTATATAAGCAATGCCCCCCCTGATCTCCCCCAGGAGATCCCGTTGAGGCTGTATCGCCGGCCGGGGCCTTTCCTCCAGCCGCATCATGAAAAGACCGGCCAGTACCGCCATAAAGCTGGCCCCGTTGATCAAGAAGCAGGCCGCCAGGTTCATCTTGGCAATGATCAAGCCGGCCAGGGCCGGGCCCACCACCCTGGCCCCGTTGAAAACCGATGAATTCAGGGCTATGGCGTTCATCAAATTATCTTTACCCACCATCTCCACCACAAAGGACTGCCTGGCGGGCACGTCCAGGGTGTTGACCACCCCCATCAGGAAGGCCAGCAGCGCCACCTGCCAGTACTTCACCACCCCCAGAAGGGTGAGCACGCCCAGCATCAGAGCCAGAACCATATAACAGGACTGGGTAAGTATAATTAACCTGTGCTTTGACAAACGATCGGCCACCACCCCGGCAAAAACCGAAAACAAAAGGATTGGGCCGAACTGAAAGGCACCCATCAGCCCCAGCAGAAAGGGGGACCCTGTCAGTTCCAGCACCAGCCAGGACTGGGCCATTGTTTGCATCCAGGTCCCCACCAGTGAAAAGCACTGTCCTGTCCAGAACAGCCTGAAATTCCTGTGCCTGAGGGCGGCCAGCATGTCGCCCCGGAATAACTGATTCGCCGTTGAATGGCGATTCGGGTTCTCCATTGTTACCCCCGGTGTTTTTTTAGGATTATTTATCATCCCATTGTCGTTTCTCCTGCTGATACTCTCAATAGTGCTTGAAATATTTTCCCGGATGAGGTTTAATATAATTAGTTTTGGTATACCGGTATACCAAAAGGAGGGACGGACTGTGTACGATGAAACGTACCTGGACCCGGTACTTCCCGAGGCGCTTCCGCAGATAAGGGACAAAGTTTACGAAAAGCTTCGACGGGCCATACTGGAAGGGCGGCTGAAGCCGGGAACCAGGCTGGTGGAGCGCAGGCTGGCGGAGCAGCTAAAAGTCAGCCGGACACCGGTCCGGGAGGTCATCAGAATGCTGGAGCTGGAAGGGCTTATCTCCTACCTGCCCCGCGCCGGGGCCGTGGTTGCCATTGTAGATAAAGAGGAGGTCCTGGAGATATACCGGATCAGGGCTGTGCTTGAAGGTCTGGCAGCAAGGCTGGCGGCGGAAAAAATCGGCTATGATCAGATTAAAAGACTTGAAAATCTTCTTGGTACAATGGAGATTCACACCGGCCCCGGTGAACTGGACCAAATTGAACAGACCCATCAGGAATTCAACGACCTCATTTATAAGGCGGCCGGCAGCCCCCGCCTGTACAGCATGATTGCCTCCCTGGTGGACCATATTAACAGGTATGTCAGGATGGGGTATGGTTTGCCGGGCCGTATCGCCGAGGCAAACAGGGAACACCGAAGGCTTGTGGAGGCGCTGGCTTTGCATGACGGCGACCTGGCCGAAGCAGTTGCCCGCAAACATATAGAGAATTCAAGGCAGGCTTTTTTCAGTGAACTGGTCCAAAAACAACATAATGATACTGACAGCAGTAGAGGAGTTTAATAATGACGGCGACAATGGTTATTTATATTTTTCTGGCGGGCGTAGCTTCCGGGTTTGTGAACACCGTGGGCGGAGGAGGATCATTGATCTCCCTTCCAGCGCTGATTTTTGCGGGACTGCCCTCGGCGGTGGCCAACGGCACAAACCGGATAGCGCTGATGGCGCAAAATGTTGTTGCCATAGAATACTTCCGGCAAAAGGGCTTCTTTTATCCAAAGCTGAGCCTTTTACTGGGTATACCCGCGGTTTTGGGATCCATCTTGGGAGCCAAGTTCGCCATATCCCTCTCGGACGAGATGTTCAACAAAGTACTGGCCCTTGTAATGCTCACTGTATTGGTCCTGATCATCTGGCGTCCGGAAAAGAAATTCCTCAAATCCGGAGAGCAGGAAAACCTTGAAGGCCTGCGCCTTATTGGGGCCGTATTGGCTTTCTTCGGGGTTGGATTTTACGGAGGCTTCATACAGGCCGGGGTCGGCTTTATCATTATAGCCTCCCTGACGCTCATCACCGGCATGTCGCTGGTGAAGATAAACAGCCTGAAGGTGTTTATAAGCATAATATACATGTTTTCTTCCCTGCTGGTTTTTGTTTTCAGCGGCAAGGTCGACTGGGTGCTGGGAATCATACTGGCGGCCGGCAACGCCATAGGAGCGTATCTGGGAGGAGTCTTCACCGTTCATAAGGGAGACAAATGGATTAGAGTGTTCCTGGTGGTGACCGTGCTGATACTTTCCGGCAAACTCCTGGGGGTACATAAGCTGATAGGTTTGTAAAACTTAATTTCAGAAATAAACAAGCCTCCGGGAATCAATAATAAACCCGGAGGTTCCCCGCAGTTAATACCAGGACGTAATAAACCCCCGGTGCCATGGGATGACAGAAAAGGGGAAGGAATGAGCGTCGGGGAGCTGCTGACTGAAAAGGTAGAAAACCTGATAGAGGATCAATAAGATAGATACAAAAACCCCTGCCATTAAGGCATAATTAAGGAGGGAAATAAATGGCCGAAGATAGGGACCGCAAGGAAAATAAAAACGTGGAACACTGCCGCTGCGGCCTTGGATCAGCTTACATATTAAGTATACCCCCGACAGTGACGAGAGATAGCTGAAAACCCGGTCAGACCGGGTTTTTATATTTTGGGCCCATTGCCGGAGCGCCTATTCCCTGCTTATTTTGTCAGCATCAACAATTGCCATGGTGCACCGTGATATGCATATAAGTTTTTCCTCTTCGTCGGTGATCTTAATTTCCCAAACCATCGTGGTGCGTCCTTTATATAAAGGTATGGCCCTGGCCTTTACCAAACCGCTCCTTTTTGAGCGCAGATGGTTTGCGTTGATTTCAAGTCCCACCGGAAGCTGTTTTTGCGGGTTTAAATTCAGATAAGTCCCGGTGGAGGCGGCAGTTTCGGCCAAAACAACCGAAGCCCCACCGTGCAGCAAGCCCAGTGGCTGGTGGGTCCTGGCATCCACCGGCATAGTCATTACCACCAGATCGGGAGTTAAAACCTCGCTACTTATCCCCAGAAGGCCGACAATACTATTTTTAACAATATTCTGGAATTCCGGGTCGATTGTATTAGCCACATCATCAGCCCTTTCATCAATAATCTTTGTTCAAAGACCAATCAGCAACGGTACGAGAACAGGCACCATGGCCGAAAGGGTGGCGCCGTTAACAAAGGCTATAACCGTGGTGTCTGCGTCAGTTGACCTGGCAATAAGGGGAAGCGTGGTGTCCATGGTAGTGGCTCCCCCGGGGGCCACCGCCGCAAGGCTGCCGATCCTGGCCGCCAGCACGGGTATCAAAACAAATGCTATAATCTCCCGCATCACATTGGTCAGGAAGGCCAGTGCCCCGGCCTCAACACTGTATATCTGGGATAGTATCACCCCAGAAAGGCTATACCAGCCGAAGCCGGCCCCGACCGCAGACGCTTCTTTTAGCGGCATGCGGCACCTCATCAATGAACTCTCATTCAATTATATACCAACGCAGCCGCAATTGCAGCCCCGACACCGGACCCGTTTTTCACCAGTTTAGTGACGACCAGGTCTTTTCTTTTAAGCACATTGTTTAAGGTAACCTGAAGCATGCGGGAATAGCCCGGTGTCAGCTCATACAGTGATCCGTCAACCGCTATGGTGTGCACACCGCAGAACTCCGGATCAATATGACTTAGAATACCTGCGTATGTGGCCGCTATAAGCTGAACCGAACGAATAACGGCAATTGAGGCAATGGAGCGCAGGATCACCCTCTCTTCGAGCAGGGAATCATGAATCCCGCACCTTAACCCAAGCCACCCAGACACGTTGGCCAAACCCGGGGTATCATCAGAAAGCAGTTGGGAAATATCCTCCGACCTGAAGTTATGTTTCTTAGATAATATTCCGGTGTCCTTATTATTAAATATAAGGCCCTGATCCACAAAATCCTGAATGATGATCCTTGCCAGTTCGCCTAAATATTGACCCGATACCATTTTTTCCAGGCGCTGTTCCCCCGGGTGCTCACTGGCGCTGTCTAATTGCATATCATATTTTGTAATTGGCAGCTTATCAAAATTTCCCGACTCGATATTAATAATCATTTCACCGCCTGTAATCGGAGAGCGGGGCTCAAGATAGCATGTATTGTGACCGGTGCCGCAAATAGAGCCGATATCCGCCCGGAGGTCGTTATATGCCCCGGCAAGCAAAGTCCCCACCGTATCGTTAATAACCGCCTGTGGAACGACATTATTCAGATTTTGTTTTTTAAGAGAATCCGCCAGTATTTCATTTATGTCCCTTCCCACCACTCCGGATGTTTTTATTTCTTTGGTCCATTTCAAAAGTATGGCCCGGTTCACCCCCAGTTGCCGGATGGGAAAAGAAAAGGTGTGGCCCAGCGGGTAGACACAGCCGGGTTTCACCATATCCTCAATTTGTTTTGCGATAAAGCCAAACAGATCTGTTATGTCACTGTTTTCTGACTTAAAGTCAAAGCCCCCGCTTGGGTCTGTTAAAGGAAAGGCCCTGCATTCTCTTATTTCATAGTCCCCCCGGCCCCTCAAATCAACCAGCAGCACCCGCACATTTGTGCCTCCGAAATCAATGGCCAGATATGTCCCTTTTTCTTCACCGGTCGGCCTTGTCAGGAAGGAAGGGATCATTTTTAAAGAGCTTTTCTGTCCGCTAAGCCCGGACACCATATCCCCTTTAAACAACCGGGCTATCTCCAGTATCTGTGCGCCGGACATAACAAAGTCCGCCCTCAGTTTTCTTATGGCATTCGGCAAATCATACATATTGGCCCCTCCTGCAACTGATTACATACTGCGGCATATCATGCAGCCGGACCCGCTCTTTAAAACTGCAGCGGCATTTTGTTATCCGGCTACATTATTATACTCTCATTTATTACCTGCCGCTATGACGGCATTCCGGTCCAGTTCCCGCAAAAAAATAAAGCCCCGGAATTCTCACCCCGATGGCTTTATGCGGTATTTATAATAGGACCAATGACTTTTTCACGCAGGACAATAGTCCCGGACTAATCAACGAAACCAGCTGGACCTGTCGCGCGTTCACTTCCCGGTGTTGTAGGACTCCAGCATCCTCTGCAACAACTGCACAGCCTCCATTTTAGTAATAAATTGTTCAGGCCTGAAGGTTCCGTCCGGATAACCTGCCACCACTCCATAGGCCTTGGCGGAGTCAATATTTTCTTTCGCCCAGAGAGGCAATTCATCCTTAAAACTGTTTCCTTCTTTTAACGGAGGCAAAAAGTTTGCGGTTGCAGATACCGCCTCCGCCCTTGTTATAAGGTAAAACGGCATCAGCCATCCCCCGGGGTAGCCCAGGATAATACCATTGTCTGCCAACGGGCTTATTCTGTCTGCGTCTTGCCCAGCCAGGCCATGTATATCATTATACTGATTAAAGAATAAGTGATTTTCCCCGGCATTTTTTAGGGAAGAAGCCGGGAAGGGTTCCGTAACATACCCAAGCATCCTGAAAAACTCCAGTCTGGTAACATACCACCCGGGATTGATCAAGGATTCCTGTCCTGACTCCAGCAGTTTGGAGACCCTGATTTTGCTCAGGTTCTCTTTGTTAAACACAAAATCCAAAACAGAGATATCGCCTTTGTCTATACTGGAAACTTCCACTGTGATGGAACGGGGGGTACCCGATATAAACCTTACATCCCGTATCTGGTTTTTATGTCCATCGACAAATTCCGGCCACTCCACGAAATTCCTGAAATTTTGGTCGTCTGGGGCCTGCATGTAACAGGTACCTAGCGGCAGCTCAATCTTTATTCTGCTCCCGGGATAGACGGGGACATCCACTCCTTCATTGCCGGCTATCCTTGCTGTCCCCAGCTCATTATTATCCCCAAAAGAAACAGAGGGAGCGCCAAGAGACATGTACCTTATAGTGCCGGTACCCGTCTTTCCATCCGGGCCTGTAACAATACTGTTATAAAAGTTTACTTTGATGTCGGTTGCCGCCCCGGCAGCAGCAGGCATTATCAAACATACTATTAAAACGGTTAACAAACGAATTATCCGCATCACGCCAAATCACCCCCTGTGTTTTTCCTAAAACATATTTTACCATAATCAGTTAGGGAATGAATTATTATCATCTGCCCGGATCGGCTTAATTTAGCCGTATTGCAGGAAGCCTGAATACTTTTATTTGTAAAAATCCTTATAATTCTCCCTTAGGTTCCTTTTAAGTATCTTGCCGCTGGGGGTCTTGGGAAGCCCTTCCAGAAAAATAACACCTTTAGGCACCTTAAATGGGGCCAGCTCACTCTTGCACAGGCTGATTATCTCTTCAGCGGTTATATCTTGGCCCGGTTTGGGTACAATGAGAGCCGTGACGCCCTCAATCCATTTCTCATGGGGAAGTCCGACCACCGCCACCTCTGAAACCCTCGGGTCCTTGTAAATAACTTCCTCCACTTCACGGCTGGCAACATTTTCACCCCCGGTTTTGACCATATCCTTTTTCCTGTCGGCCACGGTTATGAAATTATCCCGGTCCAGTATCCCTATGTCGCCGCTGTGGAACCAGCCGTGAGCAAGGGCAGACTCCGTTTTTTCCGGATCCTTGTAATAGAGAAGCATGGCGTGCGGTCCCCTCCCGCATATTTCCCCGGGTATACCCGGTACTGATACCGGGTTGTGGTCATCGTCCTCTATCCTGGTCTCCATGTTAAGCCCGGCCATCCCGGCTGATCCCGGCTTGGACAGCTGGAATTGGGGCTTGAGCATGGTGTGGTAGGGGCTGAGTTCGGTCTGGCCGTAATAGTTGTAAAAGCTGCCGCAACCAGGCATTCTGCGCTGAAGCTCTTTTAATACCTCCACCGGCATGATGGAGGCGCCGTAATATCCTTTTTTTATTGAGGTAAGGTCGTATTTCTCGAAATGGGGGTGCCTTAAGAGGCTGATCCAGACCGTGGGCGGTGCAAAAAGCATGGTAACATTGTATTTCTGCACATTTTCCATGATAGATACGGGGTCGGCCTGGAACAACAGTATATTTGTACTCCCCACCCACAGGCACGGGGTCAGGAAAACGTCCCGCTGGGCGCAGTGAAAAAGTGGAAGGGCGTTTATGTTGACGTCATCAGGGGTATACTGCCCATCCACAATACAGCTCATGTACTGGGCCATCAGTGACTGGTTGTTTAAAACCACCCCCTTGGGCAGGCTCTCGGTACCACTGGTATACGTCATTTGCACCGGGTCCTCGATATGAAGTTCCACGTCAGGCTCTGAATCCGGGAATTGCTTATACCAGCCGTTAAAATCCAAAAATCTCTGCGGAGCGGGGCTTCCATTACCCTGGTTGGACCAGATCAGGGTTTTTACTCCGGGCATGTCATCGAGAACATCCTTTACCAGGTCGAAAAGAGAGTCCTCCACTACAAAAACTTTTGCCTCCGAATGGTTTATACAATAGCTGATGTCCTTCCCCCTCAGCAAGTAATTTATCGCCAGGTAAATCCCCCCGGCTTTTGCCGTGCCAAGCCAGGTTATTACATGATGAACCGTGTTATGTGCCAGAATGGCAACCCGGTCGTATTTTTTGAGCCCCAGTGAGATAAGGGCATTGGCGAACCTGTTGCATTCACTTTCAAGCTGGCTATATGTAAGAGTCATATCTTTATAGATTATCGCCTTTTTGTCCGGGTAGCGGTAAGCGCTCCTTCTGGTTATATCG
Source organism: Bacillota bacterium (assembly GCA_049325055.1). GTDB lineage: Bacteria > Bacillota > Desulfotomaculia > Desulfotomaculales > Desulfocucumaceae > BRHc4a. The sequence continues at coordinate 15,989 of JBMOPB010000109.1, forward strand.
GCAATGACCCAGCGCGTTGTTTTGTTATACCTTTTACGAAGGAAACTTATGCTTTCACTGCTAATCACGTTGTAGAGAGCTTTTTCATCCTCAGTTAAGGGCTTGATCATCAATTCAGTCCCCCCTGTTCTTTTTGTTTCTTAAATCTAAATTCGTCATATGGCCGCTATTTCCCTCCATAATATACCAATAAAAAGAGCCCTGCCTCTCATCAGGGCTTTTGTGTTCTGAATAAAAAATTTAACCGTTATGGTCTGACTTCCTCGGATCTCATCAGGTACCTGTGGAAAAGATATTCTCCCAACGCAATTAAAACTACGAATAGAAGCAACGCCGCAGAACTTATCTTGAACGGAGGGATGAAGAAATTAACAAAATACACCACCAGGCCGGCCATTACACCATTTGCCACCGAAGTCACAACATTGCCGAATTTTGGCAAAACATAAAAATCACCCAACAGGTAATTTAGAGTGGCCACCGTTATGCTTACTGCAAAAACCCAACCCCATGGATTCCGGTCAACAAGGTTGAATGAAATTATCCCTAGGAAAAAGGTTATTGCATATTTAATTAAAAGTACAGCCGCCGCTTTGCTCACCTTATCCACCTCCGGTTTTATGGTTTCCCTTTGAGAGTTTTTTAAACAGGCAAAAATAAAAGGCCCCGCCGTGCAGCGAAAGCCCTTATTAATCCACAATTTAATTACATCCCTTTGTCTTTAAAAGCTGTTTTTTTAAAGAGCATAGATTCCAGTTGCATAAATGCTCCGGTTCTTGATAGAGAGAAAACAGTTAAGGCCAGCCAGATAAAGACAAAGGATACACGGTGAGCGGCGGTAAACGGCTCATGATAAAGAAAGACACCTAAAATAAGCGCAATAGTCGGGGCAATATATTGCAAAAACCCGATTATTGATAACGGAAGGCGTTTTGCCCCGCCTGAAAACAATATAAGCGGTACGGCTGTTACGATGCCGCCCCCAATCAAAAGCCCTGATAAGACGGGGGAATCAAAACCAAAAGACCCGTAACCGCTCTTATGTATATAGCCAATGTATATCAATGCAAATGGGGAGATTATAAGTGTCTCCAAAGTGATTCCAGCTATTGCGCCAAGATTAATCGTTTTTTTAAGCAACCCGTAAAAGCCGAAGCTAACAGCTAATGTCAGAGCGATCCAGGGAAAGCTTCCATAATAAACCGTCATGTTAACCACGCCGATCATAGCAAGGAAAAAAGAAACCATTTGCCAGAAAGAGAGCTTTTCTTTTAAAACAGCAATTCCCAGCAGAACATTTACGAGGGGGTTGATGTAATACCCCAGGCTCGTTTCAATAATATGATTATTGTTCACAGCCCAAATATAAGTCAGCCAGTTGATACTTATAAAAATAGAAGACATTACCAGGGCCAGAAGTTGTTTCGGACTGGAAACGATTTCACGGGTTTCACTTAAAAATGGTTTTAGTATTCCCGCCACAAATAATACACACGCCAAAAATATAAAAGACCAAACTACCCGGTGCGCCAAAATTTCTGAGGATGAGACGGGATAGACAAATTTCCAGTAGATTGGCAAAATCCCCCACAGTATATATGCGCTGGCTGCAGATACTATTCCGACAGTCTGTTCGTTTGATTGATCAAATTTCATACTGTTACCCCGCAAAAATCAATAAATCTAATTCTAGCTCATTGACCGGAAATTGCAATAGTGGTTGAAAAAAATAGCCAATCATTTGTGTAGCGGACTGCCTAAAAAATAGAGAACCCTTAAATTAATGGGTTCTCCGTTGATAAGGGAAGGGAATCTTTTATGACTGGATCAACAGGCATCAGAAGAACGGCGGGCTTTTCTCCATTCAACAATAGACGGCCCCACACGGCAATGAGGAAATACTCAGGAGTCCCGAAACTTTTGGGAATCCTTAACACAAGAAATCACTTAAAGGCCTGACTTTTATACCTGCGTTTTCCAGCCTGGCACGGATTGTTTTAACCAGGTCAAGCCCGGTTGTTCCGTAATGAAAACCAAGGGTATGCACTCTTTTCAGATTGACATGGGTATTTTCAGCAGTCCTGATTCTTCTGTTGAAAATTACCTCTTCCGCCTGTTCCATAATAAGACGCGGATCTTTTACGATTCCCCCCGCTTCCCTGACGGGAATCAGGTTTCCCGCCGCATTATAACCCCGATCTATCAAAACCTCGCCCGCCACGGAAAGCCCCCGTTCCAAACCAGCCTTTTCAAGCTGTGAACCAGCAAAAGCAACCAGTATTAATTTGTTGTTATAGGAGGATATACTGTCAGCAAGCATGGCTGCCAGTACTTCATCGTTTGAGAACATCCTCGCCAGAGCTCCGTGGAATTTTACATGCCGCAGCGTAACTCCGGCTATTCTGCAAAAGGAATCCAGCGCCCCGATCTGGTAGGTGACGAGATCACAAATCTCAGGCGCCGGTATGTTCATAAACCTCCGCCCGAAGCCCATCAGGTCCGGAAGTCCGGGGTGGGCTCCCACGGCAATATTCTTATTCCTGGCCATGATGACGGTTTTACGCATGGTTACCGGATCGCCTGCATGAAACCCGCAGGCTATGTTGGCAGAGGTTATTAAATCCATAACTTCTTCGTCATATCCGTACCTGTAAACCCCAAAGCTTTCTCCCACATCGCAACCGATGTCTATAAACTCCTGCACAGCAATACCCCTTTACTGAGTATGTAGCTAAACCGCGCTCCGGGCCGTCCGCCGGCTTCTGAAAACAATCCATAAAACCAGTGTGATCAGCCAAGACATGGTTATGCTAAAAATGCCGGCAGCCGTGAAGCCCCAGCGGTCTGCAATGAATCCCAAAACAAGAGGGCCCAGGGCCAGGCCGCCATCGGCTATAAACCTATTCAGCGCTGTCATCCAGCCAATTTTTGCCGGGGGAGTGAGATCTCCCAGCAGGGTGAGGGGGAGATTGTTGCCCATCCTGCCAATTGCGAATATGATCACGGCCAGCAAGAACATCCAGTAATTAACGGCAAAGTACATGGCTATAATACCAACCCCGGCGGTGGCCATGCACGGAACCAGAACCGTAACCCTGCCTAACCTGTCGGAAAGTATCCCTCCCGCCATGCTGATCAGAAACCTCATAAACACTCCAAGGGTGATTATAACCCCCAGTAGGTCGGGCGGGAGCCCCAACACAAGGCTTCCGTAAAGGGGTATTATGGTGTTGTTAAACCCTTCCAGAGCAAAAAGCATTATAAATGTTACCAGGTTCACAGTAATTATGGCCTTGGTATCCCCCCCTGCCCGGCCTTCCGTACCGATCCCGCTTACTGCCTGTTTTTGGGGAAGTTCCCCTTCTTTCCGGCGTCCGCCCTCCGGACGTTGGAATAGTGGTGTCAGTATTACCGAGGCCAATGCCGCCAGGGCCGTAAGGGCACAGAAGATAAAAGTGGCCCGCCACCCCCAGGCAGCTCCTATCATCCCCCCCACAGCCGGGCCAATCCCTATTCCCCCAAGAAAGAAACCCTGGAACAGCCCCAGTATTTTTCCCCGGTTGCTGTAGTCACTGTGCCTGTTCAGGTGGGTCAAAACCACCACATTTACTGTGGCCGATCCAATGCCGGCGATAAACCTGCCCAGCACCAGCATTGAATACCCGCCGGCAAAGGCGGAACAAAGGGATCCGATCGACACAAGTATTACCCCCAGGGCTGTCCCTTTAATGGAATGAAACCTCTGGGCAATCACGCCTCCGGGGAGGTCGAAAATGAGCCTGGCCAGCCCGAAGGTGGCCATGACCAGGCCAGCCGCTGTCATACTTATATCAAAATGGGCCTTAAGGTCCGGCAGTACCGGACCTATCACCCCCAGCCCTATCTGTACGAAAAAGACTGCCAGAAAGTAGTTGAGGTAGCGTATTACATCCATCTAAAAAAGCCCCGGCTTTCTACGGTACTGCAGCCCTCAGCCAACCTTATGGCCACAGTACTATTTTCAGCCCCTCTTTACGGTCCATCTTGCCGAAGCCGATCTCCCACTCAGACAGAGGGAGGGTGTCCGATATCACGGCCTCGGTATTGACCAGTTGACGGGCCAGGAAGTTCAAAGCCCTCTGCTTGGCTGTGAAGGTGGTCCCAACACTTCCCACCATCATCAGCCCTTTATTCACCACCAAGTCGGTGTTGAAGTTTACAATCTTTCCTGTTAGACCGATCTGAACAAACTTTCCGCACTTGCGGAGTAGCTGTAGGCCCAGCTCCATAGCGGCGGCCGCTCCCGAGCACTCCACTGCCACGTCCGCGCCATACCCTCCAGTCAGGCTGTCTACAATTTTGGCCACATCTTCTTTCTGGATATTTACCGTAACATCCACTCCCATTGCTTTGGCCAGTTCCAGGCGGTTTTTATCGGCTTCCAGGCCGCAAACCACCACTATGGCGCCCAGAGCCCTGGCAACCTGAGCGGACAGAAGTCCCATCGGCCCAGGTCCCATTATTACCACCACGTCCCCGGAAGCCACTGCGGCCCTTTCATAAAGGGCGTGAGTTACTGTGAACAGCGGCTCTGTAACAGCCCCGGCGGCAAAGCTGACGTTGTCGGGCAAAATTGTCAGCCTTTCTTCCCTGGTCACGTAATATTTCGCAAAGCCCCCATTTCCATGGCGTCCCACCATTTTACGTTCTACGCAGTACCGTGGGTATCCGCTCATGCAAAACCGGCAGTGACCGCAGAGGTGGGCATGGGTTTCCGATGTAACTCTGTTCCCCTTCTTAACCGATTTAACGCCGTCCCCCAGTTCCACCACGGTTCCGCTTAGCTCGTGCCCCAGGATAACCGGGGGGCTGCAGTCAATGGTTCCATGGTATATATGCATATCAGTGCCGCAAATACCGCAGGCATTTATCTCAATCAAAACCTCTCCGGGGCCGGGAGAAGGCTCGGGCATTTCTTTCAACTCAACATTCCCGGGGCCGATCCCGGTTTTTACCAGTGCCAGCACTTAACCACCGCCTTTTTGTTAAGGGGCGGGGGAAGCCCGCCCCTTTAATTCAGCCATAAACCTATCTGGGAAGAACCAAGTCCATGTCTCTGGGCTCAATTGACGGGAAAATAATGGGGCTGTGACGCAGTTTGGTGCGCACCATGAATTTGGCAAACATTACGGCGCTGCCCATGGGGAATATGATGGGAACATCGTAGTTCTTTCTTTCCTTGAGTCTCTTGCGTATTTCTGGGATCATCCAGGACAGAGAGGTGCACCCGAATATAAGGGTGTCGGCGCCGTCTATTTCAATGGCCCTCACACACTGGGTGTAAATTTTCTCATAGTGCTCTTCAGGGTTGGTCTTGAACTGAACCTTTGGAACCGGAGTTTCGATGGAGCGGATTGAGGCCAGTTTGTGCTCCAGCCCGTAAACCCGGGCATTCTCTCGGATATGGAAAACCATTGCCTCCAGTGTGTCAATGATGGAAAATTTGTTGCAGATGAGCGAGGCCATGTGCATAGCCGACTGCCCGCAGCCCAGCACCGGGATTGGGGATACCTCGCGGGCGGGAAGAAGCACCGGGTCCATAAATCCCTGTATCACTATGGCATCGTATTTTCCGCTGTTACCCGCTTCCTTCACCCTCTCCATTATGCCCCAGGCCACCTGCACAAAGTGTTCCCTGTTTTCAACAATAGGACCCTCCGGCCCGGGATCATAGTCCCACACCACGTCGTCCAGCAGCCCCAACTCCTCCATCCAGTTAATCAGGGAATAGGAGTACTCAGTTGATTTTGTGTGGCGGGATGTGCGAATGAAGTGAATCCTGATTTTGTCCATTAATTTGCCTCCTCACCAGATGCTTTTTTATTTTTCCGGGCACCCGTATGTACGGGTGCCCTTATTCATGCCCCACAGGTAAAAAACTACAATTCAACCATATCTTTTTTCAGTTATTTGAGCACACCCATTTCTTTCAGCACAGAGCTGTACATCTTGTCCTGTTCTTCCATGTATTTGCCGTACTCCTGACCCGCCAGGTACACATCGCTGATCATATTATCGTTAAGGTACTTCTTCCAGGCTTCTGTGGCCGCCACTTTCTTAAACGCGTCTTCCCAGAACTTCACCGCCTCAGGAGACATGCCCTTGGGGCCCGAGACCCCCCTGAAGGACTGGAAGACCACGTCTATTCCCTGCTCTTTAAGGGTAGGCACATCGGGAAGCTTGGGGAGGCGCTTGTCCGAGGCAATACCTATCAGGCGCACCTTGCCGGCCTCAACCTGGCCGATGACCTCACTCGGGTTGACAGTCACAAAATCAACATTGCCCCCCAGCAGGGCAACAATGTTTTCGCCGCCGCCCTTGAAGGAAACAACGTTAAACTGTACACCGGTGGCCTTGGCGATGAGGAAGTCCAGCACGGTGTCGGCGGCTCCCAGCACTCCGGTGCCGTGGCTCACGCCCTTGGGCTTTTTCTTGGCTTCCGCTATGAGGTCCGACATGGTTTTATAAGGAGAGTCCGCCCTCACGGCCACAACGCTCTCTTCCGCAATCACACGGGCGATGTGGGTGAAATCCTTATAACCAATGCCCAGGTTGTTGCGCAAAGGAGTGGTCAGTGTGCTGGGCTGGGAGGTAATCAGGGTGTGGTTTTCCCCTTCTTTGCCCGACACGTATCCCATGGCCACCGCCCCGCTGCCTCCCACCTTGTTTATAACATTAACAGGCTGCGGGAACAGCTTTTCCTTGTTTATAATGTCGGCCGCCGTCCTTATAAAAAGGTCCACTCCATCACCGGGGTTTGTGTGAACAACAAACTCAACGGGCTTTGAGGGATATGACTGTTTTCCGGCGCTTTTTCCCTGGTCCTGCCCCCCGCACCCGGCCAGGGCCGCTATAACAAGGGATAACACTCCAATTAGCGCCAACAATCTGCCTTTTAACTTCATAAGCACATCCTCCTTACAATTTCCTATTTGTGGATGTTCCATGCCGGCCCTAGATCTTAAAGCTTAAAACAGGCCTTTAACGGCTATTCCCTAGTAGCCTTCATTATTGTCACCGCGTACATTTTGGCCATGTTGTAGAGCCTGTCCAGTATAACGAACTCGTTGGGCAGGTGGGCCTCCCAGATGGCCCCTGGACCGAAGAACACTCCCTGGGCCCCCAGCCGGTTAAAATGGTACACGGCCCCGGGAGACTCTATGCCGGCCCCGAAGGGGGCGTCATATCCCATCACATACTTGAACGAATCCTGGACATGCTTTACAATTTTGGCATCCAGCGGGGTTTCGCAAACTTCCCTGCCGGCCCCGGGCAAAATGCTCAAGGTTACATCCAGCTCCGGGTCTTCCTTTTTAAGCCCGTCCAGAACCGCCTGAAGCTCTGACACCACCCCGTCCACGGTCTGCCCCGGCACCAGCCGGACATCGAAGGTGGCCCGGGAGAAACCTGCCACAGCGTTGGGCACCGACCCGCCTTTTATTGTGGAAAAGGCGATTGTGCTTTCTCCCAGCACCGGGTCGGGGGTGTAGGTCAGCTTTGCGTTGTTCAGGGCGTCGACAACCTTTACCATCTTGATGATGGCGTTGATCCCCTGTTCGGGCACACTGGCATGAACCGCCTTCCCGTTCACATTCACCTCAAACCAGATCCTGCCTTTGAACAGCCTTATTATCTGGAAACCGGAAGGCTCACAGGCAATAACCATGTCACCGCCCAAATAACCTTTCTCTTCCAGGTATTTAATTCCCCAGATGTCACCGGTCTCGCCGTCTGCTGCAGCCAGGAATACTACTTTGCCCGGAATTTCCACGCCTGTCTCAATAAGTGCCCTTGCCGCCGCCAGCATGGCCGCCAACCCGCTCTTGGTATCTGCCGCGCCACGGCCGTACATCTTGCCGTCCACTATGGTTCCCACCAGCGGCGGGGTGCGCCACTCTTTCTCCTCTTCTTCCCGAACCGGCACTACGTCCAGGTGTGCATAAAGGGTTATGGTGGGCCCATTGCCGTTTCCTATCCGGCCAATAACATTCCTCCGGCCTTCCACCGGCTCGACGATGTCAATGTCGGTGATTCCCATATCGCGCATTTCCCTTTCCACCCGGCGCGAGATTTCCCCCACGTCCCCTGGCGGGTTAGCGCTGGGAATTTCAATCAGTTCCTTTAACAGCCCAACCACATAGTCCCTGTCTATCCTTTCAATCACTTTGTCAAACAGTTGGTTCATTGATTGTGCTCCTTTCATCCGCTACTTGAGTCCCATTTCCTTTATTACGTTTGTATATAGCTCGTTCTGCTTGTCCAGGTATGTTGCAAATTCGGCGCTGTTTTTGTAATTGGGGGTCAGCACATTGTCCTTTACGTACTTCTTCCAGCTTTCGGTTTCGGTCGCCTTCTTCACTGCCTGCTCCAGGCTGGTCAGGGCTTCCTTGGGAAGGTCCTTGGGAGCCGCCACGCCGCGGAAGGACTGGAACACCACGTCTATTCCCTGCTCCTTCAGGGTTGGCACATCGGGCATGGATTCCAGCCTCTTATCGCTGGCCACCGCAATTATGCGAACCTTCTTGGCTTCCACCTGCCCCAGAACCTCGCTGGGGTTCATGGCCAGGAAATCCGCATTCCCGCCGAGAAGGGCAACAATCGCCTCCCCGCCACCCTTGAAGGTGATGAAATTGAACTTCACCCCGGTGGTTTTCTCAATCAGGTAACCCAAAATAGAGTCGGATCCTCCGAACACCCCGCCGCCCTGCTTTACCGACTTGGCCTGTTTTTTGGCGGCATCTATGAGGTCCTTCATGTTTTTGTAGGGAGAATCCTCACGTACGGCAATAACCATTTCATCGGTAACCATAAGGGCCACCGGTGTGAAATCCTTGTAAGTAACCCCCAGGTTGTTCCTGATGGGCGTGGTCAGGAGGCTCACCTGGGCCGGCATAAGATAGTGCGGGTCTCCGGCCTTGGCCTGAAGATAACCCAGCATCACAGAGCCGCTGCCCCCCACCTTGTTTACCACGTTGATGGGCTGCTTTACGATTCCATTCTTGGTCATGGTGTCAGCCAGTGTGCGCATAAAAATATCTGCACCGTCCCCTGGGTTGGTATGGGCAACAAATTCCATGGGTTTGGACGGGAATTCTTTTCCTCCGCCTGCCGGAGCGGACTGCTGGGACTGGCAGCCCACCGTCACCAGAACTAAAAGCAGAACCATAATCCCAACCAGTTTTTTTCCTATTCTTAAACGCATTTGCATACCTCCTATAACTTTTTTTAGAGTATGCCTGTTACGGTCAATTGACCGCCGCCTTTTTAGAGTTACACAACCTCTTGACCACGGGTGCCATAAACACCGCAAATACACACAGCATTAATGTCAGTGAAATGGGCCGGTTAAAGAAAATAGTTATGCTTCCATGAGACATGGTCAAAGACTGGCTCAGTGCGGTTTCCACCATCGGTCCCAGGATGAGGCCCAGAACGGCGGGGGCCGCCGGGATATTCAGCTTGTTCATGAAATAACCGACAACACCGAACAGCAACATTAACCAAACGGGGAAAAGTGTGTTGGTCAGGCTATATGCCCCGATCATGCAGACAATCACAATCAATGGGTAGAGAACAGTATAGGGGATTTTAAGTATGCTGTTGAAGAACGGCACCAAGGGCAAGGCCAGTGCGATGATCAATATATTGCCTATGTACATGCTTGCTATAACGCCCCAGGCAATGTCCGGGTGCTGGGAGAAAAGGAGGGGACCCGGACGAAGCCCGTACATCATAAGTGCCCCCAGCAGAACGGCGGTGGCCCCCGAACCCGGCACCCCCAGGGTCAGAAGCGGAACCATTGAACCCCCGGTGGCGGCGTTGTTGGCGCTCTCCACCGCGGCAATGCCCTCTACGGCTCCCTTGCCGAACCTCTCGGGCTCCCTGGAGCGACCTCTTTCCACAGCATAGCTGAGGAAGGAAGCGATGGTGGGACCGGCACCGGGCAGTACACCCACTATAAAGCCAATCACCGACCCGATCCCCAGTCCCCCGCGGCTTCTTTTAAAATCCTCCAGTGAGGGCCACAGGTTCTTAATTTTTTCCTTGAGGCTTTCCAGTTGAAGCTTTTGCTCGACGTTTACAAATACCTCACCAAGTGCGAATAGCCCCATGGCCACGACGATGAATGGTATTCCGTCGGTAAGCTCCGGAGACCCGAACGTAAGACGGTAAAAACCGCTGATGGGCTCGGTGCCGATGCTGCCGATGATCAGTCCGAACACTGCGCTAATGAAGCACTTGACGATTGAAGAGCTTCCTCCCACGAATACAACCGCCATCAGCCCCAGTGTCATCAGGGCAAAGTATTCCGGCGGCCCGAACTGAATGGCAAGGGTGGTCAGAGGCGGGGCCAGAAGGGTCAGGCCCAATACGCTAAGCGTGCCGCCCATGAAAGAGGCTATCAAGCTCATTCTCAGGGCTACCGAGGCTTTCCCCTGCAAGGCCATGGGGTAACCTTCCACCGCGGTCATCACCGCCGAGTTTTCACCCGGAGTGTTAATCAGCACCGAGGTTATTGACCCTCCGAACATTGCCCCGTAGTAAATGGCCGTAAGCATAATGAGGGCCGAAGCGGGATCCATCCCAAAAGTGACCGGCAGCAATATAGCGATGGCGGCCGACGGACCCAGGCCGGGAAGGGCTCCCACCAGAAGCCCCAATAGCGATCCCACGGCTGCCATGAATATATTGAATGGGGTAAATACCACCGAAAAGCCCAAGGCAAGATCATTAAGCAGCGACAATCAAGTTCACCTCCTTTTTAAAAATTCAGAAATCCCCTGGGAAGGTCCACCTTTAAAAATGTGTCAAACAGAAGGTATAGCCCCACCGATATGCCTATGCTATTCATCAGACTTCCTACGGGACGGTGTTTCTCAAAAAAGTATAAAACGGTGAACAGGAATGCGAATGTAGCCAGGAGGAATCCTGCCAATCCCAGCAATAGCACGTACCCAAGCAAAATGCCGAGAATTGCTGCAACACGCTTTAACTCGTCAGTTGAGTTGAAAAAAGGCTTGCTTTCCTTCTTCTTCACGGTTTCCATGAACCATATCACGGCGAGCACCAGCCAGGCCACTGAAAGCCAGGCTGGCCAGAAGCCCGGCCCCGGTCCAAATTCGGAGGTCAGCGAGAAGCTCAGGCCCGCAAACCCTACAACCAGGGCCAGGATAAAAACAACAGCCGCCGTTACCCTGTTAGCCAATAACATTTTTCCACCCCCACTGTAAAAGGAGTTTTTCAGCTATTCCGTTCCGCCAGGTACAGGGCTTCAAATTCCCCGTCGGTAAGGCCGCGCCTCAACTTAACCGACTCTTCCTTCACCCGCTTCATAAGCCTTTCAACCATGCCTTCGTCCTCTACAACCAGGCCCAGGTCATCCATTTTCCACTCTATGTTGGCCTTGCCGCACTTCTTGCCCAGCTCGATCTCGTGTTTCCGGCCAAATATCTCCGGCTGGAAGGGCTCCACGGTGTGCGGGTTTTTACGCAGGGCGGCCACCGGGAGCCCTGCCTCCCAGGTGAATATGTTCCTGCCCACCACCGGCTTGTTGGGGGGGAAGGACCAGCCGGACAGCTCCTGAACCCTGACAGCCGCCTGGTACAGCTTGGCCATGTCCAGACCGGTGGGTATTCCGTAAAGGGCCTCGGCGCTCCAGGCAATTTCCTCCAGGGAGGCGTTCCCTGCCCGCTGGCCCAGCCCGTTGAGGGTAGCGGCCACGCTGTTCACCCCGGCCTCCACGGCGGCCAGCGAAGTGGCCACTCCCATGCCGAAGTCGTTGTGGGCGTGAACCTCCAGGGGCACATCCACCATCTGCCGTATCTTGCCGGCAAAATAGCGCATTCCCGCCGGGGTAATACAGCCGGCGGTGTCCACCACCGACACCCGGTCCACCACACCTTCCTTAACTGTGCCGGTGAGGAGCTTCTCCATAAACTCCAGGTCGGCCCTGGAGGAGTCGATCATGAAGAGGTAGGTGGCCAGCCCCTTTTCCTTGGCCATGGTGCAGGCCGCCAGTATCTTTTTGATGGCTTCCTCCTCAGTCCAGCCGAATTGGTATTTGAGCCTGACCTGGCTGACAGGTATCTCCAGTATGGCCCCCCAGACCCCGATGGCAGCCGCCAATTCGATATCCCCGGCGGTGGCGCGGGAAAGGCAGGTTATTTTGGCCTTCAGCCCCAGCCCTACTATCTTTTCTATGGCCTCCCGGTCAGCCTTGGAAACCACCGGAAAGCCGGCCTCGATGTACTGTATTCCGGCTGCGTCCAGCATTTTTGCAATCTCTATCTTGTCGCTGGCGGAGAAGAAAACGCCGGCGGCCTGCTCACCGTCCCGAAGAGTCGAGTCATGAAACTCCACTTTTTCCGGAAGGTTCAGCCCTTCCCTTACCTCCGGCATAAACTGAAAATGGCTTACCCAGTAATTATCTTTTTTCCACGGTCCACGTTCCAAATCCATAGCGACATTCTCCTTGCCTGAAAGAATAGTAAATTAGTATTAAAGGAGCGCCAGTGCCTTTTCAATGCGGTCAAAGGCTTCCATAATCTTGTCGGTGGGCGCCAGAAGGGAAATACGCACAAAGCCTTCCCCGCCGTCGCCGAAGGCGGTGCCGGGGAACAGCAGCACCTCGGCTTTTTCCAGTATGAAGCGGCAGAAATCAAAGGAGGTCATGCCGAACTTTCTTATATCCGGAAAGATGTAAAAGGCCCCCCTGGGAGTTACGTAAGGAATCCCCAGCTTATCCAGGCGCTGCATGGTGGCAAGCCGCCGCTCATTGTATATTGCCACTATCTCGTTCAGGCAGTCCTGGGGGCCGGTAAAGGCCTCCAGGGCCGCCATCTGGGAAACCGAGGTCGTGCAAATGGTAACGGCATATTTAAGCTGGGCCATGGCCGCTATTATGTTGCGGGGCCCCGCCACATAGCCCAGCCGCCAGCCGGTCATGTTGTAAGACTTGGAAACCCCGTTTACAGTCATGGTCCGCTCTTTCATTCCAGGGAAGGAACCTATGCTCCAGTGCTTCCAGCCGTCAAATATCAGCTTTTCATAAATCTCATCGGAAATTACCATCAAATCGTGCTTTTTGGCCACTTCAGCCAGGGCCTCCAGGTTTTCCCTGGTCATGACCACTCCCGTGGGGTTGTTGGGCGTAATAATCAGAAGGGCACGGGTTTTAGGCGTTATCAGTTTCTCCACATCTTCCGCCATTATCTGAAAATCGTTTTCCGGGCGGGTGATCAGAGGCACCATTTTGCCGCCGGCCACTTCTATGGCGGTGTCGTAGGAAGTATAGCGGGGCTCCGGTATGATTATTTCATCCCCGGGGTTGAGAAGCGAAAGCATCATCATGAATACTGCCTCCTGCCCGCCGACGGTCACCAGCACCTCCGACTTGTCCACATCAAGCCCGTTTTCCCGCCGCAGCTTGTCCGCAATTGCCTCCCTG
>JBMOPB010000110.1:0-28959 GCA_049325055.1 Bacillota bacterium
ATTCCCATTCCCCAGAGGTGAGGCTCCCCTATAATAAGCCCCAGCTCCGCCGTGGCCGTTCTCGGGTTTATTTTTTCAAGCCAGACTGCCCCTATTTTCATGTTACCGTATTTGATAATCTTTAGATAATAGTCATCTGATCTCCCTGAAGCCGCGCTGAAATTCCTCGGGTGTACAACAGTCTGAAACAAGTCGGTGTCTATTTTTGACAGCCACTGTTCCCAAAGTTTCCAGTCATCGGGCTGATAGTCCACAAGCTCAATACTTTGTGACTTATCAAACTCTCCTTCGTCAATAGCGATAAACTCTTTAAGCATAGCGGATTCCATGCCGTTTAATGTCAGGTCCCGTATCCTGTTTTCCAGCCGCTGGTCCGTCAAAAGAGAACCCGATGGGTACAAAATAAACCATCCGGAGCTTTCCACGCTTTTCACCTTTATCTCGGCTTCACCCGGACCGTCTTCCTTCAATTCCAGTTTCTTTTTTTTGTCTTCCTGGTTGATAACAGCATCGTATTTCACCCTTACAAAATTGTGTATAGGGTGTTTTGGAAACCTTGCCACCATAACCGAAAGAGGCGGGCCCACCCTGTATGCCACACGGTACTTCATATCCATCAGGGCAATAGTGGAACCCTCAATTTTCATCTCCAGAGACTTTTTGGTGGATCTGCCGAGAGGAAGGGTGACGTACAGTGATGCCCCGGAATCGACTATCTTTGAAAGAACCCTGAATACTACCGCCCTGTCCCTCATCTCGGCCAGCATATCTGTAAATTCGGGAAACAGATCGCCCAGTATGCTGTTGAAAAAAAGAACATCTTTGCTCATTGCCAACCCCCCAAAAAGTACCTATTCTGAACTCTATCACAGACCAGTTAATTTCTCAAGACAGATGTCGGAAAATAAAAAAGCCTCTATATTACATGTCTTACCAGAATGCTGGCAGAGGAAGCTTTTTTGAAACGCTTTTAACGGAAAATCGGAAACAGAGGAGAACTGTATTTTCCTAAGCGTTATAAAAAAGCCTCTATATTACATGTCTTACCAGAATGCTGGCAGAGGAAGCTTTTTTGAAACGCTTTTAACGGAAAACTAAAACGAGTTATCAAAACCAATGTTTTACGCTTCGCCCCGGCATCAGTAAGGCCATGAATCCATGTATCCTGGGAAGGTATTTTGAGGACAGTAGTGCAGCCATCTTTAAATCATAACTATTTAAAATTGTTTGTATACATATCCAATAAAACCGCAATTAACTGCTTGTATACAATATACTTCTAATTGTATTTGTTTGTCAATCCCGGTTTCCTTTATCACAGATCAACTTCACACCGGCCGAAAACCAAAAAAGAGGGCTATCCCTCTGCTTCCAGGTCCTTTAGCCTGTCATTGCTCCCTATTACTATCAAAATATCTCCCTGCTCTATAACCTGTTTAGCGCCAGGTGAAATAATGAAATCGTTTCCCCTCCTTATCGCCAGCAGTGTAATTCCGTATTTTTTCCTGAGGGCTGATTCCAACAAAGTTTTACCCACAATCTCGGCAGGCGCTGTAAGCTCCACCAGGCTGTAGTCCGGAGAAACATTTATAAGATCGATAATGTTTTTGGACACCAGCCACCTTGCCACCCTCTCACCCATATCCCTTTCGGGAAAAACCACTATATCCGCACCAATTTTTTGCAGAACCTTCCCATGAAGTTCTGTGGAAGCTTTGGCCACAACCTTTTTAACGCCCAATTCTTTAAGCATCAGCGTAACAAGAATGTTGGACTGAATGTCCTGTCCAATGGCCACCACCACAACGTCAAAATTTCTGATTCCCAGGGATTTCAAAGAAAAGTCCTCCAGCGCGTCCGCCTGCACCGCATGTGTAACCACATCGGCAAGCTCCTCCACCTTTTTTTCGTCCGAATCTATGGCCAGGACCTCGTGACCCATTTTAACCAGCGTCCTGGCAAGGCTGGATCCGAACCTGCCCAGACCCATAACGGCAAACTGTTTCAATTTCCTCTACCCCACTATTATTTTTTCCTCCGGATAGCGTATTTTTGACACCTTACCCTTTTGTGCCAGGGCAAAGGCCACTGTCATAGGGCCAAGCCTCCCCAAAAACATAGTCAGCATAATGATCACCCTGCCTGTTTCGCTCAGTTCAGGAGTAATTCCCAGGGTTAATCCCACGGTGCCCATTGCCGAAACGATCTCAAAAAGAAGAGTTAAAAAGTCCGCCTTTTCCGTTATAGAGAGAACCATTACCGCCAGAATGACCCAGAAGGTTGCCAGAAGGAAAATTGTCAGCGCTTTATATACCTGGTGAAACGGAATTCTTCTATTATAAATCTCGATATCTTCTTTGCCGCTGGATATCGACCCCGAGGCCAGTATCAGCAGGCTGAAAGTGGTGGTCTTTATCCCCCCGCCCGTTGAGCCGGGAGAAGCTCCTATAAACATCAGCACAATTATCACCAGCAGTGATGTCGGGCGCAGAACCGTCATGTCCACAGTGTTAAAACCGGCTGTACGGGGAGTTACACCCTGAAAGTACGACGCCATTATTTTTTCCTGCAGGGGTAGTCCCTTCAATGCTGAGTTCCACTCCAGGGCCGCGAACAAAACAACCCCGATAACAAGCAATAAAATCGTTACAGTAATTACCATGCGTGTGTGGACCGACATCTTTTTTTTATAACCGTTTTTCCACAGGTCGTAGACCACTGAAAACCCAAGCCCGCCTATAATAATCAGGGATGTTATCACCATATTCACCACGGGATCCCCCCTGTATCCCGCCAGGCTCCTGAATTCCCCAAACAGGTCAAAGCCGGCGTTGTTAAAGGCCGTCACCGAGTGAAAGAGACCGAACCAGGCCCCCTTGGCAGGCCCCATCTCCCCTGCCCACCATACACCCAGCACCAGGGCAGCCAGCAACTCTGTTACGAGTGTAAACAGCAGAATCATCTTTACCAGACTTACAATTCCCGCCGCGTTCATCTGGTTGAGGGATTCCTTGACGATTAACCTGTTTTTCAGACCTATTCTTTTTCCCATCAATATAAAAAATACCATGGCCATGGTCATAAAGCCCAGGCCGCCCACCTGTATCAAAAGCAATATCAATATTTGGCCGGCAAGTGACCAGTGTGTTCCGGTATCCACCACCACCAGCCCGGTAACACATACCGCTGATGTGGCCGTAAACAAAGCTGTCAGTAAATCCGTCCTTTTTCCCGGAACCGTAAACCCCGGCAGAGTAAGTAGAATAGATCCCAGAGCTATAATGACAGCAAACCCGAACACAAGTATTTGCGGCGGGGTTAAGGAAATTTTTTTTACAGTAGTCCCGGAAATATCATGGCTGTATGCCACACCTCTCACCGGCCCTGAAGCTTACATATAAATTTTAATATTCCCTCCCTGAAAAGTTAAAATAACAAGACACTCCAGAAAAACGACAAAATTACCCCACCATAATTTTCCCCTTGGGATAAATCACTTTAACCTGTGATTTATTTCGAGCGGAAAAAGCCAGTACCATTGTCATGGTACCCACCCGGCCCAAAAACATTGTCAATATTATCAAAATTTTACCAGCCTCGGAAAGAGCGGGAGTCAGACCCATTGTAAGTCCCACCGTACTAAAGGCCGAAACCGTCTCAAATAGGGTAAGCAGGTAATTATCCACTCCCTCTGTTATCATCAATGCTGTGCTGACAACTGCCACCAGTGTCACAGCCATGAAAATTATCGCTACAGACTTGGCAATCTGATCCTGGGATATACTTCTTTTAAATACAGTTGCCTCGGTCTGTCCACGGCTGAGTGAAAGCACCGATACAGTCATGATAGCCAGAGTGGTGGTCTTTATACCTCCTCCGGTTGACCCCGGTGAAGCCCCTATAAACATAAGCATGATTATAAGTACCTGGGTGTAACTGTGCAGACCCCCGATATCCAGTGTATTATAACCGGCAGTCCTGGGGGTAACCGACTGGAAATATGACGCCAGCAATTTTTCTGAAAAGCTTAGAGACTGAAGTGTATTTCCGTACTCAAAAACAAAAAACAGCAGCGTTCCGGCCGCAATCAACACGGAAGTGGTTGATAAAACAAGTTTGGTGTGGGTATGAAGCCTGTTTTTGTTTTTTCTTAAATACATTACCTCCATAACCACTCCGAAACCGATTCCCCCCAGTATAATCAGTGTTGTAATCGACAGGTTCACCACAATGTCCCCTGCATACCCGGTCAGTGACCTGAATCCGCCAAAAAGATCAAAGCCGGCATTGTTAAAGGCCGACACCGAATGAAAAAAACCATACCACAGCGCCTTTTGCAAATCCATTTCAAAACCCCAGCGGGTTGCCAGCACTGTGGCGAATAAGACCTCAACGACAAATGTAAATATCAAAACATGCTTGCCCAGGTTTACAATTCCCTGAAGGTTGTTTTGATTAAATGACGCCTGCATGACCATCCGTGTTTTCAGTCCTATTTTTTTGCCCATGATCAAAAAGAAAAAAGTGGCCATGGTCATGAACCCCAGTCCGCCAACCTGTATCAGCAGCAGTATTATAGCCTGCCCCGCAGCCGACCAGTATGTACCCGTGTCCACAACAACCAGCCCGGTTACGCACACGGCCGATGTGGAAGTAAAAAGTGCGTCTATAAAAGGCGTGTATTTTCCCTCCGATGAAGAAAAGGGCATGGAAAGCAATAATGTCCCAAGCAAAATAACAGCCGCAAAGCCAAAAACCAGTATCTGGGCCGGACTGGGATTCAGCCGCTTACTGTCGCCGGCTTCTGAAAATCTATTTATTTGCATAATCTTATCTCCCCAAAAACCGGCCCACCTTAAAGGCCGTTTGTGCCAGGAAAACATACTCAAGAAATAAAAAACCATGAAGACTAATCTTCTGGCAAAAATAATGTATATAACGTTAAATCAGCCAGCAAGTCCTGCAATCATCGTTTTATCCATAAAAATCTCCTTCAAAAATCAATATTTAATATTCTGGCGGCATTCCCTCCCAGTATTTTTTCAATGGCGGAAGGCTTTAGGGGGAGGCTGCGTATTGTTTCAATATTATTCTTTATACTTGAAACACCCGGCCAGTCCGACCCAAAAATTATCTTGTCTGCGTTTCTTTCAAGTTCCGGAAAATATTCCGGCAATTTTTGCGGCGGAAGTCCTGCCACCTCCATGTAGACGTTGGGGTGCAGGCGCGCCAAAAAGAACGCGTTGTTATACCATATTCCCCTTCCGCTGTGCACCAGCAGTATGTTCAGGTCAGGGAAATCCACCGCCACATCGTCCATAAACAGCGGGTCACCGTATTTGATCCTCGACCCCTTAAAAACCGACGACCCGGTATGTACCATAACCGGGATCCCCAGTTCCTCCGCAGCAGCATAAACAGGATAAAGCATCCTGTCGTTGGGATAAAAATAATTGTATGTAGGATAAAGTTTAAGTCCACTGATCCCCGTTTCCCTAACAAGCCTGGTCAGTTCCCTGCCTGGATTTTTTACCATGTAAGGATTAACGCTGGCAAAAGGTATGAGGCTCTGGTGGTTACGGCAGAACTCAACCACATACTCGTTAGGACATATACCGGTGGTGATAGGACTCAGTTCCGCCAGTATCACCCCATAGTCCACACCGTTTTCAGCAAGGTACGCCGCCCAGTTTTCCGGCCGCGAGTAATGCTTTATAAAAGCCGGCCATTCTTCTTCCGATTTCCCTTGCATGTTCCTGATCCAGTTTTCGGTGGTGGAGCAATAAATATCATAATAAATAGGATGTATATGAAAGTCAATAACAGGTGTCGGCATTATTTAAATCTCCTTGCAATTTAGTTTTTTTTCAAATTTGCCTGGTTGGCGGGGAGAGAGAATTATCAGTATTTACACCACGGCCTCGCAGTATTTGGCAGGGGAATACACTGCCGATGCGGCGGGCCTCTTCCTCACCGGAAATACTTTTGATGATCTCCAGTGCCCTTCGCAGCCCCGGAGGCCTCTGGTATACCGAGTGTGCGTCTGATCCTATCAGATGCACCCACCGCCGCCTCACCATTAACCGGGCCATTTCCAGCGACTCGGTGATGTACCCGGCGCCATCGTCTACATCGGGCAGCATATGCGAGTGAAAATCTATCACTTACTCTTACCCTTCCTCCGCTTCAATAGATCTCTTGACAATCAGTTCCGAACAGATCTTTACGTTGTCCCGGGTATAAATCTTCAGCCGCCCGCGATAAAACATGTCGAGTATTTTCCCGGACAATTCATCTGTCCCTGTTCCCCTCTTTCTTTCTTTAATAACAAGTTCTCTTGTTTTTTCAGCCCATTCAATAGACATCTGCAGGTAATCCCTTACCTGACGCCGCCCGGATATAATCTCCTCATGGGCGGCGGCAAGCACAGACACGGGAATCTCCATCATTCTTTTGATGGACTTAATATAATCAGAATAGCCGTCAAAAAAAATGGGGAATACCATGCTTTTCTCCACCGGAAATCCAGCGCTATCCGATGAAAACAATATCTCCTCCTCCGGGCAGTATGCCATCATGCTGCATGGGCTGTGGCCAGGCGCAGACATAAATTGGAGGCTGAAATATTTCCCCAGAGTAAATACAGTTCCATCCCTGATGATATTTTGAATATCAATTATTTCCGGGGCTTCGCCGGTGAAAGCCCCACCTGAATCACCATGAATGATATGCGTCATGGCTTTGTCCTCACGAAAAAAAACGGCCACTATTTTTGGCCGGGCCAGTATTTCCGCTGCCTTTTCCGAGGCGGATGTCTTGGCCTGCGTAAAAATTTCTCTCAGCCCCGGGATTCCGCAAACATGGTCAAAATGGGCGTGCATCACCACTATGTGACTGACCGGCTGACCCGACTGCCCCATTTCTTTTATCTGTTGCCTTACAATTGGTATAATTCCGGAAACTCCACCCTCTATTAAAATTTTTCTTTCCGACCCGGCAAGGTATAGGTGGAAATGATCATTTCCCAGCACCCTGACCGATTTACTGATTAACAATATAAGTCACCCGCCCTTTTTTATTGCAATCAGGACGATTTTTTCGCCTAACTGAATATTACGACGCCCTCCATCAAATACCTTTCCATTTGGCTGAATATAACTTTAATTAAAAACATTAAAAAATCATTTCCGGACAGGCACTTTTTACCCACCGGATCATATGATGTAAGGCATCGCATTTTAAGGGGTGATTGTATTGCTGCTGCCCGGTCTCCTTACTCTGGCAGTACTGTCTTTATTTAACGGTCTTGCCCTGCTGGTGTCCTATGTGGCCAACAACAGTTTTCCAAAGCCCATGACAGAGGAAGAGGAATACATGCACCTTCAGTTGGCACTGGCAGGAGATGAATCGGCAAAAAAGGTATTGGTGGAAAGGAACCTGAGACTTGTGGCCCATATTATAAAGAAATATGACGCAGATGACTTCGATGACCTTGTTTCAATAGGCACCATAGGACTGATTAAGGCAATAAACACCTACAACCCCGAAAAGGCCACCCGTCTGGCCACGTACGCCTCCAGATGCATTGAAAATGAAATACTGATGTATTACCGCTCCCGTAAAAAATTAAGGTCTGAATTCTCCATTTACGAGCCCATAGGTACGGACAAGGAAGGAAACGAGCTGAGTTTTATAGATATACTTGGCACGGACCCGGAAACAGTTATTGATGAAGTTTCTGAAAGATTTGAGAGCGAACGTCTCTGGAACAAACTGGACAACCTAAGCAGGCAGGAAAAAAAGGTATTGATAATGCGGTACGGCCTCAAAAACGGGCTCAGCTTCACCCAAAGGGAAATAGCCAAAAAACTCGGAATCTCCAGGTCTTACGTGTCAAGAATAGAAAAGAAGGCCATTAACCGGCTGAACGACCAGTTTGTCATGGAGGGAATATAAACCGGCTGGCTGCGGCCAATTAGTAAAGAAAAATTAAAAAAATTTTTTTAAACCACAGAGTTCACAGAGAACACAGAAATTCTAAAGGCAAATAAAAGAAGCCTTTTCAATACTTTCCGCGAGGCAACATATGGATTGACAAGGTTAGAACTAGCTGCTATACTAATCATCAATTAAATAAAACATGTGCTCTTATCCGGAGTGGCGGAGGGACTGGCCCTATGAAGCCCGGCAACCAGCTGACACGCGGTTACATGGTTCCGCGTCTGGCAGTATGGTGCTAATTCCTGCAGAAGTTATAACTTCTGAAAGATAAGAGGTTAGCAAGATTTTGCATGGCCTCTTCTTAAGGAAGAGGCCTTCTTAATCTGTTTACTGGATTTAGAGCACAAGTGGAGGGATGAATTTTAGCCATGGAAAAAACCTACGCGGAAATCAACGCAAAAATCAAATCGGGCAAGGCCGTGGTGGTGACAGCAGATGAGTTTATCTCTCTGGTGGAGGAGAAAGGCCTCTCCGGGGCTGCCCGGACGGTGGATGTTGTAACCACCGGCACGTTTGCCCCCATGTGTTCTTCCGGCGCCTTCCTTAATTTCGGGCACTCAGCTCCCCGCATGAAAATGCAGAAGGTGTGGCTGAACGGGGTGCCAGCCTATGCCGGAATAGCCGCAGTGGACGCTTACATCGGAGCCACAGAGGTTCCCGAGGACGACCCTCTTAACAGCAAGTACCCCGGTGAATTCAGGTACGGAGGAGGACACGTCATAGAAGACCTGGTGGCCCGCAAGCCTGTATCTCTCAGGTCAATAAGTTACGGCACCGACTGCTACCCAAGAAAAACACTGGAAACCAGCATCACCCTTGACGACATCAACGAGGCATTCCTTTTCAACCCGCGTAATGCCTATCAAAACTACAACTGCGCGGTTAACCTGGGTGATCGCACCATTTACACGTACATGGGGATGCTAAAACCCAATCTAGGTAACGCGCATTATTCAACATCAGGACAATTGAGCCCTCTATTAAAGGACCCGCATTTTAAAACCATAGGCATCGGGACAAGGATTTTCCTAGGGGGCGGTATAGGCTATGTGGCTTGGCACGGAACCCAGCACTTCCCGTCCATACAGAAATCTCCCGATGGAAAAGACCTGGGACCCGCCGGAGGAACACTCTCTGTTATCGGAGATCTAAAACAAATGTCTGAGAAATGGCTTAAAGGAGTAAGCTTCGCCGGATACGGCGCTTCCTTCGCTGTGGGAATCGGGGTGCCCATCCCCATTTTAAACGAAGAAATCGCCCTTTACGCTGCCGCCACCGACCAGGAACTTTACGCACCCATTGTCGATTACAGTGACGATTACCCCAACCGTAAGCCCGGTAATCTTGGCCATATAAGCTATGCCGATCTCAAATCCGGAAAAATCACGGTTAATGGAAAAGAGGTGCCCACCGCGCCTCTGTCCAGCTATCCCAAGGCAAAGGAAATTGCCACCATACTGAAAAAATGGATTTCTGGTGGCAGCTTTATTCTCACCGAGCCCGTCCAGCTCCTGCCCTCCCCCGCAGACGGATTATGCGGTAAGGCGCTGAAAAGTTAGGGGTTAGGGGTTTTACCAACCCCAATCCCCAACCCCCAATCCCAGGTCTATATAATTTATTACCGGAAAAAATATTTTACAAGGAGTGACCGGTGTGGCACCCAAAAAGATAGTTCTCAGATTCGGACAAGATATTTCGGATAAGCCAATAATATACAGGCTCGTCAAGGATTACGACTTGGTGGTAAATATTGTCAAGGCCAACGTCAACCCCCAAAAAGAAGGAACCATGGTACTGGAAATAACCGGTGATCAATTCAACGGCGGAATTGATTACCTTCGTAATTTAGGGGTTCAGGTGCAGGATTTGACCCAGGAAATAGTAAGAGATGAGGAAAAATGCACCATGTGCGGATCATGCACCGCCATCTGCCCCACCGGTGCACTGTTTATTGAAAGGCCTTCAATGGAAGTCAGGTTTGACGGCGACAACTGCGTTGTCTGCCAGTTATGCGTAAGAATCTGCCCGGTGAAGGCCATGGAGGTCAGACTGTAATTGGAATACATCATAAGGGATTACAGACTAAGACACCGTCAGGGAGACCTGTCCCACTTCAGGGTGGCAATAAAGGAAACCGATCTTGACGTGGGTGTAAGAAAAGATCGTTTCAGCCCGGACCTGGTTTCCCTGGTGGAAAAACTGGTAAAGGAAATCCGGGGTCAGCTTGAGGAATATATCAGTATCGACCCCGGGTTTCTGAAATCCCTTGTGCCATATGATGTAAGGCTGGATGCTCCGCCTATAGCCGTAGCCATGTCCAATGCGGCAAAGGCAGCCGGGGTGGGGCCCATGGCCGCAGTGGCCGGCGCTATATCCGAGGTGGTGGGATCAACGCTTCTCAAGCACTCCCGGGATGTTATAGTTGAAAACGGCGGGGACATCTACCTGCGGACCAGGTGCACCAGAACTATCGGTATTTTCGCGGGAAGTTCACCGTTAAGCCACCGGATCGCCCTGGAGATAAAGCCTGACCAAACTCCCATCGGGATATGCACATCCTCCGGTACTGTGGGACACTCTTTGAGCTTTGGCTGCGCAGACGCAGCGGTAATATTGTCACCCTCAGCACCGCTTGCCGACGCCGTTGCCACCGCCACCGGGAATATAGTCCGGTCCCATTATGACCTTGAAAAGGCGGTTGAATTCGCCCTTTCAGTACCCGGCATAACCGGCGCCGTGGTTATACTTGGAACCAAGCTTGCAGCCAAGGGGAAAATAAAACTGGTCCCGGCCATCTGACTTCTCATTTTGACAACCAAATCAGGGTAAACATAGACCCCGTAAACTTTTGCAGGCGCGATACAGCCGTGAAAGCCCCCTTCAATATTTCACGCTCCTGCTTGCTTAGGTGCGATGGATTTATGTAGTTGTCCGCCTTTTCACCCCTTTTCACCTTTTTAAGGTTCTCACGGATTCTGAACATCATAAGAGTCTCAAAGGCGGCCTCTATAAAATCGGCTTCGTCCGGCTGGAGCCCCCCCCTTTTCCTAAGCTCTGCCAGCCTCCCGAAAGTTGATGTTTCGGTTATTCCGTTCTTTAAGGCAAAAATTCTTATACAGTTGACTATGTGTACGCAGGCCGAGCTTTTTAAGTTAATCTCATCCTTGTGGGGACCTGATTTTTCAGTGGCAAACCCTCCCCACATGGTGACAGGCACCCTGGCGCTCAAGTCGTCCTGGGTAAGATAATGTGAGATGGCTGATGATTTGCTGTAAAATTTTATAATATTTTTCCATAGTGTCTCGGCCAGCTTTTTCTCACCATAAACCGGCCTGAAATCCAGAAGTATGGTAAGCTGCCTCAGTGCCTGCGGATCCTTGCTTACCGATTCTATCCATAATTCAACCAACTCTTCCCACTCTGCCAGGGATTTGCACCACTGCGGATTGGATGCCATCACATTGCCGGGGCACTTCGAAAAACCGCAACGGTCAAGCCCTTCGTTCACCAGTATCGCCAGTTTCAAGAAGTACTCTCCCAAGTTTTCGTTTCCTATCTCATTGCTGTCCTTAAATATTATCATGTTGTCCTGGTCCGTGCGGGCGGTTTGCTCATGCCGTCCTGCGCTGCCCATGTTAACCCAGCAGTACTCAACCGGAGGCGGGCCGTAGCCGCGCTTTATCATATCCTGCTCGCAGAGCTGAACAACCTTTCTGGTTATCCTGTCATGCAGCTCGGATATTATCATGAATATTTCCTGTACCGGGGCCTTCTCAGCCACAAGAGCGTTAAGCAGGTTATCCGTTTCAGCGCCTATTTTTGAAAGCCCCTCAATGTCCTGCTGTGAATCTATATCGTGTATTAATGTAAGGGTACCGGTACTCCTGGTCTTGACCAGGTCAGCCACCGTTACTATCCCCACCAGCTTACCCCTGCTGGTAACGGCAAGGTGCTTTGTCTGGAACTTTGACACCGCCAGCAACGCCTCTGCGAAAAAAGCCTCAGAAGGTATTGACACAACATTATTGTTCATAATCTTCTCCACAGTGGTATCCAGATAGTCGGTGACAGAACGGGCAATTATTTTATTTACCAAGTCAACATTGGTGAGTACTCCCGCCGGGCGGTTATCATCATCAACCACCATAATGGCGCTTATTCTTTTCTGCTCCATCAGCTTGGCCGCGTCAACCACCAGATCGTCCTTTTTGCAGGTAATTACCGGAGCGGACATTATATCACTTATTCTTCTCCTGAACAGGGGAGTTTCTACTCTGCTGTACGCATCAAAAGATTGCTCATGTATTATTTCGTCATAAAGGGACCTCATGCGCTCCACCAGCAGCTCGGTGACATAGCCGGCAAAATTTGTGTGCCTTCCGATAAGAGTTTCGATTTCATCACCCGGGATGAGCAATAATGTCAGCTCCTCCTTGGCTCTTATAGAAGCCGAATATTGACCTCCCGTAAGGCCGGTCTCACCGAAAAAATCCTCCTCCCCCCTGAATCCGACAACGGCTTCATCTCCCTTGTCGTTGGTGGCCACCACCTCCGCGGAACCCTTTATGATCAAAAACAAGGTGTCAAGGCTGTTGTCTCCCTGCCTGAAAACATATGAACCCGGGGGATAGGTTTTTATGATGATTTTTGGCACAAGCCCCTGTGAGACTTCCTCGGGAAGAAGGCTGAAGGGGGGAACGGTTTTCAAAAACTCCATTATGGTTTTGGGCATCTTTTATAGCACCTCCTTATTAAAAAGATAACATTCTTTTTAATATCCCGGGTAGAAAAATTAGGGCTTGCCGTAAAAAGGCAAGCCCTAATTTTTGTTACCCGTGAAAATACCGCAACTTGACGTTATAACGCTTCCTTGGAGTGAATTTTGGTCATGAACTCATTAACGTCGGCAGGCACCATCCCGTCAAGCTTGGAGACTATATAGACGGCCAGGAATCCCATGGGCACGGTAAACAGTCCCGGAACAGGGTATCTTATTGCGGCTGGGACCAGATCCGGAAGGAAGATGAAGTAGAGGGACGACAGCAGGCCCACCAGAAGGCCGGCAATGGCTCCCTTTTCTGTCATACCCCTCCACCATATCCCCAGAACAAATATAGGAGCGAATGTCGAGGCCGCAACGTTAAAGGCCAGGCCCACCAGATGGCCGATGGCTGCCTTTTCCACCAGGAGCCCCAATATTCCGTAGAATACGCCGCATATTACCGTTGCCCACTTGGCGGCAGCAACCTTTTGCTTCTCAGATGCGTTGGGGTTGATGAAGTATGTGTAAATATCGTGACCCAGGGCGCCGGTACTGGCAATAAACAGTCCGGAGAGGTTTGAGAATACCGCCGCGAAGGCACCTGCCACCACGATACCCAGCAGCCACTTGCCTCCTAGGGCCTCTGCCAGTGTCGGTATCACCATGTTTGTGCCGCCTGTCGCGAAGTTCTTAACGATTGCCGCAGTCAGTCCGCCTTCCACAAAAACCGCGCGGCCCACTGTGCCCAGGTAAAGTGCCAGGATAAAGAATGTTGAAGCGATGCCGATGGCAAAAAGTCCGGAGTAACGTGCTTCCTTGGCCGAAGGGTTGGTGTAGAAGCGGAGCAGGATGTGCGGAAGACCCAGTGTGCCGAAAATCAAGCCAAATAGTATTGATATTGTTGACGGCAGGGTTTTAAACAGGTAGCCCCCGGTCCACTCCCACTTAGCGCCGTCGTGCATAACAGCCTTTCCTACTACCTGTGCAGTGTCAGGGATGGCTCCCTTGAAGCTTACCAAAATATCCATAATCTTGCCGTAGTTATGACCGGCCGCAATGGCCATGGCAAACAGTATTATGAATGCCCCGAAGCGGATCCAGATTTCAAGCGCCTGATTTATGGTGGTTCCTTTCATTCCACCCACACCGACATAGAACACCATAACGATTATGGTAAATATCACGCCGAACTGGTAGGATGTTCCGAAGAACATTTTCAAAATTGCGGCGGCCCCCAGAATCTGAGGAGCGGCATAAAATCCTGATATCGCCAGCACCACTATAACGGCCACAAGCCTGGCCCTCTTGCTGTGGAATCTCTGGCCCAGGAAGTCGGGCACCGTGTAGGCCCCAAACCTTCTCAGCGGGCCGGCCACGAATACCGTGAGCAAAGTAAGGCCTACCGAGAAGCAGAATGTATAGAATATGCCGTCGTAGCCGAATGCAAACGTCAGTCCGGCCAATCCCAGGAAAGTTGCTGCCGAGAGGTAGTCACCGGCGATGGCGGAACCGTTCATCACCCAGCCAAAGCTGCGTCCGGCCACGTAGAAGTTAACCGTACTCTTTGTGTATTTCTGGGTGGCGAAGGTAATTACCACAATTGTTAAAAGAAGAATAACTGTAAACAAATATTTAGGTTCAAATATTGCCATTTACATCTCCGCCCCCTTTGCAGTTTTTTCCTGTGCAGATTCAGTAATATAAAAGTCCTTTGTATAGAAATAAACGTGGACGGCCGCAATGACAAAGGCCATTATCATGGCCCCGATGGCCGTCAAAAACCAGGTCAGGGACATACCTCCCCAGACACGGATCTTCATGAATTCGGGAGCAGTAAAGTTAAGTACGGGCACCATAAAAAGGTAAAAGGCATACACGACAAACAGCCAAAAACAGATTGTAAACTCCTTGGACATACGGTTGGTAACGTTTTTATCCAGTGGCGGAAGGTCTTTGTAATTAATTGTTTTTCCGGACATAAATTCACCCCTTCTAAATTCTTTTTAGAATAAAAACATTAATACCCCTTTTTTCCATCCCCCCCAAAAAACGTTCTCCATTTTGCCAGGCCAATTTGGTTATATATCTTCCCTAAAAAAATAACACATAGATGTTCATAATTGCACAACTATTTTGTGAATTGTCAAATATCTGAACTTTCCCGCTTTTAAGGAGGGCTAACGGAGTAACCCCTACCGGGTTATAAATATCACGCTAAAAATGTTGTTCAGCACTTGATTTAGTTATTTGGGTAATAATATATGACATTTAAGGGGGCCAAAAAAATGTATCCAAAAGGTCTGAAAACAGCACCGGCCGGGCTAGAATCTGTATAAAATGGCGTTCTTGATAAAGGTCCTCAGGTCGAAGAGCGTTCTGATTTTAAGCTCCTCCAGTTTATCGAGGAAGTTTAAAAATACATTGGCGGTAAGAATGGCGTCGCCAAGGGAAGTGTGCCTGCCTTCGGGAATTATACCCATTGAAGACATTATACTGTCCAAGGTATGTATTTTTATCTGAGGATAGAGCGCCCGTGAAATCATTCCCGTGTCAAAGTGATAGTTATTTATCCTGAAACTGTACGGCTTCAACTTGTAGTTTAAAAAGTTCATATCAAATTCAATTGAATGTCCTACTATAACACTGTCTTGCAGGAATTCCAGGAATTCACAAATAACTGTGCAGAAATCCGGAGCATCAGCAACCATTTCCTCGCTTATTCCTGTAAGTTCGGTAATAAACCGGGGTATCGGACGTAATGGGTTGACCAGCATGTGAAACCTGTCGGGCAAAATTTGTCCGCCATTCAACACGCAAGCGCCTATGGAAATGATTTCATCCCCGGCATGCGGCTTTAAGCCCGTGGTTTCTGTATCCAGCACTACAATCCTCATTTCCCGCAGGTAAAGATCGTCTTTCTCCCGGTAATCATTCTTCCTGACCAGTCCCCGGAATTTTTCCATTTTTTTATACACAGGATCATCCTGGTTAACCCGTTCTTTATTAAACCAGTTGAGCGGAAGAATTTTTTTTATACCTTCCACCATACCGACACCTGCCTTCACGGGCTGTTTAAAGGCTTCGAATCATATCTCTTTTAACAGCCCCGCCAAATAGTGCCTTAGCACTATGATGTTATTAATAGCCGGGGTGCAAGCCCGGTGTATACTCATGGCCAAAAGGAAATATTGCCCCCCCGGCCGGTGGGTTACGGCCGGGGAAGCAACAGAACATTAACCACGGATCACTTTATTAAATTACAGTTAGTTAAATGCTACCTGTTATTTAATCTTTCCCCATTCCTTGTCTCGAAGTTCAACCCTTCTGATCTTGCCGCTGACGGTTTTGGGCAGTGATTCCACGAATTCAATCTTCCTGGGGTACTTGTAGGGAGCGGTTACTTTCTTGACGTAATCCTGAAGCTCCTTGACCAGGCTGTCTGATCCCTGATATCCCGGGGCCAGAACTATGAAGGCCTTAACAACTTCTCCCCTAAGCTCGTCTGGGCTGGAAACCACCGCTGACTCGGCGACGGCGTCATGCTCCAGCAGTGCGCTTTCAACTTCGAAGGGGCCGATCCTGTAGCCTGCGGCCAGAATAACGTCATCTGCCCGGCCTACAAACCAGAGGTATCCGTCTTCATCCTTGTAGGCCCGGTCACCGGTGATGTACCAGTCTCCACGGTAAACACTGGCAGTTTTTTCCGGATTCTTCCAGTATTCCTTGAACAGGCCCACAGGCCTTTCAGGCTTCACCTTTATGGCTATATCACCCTCCTTGTTTGGCGGGAGAATATTGCCGCCTTCATCAATAACCTCGATTTTGAATCCAGGTGATGGCTTGCCCATTGATCCGAAGCGGGGCTCTATGCAGGGGTAACTTCCCGCCAGAAGCACGGTCTCGGTCTGGCCGTAGCCGTCCCTTATTGTCAGTCCCGTGGCTTCTTTCCAGGTTTCTATCACTTCAGGGTTCAAGGGCTCTCCGGCGCCGACACAATGCCTCAATGTCGGGTACTTATACGCCTTCAGATCCTCCAGCACCAGCATGCGGTAATTGGTTGGCGCGCCGCACATGGTGGTGATGGGATATTTACTCAGAATCTCCAGAGTTTTCTTTGTGTCAAATCTGTTGGAGTGGTGTACAAAAATGGCGGCGCCCAGGTTCCACGGCCCGAAGAATGAACTCCAGGCGGCCTTTGCCCAGCCCGTGTCGCTAAGGTTCCAGTGCAGGTCGTCGGGACGGAGGTCAAGCCAGAAGGTTCCGGTTATTTTGTGGCCTATTGGATATGAAGCGTGGGTGTGCACCGTCATCTTAGGGTATCCAGTAGTCCCCGAGGTGAAGTACAGAATGGCGTTGTCGTCACTGCGGGTCTTGGCTGTGGCAAATTCGTCACTGGCCTTCTCAAACAATTCAGCGTAGTTGAGCCAACCTTCCCTGGGCTCACCAATAATTATCTTGGTTTTCACGGTGGGGCACTCGTTAACCACCTCGTCCACCTTCGGCGCAATGGCGTTGTCCGTGATTATGCACACCGCTTCCGAGGCTTCAAAGCGGTACTTGATGTCCTTTGCCGTAAGCTGCGTAGTCCCGGGGCTTATAACCGCTCCCATCCTGATGCAGGCGATATTTAAAGCCCACCACTCAATATACCTGGGCAGAATGATTATAACCACGTCGCCCTGTTTTACTCCCTGAGCCGCCAGCATGTTGCACACCTTGCGGGAATCGTTGCAAAGTTCAAGAAAAGTCTTCTTGACCTCGGCGCCGAAATCGTCAATCCACCACATAGCCAGCTTGTTGGGATCCTCCGCCCACTTGTCCAGCACATCCCCGGCAAAGTTAAAATGCTCCGGAACCTCCAGCTTAAACTCCTCGTATGTTTTGTCGTAATCAGTCATGTTGTGCAGTTGGGACATGTTTACCCTCCTTAAATATATTTATTAATCAATTGCTTTTCTTAAAACAGCCTGCATGTACAATCAAACTTTTAGCACCCGGCCTAAAAAATCAGGCAAGCTGTTCCACTTGCCCGGAAACCGGTATGTTGAACCTTTATGCATGCCCTTTATTATTATGCCGTTTCTATTGCTGCATCTTTTTCCCTGCTTAAAATCCTTGTTGCCTGCTCCCTGAGTTTGTACTTCTGAATCTTTCCGCTGGCAGTAGTGGGGTATTGCTCAACAAAAAATATGAATGCGGGTATTTTAAACCTGGAGATTTTATCTTTACAGTATTCCTTTATCTCTTCCTCGGTGGCGGTCAGCCCCTCCTTCAACTGTATGAAGGCGGCAACTTCCTCTCCGTATTTGGCGCTGGGAACTCCTACCACCTGTACATCCTTGACCTTCGTATTTGTATATAGGAACTCCTCTATTTCCCTCGGGTAGATATTCTCCCCGCCCCTTATAATCATGTCTTTAAGGCGGCCTGTTATCTTGCAGTAACCGTTTTCGTCCATTACCGCCAGGTCGCCGGTATGCAGCCAGTTATCCTTGTCAATGGCAGAAGCGGTGGCCTCGGGCATGTTATAATAACCCTTCATTACGTGGTAGCCCCTGGTGCACAGTTCTCCCTGCACTCCGGGTGGCACAGTCTCACCGGTGGCCGGGTCAACAATTTTGACTTCGACGTTGGGAAGAGCCTTGCCTACAGTGCTGACCCTGAGTTCGATGGGATCAGAGGTCCTTGTCATGGTGATTCCGGGAGATGCTTCTGTCTGCCCGTAGGTTATGCATATTTCACTGGCGCCCATCTTGTATACTACCGCCTTCATAACCTCTATGGGACACGGAGCCCCGGCCATTATACCCGTCCTTAGGGATGATGTGTCGTAACTCTTCTTCTCCATCTCCTCCAGCTCGGCGATGAACATGGTCGGCACACCATGCAGGGCGGTGCACTTTTCCTTTTCTACGGTTTCCAGAACTTTCTGCGCGTTGAATTTTACTACCGGAACCATGGCTGCCCCTGAAACCACGCAGGTTAGGGTCCCCAGTACACAGCCGAAACAGTGGAAGAAAGGTACGGGTATGCAAAGCCTGTCTTTTTCCGAGAAGTTCATGCACTCGGCCAGGCTTATGGCATTACCTATAAGGTTGGTATGGGTCAGCATCACTCCCTTTGGAAAACCAGTAGTCCCCGAGGTATACTGCATGTTTATGACATCATGTGGGTCCAGTGAATCCTGGCGGGCCTTGAGTTCCTCTTCGCTTACCCCGTCCGCCAGGGCCATAACATCATCCCATGTAAACATTCCGGGGAGTTTTTCTTTTCCAAGGAAAATAACGTTTTTCAGAAGTGGAAGTTTTGCCGAATTCAATTCACCGGGCTTGCACTCATTCAGCTCCGGCAGCAGATCGTACACTATGTCCAGGTATTCTTTTCCCACAATTCCTTCAATCAGCATGAGAGTGGATGAATCGGACTGTTTTAAAAGATACTCCAGCTCAAAGGCACGGTAGTTGGTATTGACCGTTACCAGCACGGCCCCCATTTTACCGGTGGAAAACTGGGAAATAACCCACTCCGGGACATTGTTGGCCCAGATTGATATTTTATCACCCTTGTTTATCCCCAGTTTCATAAATCCCCTGGCAGCCCTGTTGCACACCTGGCGGAACTGTTCATAAGAGTACCTGATGTCAAAATCGTTATACACCAGAGCATCGTTTTGGGGGAATCTGGACGCCATCTCGTCCACCAGTCCACCGATAGTGATCTTGCCTACTTCCATCAACTCGCCTCCTTTTTATACTACTGGCCCCTTCACCGGGCAAAAAAATACTAAGCATTTATTTTATACTCTTTTGCAGGTGTTCTTTAAACTTATATTATTTCGTCTTCCCCTGGGTCTGTTAACCCTTCCCGATCTAGCCAGCTCGTCAATAAGTGTATTGACAGTTTCCACCGAAAGACCGAAATGTTCTGCAATTTCTCGCGTAGTATGACTCCCGTTTTTCAGGAGCACAAGTATCGCTTCCTTGGCCACTATTTTCTGATTTCTGTTAACCGGCCCGGACAGCGGAATGTAATCCTCCCTTTCCTTGCGTATACCGCCCATATAATACCTCCGGAAAAACAAAGACATTATAATTTCTATTTTTCAACCACATTCTCAATGCTTTTACCCGGCCCGAGGCTATGACTGTCCCCCCTCTCCCCAAATTAATTGTGAATATTGCAAAATTTATGTCATTTCAGAATATGGGGCGACCAACTGCTTATTTTTTTGGCCGAGCGGTTGAATATTACACCTGATTGGTGTTTCCGGAGATATTTATGATTGCTGATCACCCTTTCTTTTGTAAACAAATATTTACGTTGCTTTCAGTTAACATGTATACGGATATTGCATACCGTTTGACATTAATCATCCGGTTCAGTCATCACCTGCTTAAGCAAGCCCAAGTTTAACCATCTTTTTGTATAATCCGGGGCGGGATATGTTTAACATCTTGGCGGCCTTAGCCTTGTTGCCGTGACAGATCATCAGCGTCTTCAGTATAACCAGCTTTTCCGTCTGATCCATGATCTCGTCAAGGGTCTGTCCGCTGGCAAGGGCCGAGGCAATGCTGGCCATTGGACTTGAATCAAGTTTTTCACCGCTGTAAAATGCCTGGCTGGTAAGTTCGGGAGGTAGGTGTGAAGGTTGTATCAGGTTGCCTTCCAGCACATTAAACGCCCTTTCGATAACATTCTCCAGCTCCCTGACATTTCCAGGCCACGAGTAACGCTGCATTATTTCCTCAACCTCGGGTGACACCCCGATCACTTTTAGTTTAAACAACCTGTTGAACTTATCTATGAAATGCCTAACCAGGGGAATGATATCTTCCTTCCGCTCCCTTAGTGAAGGTATATTCAGATTCACCACATTCAGCCGGTAGAAAAGGTCTTCCCTGAACTTCCTGTACTTTACCATCTGTTCCAGGTTAACATTGGTGGCCGCCACGATCCTCACATCTGAAACGATTGTCTCGCCACGGCCCAGCTTTTGTATTTCCCTGTCCTGTATAAAGCGAAGCAATTTAGCCTGCAGAGTGAAAGGCAACTCCCCAATTTCGTCCAGGAATACGGTCCCCATATGGGCCAGCTCCAGTTTTCCGGCCTGTCCACCCCTTCTCGATCCGGTGAAAGCCCCCTCTTCATATCCGAAAAACTCCGACTCCAGCAGGTTCTCAGGCACCGCCGCGCAGTTTATCTTCACAAAGGGACCTGAACGCCTCAGGCTGGCCGCATGTATGGCCTGTGCAAAAAGCTCCTTGCCTGTCCCCGATTCTCCTGTAATCAACACATTGGAGTTCCTTGGTGCAATCTTAAGAAGCGTTTCCTTCAGGTCAATCATCTGCGGGCTTGATCCTATTATGTTTTCAACCGTGTATTTAATTGTATAACCCGGCCTTGATCCATGCCTCTTTCCCCACCTGGCCCCATTCTCCTCTTCATCCACTGATGAACGGGGATTTAGGAAAGTGACCTTGGCTACAGCACCCCTTATAACTCCCGCTTCTTTAATGGGTATGTAATCAACCATCATACTGTTGCCATCAATATTTTCGATTCTCCCAAACTGCGGCTTGTCTGACTTTAAAGTGCCGGCAAGCTTTCGAAAAAACCTTCCGGCCTGGCTGAGCGGGCGGTCTATGACATCCTCGGGGCTCTTGCGCAGCACATTTGCCAGTGACGGGCTAATCTGGCTAATAATGCCGTCACTGTTTACCACCAGCAGTCCCTCGTGCTTGTTGTTGAATATTGTCTCAAGCAGCCGGTCGGCTGTTATGTCATCCGTTCTTGCCTTTTCACCTTTACTTCCTCGATAAATCATAATTTCACCGCCGGTCATACCTTACTGAATTTTTTTTAAATTATGAAATTATTGTATAATAATATTTGCCGTTTGTTAACACAAAAAGTGTTAACTTTTTTGACTTTTTTCAACTGAATAATTAATGGCGGCCCTTTTAGAGGCCGCCTTAAATATTCAACAAAAGTTAATTGACCCTCTTTTCAAAGCCTTTCCACTCTTTTTCCCTCAGCCGGTATTTCATTACCTTGCCGGTTGAGGTCTTGGGCAGTTCACCAAATTCAATAGACTTGGGAACTTTGAACCTGGCTATCCTCTCCCGGCAGAAGTTTATAATATCTTCGGCGCTTGGGTTGGCACCAGGCTTCGGAACGATGAAGGCCTTAGGAACCTCGCCCCACTTGGGGTCGGGAACGGCAACAACAGCGACCTCCATAACGTCCGGGTGCTGGTAGATCACATTTTCCACTTCCACCGTGGAAATGTTCTCGCCGCCGCTTATGATTATGTCTTTCATCCTGTCCTTTATCTCCACGTAGCCGTTGGGGTGGGTAACAGCCAGGTCCCCGCTGTGGAACCACCCTCCCCTGAAAGCCTCGTCACTCTCTTTGGGCTGCTTGTAGTATCCCAGCATTACGTTATTGCCGCGCATAACAATCTCCCCGATGGTAACACCGTCGGCCGGTATATCTGCCATATCTGAAGGACTGACAACCTTCATGAACTCTGAATTTATATACGGCACGCCCTGGCGCGCTTTGATTTTGGCTCTTTCCTCACTTTCCAGGGCATCCCATTCCCTATGCCACTCGCATATGCTGTGCGGCCCGTATACTTCTGTCAGGCCGTATACCTGGGTAACCACCGCCCCGATGGACTCCATGTTCTTGATAACCGTGGGAGCCGGCGGGGCCCCTGCTGTAATAACGTTTAACGTGGCCTTCATTTTACAGTCTTTTGCCTTCGGGTATCCGGCCATGGCAATGAGAACCGTCGGGGCCGCACAAAGGTGCGTTACACCCTCAATCTCAACCAGCCGGTATATCTCCTCCGGCACCACCTTCCGCAGGCAGATATTTGTTCCGCCTATTGCCGTCACGGCCCAGGTGAAACACCAGCCGTTGCAGTGGAACATTGGCAGCGTCCAGAGATAAACGGAATCCGATGTCATCCCGTGCTCCATTATCTCTCCCACGGCGTTGAGATATGCTCCCCGGTGACTGTACATCACACCCTTTGGCAGCCCGGTGGTCCCGCTGGTGTAGTTTATGGTGATGTTTTCCAGTTCGTCTTCCAGCGGGCAGGGGTACGGCTCCGGGGAGCCTGTCTGCAGAAACTCCTCGTATTCAGGACCGTCAAGGGGCTTCTCCGATACTCCGTCCAAGACATTGATTATAGTATG
Source organism: Bacillota bacterium (assembly GCA_049325055.1). Taxonomy (GTDB): domain Bacteria; phylum Bacillota; class Desulfotomaculia; order Desulfotomaculales; family Desulfocucumaceae; genus BRHc4a. Next base: position 22,969 of record JBMOPB010000110.1, read on the forward strand.
TATATTCGGTATTTCATCTTTTATCTGCATTATTAGCCCTGCAAATTCGGCGTCAACCACCAGCACCCTGGTGTCCGAGTGGTTAAGAATGTATGAAATCTCTCTGGCGGAAAGACGGATATTTATACTTACCAGCACTCCTCCAACCAGTGGTACTCCGAAATGGGCCTCCAGCATGGAAGGAATATTAGGACATATAAAGGCCACCTTGTCCCCTTTACCTATTCCAACCTTGCTGAGAGCGCTGGCCAGCCTGTTTACCCTTTCATAAAACTGTGCATAAGTATATCTTGTTTCGTTGTATACCACCGCTGTCTTGTTGGGGAATACCGCCGCGCTTCTTCTAAGAAAACTTATTGGTGTCAATGGTTCATAATTTACGCCCCTCATCAATTCACTCCCCATTTCTCATAAATTAATAAATATTCTTGATATTCTACGCAATTTGAGCCAATCCTCCTGGTCCTGCAAATCAGTTCTTTTATATTTATGATGTTGAATATCCGTTCAGGCTTATCCTGTCCACCATAACTGCGGCGGACACGTCCGCAGGCGACTCTTTAAAGGGCGGCCTTCTTTTAAATTTTCCTTAAAAAACTATTACTGTGTTTGTATAATTTCGTTTAATAACCAGCCATATGATTTAAATAAACCCGATATTAAATCCACTTTTGGATTAAAACCCAGTAAATCAGCGGATTTTGTTGTATCCAGACAGCATTCCACTTCATCGGTTAAATTTTTGCCTGCCGTTTTAATCTCGCATTTTACACTATAATTTTGCCTGATCATGCTAGCCAGATCCCATATTGAAATGTAATCGTTCCCGGCGATATTGATTGCCTGGTTGGAGGGCTTATTTGCTAAAACCTTTATAGTAGCTTCAACAGCATCTTCAACATAGATAAAAGACTTTACCTGCTCTCCGGCCCCCCTGATAATTATTGGCTTGTTTTTTATTGCGTTTTCAAGAAATATGGCCGGCTCTCCAATGTGTCTGACCCCGGGACCGTAAATATCCCCGTACCTCAATATACTGAAAGAAAAACCGTTCTCCAGCGCTTTGGCGCGGCAGAAATGCTCTCCCGCAAGTTTTACCGCGCCATATATAAGTATGGGCTCAACAGGGTGCCCTTCGTCCATAGGAAGATACCTGTGCTTTCCATACACCGACCCGGATGAGGCATATATGAAGTACGTCCCGGTCCTCTCGGCAAGCCTCAGCATCTTCATCAGTTCAGCCAGGTGCGATCCGGGAAAACGCCTGCCAATCATCTTATTTGACATTACCAGTGGGTGGTTTAAAAATATTATGGCTTCTATACCGCCGCAAAACATTCCGGAAATATCCGGGTCGTCCGTAGACACCAGAGTATAGCCCGGAAGAGACGCCTTTGTAATACGTCGACTGTCACTGCCGCACATTACAATCACGTCTGCGCCAAGTTCAATCAGGCGCTGTGAAAGCATCCTGCCAAAAAAATTTTCACAGCCAGATACCAGTATAGTCCTTCCCTGCATCTCTTTCATCCGCGGAATACCCCGCAACAAAAACGTCTTTATTTTTAAACGCCGGCGGATTACCATCAACTTCATCTTACAATGTATGTCTCAGCAGTTATGATTGTGAATAAGCGCTTCAATACTGTGTGTCAGCAGAGTCCGCAATTGTGTAATACCATTCACCGCTAAACGCGGTTGTGTTTTTCAGCCCTTTCCACCCGAAATAATACTTTGCGCCCGTTTCCCTGAATCCCATACCTACGACACACCGGTAAAACGGGCTTTCCTCAGGGAGTATTATTCTTACCAAGCCTCCACTCGAAATCTTTTTTCCGGCATAGCTTATCAATTCCCGGAAACAGTGCACGTCGGAAGCAATAATATCCTCCACTTCACAGCATTCCTCTCCGAAATCCACTTTTACGCTGGCCGCCACGTATCCGGCTGGGCCTGAATCGTCCTCTGCCAGTATAAGGCTGTACTTTTTTTCCGGATGTTTAAAAAACCTCCATTCCAGGTACTTGCAGTCCCTTATGGTCAGTGCGGCATTCCTGAATGGGCCTCCGGAAATCCGCTTCCAGATCAAATCAAGCTCCTTTTCCGCCGAATTTAGACGGTACAGCCTTGCCCTCGCCGGCGCCATATCTCCGGAAATACTATTGATCAATGCCTTCCCCTGTGTAATACAATTCCATCCCAGGCTTTTTTGGAAGCCGTGCCGGCTGTGATCTGTGGGAAATCCGTATACCGCTATTATCCCGTCTTCTTCAGCCCTGCGGTAAACCTCTTTTCCCAGCGCGCTGAAAACTCCCCTGTAGCGGTATTCCGGGCGGGTAACTGCGGTGGCTGAAAGCGCGCCTTTATAAGCAGAGCCGCCTGCGGACATACTCATTTGAACAATGCCGTACAGCCCGATCAGTTTGTTTCCGGCCCATGCGGTTTCTATAAACGATTTTCCGGCAGTATTTTCTTCATAAAGCCAGTTCCAGAAACTCATCTTCACTTTTTTTGGAAAAACGTGGTTGTACAGTTCCAGGCAGCTTTCCCGGTCTTCAGGTGCAAAGGGGCGTATCCGGAAATCTTTTTCCACATTTTCACCCCATATAAAAACATTTAATACATGCATATGATACAGCATGTATTATAAGAAACTCCCCTCCAAAATTCTATTATTGTTATCTTATTGGGAGTGCTGTTCTTAAATCTTTTTGCGGATAAACAGAGCCGCGCCTATATATATAACAAGGGCAGCCCCGGCGATATAGGGCAGCCTGTTCTGGGTAAAAGTCATAAATACATGCCAGCTCTTTGAGAAGTAATATCCCACGGTTATATTCAAAAAAGACCAGCCCATGGCGAATATGGTATTGTACAAAAGAAACCGGGCCGGTCCCAGCCTGCTCATACCTGCAAGGTAAGGGGTCAGGTTGCTGGCCATGGGCACGAAGCGCCCAAGCATTATGAAGGCAGCCGCCGAATGTTCCATCCAGGCCCTTGCCCTTTCCAGCTTATTGTGATCTATTTTAAACAGCTTTTCAAACCTTGCAAAAAACGGCTCTCCCATAATTCTTCCAATGGCATAGGCCGTTGTGGCGCCAATATTAAAACCGATAACCGCCATTGTCAGCGCCGATGTGTAATTAAGCCTGCCCTCACTTATCAATACTCCGGCCAGCACAAGCATTATGCCACCGGGAAACGGAACTCCGAGGGCTTCAATTATGGTCCCCAGAAAAATTCCTCCCAGGCCCAACTGGCCAAGGAACTGGTAAGCAGTATCCACAAATAATCACCCCGATAGCTTATCATAACCACCGGGGTGTTTTTAAATCATTGGTTTTAATACATTTCTATCCCTTTTTGCCTGCCTGCGCCACCATTATAAAACAAGCGGCTATTATGGCAATTGAACCCGCTATTGTAAGAGCACCGAAAACAACCTGATTCTGGGATATTTTTATCAATCCCGCCCAGATCATTCCCAGCCCGAACAATAAGGAACCAACCAGTAAAAAAATTTTTCTGATCTTTTCCATCTGTTTATATCCCCCTCCCAAAAACAAAACCCCCGCCCTTCGAGGGTCTAAATTCGATTTAGGCGGAGTGTATGTGAACATACGTGAGCATCGCACTGGCGGGGCCGACAAAGCCAAGTGACGCTTTTCACAGCCCGTACAATTAGAGTACTTTTGCTGTGCCTTTGTATATCAAACCCCTCTGCCCGTCCACGGTTATGGTTTCCCCGTCGGCAATCAGTGACGTTGCTCCCTCAACTCCCACAATTGTCGGTATACCGAATTCCAACCCCACTATGGCAGCGTGAGAGGTTAGCCCTCCAGCCTCGGTAATCAGTGCCCCGGCTTTTCCTATGGCGGGAATGTACTCCCTGTCGGTGGCCGAAGTTATCAGCACGTCGCCCTGTTCTACCCTTTCCAGCGCGTCCCTGACGTTGTTGCATATCCTGGCCCTGCCTGTGGCGGATTTTTGGCCGATGCCAGTACCTCTGGCCATTATCTCTCCCACCGTGTGCACTTTGATAAGGTTGGTGGTTCCATGAACCCCCACAGGCACCCCGGCGGTTATTACCACCAGGTCCCCGGGGCTTATAAGGCCTGCTTCCAGGGATGCCTCTATGGCCGTTGTGATCATGCTGTCAGTATCGGTTGTGCGCTTTACCAGTATCGGCTGTACTCCCCATACCAGCGCCATTTTCCTTAAGACTTTTTCCTCCGGCGTAACAGCCACAATAGGAGCCCTGGACCTGTATTTGCTGGTCATTCTGGATGTGTGTCCGGTTTCCGTGGAAGTGATTATGGCGGCTGCGCCGAGATCCTCTGATATGGCGCATGTGGCGTGGCTTATAGCGTCCGTTACAGTGTAAGCCTGTTTTCTGGTTCTCTTGAGCAGCATTTCTTCGTATTTCAATGATGATTCGGCCTTAAGGGCTATCCTGGCCATTGTTTGAACGGCCTCAACCGGGTATTTTCCGGCAGCGGTCTCTCCGGAAAGCATTATGGCGTCGGTTCCGTCAAAGATTGCGTTGGCAATGTCAGTGGCCTCAGCCCTGGTGGGCCTGGGGTTATGTATCATTGACTCCAGCATCTGGGTGGCTATAATTACCGGCTTTCCTGCTTTGTTGCACTTCTCTATTATTGTCTTCTGAACCAGGGGCACCTCTTCCACCGGTATTTCCACCCCCAGGTCCCCCCTGGCCACCATTATTCCGTCGGCCACCTTTATTATTTCGTCAAGATTGTTTAACCCTTCCCTGCTTTCAATTTTTGCGATTATATCGAGGTCGGCGCCCGACTCCTCAACAATCTGCCTTATGGCCAGCACATCATTAGCCTTCCTTATAAATGACGCCGCTATAAAATCCATTCCGTTCTTTATTCCGAACAGTATATCCTCGATATCCCTGTCCGTCACCGCAGGCATGTTGACCACCACTCCCGGGAGGTTCACTCCCTTCTGGGAGGTGATCTCACCCCCGTTTACAATCTCACACTCTACGTTTTTTCTGGTTTTTTCCAGCACTCTCAGCTCTATGAGCCCATCTGCTATCAGAACCCTGTCCCCCGGATAAACATCCTTCGGCAGCCCGCGGTATGTTACCGGAAGTATGTTTTCATTTCCCTTTACGTCTTCCACCGTCAGTGTTATTTTTTTTCCGGCCTCAAGGCATACAGGCTCTCTCTCCAGATATCCCAGCCTAATTTCAGGTCCCTTGGTATCAAGCATTATAGCTATGTTCTTACCAATTTTACGGGCGGCCTCCCTTATTAATTCCAGCCTGCGGGCATGATCCCCGTGAGTGCCGTGAGAAAAATTAAGCCTTGCCACATTCATTCCGGCCTGCATCATTTTCATCAGCACCGGAATTTTCTCTGACGACGGCCCAACAGTGCAGACTATTTTTGTTCGAAGCATAGGATAACCTCCGTGCATATTATAGACACCGTTTCCGGGATATATGGAACAGCCCTTCAGGTTGCTCAAATCGACAGTATGGCGGCAAGGTCGTAAGTGTCTGTATCAATATTTTTCTTTCCGGAAATAACCTTTTCCAGATCTTCGGCTACAACCTTGCCGGACACCACTCCTACCATTTTGCATGTTTCACCGCTCATGAGAATCTCCACAGCCTTGGCGCCAAGCCTGCTGGCAAGAATACGGTCATATGCGGTGGGTGTGCCACCCCTTTGCAGGTGTCCCAGAATGGTAACTTTCGTATCAAAGCCGGTTTTTTCCTTTATCTGCCGCCCCATTTCGAGGCCGCTGGCAGCCCCTTCGGCCACGATGATAATGCTGTGCAGCTTGCCCCTTTTGTAACCGCGAAACAGCTTATCACATATCTCATCAACGCTGACCTGACGCTCGGGAATAACAATGGTCTCGGCTCCTCCGGCAAGTCCTGCGGCAAGCGCTATATAACCGGACTCCCTTCCCATAACTTCTACAATAAATGTTCTCTCGTGAGATGTGGCG
>JBMOPB010000111.1:0-28884 GCA_049325055.1 Bacillota bacterium
AGCGATTACTGCCAATCTATACAAAATGCTCTTTACAATTTTCAGCACCCGCTGAATTCGGTCACTTCACCGCTTTTTGTCACAAGGCCCGCAACTCCCTGCTCTTTTTAAGCATGTCCACCAAATGACGGTATTTTTCCTCGTAGCCATCCAGGAACCAGCCCTGGTCATCCAGCGGATAATACCTGATTATCAGGTAGCTTACCAGGTTAAGCAGGGCGCATACCGGAAATATCAGGTATATGCCCAGGGGGTGGCTTGCGCTGTAGCCGAAATAAGCAAAAAGCATGGCCATTATGGCATTGTTGGGAGAATCAACGATACGGAAGATAAGCCCGTGAGTTCCTATAAACAGCGCCTCTTTACGCTCTCCTGTAAGCTGGCTGTCAAACAATATAATGTCCGCCAGCATCGGGTTCTTCACTGTATTGGTAAACATGAAGAAAAAGGCGTAAATAAAGGCAAATGCCAGCAAAACCGCAAAAACCGTTTTCCGGGGCACCAGTATGAGGAAAGTCATAAGCCCAAAAAGGACCGCCCCCACCAGTACGCTCCACGCAAAAAGGTCTTTTTTGCAGAACTTTTTTGTAGAGATATTGGCCACAGGTATGCCTATCAGCATTCCGATGAAAAAGCTCAGGCCCAATATGGCGGTGTCGGACGGCCTTTTGCCGGCTATCTCGGTCAGTATGTAAGGAACCGCGGCGGTTAAGGTTATAAACGACAGCATCTGTATGCTGTTGGCCAGTGCAAACAGTACAAAAATACGGTTAGTGAGAATACCCTTTATTCCCTGAACAAAACCTATTTTTTTTCCGTTTAACTCAACATTGTCCCGCCTTATGGCGTCCCTTTTCTCGTTTATTGAAATAACCGGCCCCATGGCCAGTATAAAGACCATTAACCCAAATATCGTGGTCATGTTGGCAAAGCCGAGCTTTTCAAACACAGGCCCCTGGGTAAGGTTGATAAGCCCTATTATTACACCCATAAAAAGTGCTATACTGGTTATTTTCACCCTTTCATTGCTGTCCGCAGTTATTTCCGGAGCAAGTGCCAGCACGGGCTGAAACATTACCAGGGCAAAAATGGTCATAACCATATAAAAAAATGAGAAGTAAGCGGTGTTAAACCAGCTTAATCCGGTCTCCACCGGGGGCCTGGATATCATAATGGTGGCAAGGGTTGTAACCACGGCACCCACGAATATGAAGGGAATCCTCCTCCCCCACCGGGTCCTGGTGTTGTCACTTATAAATCCAACCACAGGGTTCAATGCCGCCTCTGCAATTCTGGCCAGTGTTGTAATGGTGGAAAAGGTAGCCAGGGAAACAAGGGTCACTCCTTTACCCTCCGGCGGGCAGTAGCCATACATAATCCAAGTGGTTAAAGCGAAAACCACCATGTAGGATTCCCCGCCCATACTGTACAAGATTATCTGCCAGTTTTTAAGATTGCCTTTCAATGGTGCCTCCGCTACGGTCATATTTTGCTTCACTATATATCCACAAAAAGAAAGCCGGACAAATAGCGCCGGAATCTATACGGGCCCCAAAAATAATTTTTGTCTCCGTTTCGAAAAAATAAAAATAAGCAATCTAATATAAATTACTGCATTATGTATTTTAACATATAACCGTTTTTTTCGGCAATAAGTTTTGCTTTCAGTAATTAATTACTATAGTATTGAATTCTAACTGTACCTTCCAGGAAAAGCCTCGTAACAGCCATTTTACTCCAACCCGCAATGAATGACAATTCATTTTGTATTTCGACAGATTTTTGTTTTTTTCGGCTTTATCTGAAGGATTTTTTCTTTATATTGGAGAATAAAAGTATGTTGATTCTCCAATAAATTAATTTCACAGTTACTTTGATTTCTTGAAGGAGCGCAAAAGCATTTGGCGGCTGACAAATCGCCAAAATGTTTCAGATGCTGGAAAAAGCTGTTCAGGCCAACTTACGGCCAGCCTGAACATGCGCGCCATATATCATACCATCAGGGAGGGGTGCCGAAACAAAAGATAAGGAAGCTGTGAGGGAGAACGGTGTGGCTTCAGGTACTCCGGATACCGGAACACCCGGAGGCAGTGCCGTTTGTTAATGCCGGAACCGGCGCCATGATCAAGCACCGTAAAGCTATCCCGGCTGACGAAAAATATTTCGCGATCACCTTAGACCTTTACATCAAGGGAGGATTATCAGTTGTTACTGCTAACTTTTATTTATTTTTCCATTCTAGCTTTCATCGGAATTTCAGCCTACAAGTTTTACCAGTATGCCAGGATGCCCATGCACGGCCGCTGGGAGTTGTACCCGGTGCCCAAAGAACCCGGAGAAAAAGGTCACTACGGCGGCTCCTACTATGAAGACCTGGAATGGTGGAGCAAGCCCAGGAAAATTTCCCACTTCGGTGAGATGAAAGAAATGCTGAAGGAAATGTTGTTTATTAAGAACCTGTTTGTGAATCAAAAGCGCCACTGGTGGATCTCCTACTCCATGCACTTAGGTATCTACTTGCTGGGTTTATGGACATTTTTACTGCTGGCGGGAGCTGTTACGGAGCTGTCCGGACTCCCCCTGGCCACAGCCGGGATAGTCAGCTCCAATCCATGGGCAGGCTTCATATATTACGCCACCTTTTTGTCCGGCGCAGCCGGCGCGCTGCTGCTAACCATTGGATCAGCCGGCCTCTTTTTAAGAAGGATTTTTAACAACACCCTGAGCAGGTATACAACCCCGCAGGAATATTTTAACCTATTCTATCTGTTTGCCGTAGCGGTATCCGGGCTGGTGGTGTGGAGCGGCGACCCCGCCTTCCAGTACGGCCGTGAGATTATGAAAGGGCTGCTTACCGTTTCACCCATACAGGCGGACACTGCCCTGACCGTGCACATATTGTTGCTGGGCTCCCTGATGATCTATATCCCCCAGACCAAAATGAGCCACTATGTGGCCAAGTATTTCTCTTTCCATAAAGTGCTGTGGGAAAACGAGCCCAACCTCAGGGACTCCAAGATGGAGGAAATAGTCAGGAAGGCCATGACTTATAAACCAAAGGTAACCTGGTCTGCCCCCCATATCAATCCGGGCAATACGGCCCCGAAAAAAAGTTGACCGGGTTCAATCATGCTTATGAATGCGAACACCGCCTTGCTTGAACTTAGGAACCTCGTAAACATCTGATAAAAGCGCAGTAAAAAAAGTTTGAGGGGGACAGATAGCCCAATGGAAAATATAAGACCTCAGGATATGGGCATACCGTCTAAACAACTGGCTAAGCCGGGTGAATATAAATTGATGCCTCTTCCGGCCCCTTACGACAAGCCGGATATGGAACCGGTTTTTAAAGTGCCGGAACAGTCATGGAAAGAGAACTACTGCACCAGCCTGGACGGATTCATCGGCAATGACACGCTGGTCAGGCCGAAGACCAAGGAAGAAGAACAGGAAATTATTAAAAAATTCTTAAGCGGCCTGGATAAGCTATTCTCCGAGGAAACAAACCGGAACTACCTGCAGCCGCTAATGCTTACCTTTGAAAACTGCGCCAAGTGCAATACCTGCTCCGAAGCCTGCCACACCTTTAAATCCAGCGGCGGGGCGGAAATTTACCGGCCTATTTTCCGCTCCGAGGTGCTGCGCAAGCTCTATAAAAAACACAAGCAGGGCGGCGGCCTGCTGAACCGCTTCACCGGCGGGGATATCGACATCAATATTGAAACTATCTTGCGACTGGGAGAGCTGGCCTACCGCTGCAACCTGTGCCGGCGCTGCGCCCAAACCTGCCCCCTGGGCCTGGACAACGGGCTTCTGGCCAGGGAAATCAGAAAATTATTCAGCATGGAAATGGGGATTGCGCCAAAGCCGCTGCACGAACACGGTACTGTCAACCAGTTAAAGACCGGCTCCAGTACGGGACTCAGCAAAGCAGCCTTTCTGGACACTATTGAGTTTCTGGAAGACGACCTTTATGAAAGAACCGGCAAAAAGTATAAAATACCCATCGACAAAAAGGGCGCGGACATACTTTTAACCCATAACGCCGGTGAGTACCTGGCCTGGCCGGAAAACCCCTCCGCCTTCGTGGTCATTTTCGAGGAGGCCGGCCTGAACTGGACCCTGTGCAGCAGTGATTTTATAGGATACGACAATGTCAACTACGGACTTTTTTACGACGATGCCCAGGCGCGGAAAATCGGCCTTGCCCAGATGAAGGCGGCCAAAGAACTGGGGGTAAGAAGAATTATTGTGGGTGAGTGCGGTCACGCCCATAAAGCCATCGCCCTGGCCATTGACCGGGCCATAACAGGCGATGACAACATTCCCAGGGAGAGTTTCCTGCCCTTGCTGTGGGATTTGATTGAGAAGAAGGCCTTAAAGCTGGATCCCATGCGTAACGATTTCCCGGTTACCCTGCATGACCCCTGTAACATGGGCAGGATGATGGGCATCATTCAGCCCCAGCGCAAGATTATCAAGACCATTTGCCCACAGTTCAGGGAAATGACCCCCAACGGGGCTAAAAACTACTGCTGTGGAGGCGGTAGCGGCTTTGCCATTATAAAGTCTCATAACTTCCCTGAATTCAGAAACAAGATCGCCAGCAGGATGAAGTTAAAACAGATACTTGAGGCATTCCAGGACACCATAGAAAACCCCATTCCCAAATACGTGGCCGCTCCCTGCTCAAACTGCAAGGGCGCCATCAGGGATATACTGGAGTATTACGGGGTAACTGAAAGATACAATGTCCACTACGGCGGGCTGGTGGAACTGGTGGTCAACGCCATGGTGCAGTTTGACAGGCCTTTCCTTGAGTTTCTGGATGAGGACGCCTTTAAGCAAGTACAATAGTAAAAACGGCACAAGGTACTGTAAAAAAGAATGCCACGTATGAAAAAGCCTTCCGGATTATGCCGGAAGGCTTTTTTAAGATATAGGAAATCATTTTATATTTACTTTATAAAGCGGCACCGGCGTCTTTTTTTCCGCGCAGGCGTATGCGCTGGCTGATATAGCCGGTAACAAGCAGCCCGAGACCGGTCAGGTCGGTCACCATACTTGGATCAATCAGCAAAAGTCCGCCGGCGAAGAAGAGTAATCTTTCAAACCATGCGGTCCGGGTAATCAGGTAGCCCGCAACAGCGGCCCCAACCCCCACCATGCCGATTACCGAAGTAACCATCATATGCAAAATGCCGGTGAAAGTGGCGTCTATCAACAAAAGAGACGGCGAAAGCACGAAGATGTAAGGAACCAGAAAGGCAGCGATGGCAAGTTTTGAAGCTTGAACTCCGGTGAGCAGTGGATTCCCCCTGGCAATTCCGGCGCCGGCATAAGCGGCCAGGGCAACCGGCGGTGTAACATCGGCTATTATGCCGAAATAAAACACAAACATATGGGCGGCCAGTACCGGAACTCCCAACTGGATCACCGCAGGGGCGGCAATGGTGGAGGTAATCACGTAATTTGCGGTTGTCGGAACCCCCATTCCCAGGATTATTGAGGTGATCATGATAAAAAACAGAGTGGGCAGCAGGTAACCCTGGGCTATTTCTATCAGGGAAGAAGCCATCTTCAGTCCCAATCCCGTTTTGGTTATCACCCCGATAATTATCCCGGCTGTGGCACAGGCTATGATAACTCCCAGAGCGCTGCGGGCGCCCTGCTCCAGAGCGCTCACCAGGCCTGAGAAAGGCAAACGGGTTGACCTGCGCAGCATTGCCGCCACCACAGCCAGAAATATCGCCCCAAGAGCGGCTTTCATGGGAGTATAGCCTGCCACCAGCAGGTAAATAATGGCCACCAGGGGCAGTAGAAGATGTCCCCGCTCCAGCAGCAACCTCCCTATCTTAGGCAACTGATTCCTGGGAATACCCTTAAGGCCGCTTTTTTTCGCTTCCAGGTGCACCCCGATCCAGATTCCGGTAAAATACAAAATTGCCGGGATCAGGGCGGCCTTTATGATAGTTATGTAGGGCACACCGATGAACTCAATCATCAAAAATGCAGCCGCACCCATTACGGGAGGCATCAGCTGTCCGCCCGTGGACGCGGCCGCTTCCACGGCGCCGGCAAATTCGGGCCTGTAGCCGAGGCTTTTCATCATAGGTATGGTAAAACTGCCGGAACCCACCGTGTTGGCCACCGAACTGCCCGAAACAGTCCCTTCAAGGGCGCTGGAAATAACCGCAACCTTTGCCGGGCCCCCCGCGGCCCAACCCGCCACGGCATTGGCGAGATCTATAAAAAATTTGCCCATTCCCGTTTTATCCAAAAAGGCCCCGAATAGAATAAACAGAAAGATAAAGGTTGAAGATACCCCCAGCGGAATACCGAAAATACCTTCAGTGGTGAAATAAAGATGCCCCACCAGGTGCTTCAGGTCAACCCCCTGGTGGGCAAAGATCCCCGGAATATACGGTCCGGCAAAGGCGTATACCAAGAATATGCCGGCCACGGTTACTATGGGCCAGCCTACCACACGCCGTGCCGCCTCAAGCACGAAGAACACCCCCAGGGCGCCCACAGCAACGTCTTCGGGGCTGAGCATTCCGGCCCTCATCACCAGGTCCTGGTAAAAATGTACAATGTACAGAGGGGCAGCCGCCGCCAGCACCGCCAGAAAAACGTCAAACCAGTGCAGCCGGCTGCGGTCCCAACCGCGCCTGGTGGGGTACAGCAGGAATACCAGGGACATGGCGAAAGACAGGTGCACGGCCCGTTGAAGATGCGCGTCCAGCACCCCGAAATTGGCAGTGTAGAGCTGGAAAATTGAAAAAGAAATAGCTATGGCCGCCACTACCCGGGCCGCCAATCCCGCCAGGCGCCGAAAGTCCGACTCCCGGTCATACTTGGCCATAAGCTCCTCTACATTAATTTCTTCTTCCCTGGTTAGTTTTTGGTCAGTCAATCAGTTCCCCCCCATTGTTCAATTCGATTCCACATCAATTGTCCCGGGCTGGTCCGCACCGCCCGTATCCTGATTAAATCTCCGGACTTGAAGTAATCGCTTAAATAATAGCTTTTGTCACGGTACATCAATGTCTGTTCCGCCACCGGGGTCAACATCAGGTTCAGAACGTCAAAACTCCGGTCAAGGCCTCTTAAAACAATTTGACCATTTTCAAAATGAAGCTGTCCCTCCCCCGGAAGAAAAGGAATTCCCACCCCAAGAGATTGGAAAACAGTTGAGGTAAGCACCAGCCTGTCTCCGGGCCCTACCGAAAAATTCTCCCACACGGGGGTTTTATGCACCGAGTGAATGTAATAAAGGCTGAAATCTTTATTCCCGGTAATCGGCAGCATAAAAACGGTATTGTCGTGCCCGTCGGACACAACTAAAAAAGGCAACTTCACCAGGAACAGTAGTGCCAGAATCAATAAAAGCAGTATCAGAACTCCTGTCCGGGGCCGCTGCCGAATTTTGTTTTTCATAATAAGCCGGACCCCGGTATTGCGGGGCCCGGCCACCTCCTGGAATTCCTTTTTTACTCTTTATAGAACTTTTCAGCCCCGGGATGAAGCGGGATGGACATACCTTCCCTGGCTGATTCCTTTGTGATCAGCTTGCCAACCGCGTGGGCAGTCTTAAGCCTGTCAAGATTTCCGTATATGGACTTGGTGATGTCGTAAGCCATCTGGGCGTCCATCTTGTCGGTCACAACCAGCATGGCCTTGACAGCCAGGGCCTCGACTTCCTTATCCTGGTTGGGGTAGGTGTTGGCGGGTATTTTTACCTTGGTATAGAAGGGATACTGTTTGATAACCTTGTCAACAGCCTCTCCGCCAACCGGAATCAATACCACTTTATGCTGGGCCGCGATATCCTGTATTGCCGCCGTGGGGAATCCGGCCGTTACAAAGGCGGCGTCCACGTTGCCGTCCTTTAAGTTGTTGGCGGCCTCTCCAAAGGACAGGTACTGGGCCTTTATATCCTTGTATGTAATGCCGTAAGCCTCAAGAATCTGGCGGGCGTTGGCCTCGGTGCCGCTGCCGGCCGCCCCCACCGCCACTCTCTTGCCCTTCAGGTCAGCGATGCCTTTGATATTGGTCTTATCCAGGGTGACAATCTGCACCGTTTCAGGATAAAGTGTGGCAATTCCCTTGAGGCCGTCCACTTTCTTATCCTTGAACATTTCTGTCCCATTAGCCGCATAGTAGGTTATGTCGTTCTGCACGAAAGCAATCTGTACGCTGCCGTCTTTCAGGGCGTTTACGTTGGCTACCGAAGCCCCGGTGCTCTGAGCTGAGGCGTTAACACCCGTAATGCTCTTGTTGAAAATCTCCGCCATGGCTCCGCCCAGAGGGTAATATACACCCGATGTGCCACCGGTTGCAATGTTCAGGAATTTCTTTTCGGGCGGCTTTTGTTCAGCCTTTTTATCTCCGGAACCGCACCCGGCCACCAGGGTCATCACCAGTGACAGTGCCAACAGTACCGCCAAACCACGCCATACTTTTTTTCTCAATGCTTTCCCTCCCCATTTGTATTCAAAACATTGCATTACATGGATGCAGACACCTGGATAATACCAGAGTTTTTTACTAACGTCAAGTCACAATTTCCCTGGCGGTATACGTCAAATAATCGTATTATAATGTGAACAGCCATCATTATTTTTGCCGGGCAACATTCCTTTGACGCTGTCAAGTGCAATATACCGTGTTAACTATCAATTACATTTATTTCCGGTTTGATTAGCGAATTGGTAGGATTAACAGAGCTGTAATAATGCCATGATTTTTGCATGCAAATTTATTTTGAAAGGAGGAATGAGTTTTGAGGTATACTCCCAAAAAAGAACTGGACCTGCGAATCAGCAAGCTACAGGAGCTAATGAAGCAGGAAGGCGTGGAAGGCGCCTTGATTGTACAAAACGCCGATTTATTTTATCTGGCGGGCACGGTTCAGCGGGCGCACCTTTACGTCCCCTCCCAGGGAAAGCCGGTTTTGATGGTTAAAAAGAATTTCCAGAGAGCCCGTGAAGAATCCTCCCTTGACGAGGTGGTCCCCCTGGACAATGTCAAAGACATGCCCGGAATGCTGGGTGACTACGGTTTTAAAGACTTAAGCGTCATAGGCTTCGAACTGGATGTTCTGCCGGCGGCGTTATATTTAAAATACCGGAAGATGTTTCCGGCCTCCCAAATAACTGATATAAGCCACCTGATACGATCAGTGAGAATGGTCAAATCCCCGTATGAAATATCAATTATGCAGGACGCCGCAAAACTGAACCATATCATGTTCTCCCGGGTGAAAAATTTCCTTTACGAGGGCATTACCGAAGTGGAGCTGGCAGGCAAGCTGGAGGCGGTTTACCGCGGGGCCGGGCACCAGGGTTATGTAAGAATGCGCGGGTTCAACCAGGAAATAGTGTTCGGCCATCTTATGTCGGGCTACAATATGGGGGTTCCCAGTTTCCTGGACAGCCCCACCGGCGGGCCAGGGCTTAACCCCTCCTTCCCGCAGGGCGCCGGCTTTAAAAAAATAGGCAGGAACGAGCCTTTAATGGTGGACTATGTTGGTGTTTTCGACGGCTACATGGTTGACCAGGCCAGGATTTTCTGCCTCGGCCAGCTTCCGGACAGGTTTGTAAAAGCCTACGACGCGGCCATCAGCATACAGGAGGAGCTGAAAAGGAAGGCCGGGCCGGGGGTTTCCTGCGAAGAACTCTATACCCTGGCCGTAGACATGGCGTCCGGATACGGGCTGAAAGATCATTTCATGGGATACCCCGACCCGGCGCCCTTTGTGGGGCACGGCGTGGGAATAGAGCTTGACGAGCTGCCGGTGCTGGCCCGGGGATTTAAAACACCCCTGGAATCCGGAATGGTGCTGGCCCTGGAGCCCAAATTCGTATTCCCCGAAGGCGCGGTGGGTATAGAAAACACCTTTGTGGTGGGTGAAAACGGACTGGAAACACTTACGGTGTTTGACGAGGAAATAATTTACGTGCAGGCCGGAGAGTAAACAATATAGTATTTCGTGGTTCCAAGATAATAAAACCAAAGAATAGCGGGGGGGCGGTAATCCGGAAGGAGGACCGGCCCTCTTTTTGTCCGGATTCCCATTCATCCCACCATTTGCCGGTGGCTTTCGCTGCGTATAACCGATATTATTTTAATGACAACTTGTCGGCTTTTTCGGGGGGGTGGGGCAGGCCGTGGAAACTGCAAGAATGACAGCACAGGTTCCGGAAAATAAAACAAAGGGTATCGCCCTGTACATTTCCGCGCTTTTGGGGGCTCTTATTTTTTTAGGCATACTGGGTCAGCAGTCTTTCAGGGTTGAAGCCCTGCAAGTCCGCCTCAATATCGATCCTGCCCTTTCAGGATATACCGTGGTGGATATACCTCCGCTGGCTGCAGTTATGGCAAAGACCCACTCCACCCCGCTGAGAATTACTGTAAGGCTGGAAAGAATTGATCTCCAGTCGGCGCAGAAGATGCTGAACGGCAGCAAGGACCCTGCCGGCCTGATGAACAGGGTTACCGGGGAGCTTAAGACGGCAGCGGCACTCTTTACACTGAAGGCGCTTCTTATTTCAGCCGCCGGCGGGGCCTTCGGAGTATTTCTCTGGAGGCGCAGGCCCGGCCCCGTTCACGTGTACGGGGCACTGGCGGCATCAACCTCGGTAGGGTTGCTGTTCCTTCTAACTTTCGCCACATACGATGTAAATAAGTTTAAAAACCCGGAATTCGACGGAACCCTGAGGGTTGCGCCCTGGGTCATTTCAGTGGCCGGCCAAACCCTTGATAAAATAGACACCCTTAACAACAAAATGGGAATGATAGCGGACAATGTTCATCAACTGTTTAACCAGATAGATGAACTGCAGGTTTATGGGGAGTCCCGGGAAGGGCAGGTCAAGGTGCTGCACGTCTCCGACATACACAACAACCCCGCCGCGCTGGGATATGTCCAGCGTATAGCCGATCTGTTCAAGGTTGACATGATCATCGACACCGGGGACATCACCGACTACGGCACCCCCCTGGAAAGCATGGTACTGGAAAGGCTGTCCGGCCTCAAGGTACCCTACCTGTTCGTGCCCGGAAATCACGACTCTCCGGAAACGGTAAAAAAAATGCGTTCCATACGGGGGGTCACCGTACTTGACGGGAAAACCGTGACAGTAAACGGCCTGCGTATAATGGGCATCCCTGACCCTTCGTCGGCCAGCAGCGACATAGAACCGCCATCCCTTGACATGATACCGGTGTACGCGCAGGAGTCTGAAAAGGCGCTCCAGGCGCAGCCGGTACAGCCGGATATACTGGCGCTGCACAACCACCGCATCGCCCAGCGGCTGGCAGGCAAGGCCCCGGTAATTATCTACGGGCACGACCACAAGCTTGCGGTGGAGGAAAAAGAGGGAAGCACAATGATAGACGCCGGCAGCTCCGGGGCGGCCGGACTGCGCCGGCTGCAGGGTGACAGGACTCCGTACTCGGTTGTTATACAGTACTATGCCCCGGTGGGGGGGAAAATGAAGCTGCAGGCGGCGGACACCATAACCGTCAAGAACCTGTCCAGCGGATTTCATGTTGAGCGCCACATTTTTAACGGGGATAAGGCAGTTTTAGCAAATCGCTCATCTGCCGGACCGGATGCAGGACGCATCCGGTAGCCCGAACCAGTGCATGGATGCGCTGTTGAGGGCGGTCGGCAGTCCGTAGGCGACGAGTATAGAGCCGGTTCAGCCGGAGATCCAGGCAGCCGGATCTATACTCCTGCCCTACCCCAAAGTATGTATATAACCATTTTTCATTTTTCCGTGGTTCCGCTTTTTTCAGCGGCATGCAGGTCTGAATTTTTTAAGGTTTAGCCGTCACCAGGGACTTGCCGCAGTAACCGCATTCCCGGGCGTCCTTTTTAACCCTTCTGTTGCACCCGGGACAGATTTTCCCCGAGAATCTCAAAGTCTCTATTATAAATATATTCACTACTGCGGGGGTGTAAAAAAGAAGCGCGTCGGGAATGGTATAATCCGAAAAAAGCACCAGCAAAACGTAGGTAATGGCCAGTGAAATCCTGGAGGCCTTTACCACCTCCAGCTTGTTGAATACAAACCTGCTCAAAATATAGTAAACAACAAAGG
Source organism: Bacillota bacterium (assembly GCA_049325055.1). Lineage (GTDB taxonomy): Bacteria > Bacillota > Desulfotomaculia > Desulfotomaculales > Desulfocucumaceae > BRHc4a. Next base: position 12,111 of record JBMOPB010000111.1, read on the forward strand.
ATGCAATGAACCCTCCAATCAAACCTTTGATAATATAAGCCGTAGCGTTCAGTTCCAACCGACATTCCTCCAGTCATTACATCTTTTGATAAGCATTGATTTCAACAAGCATTCTGAATATTCCTTCTTTACAATACCCCTGCCTTACTTTTAACAACTATACCTCAGCCGGCATCAGCGCCTTTTTTGTTTCCACAATAGAGGAAATAGCCCTATGGCAGCGAAATATCATATAACCATCAAACATGCATAAGGAGGTCGGATTTATGAAATATCAAAATATTCTGTTTAATACCGAGGGCAAGGTAGGATACATAACCCTCAACCGGCCGGAAAAGCGCAACGCAATGTCCAGGGAACTGCTTGAAGAAACCACCTGCCTGTTAAAGGAGATCGGCAGCGATAAGAAGGTTAACGCAGTGATCATAAAGGCTGCTGGAAAGGCTTTTTCCGCTGGTCACGACCTTAAGGAAGTGTCCGGGGGGACCCCCCAGGACGTGCTTCAGGTTTTCCGGGCCTGCTACGACACCATGAGGGCTATAAGGGATATCCCCCAGCCGGTAATCGCCCAGGTGCACGGCATAGCCACCGCCGGGGGCTGCCAGCTGGTGGCGGCCTGCGACCTGGCAGTTGCCGCCGAGGACGCCCTTTTTGCCACGCCCGGAGCGAAAATAGGCCTTTTCTGCACCACCCCGTCGGTCTTCTTAAGCCGCAACGTAGGAAGAAAAAAAGCACTTGAAATGCTTTTTACAGGGGAATTTATTACAGCCACCGAAGCCCTCATGCACGGTCTTGTCAACAGGGTGGCGCCCCCCGGCGAGTTGGAGGAAGCCACAAAGCAGCTGGCGGAAAAGATCGCCGGGTACAGCCTGTCCTGCATCGGCACCGGGAAAAGGGCATTCTATCAGCATATCAACATGGAGGACTTTATGGCCCTCAATTACGCCACCGAGGTGATAGCTCTCAACACCACCACAGAGGACGCCAGGGAGGGTATCAAGGCGTTCCTGGAGAAAAGGGAGCCGAAGTGGACGAATAAATAAGCCCCTGGGGGACGGAGCGTCTACCCTGAAAATCGAACAATCGCTTCGACGGACATTCATCAAGGGATAGGAGTTCATAGGTCCGGCGGACTGTCCGGAGGCTGTTATCCGGCTCTTGGCGAAGGAGTATACGGAATGACGAGCATAGAGCCGGTTCAGCCGGAGATCCAGGTAGCCGGGGATATACTCCTAGCCTTGCCCCAAGCATGAAACCAACCATTTTCATTGTTCCGTGGTGCCGTATTTTGCAACGTGCATGGAGGTCTGGATTCTGGCTTCTGAATTCTGGATTCCCACGGGAAAGATTTTCAGGATAAGCTTTTTACTGCCTGAGAAGGTAGTTCAGCGCGTTGTCGATCAATACCGCGCTTTCAGCCCTGGTGGCCCTGTCCCCGGCCCTGAAACTGTTTTCATTGTCCCCTCTCATGATCCCTGCGGCCACAACAGCGGACACAGGCTTTACGGCCCATGCCGGAATGCTTCCACCGTCCGCAAATACCTCACTCATCCTGGCTTCTTCCGCCGGCTTAAATGACAGCACCTTGCTGATTACAGCCGCCATTTCGGCCCTGGTCATCTGCCTGGCGGGACGGAATGTGCCGTCCTCTTTATAGCCGGATATCACACCTTTATCAGCCGCAGCCATTATATAGCCCCGGGCCCACTCCGGTATCCCGCTTTTGTCTGCAAACTCCGGAATGCCCTGCAGAGGCTGCCATCCGGATATCTTGCAGATTAACACAGCAAACTCGGCCCTGGTTATCGGCCTGGAGGGGTCGAAAACATTCCCCGGGTAACCGCTGACAATACCGGCCGCCGACAGCCTGGAAACGGCTCCGGCCGCCCAGTGACTGTGCATGTCCGAAAAAGCCGGCGCCTGGCTTTCATCCCTGACCAGCGCCACGGGGCCGAGGCGCCAGGTGCGGGTGACCACGGTGTTTTCATTGTCAATGACTCTTGACGGCAGCTCCTGCCACGAACCTCCATTAAACTGGATAACCGTTACCCTCCCCGGCTTTTCGGACTGGTATTTCCAGGTCAGCAGCGCCGGTTCGCCGAGAGCGGCCGAACCGTCCGGGGACTGCAGGGTAATTGCCGCCAATGACTTATACCTTACAGGGATGGGGCCTGATAGCTCCCCGCCGTACTGGGCCGTAACGATGGCCGTCGAGCTGAAGGATCCGGAGCCGAACCTGACGGTCAGCCCCCCCAGCGTCAGTGTGCCCGGCTGGCCGGGATTGTGCCTGTACGTCGACTGGTCCTCCCTGCCCACCTTTACCGGAACCGTCACGTTATGTCCGCTAAAAGCTATCTTTACCACACCGGATGCGGGAGTGTCCGCCGCCCTGAATTTGCCGTTTTCAAACCTGCCAATCCCGGGGTCCACGCTTACAGTATAATGGTGGGGTGAAAGATCGTAAACCGTGCCGTCCGCACCAATAGCCCTTACTTTTATTTCCGAGGTATTGCCGGGAGGTGTTACAATCGATGAAGGTTCTGCGGTAATCCGGCTGAAATCCTCTTTGCCCAGTATCTTCACCGTCTTTGTCACCTGCATTCCCCCGAGGCCGGCTGAAACAGCGGCCATCCCACCCTCACCGGAGGAAAACACGTTCTTTTCAAACCGGCCCGGCCCTGAAGCCACCGACCATTTAACCTTCTCCTGATCAACGGGGTAGGGGTTGTAGCGGCTGTCATAACCAAAAATAACGAATGAGGCGCTGTCTCCCGGAAGAAGAGCCTCGGGCCCTTTCAGCACAAGCCCGGCAAGGCTCCCCCTGGGGGCGCTGGAGAAAAACCCCAGGGCGGTGGGCACAAACCTCTGGGTATCCCTTTGGGGCTTATTGACCAATACCGGCTTTTCCTCACCCAGGGGCCTCACGGCCAGGGTGGTGGAACCTCCGCCGTCAAGGTTCAAGGCCCTGTCAATCCCAAGGTAGACAATGTATTCGGCCAGTTCGTCCAGTGTGAGTCCCCTGCTCTCGGCGCTCTTTTCCACTGTGATCAGAAACAAAGTCTTTTTATCCCGGGAATGGCCGATGGCTGTCCTGGCATTGGGCCCGTTTATGTCAGACGGAAAATTGTCCATCACACGGCCCTTGTTCACCAGCAGCGACCACCCGCCGGTGCCGGCCCATATTTTATCCCCGTTTGGAGTAACCGTGTAGCTTAATGAAATTTTGTCCCCCTGCTTAATGTTGTTTTTTATGAAATCCGCAGCCTTTCCCCTGCCGGCCAGAACATAGCCGTTTTCAGGAATGGCGGCGCCTGGCTGGTTGGTTCGTATTTGTACAACCGACCCGCTGTTTACGAAAACCTCCACAACATTATCACCATCAGCCAGCTTGCCCCTGCTGGTTGTCCCCCAGAAGCGGTCATACATTAAAAGGGCATCCTGGTGGGAACTGGCGCCCCCGTGAACAAGGTACAGCGGCTTGTTCAGGCCCGCCAGCGGAAACACGGCACCGTTTTTGGCGGCAACCTGTCCACTGAAACCGAACAGGTCGATGACCGGAGTGCCGTCTGCGTTGATGGCCCAGCCGAACATGTTGCTGGTGAGGGGAGGACTGGTTATCATACGCCCGTCCCTGTAGGTCATTCCAATGGGCCTCCCGCTTTCCCCCATCTGGAAAAAATCGGCGTTCACGGCTGCCACCGCTCCGTTTGCAACCGCCATATCGGTGACCCTGGCATTTTTGGCAAGGGTGCCGTCTGATCCGACAATTGTGTTTACTTTTAGATACCGGTTTGTCAGGTCGGCCCTTAAGATGTATACCAGTGCCTGGCCTGCGCCGGCGCTTACCGAACGTTTTTCATACGTCAGGCCGTACGCCACGGGCCGGCTCTCCAAAACCGTGTCATTCTGCAGCGCCGCCGGAGCCGCTTGAGGCCAAGAAAGAAACAGAACCAGCATTGCAAGGGCTGAAACCATTATTCTCATTAGTCCGGGCATCCATTTCAGGCTGTACAAATTATCCCCTCCGAAAATATGTCTATATGGTTTAGACGTCAGAAACTCCAAAAAGGTAACAAAAAAAGCAACGAAATACAAAAATGTATTCGTTGCTTTTCACTTTCGACATTTTTCCACTTATCCCTTTATTTTATGCCGGCCGTCATTCCAGGGAAGTTATGGATATTCCCCTTGTATGAAGGGTGTGCGCCCACTCGGACTGGTTGCCGTGCTTGAAAAGCCCCACTATGGTAACCGGGAACCAGGTCAGGCCGTATATCGGGTAGGTTATGTAGTAATAATAAGCTTCCTTTGGCGCCTTTTCCAGGTACAGCCCCAGCATGGGATAACTGTAACCCACAACTCCGAACAGCACCCAGAACCATCCCGGCATCATTGAGGCAATGGGGGAAGCATAGATGGGCTCGGGGAAGAACATGGCGATGGCGGTGATCAGCATGTTCAAGAACATTGTCATGATGAGGAAAGGCTGAAAGAGGTATATTGCTCCGTCTATGGGATACCACTTTCTTTCCCTGATACCCTTCTTTAAAAGCGGGATCATGTAGCGGAGAGCTACGTCCCAGTGGCCCTGCAGCCAGCGGGTGCGCTGCCTCCAGGTCTGGGAGAAATACACCGGCTTTTCGTCGTATACCTTGCAGTCGTGGGCCCAGGCCGTTTTTATACCGTTAAGCAGAAGCTTCATGGTGAATTCCAGGTCTTCGGTCAAACAGGTAGCGCCCCAGCCGTACTTCTTTATCAGTTCGTACTCCAGGCAGAGGCCGGTGCCGCCCAGTGCGTTGGACAACCCCAGGTTGTAGCGTGCAAGTTGCCACATTCTGTTCATGGACCAGTATGCGGTTGCGTAGCAGGCTGTAACCCACGAGTCGTTGGGGTTCTTGGTGTCAAGATAACCCTGTATGGAGCGGTAGCCCTGCTTTAATTTTGCATTCATCTCCAGAAGGAAGTTGGAAGAAACCACGTTGTCCGCATCAAACAGGCAGATGGCGTCATAATTGTTTTCTTCCATTTTATTTAATTCGTTAAACATCCATTCCAGAGCGTATCCTTTGCCCCGCAATTTGGAAAAGCGTTCAAAAACGTTCACACCTTCCTGGCGGGCCACTTCTGCTGTGTTGTCCGTGCAGTTGTCGGCTATTATGTATATATCGTAAAGTTCACTGGGATAATTCAGTTTCTTAAGGCTTTCAATGTGATAGCGGATAACTGCCTCTTCGTTATGTGCTGCGGTTATCAGTGCAAAACGTTTCTGCGGAGTGTAGTCTTTTTGTTCCTCATGTTTTTTCCAGCCAAAAATTGATACGAAGTAGTAGTACATCAAAACGAACAGGATTACCGCTTCGGATAAGGTAACAATAGCCGTAAGCGTATAAAACAACCAACCGTCCAAAGCATAACCCCTTTCTCACAAGATTATTTTAAAATAGTCTGTCCTCTTTTTAGAAGCTTATTCCATAAAGCTTTGTAACATTCCACGCACATTCACATATATTTTATGGAAGTTATTCAACCTCAACAATTCTACCAGAAAAACTCATTTAAATCAACTTTTTGAATCCCCCCCTTTTTCAATCTATATTTTCATGGAAAAATCCCCGGGATGGTTGAAATCCCATAGAATAATTGAACCTTGATCAATCTCAAGATATACAAAATATATATTACCACTTACTTACCGCTCAGTCCAGAACTTTTTATGCATTTTTGTTTTACCTGATAAGGCATCTAACACATTAGTTTAGCGTTATAAGTTGTCGGAAGACATCTAACCTGATTACACCTGTTTTGAGCTATGCTCAATTATGTCCGGATCGTCTATGATTTGTTAAAGTACTACTTTCATGTTTAAATCGACATAAAATTCAAATAATAGCAATAAACCAAACTAATCCACACCATGAATAATTGCAACTTCCGTTTGAGCGAATATATACTGTTGTTATCTTTAATTTATCCTGAAACAGGGGAGCATAATCATGCGCAGGAAGCTTTTTATTCTTATCTTTCTCTTTTTTGTTGCCGCTGCCCCCGCCCTGCTTATGTTAAGGCCGGCGCACGTCAACCTTCAACCCGGGCCGGAAACAGCAACCCAAAATCTGGACACCCCGTCCCCTCAGATAAAGCCTTTCACGTTTGCCGTATTCGGAGATTCCAAGATGCTGCCGGACCGGTCAGGCCGGCAGGGAAACAAGGTGCTGGCGGACATTGTCGGCAGGATAAACCTTGAGAATCCGGCCTTGTGATTTACCTGGGCGACGGCCCGGACCAGGGAGGGTATTTTCATTATATACTTGTCACGGTAAACGGTAATGAAATCAGCCATGAAGTAAAAAAGCTGTTCTGAAAATCTGGAGGAGCTTTACGTCCAAGCTTATGTCCAGGAGAATGTTAGTAGAGCCGCTTTAACAAACAAGAACACCCGGTAGCGTGGTACGGGTGTTCTTTACGCTTTTATTCTGGATTCTGGATTCCGACCCGCAATTCCTGCTCCCTTCGGGCTACTAACCCGTCACGGGCAGATCGGAAAAATTACGGGCCCTGGTCAGTATGGCTCTTATAACTTCCTTGTCGTCGAAGGGTATTAATTTATCATAGTAAAGCTGGGACGTTTCATGCCCCTTGCCGGCCACGAAAACCTCGTCGCCGTCCCGGGCCAGCTCCAGCGCGGTTTTTATGGCCTGATAGCGGTCAGTTATGATGAAATAATCCATGTCTGCTATTTTTCCGTATTTCTTTAAACCCTCAGCTATATCCCCAGCCACTTTTTCCGGGCTTTCACTGAACATGTTATCGGTGGTAATTATGCTTATATCGGCATGAAGAGCCGCGATTTCCCCCATCAGGGACCGCTTTGTGGTATCTTTCCCCCCTTCGCAGCCAAATACCACTATCCTTCTTGAACCGGCCCTCTTTTCACAGTATGTTAACAGATTGGCCAGTCCATCAGGATTGTGCGCAAAATCCACCAAAACATCAAAGGGCTGGCCGCAGTTAACCCTTTCAAACCTTCCCGGCACATTGGCAAGGGCTGCCAGCCCCCTTTTGATTATCTCGATGTCCAGCCCTCGTTCAAAGGAATAGGCTATGGCGCCAAGAGCATTGTAAATGTTGACCTTGCCAGGCATGTTGAGGTTAACCCTGGTCACATAGCTGCTTTTTACGTCAAGGTCGAAAGAGCAACCGCCGGGGCCAAGGGTTATATTATAAGCCCGGTAGTCTGCCGGTGAGTCAATCCCGAAAGTGACGGCGGCATAGGGTATTTTCTCCAGGAAGCTCATGCCGTAAGGGTCGTCGGCGTTGATGACGGCCAGTTTTTTATTGTTTTTTATGCCAATTTTGGCTGTAATCTGGAACAGCTTGTACTTGGAATGCAAGTAGCTGTTGAAATCCTTATGAAAGTCAAAATGGTCGTGTGTTATATTGGTCAGTATCACCGTGTCAAATTCGCACCCGTCCACACGGTTCAACTCCAGGGCATGGGAAGATACCTCCATAACAACGGCGCTGACCCCGCCGTCAAGCATGTCCCTGAATATCTTCTGCAGCTGCACCGAGTCCGGGGTGGTCCTCTCCGACGGTATCACCTTATCCATGTACCTGTAGTTGATTGTCCCTATAACCCCGGTATTCATCCTGGCTGCTTTCAGTATTGACTCTATCATGTAAGTGGTGGTGGTTTTGCCGTTGGTTCCTGTCACACCTATAAGCTCCATCCGCGAGGTGGGATTCCCGTACAGGCAGCTGCCCGCAACGGCCTGGGCCACCCGGGCGTTGGGAACGAAAAGCTTGGGGCACTGGCAGGGAACATCCTTTTCCACGATAAGAGCCACCGCGCCTTTATTTATCGCCTCGGCGGCAAAATTATGGCCGTCGGTTTTAAGTCCGGGGATACAGACGAAAAGAGAACCTTCCCGGACGTCCCTGGAGTTATTGGTTATATGGGTGACTTCCACAGCCATGTCTCCGGAAGGGCTGGCGCCAATGGCGTCGCACAGTGCGGACAACTGCATGCAAACTCCTCCATCTTTCTTACAACCCTATATAAATTCAACATTTTCTGATTTATTCCTGCTGTTGATTTCAGGTGATTACTGCCAATACTTATAGATATTGTGACTAAATGAACATTATGATAAAATTTTAATACACCTATATGCATGCTGCACATAGGTATAGAAAAAACGGGAGGGCGATAAAATGTTTTTTCCCGTATCGGGTGTTGAGGTAAACCCATTCATCCCGCCGCTGGTGGCCTTTCTGGTATCAACCATGACGGCCCCGGCAGGGGTATCCGGGGCCTTTCTGCTGCTGCCCTTTCAAATAAGCGTGCTAAGCTATACCAGCCCGTCGGTCAGCCCCACAAACCTCATTTACAACATTGTGGCCATACCAGGGGGGCTTTACAGGTTCATAAAGGAGGGGCGAATGGCCTGGCCCCTTACCTGGTTGGTGGTGGCGGGAACGCTTCCGGGAGTTTTCCTCGGATCTTGGGTGAGAATACAATACCTTCCGGACCCCAGGGCGTTCAAGCTGTTTGTTGGAACTGTTCTGCTATATCTTGGAGTGAGGCTTCTTTTAGAGTTCACCGGCGGCTCAAAAAATAAAAAGGCCCAAAACAAGGCCCTGGAGAAAAAATTTAAAGAGCGGGTTGATCAGATAAGGAGCGAGACTAACCAGAAAATCGCGGCTGGCTTACCGGCGGACGCCGTGGTTAAAACCAAAATTTTTTCACTGAAAAAAATAGAATATGAGTTCTGGGGAGAAACATACTCCTTCGGAACCATGACCATTTTCATACTGGCCCTTGCGGTGGGGCTTATCGGGGGTGTATACGGAATAGGCGGCGGAGCCATTATCGCGCCGTTCTGCGTTTCCATACTGAGCCTCCCTGTATACACCGTGGCGGGGGCGGCCCTTGCCGGCACATTCATCACTTCCATAGCCGGGGTTGCCTTTTATTCGTTCCTGGCCTTAACCCCGGTGGGATCAACGGCCAACGTCTCTCCTGACTGGGCGCTGGGAGCCCTGTTCGGACTTGGCGGCCTACTTGGAACATATACCGGGGCATACGTTCAGAAGTACCTGAAGGAAGGAATTGTCAAGGGGGTAATGGCCGCCCTTATAATATTCCTGGCACTGCGATATATAACCAAATTCTTTTTTTAAAAAAAGGGGCTGCCCCCCTTCGGACGGTATCACGTCCTCATCCCCGCACTGAAGCAAGGGGGCGCGCCCCCTTGAAACCCCCGTACAGGAAATTCTCCTCAGAATTCCTATGGAGCTCCTGGCTATATTTTAAAAACCATTTACCCGCAGGATGAGGTGGTCCAATGCGCACTGAAAAAGGGGACAAAACGGCCGGAGATTACCCGGCCATACAACTGGAGAAGCTGGTACAGCCAGCCATTTTGCTGCTGCTGGCCCAAAGCCCTTCCCACGGCTATGAACTGATTCAGAAGCTCGCCAGGATGGACTGCGTGAAGGGCGACCCGGACACCGCAACGATTTACAGGACCCTGCGGCGAATGGATCAAGAGGGTCTGGTGGCTTCCGGATGGGAGCACGGAGAATACGGACCTGCCAGAAGACAGTACCGGCTGACCGGGGAAGGGCTCGTTCTTCTGGACCGCTGGACAAGAATACTGGAAGGCCGGGTAAAGCAGATAGAGTGTTTTATTTCCCTCTATAAAAAGCTTGACAAAGATAACAGGCCGGTAACAAATAAGAAGCCGGGGGAGGACCCGAATGAAGTCAGGCGAGAATACGCTGAAAATATTGCATGCCGGAGCTTTGAGAAAGCCGATGAAGGAGATTGTGCACCTTTTCAGGGAAAAATACCCTGAAGTCCAGGTAACCCTCGACTACGCGGGCTCAAGGGCATGTGCCCACGCCGTGCTTGAGGGCCGGGACGCGGATGTTGTGGCCCTGGCCGACCCCCATGTTTTTGAGGACCTTCTTGTACCGGAACATGTGGACATCTTTTTTGTTTTCGCCACCGACCGGATAGTGCTGGCCTACGACGAGTTTTCCCTGCACAGCGGAGCCATCAGCCGCGATAACTGGTTTGACATACTGGCAAAGGACGGTGTGCTTTTCGCCAGGTCGGATCACAACCTGGACCCCTGCGGTTACAGAACGCTGATGGTGTGGCAGCTGGCGGAAAAATACTACGGCAGGCCGGGCCTCTTCAATATATTGAATGAAAAATGCACAAACGACATGATATACCCCAAATCCATCGACTCCAGCGCGGCACTGCTGGAGGGAAGGGTTGACTACGTTTTCGCTTATTCCTCGGTGGCCGAGCAGTTCGGGTTTAATTACGTGAACCTTCCCGACAGGGTCAACCTGTCCAACCCTGCCTACGCCGATGAGTATTCTTTAGTGTCAGTGACCGTTTCGGGAAAAGGGGGAGGAGTAACCCTGGTACGGGGAGCCCCCATAGAATTCGCGGTGGCCGTACCAAGAAAAAGTTCCCACAGGGTACTGGCCGGCAATTTCATAGAAACCCTAACCAGCCCGGAGGGCGAGAGAATACTGGAGAACTGCGGGCTGGTCCCGTGCTAAAATCCGGCGCTTCTTGCAGCCGGAATACTGTGTTCTCCGGCTTTTCCGTTTTCCAGCAGTATAGTTTTGTCTCCCAAAAACCTGGCGTCCTCCTCGTCGTGAGTAACCAGTATAAAAGGGATCTTCCAGTCCTGGTGTATTTTTTTCAGCTCTTTTCTGAGTGTGATTTTAGTTTTCCGGTCCAGGGCGCTGAACGGCTCATCAAGCAACAGCAGATGCGGCTTTGCGGCAAGCGCCCTGGCCAGGGCCACCCTCTGCTTTTCCCCCCCGGAAAGCTGGCGGGGATAACGGTCGATAAGATGACCGACCCCGAAGGAATTTAAAAGATCAACAATCCCATTAGCAGTTCCCCGGTCACTGTGTCTCCCGCACCTGGTCCCGTACATTACGTTCCCCTTCACCGTCATGTGGGGAAAAAGGGCATAGTCCTGAAAAAGGTAGCCCACGTTTCGCAGCCTTGTGGGGACGTCGGTTTTCGCCCCAAAAGAATACAGCACCCTGCCGTTCAGTTTTATATAACCCGAAGAGGGGGCCTGCAGCCCGGCGAGGCATTGTAAAACGGTTGTCTTGCCAGCTCCGGAAGGGCCCCATAATACCATGATCTCATTCCCCGCCGAAAACCCGGCCTCAAGCGTGAAATTAGGAAGTTTTTTTTCAAAATACGCCTCCAGCACTTTTACACCACCACACAATCAATTTTTTTGTACTTTTGCCCGGCGATTTACCATCAATATCACAAAAAAGCTGAACAATGTCATTATGGTCACCAGCGTTCCGGCCGTGGAATTGTCGCCGGATTCAACCGCGAAATAGATGGCCAGCGGAATTGTCTGAGTCTGCCCCGGTATGTTCCCGGCCACCATCAGTGTTGCGCCGAACTCTCCCAATGCCCTGGCAAAGGACAGCACCAGTCCGGCCAAAATCCCCGGACGGGCCAAAGGGAGGGTTACCGTGAAAAAAATTCTTAACTCGCTGGCCCCGAGAGTCCTGGCTGCTCCCTCGTAGTTGGCGTCAACGCTGCAGAAGGCTGCCCTGGCGCTCTGGTACATCAGGGGAAAGGCCACCACGGTGGAGGCCAGGACCGCCGCCCACCAGGTGAATATCAGGGTTAAGCCCAGTTCCGAAAGGGTACTGCCCAACAGTCCGTTTTTGCCGATAAGCATCAAAAGGCCATATCCAATTACAGAAGGAGGAAGCACAAGGGGCAGTGTTATGGCAGCCTCGAGCGCCTCTTTGCCGGAAAAGTCGCGGCGGGCCATCATCCGGGCCAGCGGCACGGCGGTAAAGGTTACAGTTAACACCGCAATCGCGGCAACCCTGAGGGAAAGGATGACCGGGCTCCAGTCAAAGTCTGTTGCAAGCATAACAAAACACCACGCAATTTAGAGGTTCGAAGTTGGAGGTTTTTTCAACGGTTCAAAGCCGTACTTTTCAAAAACTTTTGCCGCTTCATCCCCAGCCAGAAAAGAGGCGAACTCTGATGCGGCTTTTTTATTACCGGAGTCCTTGATGACCGCCATGGGATAAACAACCGGTTTATGGGACCCTGCCGGGGCGGCTTCTACTATCTTGACACCCTTGCGGGATAAGGCGTCGGATCGGTATACCACGCCGGCTTCCACGTTACCGGTCTCAATGTAGGCCAGCACCTGGCGAACATCCTTTGCCAGAACAATTCTTGGCCGGAGCTTCTCCCAGAGATTAAGGCTTATCAATACTTCCCTGGCGTAGCTTCCGGCAGGGACCGTTTCCGGCGTGCCGATGCTGATCCTGGACACCCCCGGTCCTGCAAGATCATTAAACCCGGTGATCCCGCTCTCATTCCCGGCCACCAGCACCAGCCTGTTTCCCAGCAGGTTTACACGGGTGTTTTCTTCAATCAGGCCCCTGGCGGAAAGGTAATCCATCTGTGATGTGCCGGCGGATATGAATAGGTCTACCGGCGCCCCCTCCTCGATCTGTTTTTGCAGGGTCCCGGAAGATGCTAGATTGAATGTGATTTTAACTCCGGGATGCTTTGCCTCATAAAGGGCACTGAGTTCCCCCGCCGCCTCCGAAAGACTGGCCGCCGCCGAAACAGTAAGGTTTACCGGCTGAGAGCGGTCTTGCGGCTCTTTATTGCCGCCCGTACATCCGGTAATAATTAACGCAAAGATTGCTACTATTGATTTAAGGATAACCGTCCTTTTCATCCTCTTCCCCCATTCACCAAAGGATGGCCAGATCGTTATATTTGCATGAGTATAGCGAGGCCGTGTTTTTATTCCTGCCCGAAATGTTTCTGGAAAAGCTGCTCCAGCTGTTCCTTCAGACCCTCCCTGAAAAAACTGTATCTTTCCATAAGCAGGCGGCCCTGAGGCGTCACTTCCGACCCCCCGCCCGCCGCACCCCCGACCCTGCGGTGGATCAGGGGGTAACCCAGCCTGCCTTCGATGGCTTTTATAAGGCGCCAGGCCTGGTTGTAAGACATTCCAATCCGGGAAGCCGCCTTGTTTAAAGACCCTGTCTCTTCAACGCCTTTAAGCAAAGTATAGGGTCCTTCCCCGAAAACTTTTCCATTATGTTCTATCCAGACTTTATAGGCAAGGCGCATTCCGGGCGTCCCCCACCGTTATACTTGCTGTAGTATAATTATACCACATATAAAGACTTCATAAATACGCCTGCACCGGACTCCAATAAATTATTGCAGCCCGGCCGGCCGGGCGCCATGGATTTTTCGTCAAAACCCAAACGGCCGGCCGTCTGCAATTATTTTCATATGATCACCCGCAGCACCTTCTGGTAATGGTCAGCGTTATTTCATTGAGGCCCGAGGTCCTGACCTCCCAGGAAAACATGCGGCTTACCAGCTCCGTTTCCAGCCAGGGCGGGATGTGGTTGCAAATCACTTCCAGCGAGAAAAATCCGCCTTTTCGCAAAAAGGGAAGAAGCGCCTGCTTGGAGGTGAATCCCGTGTTTTTCTCCTGTATCTCCTTTATCGAAACACTGTAACAGCCGCTGGATATTTCCACTGGAAACGGGTTTACGTTGGTTCTTTCCCTGCTTTGTCTGTCTTCTTCCTCCTTTTCCAGTATGTAGTCCAGAAACTGGTGGGGACTGCCTTCAAATTCCCATATGCTTACACCGTACTTTTCCAATTCAAAATACGGTATTCCCACCACGTTCAGAGCCACTAAAACCTTGCACTCCGACAGGAATTCCGGAATTTCACCCACCTTGCCGCGCAGGTCCTTAATACCAAGGTCCTTTTCCATATAAAAATCCTTTTCCCTTGACACATCCCATTTGCCCCGGCATTTTCTGTACACTCTTATTTTGCCTTTTTGCTGCAGGGAGGCGGTTTCACCGCTTTCCCCCACATGTACCGCAATCTCCGCTGGCATAGCTGATTTCTCCTTTTTTAAGTTCTTATATCTCCAGACGTTTACTGGATTCTGACCAGAAAATCCAGCCCCTGGGGTACATATTACACCGCCCTGGCCTGCCGGCCGCTGTCCGGCAAGCCGGCTGCCTCCCTCTCCGGGGCTGTGATCCTGAACTCTGAAGACCTGTCATTGTCCAAAAGCCCGATGGCGTCGGCCCTGCACTGCCTGCAGTGGTACATCTGCCTCAAGTGGGCCTGGCATATGCTTCTCATTTTATTCAGTTCTTTTACTCCTGTTTGTGGGTAGTTCTCAAACAGGCTTCCCCTGGCAGGTATAAGGGGCATTATATTGGTTATAAACACCCCCAGCTCCTTTAGTTTTTTTACTATTTCGGGAATGTGAAAGTCGTTGATCCCCTTTATCATCACAATGTTTACCTTTACAACAGCACCGTAACGCACCAGGTCTTTTATCCCGGCCATCTGGTTTTCGATCAGCAGCCCGGCCCCCCCGGCCCCCTCATATTTTTTGCCCTGATAGCGCACATGCCCGTATATTTTCTGCCCGACGGCAGGGTCGGTGCAATTGACGGTAACAGTCACATGCCTGACTCCCAGTTCAACAATTTCCCTGGAGCGGTGGGGCAGCATCAGCCCGTTTGTGGACAGGCAGAAAATCATTCCTGGATCGGCCTGCCGTATGAGTTTCAGGGTCTCACAGGTGCTTTCCCAGTTGGCCAGGGCGTCTCCCGGCCCGGCTATCCCCACCACGCTTAAGCTTTCTATTTTTTTCCTGACCTGGTTGAATTTTTGCAGGGCCTGGTCCGGGGTCAGCACCTCACTGGTAACACCCGGCCTGCTTTCATGCAGGCAGTCATACTGCCTGTTGCAATAGTTGCAGCTTATATTGCACAGGGGTGCCACCGGCAGGTGCATCCTGGCGTACCTTTGGTGCGCCCCGTATGAATAACAGGGATGCCTGCCGGTCTCTTCCGGCAAATCCGGCGGAGCCGGGTTTTTGTTCATGTTTTTCTTTACGTCACACAGGCAGTTCATATGCTTCACCTTAACCTTCCGTACAGCACCGCTCATCCAGCCCGGCGCCCTGATAAAACTTCCGGTAAATGGAAGCCCGGTAGTTTTTATGCTTTTGTTCAAGCAGTGTGTTGGTTACCCGGTCCAGGAACATGGTGGTCCCGGTATATCCCACAGATAAAAGCCTCTGGCCGCCAATCCGGTCGTGAATGGGGAAACCCATCCTGACCAGGGGTATGCCCTCCCTCTCGGTCAGGTACCTGCCGTCCGAATGTCCGATGGCAATATTGGCCTCCAGTTTGACGCTTTCTTGCCTGATATGAAAAAAATCAGTTTCGCTGAGGATGCTGCAATTCCCCGGAAGGTCCGGAATACGGGCCTGAAGTAACTCCAAAAACCTGGGGGTTTTGCTGCCGGTGGCCACCACCACCGGGTATATGCCGTTCTCCATGCACGTCATGAAAACTGCATAAACCTGTTCCGGGTCGCCGAATATCACGCTTTTTCCCTGGGAGTTATACTTGTGAGAGTCGATCATGCAGTCCAGGAGCCTCCCTCTCTCCTGAATCAGGCTTTCGGGCACTTCACGCACGGTAATCTGTTTCAGAACGTCTAAAAACAGATCGGTGTTTTCAATACCCATGGGAATGGGTATGTTGTACAGCGGCACGCCGAATTCAGTTTCCAGGTACTTTCCCGGCGATATTCCCACATCAGCGGTCACCCCCATCTGAATGGTGGCTGCGGCCCCGGGCATGCGGGAAATATCCTCCAGCGAGGTTCCTCCGTCCGGTATTTTTTTGTAAGGCCTCTCAAAGGGGCGGTCCAGTGTGTCGGAAAAATCCGGCAGCAAAGTGAATCGCACCCCCACAAGATGAAGTATCCTTTTAACCTCCCGGATATCGGCCGGGCTGATATTGGGTACTATTACGTTTATTCCGGAGTGCCCGGGGGTTTCCCGGGCCAGCCCGGCCACTATTTTTTTTACTGTCAGCCAGTACCCCTCGCTGTGAGTGCCACCGTAGCCCGGAGTGGGCACCGTAATCAGGGGGAAGTAGGTGATTCCCCTTTCCAGAAGGTACTCTGCCGCAACCCGTTCGATGTCCTCGCCTATGGTTTCGGCCAGGCAGGTGGTCAGGACCCCGATCACCCGGGGCCTGTATGCCTTGATCAGATTATCCAGTCCCTGTTTCAGATTTTTTTCCCCGCCGTAAATGGTACCCTTTTCGTTAAGCGAGGATGAGGCAACGTCAATGGGCTCGTTAAAGTGTTCGGCTATATGCCGGCGCATGTATGTGCTGCAGCCCTGGGAGCCGTGGATTATAACCATGGATTTTTCCACCCCCTTGAAGGGAATGATCCCTCCCATGGGCATACACATTTTGCATGGGTTTTCATTAACATTGCGGTAGTCAGGAGTATTTGTTTTCATAAGCTCCTCCCTGCAGCCGGAGGTTTTATTCCGGGCTGCCTCACACGTATTTCCATACAGGGGAACAGAGGGTGGAGTATACTTCCTTTGCGAAATTAACAGCCCCCACGAATCCGCTCAGGGGGTGTTTCCGGTCATGGTTGTGATCTATGAAGGCAACTCCAAGCTTGTAGGCCAGGGGCCTTTCCTTGACCCCTCCCACCAGCAGGTGGGCTCCCTTTTGCACCATGAACCTTTCCAGCTCGGAGGGATTGGCGTCGTCCAGCACCACGGTCCCCTCGGCCACCAGATCGCTGATTGTTTCATACTCTTCTTTCCTGCCGGTCTGTGTGCCGATCATAACAACTTCAATACCG
>JBMOPB010000112.1:0-28487 GCA_049325055.1 Bacillota bacterium
AAACTGCAAAAGAAATTCGACGAGATCCGTGTGCAAGCACGGATCTCGCTATTCAATAAAAAAATAAAAAAGTGGTTTAGATTTTGTTGGTAATCTCATTGACATCAAATAAAAACGGGAGTACAATATTTATGTGAATTGGTAGTACCACAGACCTCCTACCATAATATAGAGCAATATAAGGGTATTTTCCGTGGCAGTGGAGGTGAGAAATGCTCTTATACCGTTTTGTTGCCCGGTTAGTTAGCCAATTATAATTCTTCACGAGAGGGGGACCACTAAATGACCAGATTTATCGTACATGACAAGAATGATTCCGTGGGAGTAGCCGTCACCGATATCAAGGCCGGGGAAACCGTAGAGGGCTGGGTAATGGAAGATGACAGCACTATTACTGTAACTTCCAAGAGCGACATTCCCCTGGGCCACAAAATTGCCCTGGTGCCTGTAAAAGCCGGCGAAAAAATCATAAAGTACAGCGTCAGCATCGGCAAAACCGTACAAGACATAGCAGTGGGCGAACATGTCCACATCCATAATCTTAAGACTGCGAGGTGGTAAAATTGACATTTCCGACTTTTTTAGGCTATCGCCGTGAGAATGGCAGGGTTGGAATCCGCAACCATGTTGTGATACTTCCCCTGGACGACCTTTCCAACGCAGCTTGCGAAGCTGTGGCAAACAATATCAAAGGAACCATCGCTCTGCCGCACGCATACGGCCGCCTTCAGTTCGGCGAAGACCTTGACCTTTTCTTCAGGACTCTGATCGGAATTGGAAGCAACCCAAACGTTGCAGCCGTTGTTGTAATAGGCATTGAGCCCCAGTGGACCAATGTGGTTGTAGAAGGCATCGCCAAGACCGGCAAGCCGGTGGCAGGCTTTGCAATTGAGCGCAACGGCGATCTCAAGACTATCGAAATGGCTTCCCGCAAGGCAAAGGAATATGTGCAGTGGGCAACCGAACTGCAAAAAGTTCCCTGCACCGTGGATGAGCTGTACGTATCCACCAAGTGCGGAGAGTCCGACACCACATCCGGACTGGCCGGCAACCCCACAGTGGGCCGTGCTTTTGAGAGACTGCTTGACGCCGGCGCAACCTTAAGTTTCGGTGAAACCTCCGAAATCACCGGCGGTGAAGATATTGTCAAAGCCCATGGCGCCACTCCCGAAGTAGGAGAAGCTTTCTACAAGATATGGAGCGAGTACAACGAGTTTATCCTCAGCCAGGGTGTTGACCTTTCCGGATCACAGCCCACCAAGGGCAACATTACCGGCGGTCTGACAACCATTGAAGAAAAAGCTCTTGGAAATATCACCAAAATCGGCAGGTGCAAATACGTGGGAGTTCTGAAGCCTGCTGAGGCACCCACCGGAAAAGGTCTCTGGTTCATGGACACATCATCGGCTGCTGCCGAGGCGGTAACCCTGTGGGCGGCTTCCGGAGCTGTTGTACACTTCTTCCCCACCGGCCAGGGCAATATCATCGGCAACCCCATCATCCCGGTCATCAAGCTCTCTGCCAACCCGCTGACAGTATCCACCATGTCCGAGCATATCGACGTCGACGTAAGCGGCGTACTGCGCCGTGAAATGAACCTGGACCAGGCTGCGGACGCTCTCCTGGACATGATGATCCGCACCTGCAACGGCCGTTTCACAGCAAACGAAGCTCTGGGACACAGGGAATTTGTTCTGACCAAGCTGTATCGCAGCGCATAACCCGAAATAAACGTTTCGGTTGATATATAATAACCTTTTCCCCGGGCTGCAGGCGGTTACCCGCCGCAGCCTTTTTTTTACGGCATTTCAGCCATGTTACATTGATGTGCATTAAACCTATTATTTAATTCAAAAACACTCGTAGTTTTATAAGAGTATATTTTCTACGCAAAAAAGGTACCGGACGCGGCACCTTTAATCTGCTAAACATATTTATTTTTCTTTTTGAATTAATTCGGTATTTTTTATACGTTTTGTCTGATGGGTTTTGCGATCCGGTCGGGAAACGTCCATAAATGCCCTTGTAGGGCGATTAAGGATCCGAACAGAAGTCCTTTGTCCCTGTATTCAAAGAATTTGTTTTTTCCCGCCAGAATGGCCCGTTGAACTGTTGGCGGGTCTATCCGGCCAATTCCGGCAGTCACCATCTGGCCGCTGATATCGGTAAGGGGGTCAAGATGTTCGGCGGGAACACGGATAATTTCCGGATGGTCGGCGTTTACCGCGTTTGCTATCATGGTGGCGCAGGCGTCGGCCAGGGCCGCGTTCCTGGCCAGGGTCACCACGGCGGAAGATATGCCCTTGGTAAAACTTCTTCCCCCGAAGCCGCTGGTGGCTATTCCGCCCAAACCGTAATCTTCCCTTAGATCAAGGAAATGAGTGATTTTTCCGGAGGTCAGGTCGGTTACAACCCCGACCCGCATTGATGTGCCCGGCTCGAGTCGAAAGGCAATATCCCCGCCGTTGTTGACTATAACCCTTGTGGCCCCCTGGCCGGTAACGGCTTCCAGAACCCTGTCGGCGATGGCGCCCGCCACCGCGGCCATGGGGGTGATATCCGGCTCGCCGGTGGCCTGGGCTGATCCAATCATGCTGTTCAGCACAGCCGGGTTTGTCCGGTCAATGGATGCCCGGGATGCTAAAACCCTTCCCCTGTTGATTACAGCGGAGAGTTCTTCCAACTGGCGTATGGCCGTAACAGCCCCCGTTACGGCAGCAGCGGTCATGGGGCTTCCCTTTGTGGAAGCCTCTATAACCATGGAGATAGGGCCGTAATCCAGTAGAACTTTTCCGGGGGCTATTTCACGGTACATAAATTACCTCCAACCCGCATTTCCGGCCTCCTGGGGTTAGTATCAGCGAAGTCCGTCCTCGCCTTTTATTTCTTCCACCTTAAGCCCGCCAATCCTGGCCAGAGGCCGGCCGGAATCCGTCACCGCCACTACCAGAACAAGCTCATCAGCCCTGGGAGCGTCAGGAACCCGCACCTCCATGGCGTCAAAGTGTGACCGGACAAATGCCGCGTTTTTAAAATGCAGGGGCACATCTATGGCCACCCCTGGATAGCCGATCTTTTTGGAAGAAGGTATGATGGCCTTACCTCCGCCTACGTTTTCTCTCATAGGCTTGCCCAGCTTTGGGTGCATGAGTGCTGCGCAGTGTTCCAGCTCTCCCTGTTCGCCGGCTATGGCCGCCTTACCGTAGCTGTGTACCGCCGAAGGCTCAATTCCCAGTGCTGCAATGGCTTTTTTGGTCAGCATCTCACCCAGTTCCTCGCTCCAGTCGTAGAGAAGAGACAAATCTTCCTGGTACATACCGGCGTAAGGGTTTTTGAACACTGCTGCCGCAGCCGCCTTACGGGCCGGTTTGTCCAGTTTTTTCTGTCCCTCGGCCCATGTTTCTTCGATAATGGTGTAAATTTTTCTGATTTCAGGCCTGGTTTCCATGTTTAGTTACCTCCCGGTGAATTATAGGGGAGAAGGCGAAACCGTCCACCTTCCCCCCTGGTGTTAATATTATTTAGATGGCGTTCTTTTCTTTAAGCATGCTGTTTATATATCCAATGAACTCCTCGGCCTTCTCCCTGGGGGGAGCGGTCAGCAGACTGACGATAATAAAGAGTGAGGCCGAGACGATGCCGCTCCAGACTCCGGGCCCCCAGCCCAGTGGCTTAACGCCGCCGAACTGGAACCAGAAGGCGATTATACCTCCCACAACAATGCTGGTTATTGCCCCCGCCGCTGTCCCCCTCTTCCAGAAGAATGCGCCGATTATCGAGGGTACGATAACCAGCAGCCCTGCCGAGGACGCCACCGAAAGAACGGCTATCAACCCCAGTTTTAAAGTGGCGAAGAGGAATGCGGCTATGGCAAACAGCAGAACGAATACCCTGCCTATGGCAAACAGTTTGCTTTCCTCAATATCGGGGTTTGATACTTTCAGGATATCCTGTGAAACCATTGATGAAAGTGTCAGAATGATGGAGTTGGTGGTGGAGATGGCCGCAGCCGTAATTCCCACCATAACCAGCAAAGAAATTCCTGTGGGGATGACATCCAGGGAAAGCAGGCTGGGAGTGGCCAGGTCACCGCTCTTAAGGCCGGGAATAAGCGCCCGGGCGGAAAGTCCCCAGATGATGGAGATAAAGGTATAGACAAAACCGAAAGCCAGGAAACCCATCACCATGGTTCTCATGGCGCTCAGCGACTTGGGAATGAACAGGCGCTGGCTGACCTGAGGGTTGGACAGGCAGAAGAAGAACCAGGGCAGGGCCAGTGCCACGAACGCCTTGTGGTTGAAGAATCCCGGTCCTGGAACCGTCAGCCACTTGGGAAACTTGGTTTCCAGGGTTTCGAACAGCCCCCCGAATCCTCCGAAGGCTCCGTAAACCACGAAGATCACCGAAAGAGTGGAGATAACGATCATTAAAAGGGCCTGCAGCGAGTCGGTCCATGCCACCGCCCTCATTCCTCCCATGTAAGCCCAGACAATGGTTACAAAGGTTGCTATCACCAGTCCTACCATGAACGGAATGGCTCCCTTGGACATACCCTCCATCAGCGTCCCGATACCGATCAACTGAACGGCGCTGTATGGAATCAAGAATAAAATCGATGCAATTGCTGCAAGTATCTGCAGTCCCTTACTCTGGTACCTGTCACCCAGAAGTTCGGAGGGGGTTATATATCCGTACTTTTTGCCGACCAGCCAAAACCGCGGGCCAAAGAACGCCACCAGCACCAGGCCGGACAGGTAAATCAGCTCAAAGCCCCAGGCGCCCACTCCGCCTATGTACGTCAGGCCGGCCAGGCCCACCATCATGAAGGCGCTGTAAGTAGTGGCGCTGTAAGTCAGGGCGGCCACAAAACCGCCTATGGTCCTGTTGGCTATGAAGAAGTCGGCTACTCCATGGGTCATTCCCCGTTTGGCGTAAACCGCCACCACCGTTCCAACAGTAAAGTATATCAGCAAGGCTATATAAATATAAGAAGCCTTCATTTAATCAATCCCTCCACTTACTTGTAATAATGCCGACGCTGACGATTGCCACTATGGCGAATACACCCCAGAAAAGGAAAGCTCCGTATACCTTGGCGACATTGGACAGGAGATAATAAGGTACTGTAAAAGCTGACAACACAAGGATGAAAAACCATATAACCCAACCGATTAACTGACCCTGCATTTTTTCACCTCCTTCACACAAGAATAGGCTGACTTATTTATATCATTCTTTACTGGATTCCAAAGCGGCGACAATCTTTTCCGGCGTGAGCGGAAGGTCATAAAACCTGGCGGCCAGAGCGTTGCTTATGGCATTGGCTATGGCCGCAGCAGTGGGGATTAACGCCGGCTCGCCAACTCCTTTTGCCCCGAACGGCCCGGTAATCTCCGGATCCTCTACGATAATGGCATGTATTTCCGGCATATCCAGGCTCATGGGAACAAGATACTCGGCGTAGCGTGGATTACTTATCACTCCTCCGGACAGTTTCACCTCCTCCATTATGGCATAGCCCATACCCATCAGGCATCCCCCTTCTATTTGTCCCTCCACGGACTGGGGATTGATGGCCCGCCCGACATCGTGGGCTGCGACCAGGCGGGTAACGGCCACTTTGCCGGTTTCCTCGTCCACTTTGACTTCCGCCACCTGGGTAGCAAAGCTGTATGTTGCATAAGGCACGCCCTGCCCGGCGCCGTCCAGCCCTGTTGTAGGCGGGTTGAACCAGCCGCTTCCCAGTGTGAGAATTCCTTTTTTACGGCAGCTGGAAACAACTTCCTTCACCGTCAGCGGGGTTTTTTCCCCTTGGCGCCAAACCAGGCCGCCTTTAATCTGAAGGTTCTCAGTACCCGACTCCAGAATTTCCCCCGCCTCCCGGACCAGTATCTCCCTTACCTGGCGTGCCGCCATGCACACGGCGTTTCCGGAAATGTAGGTCTGGCGGCTGGCCGAGGTGGCCCCGGCATCGGGGCTTACTCCGGTATCCCCGGAGACCACGACCACATCACTTATATCAACACCAATCTCTTCCGCCGCCATTTGTGCCAGTACCGTGCTTGACCCCTGGCCAATGTCGGCGCATCCTGTCAGCACCAGCACGGTCCCGTCTTCCAGCAAATCGAGGAAGGCCCCGGCCGGGTTCGGCGCCCCGGTGTTGCCTATGCCGTACATCATGCAGCCAACACCCACACCTTGATTTTTTGCCGGTTTCTCCAGCATGCCCAGTTCACGCGCCTTTTCCCGTGCACTCTCAATGGTTTCCCTGATTCCCACGCTCTGAGAAAGGCGCTGCCCGGTAACTGTTGTATCTCCGGGTTTCAGGCAGTTCCGCAGCCGTATGGTAAACGGGTCAATTCCAAGGGCTTCAGCCACAAGATCCATCTGGGTTTCGTGGGCGAAGGCCATCTGAGGCACTCCGAATCCGCGCATGGCCCCGGCGGTGGGGTTGTTGGTATAGACGCAGTAGGACTCGATAAGGGCGTTGGGTACCCTGTAAGGGCCTGCGGCGTGAACCGCCGCTCTTTTTAATGTTGCCGGGCCGTATGAGGCGTATGCCCCGGTGTCTCCTATTATTTTAACCTTGACCGCCAGGAGCCGCCCCTCGGCGTCACAGGCGCTGGTGTAATCAATAATGTATGGATGGCGCTTTGGGGAGGACTGAAAGGATTCCTCGCGCCGGTACACCATGCGCACCGGGCGGCCTGTCTTGAATGCCGCCAGGGCCAGAAGGCACTGAACAGAGATATCCAGCTTCCCGCCGAAACCACCGCCTGTGGGGGCCTGCACCACCCGTACCCGGTGCTGCCCGATTCCCAGCACCCGGGCAACATCGCGGCGGTCATAATGAGGGTTTTGAGTTGAAACCCACAGAGTGATCACACCGTCTTCCATCAGCGCCACCCCGGCCTCCGGCTCCAGGTAGGCGTGCTCAACCATCTGGGTTGTATACCGCCTTGTGACTACAACCTTGGCTGCTGCCAATGCGGACTCCACATCCCCGGTGGCGATCCTGGTTTTAGACTGTATATTGCTCTTCCCGTGTATTGAGGGTGCCCCTTCAGCCATGGCCGATATGGGAGAAAAAAGCCCGGGGAGCGGCTGGTAGTCTACATGTATTTTCCCCAGGGCCTCCTCCAGGGCTTCTTCGGTCTCAGCCACCACCAGGGCCATGGCGTCGCCGGCCCGGCGTATGCGGTCCTCAACAAGAACCGGCTCATCCTTGATTATAATGCCAACCCTGTTTTCTCCCGGGATATCGGCCGCAGTGTAGACTGCCACCACTCCCGGAACCTCCAGTGCCCGGGAGTAATCTATCCGGCTAAGGAGGGCGTGGGAAACACTACTGCGCAGCACCCGGCAGTGCAGGGATCCTTTCAGCTTAAGGTCAGCGGCGAACAGGGCTTTTCCTTTAACCTTGGCCACTCCGTCAACTCTGCGGCAGCTCTGGCCTATCACCGGAATTACCTCATCACTGCCCACTCCTCCAGATCCTGTCATACCGTTCCCTCCCCGTCAGTCAGTTTTACCGCAGCCAGCCGGATGGCATCTACAATTTTGACATACCCGGTGCACCGGCAAAGGTTGCCGGATATGGCGGTTTTAACGGCGGCTTCATCCGGGTTGGGGTTACTGTCCAGCAAAGCCTTGGCTGTCAAAACCATTCCCGGGGTGCAGTATCCGCACTGAACGGCTCCCGCTTCCAGGAAGGCCTCCTGTATGGGGTGAAGCTTATCGTCCCTGGCGATGCCTTCGATGGTTGTGATCTCCGCTCCGTTTACCTCCGGCGCCAGCACCAGGCAGGCGTTAACCGGCCGCCCGTTCAGCAATACGGTACAGGCGCCGCACTCTCCTTCGCCGCAGCCTTCCTTTGTGCCGGTAAGGCCCAGGTCTTCCCGCAGGATGTCCAGAAGCCGCCGGTTGGGGCTTACCGGGAGGTTCACCTCCAACCCGTTTACCTTTGCAATTATGTTAAGGGGTTGCATTTTAACCATACATTTCACCCTGACACATAAATTTCGACAAATACAGACAAATCAAAAATATCAGTGATATACGCTGACAGGCCCTCGCATTCTTTACGGACAGGGCTACCTGAAGCGCGAATCAACTCCGCACAGGGCCTGGCGGGTCACCCCCCGCACCGCTACCCTTTTATAGGGAGCGGAGGGGCGGTCGCCCAGAATCTTCGCAACGGAGTTTCCAACCTCCGAAATGACCTCTTCCAGGAGATCCGGACCGGGAGTCTGCCCTTTCAGCATGGCCTCGGCCGAAGGCACCCGGACAGGCTTCGGGGCAACCGCGCCCAGGGCGAGACGGACTTCCTCAATCCGTCCTTCCGGATCATATACAAAAATTGCCGCCATGCTTATCCGGCTTATGGCCAGGCTGTTGCGCCTGCCCAGTTTGACAAAGGCGCTGGAAGAGTTCCCGGGCAGGACGGGAAAAATAATCTCTGCCAATATCTCATCCGGGGTGATGATGGTGCTCCCCACACCAGACAGGAAGTCAGCCAGGGAGACTACCCGCTCGCCTTTTTCCCGGAGGAGCCTTACACTGGCCCCCAGCGCCAGCAGTGGGGGAAGCATGTCGCCGGCGGGGGATGCGTTCACAATGTTCCCGCCTATAGTGCCCTGGTTGCGTATCTGCGGGCCTCCCACCTGTGACGCCGCCTCGGCCACCAGCCTGTGAGACCCTAAAAATACCGGGGACAAAGTCAGATCTGTAAAGGTGGTCATAGCCCCGACACGGACAACCCCGTTATCAACATTTATTTGTTTCATTTCGGTCAGCCTGACAAGACTTATTACATTTACCGGAAACAGGTCACCCCGTCGGAGGGCCGGAATGATATCCGTACCTCCGGCCAGAATTTTTTTAGGCTGGGGCAATGCCGCCAAAAGTGACAGTGCTTCGGGCAGCGATTCCGGCTGGTAGTAGTTAAAGGGTGAAAACATTTTAAAACACCTCCCTGCATAGACCGCTGCCTGCTTAACGGACAGCCCGGTCAGGTGAGGATTTGAAAAAGACAAATTAAGCTGATATTTCTATCGCATGTAATTAGTCTTCCTGCTTTTTCCTGACTGTTTTGTCAATATGCCCGCCTATTTCACGGTATTTTTCAAAAGTCATGGTATATTCAACCGGCGCAACGGTTGCCGGAGTGGGAACCCAGGTAAAGGCCCCGGGCACAATCTTTTCAACGTCGACCCGGAAGTTTATGCCACCTCCCGGCAGTATAAACGTGGGCGCCCCGCCGATGGTAAGATTGGCCTCACCCTGGTGAACGGCACGGGTCAGCTTGATGGGGTAATTGCTCACCCCCGCCCTGGCGCTGCCGCCGGTTCCACCTGTATAAACCGCTGAAACCCTGGCGTCCTCGCAGTTGGACCTGATAAGCTCAACTACTTCCACAGCCTTAGGGGTAAGCGGTATTTCCTCCAATCTGCCGTCTCCGTCCACAGTGAACAAAGCAGCCTTCTGGCCGGTGGTTTCGGTGACCAGTATTTTAATTCCGGGGGAGGCCACGCTCATGTCCACCTTCAGTATGGCGTCCCTTGGATTTTGAATGCTTGTGCCTCCCCAGCCGTTTCCATGATCTCCAAAGTAACGGCCCCTGGTGCTTTTACGGGCGTTGGGAATAACACCGCTCCACTTGAGCCCCACCTCTTCCCCGGCCAGGTGCTCCGAAAGAAGCCCCACCACGTGGTGGTCCAGTATGATGGCCTCGTCCACCGCCGCAGCAAGCTGGGGGGCAAACATCCCTATGGTGGCGCTCCCGCACCCCACCCGCATCTTGGTGTCTGCCTGACCGTTTATTACTGGAGGCTTCCCCACCTGGACCTCCAGCTTTGCCCCTTTTTCCACCTTGAGGGTAACCCTTTCGCCGTTGCAAACATCCACTATAGTCCTGGCGACTATAAATCCCGACTCCCCGGTCAGCAGGTTGGCGCCGCCGATGGAAATCATTTTTGATCCGTACTCCTCGGTTTCCACCATTCCCACCACCTGGCCGTCCCGGCGCACCCTGGCCCCTTCTTCTCCGATGTGAAAGTTGGTGTCAATCTTGACTTTCACACCGCTGTAGCTAAGGGGGGCCTCGGTTACCACGGTGACTACGTCTATTCCTTCCACTGTGTCCATCATTATATATGGGGCTGGCCGGCAGCATGGGTACTCCGTCCCGGATCCGACTCCGGTTATGAGGGGCCGTGTAATTTGCGGGATCATCTCCGGGACCGGGACCGGGTCTGTTACCAGCGGCCTTCCTCTCAACAGAATGCCTTCCACATTTACATAGCGCCGGCATGCTCCGTAAAAACCGGGTTTTATCTCGCACTGGACCGGACAGTGGGCACACTTTACCGCCCCTTCGGCCGTAAGATCAGTGCGGATCAGGCTGTCAAACCTGCACACGCGAATGCATACTCCGCACTTTACGCATTTTTCATCTATTACCGCCTTGCGGTCAATTACACTGATGGCCCCGGCGGGGCAGTTTTTTTCACATACACCGCAGCCCCGGCATTTTTCAGCGTCCACCTCGATCATATCAAGTCCCCCCTGGCAGCGGCTTCTACCTTACCTCCACCTGACGCTTGGACGGAGGGGTGTTCCTGCTTACCTTCACCCTTATTACCCCGTCGATAATAACCATGGAAACACCGGGAAGGTCACCTGCCTCCATTGCCTTAAGAGCATCCGCCCCCACCGACCCCAGGGGAGCGTCAATAATTACCAAATCGGCCTCTCTTCCCGGCTCAATCACTGAGGTGTTCAGGCCGAACACACGGGCCGTGTTGCCGGTGGCCATGGCCACTGCCTTTTCGGCGGGAATTCCCGACATGGAGGACAACTGCACGATGGTCCTCAGAATCCCCAGAGGGATAATGCCGGTCCCCGAGGGGGAGTCGTTTCCGATAATAATTCTATCCAACCGGCCCTTTTCGTTTAGCTTCCTTGCGGTATAGTCGGCCACCCTGGGGTTGCCGCACTGAACTATCTCCAGCGGCAGGTCGGACTCATCAATCAGTCTCTGCACTTCCTCCACCGGAATGGCTGTGGTGCCGCCGTTGATGTGGGACACCACCGTGGGGTTTATTTTAAGCACCATATCAGCCGTAACCGTCGAACTGCCCGGAATGGAGGTACCCCCAGTGTGCATGGCCACCTTCATTCCGTATTTTTTGGCCCACTGGACCATAGGGGCAGCTTCCTCCGGCGTTTTCACACTGCCGAGCCCCACTTCGCCCACAAGCCACACCCCGGCCCCGGCAAGATCGGCAAAGTCCTTTTCTTCCAGGCCCTTTTCAAGTATCACCGCCCCGCCATGCATCTTCAGTCCGGTGGGCCTGAAGTTTTTGTAACACTTGTGCACCAGGACCGCCAGGGCCTTCGTCCCTGCCGGGTCCTTGGGCCGCCCGGGAGTATGGGGCTCACCCGCCGATATCATAGTGGTGACCCCGCCGTGAACCGAGCTGTCAAGGTAGTCAAGTGACTTTTGGCGGGGTGTGAAATCACCCAGTACAGGGTGGGCATGGGAGTCGATGAGCCCTGGTATAACGGTGGTCCCCTTGGCGTCTACCACCTGATCTGCCTTGAGGCGGCCCAGCAAACCCTGACCTCCGATTTCCTGTATCTTTCCGTCTGCTACAATAATTGTGTCTCCTTCAAGGACGGGGCTGTCTATGTTGCCGCTTAAAATGGTGCCAATGTTGGTAACTGCCAAAACCGACACTTTGAAACATCTCCTTCAACTGAAGAATAAGATATTCAACCGGCTACCACACAAAACTCTCGTCGTCTCCCAGGTTGATAGGCTTAAGCCACTGGGACACCACAACTTTTTTATCGGTGTAAAAGTCAACGGCATCCGCCGCCCGGCCCCTGGTGGACCCGAAGCCCGATATTTTCCTGCCGCCCACCGGGTAAAATGCTATGGGGGCCGGTGTGCCGATGTTTACTCCCACCTGGCCGACGTTGGTCCTGCGTATAAACTCCCTGGCGTACTTGCCGGTTTCGGTGTATATTACGGCGGTGTGGCCGAACGGATTTTGGTCAATTATGGAAATAGCTTCCTTTAAGTCTTTTACTTTTTTAAGACATCTTACCGGGCCGAATATTTCCTCGGTAAAAATGCGCATCCCGGGCTCGGCCTCAAAAACGGTGGGGCCCAGGAAACAGCCGTTGGGGTAGCCCTCAACCTTAACATTCCTTCCGTCCAGCAGAAGCTTCGCTCCTTCTTTAATCCCATGATCAATCTCTTTGAGAATCTGGTTAAGGTGCTCCCTGTCCACCACCGGGCCAAGGGTGACACCCTCGTCGAGGCCGCAGCCCACCTTGAGATGTTGTGCCGCCTTTAAAAACTTCTCCTTGAATTCCTCGTATATGGACTCAACAACCAGAACGTTCGAGCCGGCAAAGCACCTTTCTCCCACATGACCGAAGCAGGAGTTTATTATGTTGCGCACCACGCCCTCATCGAGCCTGGCGTCCTCCATGACCACCAGGTGGTTTTTCGCCCCTCCCTGGCACTGGGCCCTTTTGCCGTGTGCGCAGGCAATTTCGTATATCTTCTGGCCGGCTCCTGAAGACCCCACAAATGTCACGCCGGCCACATCCGGGTGGGTGATCAGCCTGTTTCCGGCTACTGAACCGCTGCCGTTCAACACATTGACCACCCCTTTGGGGAAGCCGCACTCCTCCACCAGTTTAGCTATTTCTATCATAGTATTGGGACAATATTTGCTGGGCTTTACCACCACTGTGTTGCCGCAGGCTATAGGCCAGACAAAATAGGAAGAAATCATGGCGGGGAAGTTGAAGGGAGGAAGTATGACGAAGACTCCCAGCGGCTCCCTTATGTAGTACTCATCCACTCCCCTGGCAATGTCCTCGGTGTAGTCACCCCTCATTGTTTCCGGCACGGCGCAGGCGTCTTCAACATACTGAAGGCACCGCTCAATCTCCTGAAGCCCCTCGGCGAATGTTTTCCCGTGCTCCAGCGAGATTGTCCTGGCAAGGTGGTTCCTGGCCTCTTCCAGCTTGTAACGAAGTTTGAACATAAGCTGGACGCGCTTTGGCATAGGCATGGACCTCCATCCCCAGAAGGCCTTTTTGGCTGCGGCCACCGCTGCGTCAACCTCATCAAGGGTAGACAGAGGATACAGGGACAGGATTTCATCCGTGGCAGGGTTCCTTATCTCAAGGAATTCCTTTGTTTTTGACTCCAGCCACTCTCCTCCTATGTAATTCTTCAATACCGGAATGCTGGACTGCACTTTTGACCCACTCCTTTTTTGCGTATGCTCTTACAGTTTTGAATAGTTTTGTGATTCTGTATTTATAAAAAACAATAAGCAAATCAGATGCCAGAAAAATATAAAAGCTACTTGTGGAGCGCGGGCACACAATTAGCTTTTTACAACTGGTAAAATCTCATATTTGATACATATTTGTATCAATGTTGATACAAATAATCAACATTGATACAATCATCGCCTTCCCATACCATATTTACGCATCTTCCTGGCAAGAGTAGCCCTGCTTATTCCCAGGCTTTTCGCTGCGATGGTGGTGTTTCGGCTTTTCTGCAGCACTTCGGCAATGACATGTTTTTCAGTTTCCTCCACAGCTTCCTGTATGTTCACCTTTTTGATGTTTATTTCCCGGCCCACGTGACAGTTTTTTGGCACGGGAATGTCCAGTGGGAACTCCTCGGCCCCCAATATGTTCCCTTTGCTTGTCACCACCATTCTTTCCACCACGTTAACCAGTTCCCGCACATTCCCGGGCCAGGTATAGCTTTCCATAACATCTATCAGTTCGGCCGAAAGAACCTTTTCAAGGCCGTACTTGCGGTTGAAATTCCGGACATAATGCTGGGCCAGGGCTACAATGTCCTCCACCCGCTCACGCAGCGGGGGTACATTGATTGGGACCACGTTCAGGCGGTAGTACAAATCCTCCCGGAATCTCCCCATGCTGACCAGTTCTGCCAGGTTTTTGTTGCTTGCAGCAATCACCCGGACGTCAACCTTCACCACCTTGGAACCGCCTACTCTGTTGAATTCCCTTTCCTGGAGAACCCTCAGTAGTTTGACCTGCAGATCAATCGGCAGCTCACCGATTTCGTCCAGGAAAACACTCCCCCCGTCGGCAAGCTCGAACAGTCCCGACCTTCCATCCCTGGCGGCGCCCGTAAATGCGCCGTGCTCATATCCGAAAAGCTCGGCCTCCAGCAGGTCCCGCGGTATCGCCCCGCAGTTTATTTTGATGTATGGCTTTTCCGACCGGCGGGGGCTGGCCCTGTGCAGCAGGGTGGCCACCAGCTCTTTTCCTGTACCCGACTCTCCCACTATCAATACCGTAGTGTCCACGGCCGCCAGCCTGCGGGCCAAATCAAGTATGTCCAGCATCTTTTTGCTTCTTACCACTATGTCCTCTTTTTGCATTTGGGCTATGCGCATGTCCGTCAGCTCTGCCTGGTAGCCGCCGGCCAGTTTTTGCGACTGCCGCAACCTTTCTTTTAAAGCATACAGCTCGGTGACGTCATAGCTATTGACTACCACCATTTCCAGCTGACCCTCTTCATTGAAAACAGGGACCCCGGTTGTCAGGCACCTGGTTCCCGAGCTGACTTCCTGCAGAATGGTTACCGGCCGGCCGGTAGAAATCACCTGGGCTGAAACGCTGTTGTTAAAGGTTCCCTCCAAAACCAGGTCGTTCACGTTTTTCCCGACGTAATCCTCCGCCGCCATTTTGTATAGCCGCTGCATGGCCGGGTTGGAAGACAGTATTTTCCCGTGCCTGTCCACAATGCTTATGCCGTCGTGGCAGTGTTCGAACACCGCCTCCAGCTGGCGCAGGCGTTTTTTGACCTGTTCAATCTCATCCGGTTCCGGTTTGTTGCTTTTTTCATCCATTGCCATGAGGCTACCCCCTGAATGTATTGGTTGGTGGATACTGTTCAAAAAGCTAAATAACAAGCCTAGTTTTCAATTGAATAATCTATAACTTACTTTTTCGACATTTTTCTGTATCTTCCTTTCTTCAGCATATAAGCCATTTTTGTACAGTTATTCCTCTTTGAATTAAAATAATAAACCCTCCTGAAGATATTTATAATCCGGAGGTTTATCATTAATTTGGGGCTGCTGGCTGTAAAATGTGGTATTATAAAAGGTAGGTATGACCACAGACCAATGGTTTGAAATAGGTGTTTTTCCTTATAACTATTAGCTTTTTAATCTTGCTATACAAGGCCCATCCAGTGCCAGTACGTTTTGGTGAAAACAAGGGTGAGAAGCATTAGGGTGACTATCAGCGGGACCCCGATGCCCAGCATTTCTTTTGCCGTAAAAGTATTGCTGGAATAGGCAATCATGGACATGGGGGTATTGACCGGCAGCAGTACTGAATACTGAATGGCGTAATAAAGTATAAGGGTGCATCCCCACACGGTAACGCCATGGGTTTCGGAAAGACTCTGGGAAAATCCGATGGCCGCGGGTACAAGGGCGGCCACCGCAGCCGCCCGGGCCGAGAAGGTAAGGGATATCAGGGAAAAGAATACTATTGATAGCGCCATTATGGGGACAATGCCAAAGTTGTCCAGGTCCAGCATGCTCATTGCGCTCCGGGCCGTCCAGGCTGCGGCCCCGCTTTTTAAAAGCCATTGCCCAAGGGAAATGGCTGCCCCGAAAAGAAAAAGCGTTCCCCAGTTTATGGTTTTGACCAGCCTGTCCCATGTGGTAATGTTTATGAAGGGAAGGAAAAGCACTATCACGGCGGCAACCGAAACGGTGCTGCTGTCAATGTTGTGGAGTTTCTGCTCCGTGGCCCAAAGAAACGTGGTTGCCGTCATAATTGCGGCAAGCTTCAGCTCCCCCGGGGTCAGCGGACCCAAATCCGATATCTTGTTCCTTATCAGTGCTGAGCCTCCGGGCAGTCCCCCGGATGGAAACCTGGTGGAAATAATTAAAAACAGTATGAATCCGGCCGCCAGCGAAAAAGGCAATCCGTAAAGGGACCAGGAAAGCCAGCTGATTCTGTAGCCAGCCTCGGAAAGGTAATTTGCCGTTTGAATAGTGGGGGCGCCTGATGTCTGTATTCCAATGCCGGCGATACCCGTTCCGAAAGCCACTGTCAGAAGAAGAGCCTTGGCGAAATTATTTCTTCTCTCAATGCCGTATATATCCAGGATACTCAGTGAAACCGCGCACATCAAAGCCGCGTTTGCCGCCTGGGCCGGGATAAAAATGCTTGACACATATGACATTAACAGGGTTCCCAGCAGTATCCGCCGGGGACTTGGGCCTGCCAGAAGCAGAATGTAGTAAGCTATCCGCTCCCCCAGGCCGCTCTCTTTTACCGCTGAGGCCAGGATGAGGGCAGACGTTACCATTATCCAGGCCTCGGAACTGAACCCGCTTAATGACATTCCCAGGGCCTCCCTGGTCCCCATGGGGCTTCCGCCATTGGTGGGATCCGGGCAGCCCGTAACTGCCAGTGTAAATATTCCCAGTAAAAAGAATGCGCTGGTGGAGTAGTCAACTGATTCGGTTATCCAGATAATCAGCATGGTAATAAGCACCGTGATCAGTTTGGCGCCAAGCGGGCTTAAGTCTTGCGGGAAGTGAACTGCCGAAAGGCCGATGTACGCCAGGGCGGCCAGCAAAATGCCCGCTGCCCTTTTATCAATAAGCCTGGTTAAAGCAGATGGTACCTTTATGGTAAGAAAAATCATCACATCTCCCCCGGAAGCAAATAATATCATACATGGAATTAAATGGCAATTACTATATTGAAAGCCGGTGGTTCATTGCTTGGAAATGCGCATTACGCCAGTATAGGTGTCACGCTTTTGGTCATCAGTATGGTGGGGGTATATTCCACCAGGCTGGTCAAGTCATCCGGGGATTTCATCGTTGGCGGAAGAAAACTTGGGGCTATGATGGTCTTTGCAGGCATAGTGGGGGCTTTTGCCGGAGGTACGGTAACTATAGGCACGGCCCAGATGGCGTACAGGTACGGGATAAGCGGGCTGTGGTTTACACTGGGGGCGGGCGCCGCCTGCCTTTTGCTGTCCCTTTTTCTGGCCCGGCCGCTGAGGGAAAAAGGGGTGGAAACCATATCGCAGTACATGTCGGGGTATTTCGGGGCCGTGGTGGCCCCCTGGGTGGCGGTTTTTACCGTGCTGGGCATGTTCATACAGATGACTGTTCAGATGCTGGCTTCGGTGCCCCTTTTGACATCCATGTTTCCTATACCGCCCCTGGGAGGGCTGGTTCTGTTTGCCTTTTTATCGGTAGTTCTGGTTGTTGGCGGGGGTTACATGGGGGCTGCCCTGGTTGGAATGATCAAGCTT
Source organism: Bacillota bacterium (assembly GCA_049325055.1). Classification (GTDB taxonomy): domain Bacteria; phylum Bacillota; class Desulfotomaculia; order Desulfotomaculales; family Desulfocucumaceae; genus BRHc4a. The sequence continues at coordinate 17,372 of JBMOPB010000112.1, forward strand.
TCCCTTCTAACTGTCACTCTTTTTATCGCGGGAGCTGCCAGCTTGTCTTTAATAGGAGGAATGGAGGGGATGAAGGATAGTTTTACTGAGTTCCCCTGGTTCAGCATGTTCCCGCGGGGCGTACTCTCGGAACTGGCCGGGGGGGCCTCAGTGGTGGTTGGATTTACATCCACCCAGTCCTTTTTACAGCCGCTGTTTGCCGGGAAAAATGTGAAGGCTGCCCGGTGGGGATCTTTTCTGGCGGCCCTGTCTCTTCCCTGCTTTGGGGCAGCGGGAGTGGCGGTGGGTATGTACATGAGAACAGCCCACCCGGATATCGATCCGGCAGCCGCCCTGCCACTTTTTATGACACTTCACCAGCCTGCCTGGATCGGCGGCCTGGGGGTGGCGACCCTGCTGGTTTCGCTTCTCCTAACTTCAAGCGCACTGGCTTTGGGCATAGCAACCCTTCTCAGCAGGGACATTTACCTTTTATTAAGACCCGGGGCAGGGGATAAAGAGCAAATCACCGTGGCCAGGCTGATTGTTTTTGTGGCAGCGGGCTTGTCCTGCATTTTTAGTTTCAATATTCTGGGAGACCTGATACTGGACTGGACTTACCTTTCCAATGCCTTAAGGGGGGTTACGGTTTTTCTTCCACTGATGGGGGCGGTGTTTTTGTCGGGAAGGCTGTCGCCCCGGGCCGGAATATGGGCGGTTACCGTTCCCCCGCTCCTTTCAGTTGCCTGGACGGTAGTGTTTCCCGGCATCCTTCATCCATTGTATATTGGTCTGTCGTCGGGCGCACTGATAATGGCAATAGGGGTTCTGCGGCCGGAAGTATTCGATAAAGGGGGAAAAATGTTCAGTAACTGAACTATACCCTGGATAAAAAAGGTCGTTAAGAAGCATGGAAAAACAAAAAAGGCCAGGGTCGGATTGGCCTTTTTTGTTTGCAGGTTGGAGGCGCCTGCAAAGTTAAACGGGAAGTGGATAGATGAACATTTTTTTATTTAGATTCATTATACCTGAAAATAGTATATTAACAACCTTTTTCAGACATGAAATAGAGCCAGTTGGACATCAATAAGACCCTTTTGGAAATCAGCCATCTTTTCATATGCTATAGCTGCTGCTCCCGGAAGTCATCCGGGTCAAATCCGTCCTCTTTTTTATAGCGGCTCATCAGGTGGTGGCGGTACATAATGTATGCCTGCATCTGGCACTGGATGCCTTCTTCCTTCAGGGCATTGATGAAATCGTCCAGTTTGGGCGGGCAGCCCTTGATTTGTATGGCCTTTTTAATGTTGGGGTTGTCTTTGTTGAGGGAACAGGAGCACTTACCAAAAAGGACGGTTTTTTCAAAACCGGGTGAAGCGGTCTGTCTTTTGCCGGTCAGTACTTCAACGCCGGGGAAAGGCTGGCCGTTAAAGGCCGACATCATCAGTATAAGCATGGGGTTATACTGCACCGAACACCCTGTGCAGAGGGAGCTGTCATATTTTCTTATGGCCAGCCCCGTAATGCCGAGCTTGGCAAATCCCACAGGGCCGGTGTCTTCAGCGGTCCATTCCCAGTCATAATCAACGAACCGGCGGTGTTTTTCCAGATCTTCACCTGCTATTTCAATCTCACCCAGGTCAAGGCTTCTGCCGTGTCTTTCCGCAAAGAACCTTAAGTGTTCGACTTCACCGGCCCTGTAATCCATTATTTCCGCGCCCGCTATGTCACAGGACAGAGCATCGGTGGAGGCCGCAATAATGTTTTTGCGGTATGCTTTTCCGGTATTGCCGGGCCCCTTTTCCAGGGTGTAAACACCGTCTATGACAGTTAGGGCCACGGGCAGTTTTTCCACCAAATAGGGGAATGTATGGTCCAGGTCCACATCTTTTCCGTGGCATGTCATTTTAGATTTTCTGTCCAGGCACCCTTTCAGATTTTTTATGCCCAGGGAAACCTTGCACTGGTTGTGTGTTTTAAGTACAGGCACATTGATTATTTTGTCGGCTTCCAAGGCCGTTGCCGCCACAGAGAGCCTGAAGTTCCCGCAGTCAACCTGCTCAAACCTGTCCTCGTTGAAGTCCACCAGCTTGACCCCGTATTTTTCTTTTAGTTTTTCATATCCAAGCACCCCGAATATGGCGTTTCCCATTGTTTTGGGCAGCATAAGGGAGCCCTCGCCTATTGTTATGTCGATAAAGCCCCCTTCGGCCAGTATTTTTACCAGCGCAAAAATAACTGTGCTGGTAGTGACCACGCCGTAGGGAGGGAAGGGAAGGTCGAAGTCCCAGGCCACCAGGTTGGGTTTAATTAAAATCTTGTCCTGCTTGCGGAAATTATTGAGACCGCCGCAGAGATCCAGAGCAGTTTTAACTGACTGGTAAGGGTCCTGGAATTTAACGATTGATACCACGGGCTTTGTCAATTTTATCCCCCTTTCAAACTCATATTTCATAAATAATTAACTGGTATGGAATGAATTGATTGAGCCTTAATTTGAAATAAGGGACTGACGTTTCGCCAGTCCCCGAAAGTACTATCTCTTCGGCTTAAAGGTATCGCATTTTGTCTCATCCGAGGTCGCCGACCTGTCGGACCCGTTATGGTTTACCTGAATCATCGGTGCGTCACACATAACATCTGAGTTATACTGACATTCGGTGACTGTGCATTTGATTTGCGGCATGGTTTCACCTCCTTGACGGAGGTTAGTATTTACCATGGTAAAAAATTGTATTCATTTCACTGTTTTAAATCCGGCGAATAGGGCATGTATCTGCCGTCCCTTGAGAGCGCCCGGGCCAGTGCGCAGTATACCTGTTCTGCCATTTCAAGCAGGTTATAGTTGTGACTTGACAATACCCAGCACGTGGCAACCTCGTCCATGCTTCCGAAAATCACCTTGCGGGAGACTTTGGGATCCAGGTCCGGCCTGAAATAACCCCTGTCGATACCTTTCTGAACTATATTTTCAATCAGCAGGTAGTATTCTTTTATTACTTCCGAGATTCCTTTTCTGATGGATTTGTCCGACTGGCGCAGCTCTATTTGCAAAACATGGGCCAGTTTACGGTTGTTCTGCAGCCGGTAAAAATGCAGGTAAATAAGGTTGGCCAGCTGTTCAAATGAATTCTCTATATCGTTCAGCTTGCCCGGCGCTGTAGCTATAAATTCCCCCAGCTTGTTCCTGAATATGGATATCAGTATGTCTTCTTTGCTTTCAAAGTACAGGTATATGGTTCCCTCGGCAACGCCGGCCTCTTTGGCTATTTTGGATACCTGGGATCCGTGATAACCATTGTCGGCAATAACCCTTATTGCCGCTTCAATAATAACTATAAATTTTTCCCCTGTTCTTCTTGCCACGGGCGGCCTCCTTAATGGCCATTAAGTCAGGTCTTTGGAATCGGGTAAAAAAATGAACGCCTGCCCGGGATTACAGCTAAACCGGTGTGTATTCGGCTGCAACCCCGGGCAATATCCCTTTAAAGGGCCGGCGTCCGGGCTATGCTATGGTTGGGTCACTAACAGATGTAATCTTCTTTTTCAATGATTTGGGCAGCGATCTTCCGGCGCAGGCTGATCATGTCGATGGGGACGTACCTGGCCATGCGCTTGACAATGCCGATTTGGGTCGCCAGCATATCACCGGTAGCCATATAGCAGAGGGCTTCCTTACCAAGCATTTCGAATACCGGCCACCTGTCATACATGTAGGCCATGGTCAGGTCAATTTTCAGCTCGGCGGCAGCCGGGTCTTGCTCCCAGGCTTTCAGTGCCCGCAGCAGGGCTGATTCCATTACATATATTTCAATTGCGATGTCGGCCATAATCTGGATTAGTTCCTGCTCATTGACCAGGTTCTGCATATATTTCTGGGCGGCAGTACCGGCAACCATGACGAAGAGCTTCTTGGCCATGTGCAGCATGCAGCGTTCGGTGTAGAGGGGCTTTTCATCATCGGCGGGCAGCGTCGCGCCGAGGTTCATTATTTCCTTCTGCAGCCCCATGGCGGCCTGCATGAAGGGAAGTTCGCCCTTCATGGCTTTCCTCATCAGGGTGGCCGGGATGATCAGGCGGTTGATTTCGTTGGTTCCCTCAAAAATCCGGTTGATGCGGGAGTCCCTGTAAAAGCGCTCGGCCGGGTATTCCTGGGTGTAGCCGTATCCGCCGTGGATTTGTACACATTCGTCCACAACATAGTTCAGGCACTCGGAACCCACAATCTTGCTGATGGAGCACTCGATGGCATATTCTTCAATGGCCTTGCCCATTTCGGGGCCGGATTTTACATCGGCCAGGGCGTCCTCAATGAGTCCGGCCAGGCGGTACTGAACCGACTCGGAGGCGTAGGTATAGGCATTCATCTTGGCAAGCTTGGTCTGGATCATTCCGAAGGAGGAAATGGCCTTTTTGAACTGAACGCGCTGGTTGGCGTACCTGACGGCCTGCCTGATGGCCTTTTTGGCCGATCCGGTGGTTCCTGCGCCCAGCTTAAAGCGTCCGATGTTCAGAATGTTAAAGGCGATGACGTGGCCTTTGCCTATTTCACCCAGCACGTTTTCAACGGGAACCACTGCGTCTTCAAAGATGAGGCTGCGGGTGGAGGAGCCTTTGATGCCGAGTTTTTTTTCTTCGGCACCGGTGCTGAAGCCCGGGGTGCCCTTCTCAACGATGAAGGCGGTGAATTTTTCGCCGTCAATTTTGGCGTAGGTTACAAATACATCGGCAAATCCGGCGTTGGTGATGAATATTTTTTCACCATTCAGTATGTAACTCTTTCCGTCCTCGGACAGCACGGCCTTTGTCTTGGCGTTCAGAGCATCGGAACCAGCGCCGGGCTCGGTGAGGGCGTATGCCGCAATCCATTCGCCGGTGGCCAGCTTGGGCAGATATTTTTGTTTCTGCTCCTCGTTGCCGAACATCACTATGGGGAGAGAACCTATTCCGGTGTGGGCCAGCATGCCGGTGGCAAAGGAACCGCCAACGCACACGTTTTCGGTGATGATGATGGAGGCAATCTTGCCAAGGTCGGCGCCGTCATACTGTTCCTCAATGTCGGCCGAAAGCAGGCCAAGTTCGCCGGCCTGGGCCAGCAGTTCCTTCATAAGGCCCGGCTCTTGGTGGTCGATAGCTTCTATCCTGGGAAGAACTTCTTTTTCGATGAAGTCTTCACATGTGTTGGCGATCATCTTGTGCTCGTCCGAAAAATCCTCCGGGGTGAAGACGTCTGAGGGGTTGATGCTTTCAAGCAGGAAAGCTCCGCCTTTTTGAAGCATTTGAAATATCTCCTTTCAAAAAATGAATTTTTATGTTTTGGGATTGGGGATTAGGGATTGGGGGTTGGGGATTGGCAATTAAATTCAACTGTTCAATTTCAATCCCTAGCCCCGTTTTCCATAATATCTGTGGCTAATTATAATTAGTTCACCATTTCAAATACACCGGCAGCTCCCATTCCGCCGCCGATGCACATGCTCACCACTCCGTATCGTCCGCTCCTGCGCTTCATTTCATGCAGCAGGGTGGTGGTCAGCTTGGAACCGGTGCAGCCCAGCGGGTGTCCCAGGGCAATGGCCCCGCCGTTTACGTTGACCCTGTTGATGTCCAGATCCAGTGTCTTGACGCAGGCCAGGGCCTGGGAGGCAAAGGCCTCGTTCAGCTCAAACAGGTCAACCTGGTCCTTGGTGATGCCGGCCACCTTCAGTGCCTTGGGAATGGCCACGATGGGACCGATACCCATAAGCTCGGGAGGACATCCTCCCACAGCGTACCCCCGGAACACCGCCATGGGCTTTAGGCCGAGTGATTCGGCCTTCCTGCGGCTCATCAGAACCACGCAGGCGGCGCCGTCGCTGGTCTGGGAGGAGTTGCCGGCGGTAACGCTTCCGCCGGCCCTGAATACGGGCTTAAGCTTGGCCAGAACCTCCATGGTGGTTCCGGGACGGGGACCTTCGTCGGTGTCGAACAAGAAGCTCTTTTCCTTGATCCGGTCACCCACCCACTGCTTTTCAACAACGGTCAGGGGCACGATTTCTTCCTTGAAGCGGCCTTCTTCGATGGCCTTCAGCGCCTTGGCGTGGCTGGCGACTGCGAAGCTGTCCTGTTCTTCGCGGGTTATGTTGTATTTTTCGGCCACGTTTTCGGCGGTAAGTCCCATGCCCATGTAGGCTTCGGGGCAAATCCTGAGCAGTTCGGGGTCCGGCATAAGCTTGTTCCCGCCCATGGGTACGATGCTCATGCTCTCCACGCCGCCGGCCACGAAAACGTCCACAAACCCCGCCATGATCCGGGTTGCGCCTACAGCGATGGACTCAATTCCGGAGGAGCAGAACCGGTTTATGGTGGCGCCGGATACGTCCTGGGGAAGGCCGGCCAGGAGGTTGATCATACGTCCCACGTTCATGCCCTGCTCGGCCTCCGGGAAGGAGCAGCCAAACAGAACATCGTCTATTTCCGCCGGGTCCAGGGCAGGCACCCGGGCAAGGGCTTCCTTTAATGCGGCGGCGGCCATATGCTCCGGGCGGAAATTCTTCAGTTTGCCCTTGGGAGCTTTTCCCACCGCAGTGCGCACCGCACTGACAATTACGGCTTCTTGCATTTCTATTAAAACCCCCTAGATCATAGTGGTTTAGTCGGTTATATACCGCAACTTCATTGTTTTCCGTGTCCTAATTCCTGAGCGGCTTATTGGTGATCAGCATGTGGCGGATGCGGTCTATGGTCTTTTGCTCGCCTAAGAGGCTCAAGAATGCCTCGCGCTCAAGGTCAAGCAGGTTTTGCTCGGTAAGCGGCGTTCCCGGGGTTACCCCGCCGCCGGTTAATATGTTGGCCACCTTCTTTGCGATAAGGGCGTCATGGTCGCTTATAAAGCGGCCCCACTTCATTGTTTCGATGCCCACGCCGATGGCTGCCGCACCGGGCGCTCCCAGGGCGCTGATGGTCTTGGGGACTGGGGGCCTGAATTCGGGAGCCATCTTGAGTACCATTTGCTTGGCCTCACCGATGAGGTGGTCCCTGTTGGTGACAATCCTGGTGTCCGATGCCCGCAGTATCCCTAGGGCTATGGCTTCGGGGCCGCTGGTGGCCACCTTGGCCATGGCTATATTTTCAAAGGCCCTGTTGACCATGGGCTGGTAGGAGTTGGTGCCGCCGGTCTTTACGCTGGCAGGTGCGGGAGGCTCCAGTTCGGCAGCCCTGAAGGCAAATTCCTTCACTCCGCCGCCGCCGGGCACCAGGCCCACTCCCACTTCCACAAGTCCCATGTAGGATTCGGCGCAGGCAGCCACCTTGTTGGAGTGCAGCACGATTTCGCAGCCCCCGCCCAGGGCCATGCCGTGGGGAGCAGCCACAACGGGCTTCTTGCAGTATTTCATTCTCATGTTGGCGTTCTGGAATTCCCTAACCATTATGTCCAACTCCACCCACTCGTGGGCTTCGGCGTACATCATAACCAGCATGATGTTGGCGCCCACCGAGAAGTGCTGGCCGTAGTTGGCAATTACCAGGCCCTGGTAGTTCTTTTCCACTTCCTTGACGGAGTAGTTCATCATTTCAACTATGTCCCCGCCGATGGCGTTTGCCTTGCAGTGGAATTCAAGGCAGGCCACGCCGTCGCCGATGTCGATAAGGCTTGCGCCGTCGTTTGACTTGATGACCTTGTTTTGCTTCTTGAGGGGATCAAGGAATATAACGTTTTCCCCGAATTTTTCAGGAGCGGTTTCTTTGGTGTTCTGGTCGAAGATGTAGCGGATACCCTCTTTTTCTTCGTAGAAGCTGGTCCTGCCGCTGGCAAGGAGGTCTTCCACCACCTTGGGAATGGGGTCGCCCTCTGCCTTCAGTTTCTCGACAACCGCCGGCACACCGAGAATGTCCCAAATTTCGAAGGGGCCGAAGTCCCAGTTGAAGCCCCATTTCATGGCCTGGTCGACGGACTGGATGTCGTCGGCTATCACTCCCAGCAGGTTGGCGGCGTAAAGCAGCTGCTGCTTGGTGATTTTCCAGGCGAACTTGGCTGCCTTGTCGTTACCGCTGACCAGTGTCTTGAACTGCTTGGCGGGCTTTTTGGACATCTTGGCCGAGGACAGAGACCCGTAGTTGGCCTTGATCTTGGGGCGGTATTCCATGGTGTTGTAGTCCAGCACCAGTATTTCCTTGCCCTTGGCGGACTTGACCTTTTTATAGAATCCCTGGCCGGTCTTGTCGCCCAGCCACTTGTTTTCCAGCATCTTCTGGAGGAATTCAACCGGCTCGAATATTTCCTTTTCAACCGGGTCGTTTGTCACGTCGTATACGTTTTTGGCCACGTGTAGCATAACGTCAAGCCCCACCAGGTCCAGGGTGCGGAAAGACGCGCTCTTGGGGTGACCCATAACGCGGCCGGTGAGATCGTCAACCTCGTCCACTCCAAGCCCGAATTCCAGCATGGCCTTGATGGTGGCGCACATTCCGAAAACACCTATGCGGTTTGCCACAAAGTTGGGGGTGTCTTTACAAATGACGACGCCCTTGCCCAGGACCCTCTCACCGAAATCAACAGAGAAATCTTTGACTTCCGGAAGGGTATCATTGGCGGGTATAATCTCCAGGAGGCGCATGTACCTGGGGGGGTTGAAGAAGTGCATGCCGATGAAATGCTGCCTGAATTCCTTGGAGCGCCCTTCAATCATCTTGTTGATGGAAAGGCCGGAGGTGTTGGAGGCTATTATCGCCCCGGGCTTCCAGTTCTTTTCAACCTTTTCAAAGAGGCTTTGCTTAATATCAAGCCTTTCCACCACCACTTCGATTATCAGGTCGCATTCGGTCAGCCAGCTCATATTGTCTTCAAAGTTACCGGGGGTGAGCAGTTTGGCGTTATCCGCCACATAAAGGGGGGCCGGTTTTGCCTTGAGCAGGTTTGCTATACCGCTCATGGCAAACCTGTTCCGGACCTTTGGATTGTCCAGGGTTAACCCCGCTTTTTCCTCCTCGGGAGTTAAAGACCCCGGCACGATGTCCAGAAGATAGGTGGGGATTCCCACGTTGGCCAGGTGTCCGGCGATGGTGGCACCCATAACCCCTGCTCCCAGCACGGCAGCTTTGTTTATGCTGCGCTTCATCTTCTACGTTTCCTCCTTTATCTTGTTATTTTTGATTAGTCAATTGAAGGGATATGACTGAGTACTCACTCATTTTATTATAAATTTATTGTATTTTTTGAAAAAGGTCAATAGGTGAGAAGGCCTTTTTCACAGCTTCTGGACATCCTATATCAACTTTTTTCTTTATTTTTGCACATTGCACAGTTTTGAAAAAAAATATTAAAAATCATAAAAGAAATGTAAATAAACATAAAAAAAGGATATATTCCCGCCGGTACAGAAATAATACCCAGGTGGTGTCTTTGAGGAAAAGGCTGCTAATAATATTAATTGTTCTCGCATCAATACTAGTTACATCAAGCTACTGGCTTTCAGCTTTGGGACATTGCCTGGTTGTGGACGAAACTCCTCAAAAAAGCGATGCCATTGTTATTCTGGGTGGGGAAACGGTTCCGCGGGTGGCAAAGGGAGCCGAGCTGTTCCGGGAAGGTTATTCAAACCAGATAATCATGGCCGGCGGAGGGAGGCTGACTTCCAGGTATGCAGAGGCGGACTTGATGCTTTTTGAAGCAGAGGACCTGGGAGTTCCCCGGACTTCCGTGATACTGGAGAGGAATTCCGAGAGCACCTATGAAAATGCGGTGTTTGTCAAGCGGATAGTTCAGGAAAAAGGTATAAAATCAATTCTGCTGGTGACCTCAAATTACCATACCAGGAGGGCCAGGCACATTTTTTCAAAGGTGTTCGAGGGCACCGGGGTGAAAATAACGACGGTATCGGCGGAGGACCCCAAGTTTTCACCCTCTTCCTGGTGGAAGACACATGAGGGGCAGCAGAAGGCTCTCGTTGAACTGGCAAGCATGGTTATATATTGGATTAAATATTAATACCGGCAATTGCGGGGGAATTTATGTCCAGAAGAATCTTTAAAATCTCCGGGGGAAGTTTCTTGGGGCACAGGAAAAGCAAAGCCGGGCTTGCGGAGGAAATTAGGAAATTAAGGCTGATTTATGAGCATGTTCCGGCTGCACTGGTGGTCCTCACACCGGAGTTTGTAATTACGTCCGCCAGCGATTTTACGAAAAATTTTACATTGCTTGAGCCCCCGGATCTTGTGGGAAAGCGGTGTTACGATGTGGCGGGCAGAGGGGCGGTTTGCCCCGGGTGCCCGGTGGAAAAAGCCATTGAGACCGGCCGGTACGCGTGGAATATTAAGAAAGAACCCTCTCCGTCCGGAGGCTTTCAATACATTTTACAAAGAGCGGTACCAATTTTCGAAAAAGGTAAACTGGTTAACGTGCTGGAAATTATAGTTGACCGTACGGAGCAGGAAATGCTGAAAGAACAGCTGGAAAAGGACTTTCTGGATACCATAGAGATACTGGTTTCTCTCATTGAGCTTCATGACGGGTATACAGGAGGGCACTCCCACTCGGTCAGGGAAATATCGGTAAGGCTTGCCGCTGAATTGGGGCTTAGTGAGGAAGCGGTCAGAGATATAGAGGTAGCCTCTGTTTTGCACGATATAGGCAAGATAGGGATTAAAGACTCTCTTCTCAACAAGCGGGGGAAACTGACAGATGAGGAATTTGAGGTCATAAAAAGGCATCCCGGCGACGGTGAAAAAGCCATAAAGTTAATCAAAAGGCTTTCTAACCCGGGCATCATTATACGGCACCACCATGAGAGGTACGACGGGAAGGGATATCCCGACGGTCTAAGGGGGTCTGAGATACCCCTGGGGTCCCGGATACTGGCGGTGGCGGATTCTTTTGACGCCATGACTTCCGACAGGGCCTACCGGAAGGCCATGACAGTGGATCAGGCAGTGGAAGAACTGGCCAAAAACAAAGGTACACAGTTTGATCCTGTTGTGGTGGATGTTTTTTTGAAATGCTACTGTTCGAAAGGCGGGCCCTTTCCAAAAGATAAAATAAAGGGGGGCGGCTAGGCGCCGGATTATGTGAGCATAATAATCACGAGGTGATGATTATGCGGCTTATCGCGCTGATGCCGGATGAGGGACAGGTGGGGTTTTTGGTGGACAGCCTCCGAAA